>NZ_JCALCY010000005.1:0-402923 GCF_059812585.1 Mycobacterium sp. NGS48
TATGACACCGCACACTCGGCGCTGTGGGGGAGACTACTTCGCGTCGGCAGCCAGGCCGAGTTCATCGAGCACGTCGGCGGTGTCGGCACCCAGTTGCGGGGCGGGGCCGGTGACCCGGCCCGGGGTACGCGAAAACCAGGTGGGCACACCGGGAAAACGCACCGGCCCATGCGGCGTTTCCACCGTCTGGAAAAACCCGGCGGCAGTCAGGTGTGGGTTGTCGAACAGGTCGGCGGGAGCACTCAGCGGCGCCGCAGGTATCTCCAGTTCACGGAACAGCTCCAACCACTCGGCGGTTGTCCGCTCCTTGAGTGTTTCCGCCACCAACGCGTAGACGGTGTCGATCTGACGTGCGCGCCGCTCGAGCGTGGCGTATTGGGAGTCGGCCCACGGTGGTCGCACCGCGTTGATGAAGGCCGCCCAGTGCTTGTCGTTGTAGATCAGCGCCGCGACATACCCGTCACTGGTGCGGTACGGCCGCCGATTGGGCGCCACCGTGCGGGGATAGACTGCCGGGCCGAGCGGAGGATCGAACATCGCGCCATTGGCATGCTCGACCAGCATGAAGGACGCCATCGTCTCGAACATGGCGATCTCGACTTCTTGTCCTTCACCGGTGCGTTCACGGTGATAGAGGGCCATCATCGTGGCGTAGAGCGCCGTCAGCCCGGCAACCTTGTCCGCCATGATGGTTCCCACATAGCTGGCCTCACCGGTGAGTTGTTCCTGAACGGCCGGCAGTCCGCAGGCCGCCTGGATGGTGTCGTCATAGGCGGGTAGATCCCGGTCCGGCCCGCGCCGGCCATACCCGTAACAGTTGGTGTAGACGATGCCGGGGTTGATCGCAGCCACGTCGTCGTAACCGAACCCGAGCCGGGCAATCGCCTTGGACCGCATCGAGTGGACGAACACGTCGGCGGTCGCGACCAGCGCTTGCAGCGCTGACTTCCCGGGCTGCGACTGCAGGTCGAGCACGATGCTGCGCTTGCCGCGGTTCACGTTGACGAACACACCGCTCATCGACGGTTCGGGCCCGACCGAGATGTAGCGGGTGTTATCCCCTTGCGGCGGCTCGACTTTGATCACGTCGGCGCCCATGTCGGCCATGATCTGAGTGCAATACGGCCCCATCACCATCGCGGTCAGATCGACGACCCGCACACCGTCCAGCGGACCGGTCGGGTTGTTGGCGCTAGCCATGATGCGCTCCTTGAGCCATCGCGAAGCTGTAGCGAATGTGATCGACGTGGCCGTCCGGAACGACCGGAAACATCACCGGCGCGGCCGCCTCGCCGATGGCGGCCATCTGGTCGCCGACTTCCTCGATCGACCACGACGGCTGGTATACGCCGGGGGTCTCGCTGATGACGGCCTTGGCTACCCGGCCCGCGATGGCGATCAGCATTTCCCCGGTGATCGAGCAGGCTTCGTGAGCCAGCCAGCCCACCACCGGCGCCACCAGCTCGGGATCCATCGGCGGGTAGGCCGAAGTATCCAGGCCTTCAGCCATTCTGGTAACCGCGGACGGGACGATGACGTTGCAGAACACGTTGTCCGCGGCTCCTTCGAGCGCGACGACGTTGGAGAGGCCGATGATGCCGGCCTTGGCGACGGCGTAATTCGCCACGCCGTGGTTGCCGTACAGCCCGCCGATCGACGACGTCAACACGATGCGTCCGAAGTGTGCGTCGCGCATCAGCGGGAAGGCGGGCCGTACCACATGAAAGGCGCCACGCAAGTGGACATCCAGCACGGCGTCGAAGTCTTGGTAGGTCATCTCCGCGAGCGATGCCCGGCGAACAGTGCCCGCGTTGTGGATCAGAATGTCGATGCCACCGTAGCGATCCCGTGCCGCCGCAACGACGGCTTGGCCGCCGGCGGCGGTTGCCACCGATTCGGTGCAGGCCACGGCCTCGCCGCCGGCCGCCCGGATTTCGTCGACCACCGCATCGGCGGGGCCAGGATCGGCGCCGTCGCCGGTCAGGCTGCCGCCGGTGTCGTTGACGACGATCTTGGCGCCCCTGCTCGCGAGCAGCAGGGCGTAGGCGCGGCCCAACCCTCGGCCGGCGCCGGTGACGACGGCCACCCGATCGTCGAATCTCAGTTCAGCCATTCACGTTCCCAACACGAGGCCGTCGAGATCACCCGTGTCGCGCCATTGCGCCAACAAGTCGCCGAAGGCGTAGAAGCCGGGTCCATAAGGCTCGCCGAGGTGTGACCGAATGCCTTCTCCCCCGCCGCCGCCTTCGTTGTTGTAGTAGCCGGGCGTGCATTGGGCGTCGAACGCCGAGTTGTCAATCGCGGTCTCGCGGATCGTCGTACCCCAAATGTTCTGAGCCTCATGGCTCGGCTCCACCGTCGTGGCGCCGCGGGCCAGGGTTTCGGCGATGATGTAGGCGATATGCTCGCCCTGTAGCTCGTAGTTGGCGGCGATGTTGGCGGAGATGCCCACTTGGGTGAAGCCGGTGAAGAACTGATTGGGGAAACCCGCGCTGGTCATCCCGTGCAGTGTCTTGTAGCCGTCATCCCAGTAGTCGAACAGCGACAGCCCGTCGCGGCCTTCGATCGCATCGATCGAATAGCGCCGGCTGAGCTCGGTCGTGATCTCGAAGCCGCTGGCGTAGATGATGCAATCGACTTCGTACTCAACGTCATTGACCGCCAGCCCGTTCTGGGTGATCCGTTCCACCCCTTTGGACGACGACACGTCGACCAGGGTCACATTGGGCCGGTTGAACGTCGAGAGGTACTCGTCGTTGGAAAGCGGCCGCTTGCAGAGGAACCGGTAGTAGGGCTTGAGCGCCTCGGCGGTCCGCGGGTCTTCGACGATGCTGTCGATGCGGCGCCGCAGCCGCTCCATGACCTTGTAGTCTTCTTCCTCCCGAATCGCCATGAACTGCTCCGGAGTCATCGACGCCGGGTCCTCCAGTGCCAGCACCCGTGTCGCCGTATTGCGACCGAGTTCGGTCCAAAAGTCGCAGACCAGATCGGGCTGTCCCAGTGCCATCCCCTCGAATGTCCAGGAGTGGAAGTTGCGCTGCCGCTCCTTCTGCCAGCCCGGCTGTAGGGACTTCACCCACTCGGGGTCGGTTGGCGCATTGTTGCGCACGTCGACCGACGACGGGGTGCGCTGAAACACGTACAGCTGCTGGGCATGGCGGCCCAGAAACGGCACGATCTGAATCGCCGTGGCGCCGGTGCCGATGACGGCGACACGCTTGTCGGCCAGCTTGTCCAGTCCACCGGTGGCGTCCCCGCCCGTATAGCCGTAGTCCCAGCGCGACGAGTGGAAGCTGTGGCCGTTGAAGTCCTTGATCCCGGGGATACCGGGCAGCTTGGGCCGGTGAAAGGGGCCCGAAGCCATCACGACAAACCGCGCGCGGATGTCGTCGGCGCGGTTCGTGCTGATCCGCCAGCGCTTGAGCTCCTCGTCCCAGTGCAGCGCGCGCACCTGGGTGGAGAAGATCGCGGAATCGTAGAGACCGAAGTGCTTGCCGATCCGCCGGCAATGCTCGTAGATCTCGGCGCCGTCGGCGAACTTCTTCGAGGGCATGAAGTCGAGCTCTTCGAGCATTGGGATGTAGCAGTAGGATTCGTTGTCGCACTGGATGCCCGGATAGCGGTTCCAGTACCAGACGCCGCCGAAGTCGCCGCCCAGCTCGATGATGCGGACATCGTCGACGCCGGCCTTCTTCAGATGGGCAGCCGCGAGCAACCCGCCGAAGCCGCCACCCAGTACCGCGACGTCGATGTCCTCACTGATCGGATCGCGCGGTGTGATCGGCGTATACGGATCGGTTTCGTAGTAGCCGGCGAAGTCGTCTTCGAGCTCGATGTACTGCTTGGAACCCTCGGCGCGCAGCCGCTTTTCGCGTTCCTGTTGATACTTTTCGCGCAGCGCCGGGATGTCGATGTCATCCGGGGTATCTGTCGACTCGCAGGTCATAAGCGCCGCTCCTCCTCATCGCTTCGCTCTGCATCGTCGCCGGCGCGGGTCACGCGAGCTCCTTTGGTTCGCCGGTGCCCATGTACTTCGACAGCTGATAGTGCAGATTGACCGTGCTGCGTTCGCGGTACGGGTTGGGTTTGGTGCCGGGGAAGCCAAGAGACTTCATGCCCTGCTGCACCGCGGCCATGTTGGAGAAGTCCTGCGGTAGCACACTGAGCCAGTTCGGGTCACCAACCGGGGTGTAGACCCATTCGGTCTGCGGCTCTTGGCCCTTCGGGAAGAGTTCGAACACCGCGACTTCGAAGATGCACTTGTTCGGGTCATAGCTCGGGTCGGGGCGGGCGCTGTAGCACAGTGCGCTGGTCAGGCCCTGACCGATCTGGAAGTTCGGGAAAATCTGCCATGCGGTTCCACTCTGTCCCAGGATGTCGGGCGGGATCGTCGGCCAAACCACACCGCGCGCGGCGTCGTCACGGCGCGCCGATGACAACCAGTGTTCGAGGACCTGATCGGCCGGGGTGTCTTCAGGCAACTCGTCGACCAGCCGCATGGCAGCATCCACCAGCGTCTGAGTGGTGGTGGCATTGGTTTCCTGCAGTGTGTAGAGCTGCATTTCGGCGGTCGACACGCGAGGGTCCGCACCGGTGCCGAGCCGGACTTTGGACTTGGTCGCCTCGAGTTCTTCGGGAGCCTCGTAGCCGATGTTGCTGTGCCTGCCCTGCGCCTTGGCCCAGCCTTTGAATTCGCCGAACTTGTTGAACTCCGGATGTGTTGTCGCGACGTGATACGTCTCGTTGAAGGCCTCCATCGCGACCTTCCAGTTGCAGTCGAACTGCAGCCATTTGCGCCACTTGTAGCGCATGTTCTCCAAGCCGAACGGGTCGAGGATTTTCGCGGCCGGATGCAAGTAGTCCATCAGCGACTCGCACTCGGGATCCATGTTGATCCACAACCAACCGCCCCAGGTGTCGACCCGCACGCTTGCCAGATGGGTGTTCTCGGCGGTCAGCGTGTTCTGCCAGTCGGGTTGCTCGCGGATGTAGGTGCACGCGCCGTCCAAGCCGTAAGTCCAGCCGTGAAACCCGCAAACGAACGACTTCCGCGCGCGCCCACAGCCGTTCTTCGCGCCCGGTGGAGTGTCGATCAGGCGGCGGCCGCGGTGCATGCAGACGTTGTGGTGGGCTTTGAACTCGCCTGCCCCGGTGCGCACGACGATGATGGAATCGTCGAGGATGTCATAGGTGAGATAACTGCCCACCTCGGCCAACTCCTCGACCCGGCCGACCTGCAGCCACACTTTCCGCCACAGCTTGTCACGCTCGGCCCGCGCGTAGTGTTCCGAGATATAGGCGTCCACGCCGATCGTCACGGGCGCGGACAGCTCTTCGCCGTTGGTCGTCACTGCGTCCTCGCTTCTCGAACTCGTATCATGCATCTTCCCAACGCTTTATCGCTGCGCGGAACGATTCGTCCTTGAGGAACAGGGAGGTGTTGTCCGCGTCGAGATGGCTCCATTTGAGGCTCAGGCCGCCGTCGACGAGGAGTGTCTGTCCGGTGATGTAGCTCGACAGATCGGACAGCAGAAACAGGATGGCGCCGGCCTGTTCCTCGGGCCGACCGCGCCGCCCCATCGCAATCGCCCGACGATCGCGGTCTGGATCGTCGTCGACGTAGGTGCGTGAGGCCGCCGTCTCGGTGACGCCCGGCGCAACCGCGTTGACTCGGATGCCGTCCGCCGCCAGTTCGACCGCCATGGTGCGGGTCATCGCCGCCACCGCGGCCTTGGCCGTTCCATAGGCGATGTGAAACGGCGCGGTGTTCATGCCGCTGATCGAGGCGATCGAGACGATAGACCCGGGACTGCTGTGTTTCTTCAACTCCGCGGCCACCGCTTGGCTCATGAAGAACGTGGTTTCGAGGTTGGCGGCAAACAGCTCTCGCCAATCGGTTCGGCTCACCCGAGTCGACGGCATCCACGTCGACGGCGCCGCGCCACCCGCGACATTGACAAGTCCATACAGCTCGCCCGGGATGGAACCCACCTGGTCGATCACCGTGGCAATGCCGTCATCGGTCGACGCGTCGGCGGCCACCGGCACGACCGAAAACCCTTGTTGTGCCAGCGGTGCGATGTGCTGATCGAGGTTTTCCTTCGATCGGCTCACCGCGACCACGGTGGCTCCCGCCTCGGCTGCCATGGCTGTCACGGTGGTGCCGATGCCACCACCGCCGGCGCCGGACACCACGACGATGCGACCCTCGAGATTCAGGAGGTTACCCATGGCTTGCTTTCAGCCGGCGGATTCCGGTGAGTAGCCGAGAATCGCCTTGGTTTCCAGATATTCGTCGAAGCCGAACTCGCCCCATTCGCGTCCGTTGCCGCTGCGCTTGTAGCCGCCGAAGCCCGCATGGAAATCGAATCCGTCGTTGATCACCACCCATCCCGACTTGAGCCGGCGCGCGATTGCCCGAGCCTTCTCGACGTCGTCGGCGGCGACGTAGCCGGCGAGACCGTAATCGGTGTCGTTGGCGATCTCGATGGCCTGGTCCACGCCGTCGTAGCCCAGGATCGACAGCACCGGTCCGAAAATCTCCTCCCGGGCGATCGTCATGTCGTTGACGACCTCGGCGAAAACCGTTGGCTTGACGTAATAGCCCGTGTCCAGCCCGTCGGGACGTCCGGTCCCGCCGGTGACCAGGGTGGCGCCCTCGTCGATGCCCTTCTGGATCAGCGCCTGGATCTTCTCGTACTGGGCGCCGGAAACCACCGGTCCTAACGCGGCATCCCCGGCGGGGTCGCCGACGGTGAGCTTCGACGTGGCCTGTCTGGCGATATCGATGGCTTCGGCCATCCGGGTGTTGGGCACCAGCATGCGCGAGGGCGCGCTGCAGGTTTGCCCGGAGTTACCCATCATGCTGGTGACGCCGGCGCTGACGTGCTCGGCGAAGGCCGCATCATCGAGAACGATGTTGGGTCCTTTCCCACCAAGCTCCTGGGTGACGCGCTTGACGGTGGGTGCGGCGTTGCGGGCGATTTCGATGCCGGCCCGCGTCGAGCCGGTAAACGACACCATGTCCACATCGGGATGGCCGGCGAGTGCCACGCCCACGCCTGGGCCGTCACCTTGCACCAGGTTGAACACGCCGGCGGGAACACCTGCGGCATGCAGGATCTCGGCGAAGATCTGGGCCGAGAACGGTGCCATCTCCGAAGGCTTGAGCACTGTCGTGCAGCCGGTCGCCAGCGCTGGGAAGACTTTGACGGCAACCTGGTTCATCGGCCAGTTCCACGGCGTGATCAGGCCGCAAACACCGATCGGCTCTTTGACGATCAGCGTCGCGCCGCGCTGCTCCTCGAAGGTGTACGACGTCAGCACGTCGATGGCAGTGTTCAGGTGCCCGAGTCCTAACCCGACCTGAGGACCGGCGGCGAGCGCCGCCGGCGCGCCCATCTCTTCGGTGATCGCCGAGGCGAGATCACCAGCGCGCTGCTGGTATTCGGTGAGAATCCGAACCAGAACGTCGAGCCGTTCCTCTTTACTGGTCACCGACCAACTGGTGAAAGCCCGCCGCGCCGCCGCGACCGCCCGGTCGACATCAGCGCTTGAGCCAAGCGCAACCCGCCCGCAAATCTGTTCAGTCGCGGGGTTTTCGACGTCGACGGTCCTTGGCTCGGCCGGCTCGACCCATTGGCCGTCGATGTAGAACTTGAGGTATTCACGCATCACTGGGTTCCTTCGGCGTACCAGGTCCGGAATTCGTCGTAGCTGGGCATCTCCTCGGAATTGACCTTGGGGTCGATCGGCACGTGGATGACGCCGACTTTGCCGCTGGCGTAGGCCCGTTCGATCGCCGCGCCGATATCCTCGGCGTGTTCGACGTATTCACCGTGGCAGCCGAAGCCCTCGGCGATCTTGTCGAATCGCACATCCTTGCTCCAGTGCACGCCGGTCTCGAGCGATCCCTGGCCGAAGGTGCGCTTGTACACGCCCACCTCGAGTCCCCACTGGTGGTCCACGCCCACCACGCAGACCAGTGGCAGACCCAGGCGCGCAGCGGTTTCCAGTTCCGAGATATGGAACATGAAGGACGAGTCGCTGGTGAGCAGCATGACCGGCCGCTTTTTGCCGTCGGCAACCGACGCCCCGACGGCGTACGGCAGGCCGGTCCCGATGTGGCCGAAGTTCTGGTTCCAGATGACGTCGTGCGGCTTGGCCTGCGAATAGGTCCACTGGAAGATGACCGTCGCGCCGCCGTCACGGACCAAGATCCCGTCTTGAGGGAAGACCTTCGTCGCTTCGACCACGAAACGTGCGGTGTGCAACGGTGTTCCGGACGGGGCGGTTTCAGCGAGCTCTGCGACGCGTGCCGCATCCCGCGCCACCCAGTCGTCGAGTTCGGCTGAAGCGCTGCGTGGTGAATCCTTGAGGGCCTCGACAAGCTGCGGAACGATTGCCCGCAGGTCTCCGACCAGCGGGACGTCGATGCGCCGGTTCACGCCGATGGCTTTGGGATCGAGTTCGACGCCGATCCACTTCCTGCTGGCGTCGTTGGCAGCCCAATGCCGGCCCTTGCCGTAGTGCACCGGCTCGCCGAGCTCGGTGCCGATAGCGATGCACAGATCGGATTGCACCACCGCCTCGACAGCCGACGGCGAGAACCCGTACGGGAACGTGCGATCCTCGATGCCCTTGATGAATGCGGTTCCGCCGGACGTCTGGATCACCGGGCAATTCACGAGTTTGGCGAGCGCCTCCACCGATTCTCCGGCCCGGGCACATTGCACGGCGTGGCCGACCAACAGAATCGGCTGATCGGCTTTTCTGATCAGCTCCACCGCCTTCTCGACCATCTGCGCGCTCGCGCCCTGGTTGACCAGACGGTAGGAGTCCGGCGGCAACGGTGCCGGCACGTCGAGTTCTTCGAGGATGACGTGCGCCGGATATTCGATGTAGGCCGGGCCGGGTGTGCCCGTCTGCGCGCTGCGCAGCGCTTCGCGGACAATCTCATCCGTCTGGTCGGCGTATTCGATGCTGGCCGCGTACTTCACCGATGGCGCCAGCAGCGGGATCTGCGAGACGAACTGGATGCGGCCGCGTCGCACCCGCTGCTCGGTGATGCGGGCCCGCTGACCGCCCAGGAAGATGACCGGCGAATTCTCGACTTTCGCGCACATCATTGATCCGGCCAGGTTGGCCAGGCCCGGCCCCAGAGTCCCGATACACAGGCCGGGCTTTCCGGTCATCCGCGACACCGCGTCGGCCATGAACCCGGCACATTCCTCGTGATGTGGCGCCACGACATCCCAGCTGCGCTCTTCCGCGGCATGAAACAGGTGAACGAAATTCGGGTCCGGGATGCCGAATAGCGTTTTGATGCCCTCTGCTTCGAAGAGGTCGAGGATCCGCTCGTACACCTTCACGGTCATGGTCAGCTCGCTCCGGTTCGCCGGATTTTGACCGTCAATTGTCTGGACAAGATGTGCTCTCCCGGTACCATTTGAGAATCTGATTCTAAGTTACGCAGAACATGATTCATCAGTCATGCTGCACGGTCAAGGATGCGGTTTTACGCCCGGTAGATGACGATCGAATCCGGCCTCGGCCGAACACCAGCGGCCGCAATGCGCGCCAAACGGACCTCTTGTATGGACTAATTGTGGTTGCTAGCCTTCCAGCCACCGACTACCGGGAGAACATCGTCGATGACGTTGCAAGACGGCCGCTATCCGGTCGGTACTGTGCCCAGCCTCGCCGAAGGCTGGGCGTTGGACCGGCTCACGGCGCCGAGTCGACTGTTCGGCGCCAATGGCCTGCGCACCGGCCCCGACCGTCGGGTCTACATCGCGCAGGTGACCGGCAGCCAAATCAGCGCCCTCGACATTGGGACCGGGCAACTGAACACCATCAGCGCCAGGGGCGGGGACATCATTGCTCCCGACGATGTGGCCTTCGACCCGAGCGGCAATCTCTACGCCACCGAGGTCATGGACGGGCGAGTCAGTGCCCGCAGCACCGATGGGCGCACCCGGGTGTTGCGGGACGACGTCCCTTCGGCCAACGGCATCACGTTCCATCAGGGCCGGTTGTTCATCGGCGAATGCCGCGAGGGGGGACGGTTGCTCGAACTCGACCTCAACGGCGGTGCACCGCGAGTGCTGCTGGAGAATGTGCCGTCGCCCAATGCCATGGAGGTCGGCCCGGACGGCTTGCTGTATTTCCCGGTGATGGGCGCCAATGAGATCTGGCGGATCGACCCCGAGGGCGGCGAGCCGCAGCGAGTCGCCGCGGGTCTCGGCGTCCCGGATGCGGTGAAGTTCGACAGCCAGGGCCTGCTCGTCTCGACTCAGGTGCACAGCGGCCAGGTGCTGCGGATCGATCCGCGCACCGGCGATTCCACGGTGCTGGCCACGCTCAACCCCGGCCTGGACAACCTGGCGTTCGTGGGCGACCGGCTGTTCGTGTCGAATTTCACCGGCGAGATCACCGAGGTCCTCGACGGCGGCCAGACGCAGACCGTGTTGCCCGGCGGATTGAATTGGCCGTTGGATCTGACCGTCGGTGCTGACGGTGAGCTCTACATCGCCGACGGCACGTATTTCTATGTGCTGGGTCGCGACGGCGATTTGCGGACCGTGGGCATGTTGTTCACCCCCGGCTACCCGGGGTTCCTGCGCGGTGTGACGGCAACGGGACCGGGCGAGTTCGTCGTCACCACCTCGGGTGGACAGGTTGCGCGGTATCGGCCGGCCGACAGCGAAACCGCAGTGCTGGCTGACGGATTCGATCAGCTCTACGGTGTGGCGGTCGGCCCCGGCGACGACGTCGTGGTCGCCGAACTCGGGACGGGACGGGTGTTGTCGATCCGCGGCGGCCAGGTTGCGGTGATCGGCTCCGATTTGTGCGAGCCGGTCGGTGTGGCGATCGCACCCGACGGCGGTTACCTCGTCTCGGAAGCGGGTGCCGGACGAGTGGTCAAGCTCGACGGATCCCGCGCCGATACCGTGCTGGACGGTCTGCAGCGGCCCCAGGGCATCCTGGTGCACGACCGGCAGCTGTATGTCGTCGACGCCGGCGCCAAGGCGCTGATCGCGTTCGATCTCCAGGGCCGCGGCCGTCGCACGATCGCCACTGAGTTACCGGTCGGCGCGCCCGCGGGTGTGGTGCCCAAACCGCTGCGGGGCATGCCGCCGTTCTCCGGCCCCCAGGGTCCGTTCGCCGGTATCGCCGCCGGCCCCGACGGCACGCTCTATCTGTCAGCCGATGGCGACGGCAGTGTGCTGGCCTTGCGCCGAGTGGGCCACCATGCCTGATGCGCAACCAACCGACCATCGTTATCTGCAGGTCGCACGGACCCTGCGCAAAGAAATCGTCGACGGGGTCTATCCCGTCGGATCGCAGCTTCCCACCGAACATCAACTGTGCGAACGGTTCTCGGTCAGCAGGTACACCATCCGCGAAGCGTTGAGACGACTGAGAGACGACAACCTCGTCGCATCGCGGCCGCGGGCCGGCACTCTCGTCGTTCCCCGGCCGTCCTCCGACTCCTACATGCAAGACGTGGTGTCGATCAACGACCTGCTGGCGTTTGCGACCGGCGCGCAATTCGCTATCGATTCCACCAAAATGGTGGTGATCGACGCCGAGTTGGCAACCCGGACCGGCCTGATCAGCGGCGAAGAATGGCTGGCCGTGTACGGCTTCCGTCAGGTGGAGGGCGCCGCGTTCCCGGTCTGCCGGACCGAGTACTACATCAACCGGGTGTTCGCCGCCGTGGGCAGACTCTTGCAACGCCATACCGGTCCGATCTTCCCGCTGATCGAAGATCTCTTCGGGCTGAGCATCGTCGAGGTACGCCAAGAGATTGCCGCCGTGCTCATCTCACCGGCATTGGCCGGCGAACTCAGCGTCGCCGCCGGAACACCGGGACTCGAAGTGCACCGCACCTACACCACGTCGGACGGCGACGTCGCGCAGGTCACCATCAATACCCACCCGGCAGCGCGCTTTCGCCACTCGATGACGATGCGACGTGTCCGGGGCTAAGGTGATTCGTCTGGTGAACGCAGAACTGATCGCTGGTCGAACAATGCGCCGGGGCGACGCGCGCGCGGCGGACGTGTATGCCTGCGGGTGGTGGGTCGCGGGCACACTGGCCGATTCGCTGGCCGAGGCCGCGCAGCGCACACCGCAACGAATCGTGGTGGTCGACGGGCAAACTCGGCTGGACTGCCGGACGCTCTACGCCCAGTCGACGGCGCTGGCGCAGGCCATGGTGGAGCGGATGCCGGTCGGCAGCGTGGTGTCGTTCATGCTGCCCAACTGGTACGAGGCCACGGTCATCTACCTGGCCGCGACGATTGCCGGAATGGTGGTGAACCCCATCCTGCCGTCCCTGCGGGATCGTGAGCTGACCTTCATCCTCAAAGACTGCGGCAGTCGAATGGTCTTCGTGCCCAGTGGGTCCGAGCGCCACGACTATCTGTCGATGCTGGATCGGGTGACGGCCCAGTTGGATTCTCCCCCGCAGGTGGTCGCGGTACGTGAGCGTGGCGACGGTGCGCACACCTCGTTCGAGTCGTTGCTGCAACATCAGACGCCACCTGCCGCGCTGCCGGCGCTGAACCCGGATGCCGTACGCATGGTCCTGTACACCTCCGGAACGGCAGGTCGCCCGAAAGGCGTTCTGCACAGTCATAACTCGATGCACGCGTTGATTTGCCAGATCCGTGACTACTGGCAAGTACGTCCTGGTGACACGTTTTTGGTACCGTCACCGATCGCGCACATCGGCGGCTCGATCTACGCCTTCGAATGCCCGCTGATACTGGGTGCCACAGCGGTGCTGATGGACCGCTGGGACGCCGACGCCGCCGTGCAGCTGATGCAGGACGAGCGCTGTACCCACATTGCCGGCGCGACACCGTTTTTGGAGCAGATACTTGCGGCCGCGCAGCGTGCCGATACCCGGCTGCCGGATTTGCGGCTGTTCGTTTGCGGTGGCGCATCGGTGCCACCGCCACTGATCGAGAGCGCCGCAGCCTATTTCGAGCAGGCCGTCGTCACCCGGGTATACGGCTCAACCGAGGTCCCCGTGACCACGGTCGGCTCGCCACACGACGCCCACCAGGCCGCGGTTACCGACGGCCGCGCCGGCTTCGCCGAGATCACGCTCCGCGACGGCGAAATCCGCGCACGCGGGCCGCAAATGCTGATCGGATATCTGCATGCCGAAGACGAGGCCGATGCGTTTGACGCCGACGGCTACTTCCGCACCGGCGACCTCGCACACTGGGTCGATGACGACTACCTGGTGGTGACGGGCCGCGCCAAGGACATCATCATTCGCAACGGCGAAAACATCGCGCCCAAGGAGATCGAGGACATCCTGATCACCCATCCCGGCATCGCCGAGGTCGCCGTCGTGGGCCTACCCGACGATCGCACCGGCGAGTGCGCCTGCGCCGTCATCGTGCCCTCCGATCCACCCGCGCCCGACGTCGCCGCACTCCGCGACTATCTGCAGGAGCGGGGGCTGGCGAAGTTCAAAGCGCCTGAGCAGTTGGTCAGCTGGGCGCAGTTACCCCGAAACGACGCGGGCAAGGTGTTGAAGCATCAGATCAAGGCGGCGCTGATGAGTACGGAGCAGTGACATGCGGGTTGCGATCGTAACCGGAGCCACCGGCGGTATCGGATTTGGCTGCGCGACCAAACTCGCCGAGATGGGCATGGCCGTGCTGGCGACGGGGCGCAACGCCGACAAGCTCGCCGAATTGGCTACCGCCGTCGGGAACCCGAACCAGATCGCCACCGTTGCCGTCGACCTGACCGAGGACGCCGCGCCGCGCCGCATCGTGGATACCGCTGTCGACCGCTGGGGTCACATTGACTATCTGGTCAACAATGCCGGGGTGGGCAGCCCCACGCCGCTGCACGAAACCGACGACGCGACATTGGACTACTTCCTGGACGTGATGCTGCGTGCGCCGTTCCGATTGGCCCGGGATGTCCTGCCGCATATGCAGCCCGGCTCGGCCATCATCAACATCACCTCGACGTTCGCGGTCGTAGGCGGGCTTCGCGGCGGGCCCTACTCGGCGGCGAAAGGCGGTCTGACCGCGCTGACCACTCACATCGCCTGCCAGTACGGGTCGCAGGGAATTCGTTGCAACGCGGTGGCGCCCGGGGTGATCCAGACGCCGATGACCGAACAGCGGCTGGCCGACGAGCGATTCCGCCGAATGAACCTCGAGATGACGCCGCATCAGCGGTTGGGCACGGTTGACGACGTTGCCAGTGCTGTCGCGTTCTTGTGCTCGCCCGGCGGCAGTTTCATCAACGGCCAGACGATCGTGGTCGACGGTGGCTGGTCCTCCACCAAATACCTCTCGGACGTCGCACTGACCTCGCAGTGGACGGCTCGGTGAACCTGTTCGCGCTGCTGGACCAAGCCGCGCTGCGCTTTTCGGATCGCGGGGCGGTCTATCACGGGGAGCAGTGCTTCTGCACCTGGGCAGAACTGCGGCAACGCGCGTTGCGGCTGGCAAGTTCGCTGCGGGAACACTGCCCGCCCGGCACCAGAATTGCGATTGCCAGTGAAAACCGCCCGGAGCTCGTGGAACTGCTATTCGCGATTTGGGCAGCCGAGTGCGTCGCCGTCCCGATCAACTACAAGCTGCACCCGCGGGAGATGGTTCAGATTCTCGACGACGGCGGCATCTGCCAGGTCTTCGCCTCGGCGACCGTCGCAGCCCAGCTCGCCCCGAGCAGCGATGCTCCCATCGAAACGATTGGTAGCCAAGGCTATTCGGATCGGCTTGCTGCGTCACCCGCGACCCCGCCGTGCACAGATTCATCGGCATTGGCCTGGCTGTTCTATACCAGCGGCACCACCGGCCGGGCAAAGGGCGCCATGCTCACCCATCGCAGCCTGACCGCGATGACTCTGGCCCACCTCGCCGACATCGACAGCCCCGACGAGGATTGCAGCTTGGTGCATGCAGCGCCGATGTCACACGGCTCCGGGCTTTACATCCCGGCCTACGTCCTGCGCGGGGCCCGCCAAGTAGTGCCGGCAAGCGGCGGCTTCGACCCCGACGAGTTCCTGGATCTAGGTGACCACCACCCGGGTTGCAGCGCGTTTCTCGCCCCGACCATGGTGCAGCGCCTGACGGACACCGGCCGCGCGCGTCCGAGTCAGCTGCGAACGATCATCTACGGCGGTGGTCCGATGTACGTGGACGGCATCAAGAAGGCGATGGCGGTGTTCGGGCCGATCTTCACGCAGATCTACGGCCAGGGCGAATCCCCGATGACCATCACCGGCCTGCGCCGCGCTGACTACGAAAAGGCTGACGACGCGGTATTGGGTTCGGTCGGATATCCGCGGTCGGGTGTGGAAGTCGCGGTGCTGCGCGACGACCGCACACCCGCGGATACCGGCGAAATCGGTGAGATCGTCTGTCGCGGCGATGTCGTCATGTCCGGTTACTGGAACGACGCGGCAGCCACTCGCGACACATTGCGGAACGGCTGGCTGCATACCGGCGACCTGGGTTCGTTCGATGAGCGAGGCTGCCTCACGCTGCGTGACCGCTCGAAGGATGTCGTGATCAGTGGCGGCAGCAACATCTATCCGCGCGAGGTGGAGGAGGCGCTCTTGGAGCACCCCGCCGTGTCGGAGGCCTGCGTCGTCGGCGCACCGGACCCGGAGTGGGGTGAGATCGTGGTCGCATTCGTCGTCGGCTCGGCGGGCACCGACGAACTCGATGCACATCTGTTGCAGCGCATCGCGCGCTTCAAACGCCCGAAGCGCTATGTGGTTGTGGAACAGTTGCCGAAGAACAGCTACGGCAAGGTGCTGAAGCGCGAGCTGCGGATGGCGTTTCAGGCTATTGACTGAAAGTGGTCGCGGATGCCCGCCAGCATCGCGATGTGCGCATTGACTGCTTCACGCGTGGTGATCGCGGTTAGCGGGCGGGGCGCCGCGATCTGGATGCGTTCGATGATGCGGGTGCCGGCAGCCATCGACTCAAAGGACACCCGGCCGCCCAGGCGAACCCGCGGAAACTGTCGCGCTTCGGTGATCACATCGCCCCGGCGGGGAACCTGGAGGTGTGCCCAGTAACTGACACGTAGATTCAACCGCCCCAGCGGGATTCGATCCGTCACTCGGTAAACCTGTTCGTAGCCGTCGTCGGTTTCGCGATGCAGTGTCGTGCGTACCGCAACGACCAGCGGGTGCACTGTTCTGATGTTGTTCAGATCGACATAGAAGTCGCGCACTTGCTCCGGCGTCGCCGCTACCTCTTCGGTCAGCGTCCGCTCGACCTGGGTGATCCACCAGCTCACAGTGGGCTAACCTACCGCCGCGACGACATGGCCTGCGATGAAGTCGTACATCTTGGCGGTGATGTCCGGTGAGTCCCCAAGGATGTTGTAGCCGTGGTCGACTCCGCCGACATCGTAGTGCTCGATCAGCGAACCGGCGGACTCGAGTTTGCGCGCATAGTGGACAGCCTCGTCCCGGAGGCGGTCCAATTCCGCGGTGATCACAACTGCGGGCGCGATACCGGCGATGTTGTCGGCGTTGGTTCCCCATCCTGGTGACGCCAGCCGATCACGGCGTTGCAGCGGGTCGGGGATGTACGCAGCGTCGAGGATGTCACCCATCCACGGCTGGAAGACCGCTTTGCGGCCGGCAGGTGTGTGCTTGTGTTTGGCCCGCGTCACCAGATCCACCGGCGCGTAGTGCAGCACTTGAAGTTTGATCTGCGGCCCACCGTTTTCCAGTGCAAGGCGGGCGGCTGCGGCGGCCAGATTGCCGCCGGCGCTCTGGCCACCAACGCAGAGCCGGGTGCCGTCCCAATCCCGGTCGGGCGACGCCGCCCAGGCCACCACGTCGTAGATCTGTTCGACTGCAACAGGGAAGCGGTGCCGAGGCGCCAAGGCGTAATCCGGGTTGATCACAACGGCTTTGGCGTGGGCAGCCAGGTAGCGACACCACGGGTCGTCCTGCTCGGGATGCCCGACGGCGAATCCTCCGCCGTGCACATTGACATATACCGGCGGCCTGGCATCGGCATCGGCATCGACATCGGCCGGCGGTAGGTAGATCGTTGCCGCGAGCGGTCCATGACGGGTGGGAATCGTCGCGTCCGTGCTGCGACCCGGGATGTCGTCGAACCGCAACTCCGCGGGCGGCGTGGTGCCACCGGCCACCGCGGCGAACAGTCGTGCCATGGGGTCGGCAATAAAGGGCAGCGACAGCAGCGGCATGTCAGAATTCAACCAAGCGAGCACCGCCAGACAGAAGCCAGGGTCGTGATCGGGCATAGATCGCAGCCCTGGCTTCTGCTTCGCGGAAGGAGGCTCACTCCAACCCGAATAACCGCAGGCTCTGCTCGCGCATGTCGACTTTGCGGACCTTGCCGGTGACGGTCATCGGGAATTCGTCGACGACGTGGACGTACCGAGGAATTTTGTAGTGCGCCAGCTTGCCGGTGGCGAAGGCGTGGATGGCTGCGGCGTCCAACGGAGCGCGTCCCGGTTTCATCCGGATCCAGGCGCAGATCTGCTCACCGTATTTGTCGTCGGGCACGCCGATGACTTGTGCGTCCTCGATGTCGGGATGGGTGTAAAGAAATTCCTCGATTTCACGCGGATAGACGTTCTCACCGCCGCGGATGATCATGTCCTTCAAGCGCCCGACGATGCGGCAGTAGCCGTCGTCACGCATGACCGCAAGATCTCCGGTGTGCATCCACCCCTCGGCGTCGATCACGTCGGCTGTCTTGTCCTGCTCGCGCCAGTAGCCCAGCATGACCGAGTAGCCGCGCGTGCAGAACTCGCCGGGCTGACCCCGTTGGACGATGTCGCCGGTGTCGGGATCGACGATTTTGATTTCGACGTGCGGGTGCGCACGTCCGATCGTCGCGGTGCGCCGGTCTAGATCGTCGTCGATGAGGGTCTGGCACGATACCGGCGATGTCTCGGTCATGCCGTAGGCGATGGCGACCTGGGCCATGTTCATTTCAGCCATGCAGCGCTTCATCACCTCGACCGGGCACACCGACCCCGCCATGATTCCGGTGCGCAGCGACGACAGATCGGTGCCGGCGAAGGCCGGGTGAGCCAGCATCGCGAGGAACATCGTCGGGACGCCGTAAACACCGGTGCAGCGTTCGCGTTCGACGGCGGTCAGCGTCGCTTCGGCGTCGAAACCGGGTGCCGGAATGACGATTGTGGCGCCGTGGGTGGTGCAGCCCAGGTTGCCCATCACCATGCCGAAGCAGTGGTAGAAGGGCACCGGAACGCACAGCCGGTCGCCCGGACCGAGGTTGAGCAATTCGGTGACGAAGAACCCGTTGTTGAGGATGTTGCGGTGCGACAACGTCGCACCCTTCGGGAAGCCGGTGGTTCCCGAGGTGTATTGGATGTTGATCGGATCGGTGTTGCGCAACCCGCGCAGGCGCGTCCGCAGTTCGTGTTCGGCGCACCGCTCGGCCCGGTCCCGCAACCTCTTCCAGTCGTCGGTGTCGAGAAACAGAACGTCTTTCAGATCGCGGCATTGCGGGCGGACCTCCTCGACCATGCCGCGATAGTCGGAACTCTTGAACGCCGTCGCCGCGATCAGGGTGCGCACACCGGACTGATTCAACGCGTAGCGGAGTTCGTGGGTGCGGTAGGCGGGATTGACGTTGACCAGGACGGCGCCGATCTTCGCTGTGGCGTACTGCACGATGACCCACTCGGCGCAGTTGGGTGCCCAGATGCCGACGCGTTCACCCTTCTCCACGCCCAGCGACATCAATCCTCGTGCCATCAGGTCGATCTCGGCGTTGAGTTCGGCGTAGGTCCATCGCCGGCTACCCATGACGTCCACCAGCGCCTCGGCGTCGGGCTTGGCCGCAACGGTGCGCTCGAAGTTGGCCCCGATTGTCTCCTCCAGGATCGGGACATCGGTCGGCCCGGCGTCATAGGCCTTCATCGGATCAGATCCTCGTAGCGGTATTCGGTTGTGATCGGCCCGCCTGCCAGGGCCTCTTCGCGACGGCGTAGCTTCACTCGCCGGATTTTGCCGGAGATGGTCTTCGGCAGTTCGAAGAACTCGATACGCCGCACCTTCAGGTAGGGGGCGACACGGTCCCGCACATACTCCATGATCACGCGAGCCGTGTCGGCGCTGGCCTCCCATTCGACGGCCAGCGAGACATAGGCTTTCGGCACGCACAACCTGGTGTCGTCGGGCTGGGGTACGACGGCGGCTTCGACGACCGCCGGATGCTCGACGAGCACGCTTTCCAATTCGAACGGCGACACCTTGTAGTCCGACGATTTGAAGACGTCATCGGTACGACCGATGTAGGTGATAGCGCCGTCGACGTCGCGGCGCGCGACGTCACCGGTGTGATAGTAGCCGCCGGCCATCGCCGCGGTATTGCGTTGCGCATCACCGAGATAGCCGGTCATCAGATTAACCGGGTGAGCGCTCAGTTCGAGGCAGATCTCGCCCTCGTCGGCGGGCTGGCCGCTGATGGGATCGACCAACTTCACCGGCACGCCGGGCAGTGGGCGTCCCATCGAACCGGCCTTGACCTGTCGGCCCGGCAGGTTGCCGATCAACAACGTGGTCTCCGTCTGCCCGTAACCGTCGCGGATGGTTAGTCCCCAAGCGCGTTGCACGTGCGAGATCACGTCGGCGTTCAGCGGCTCGCCCGCGGCCACAATCTCTCGCAGTCGGTCGGGCCTGGCACCCAGATCGGCCTGAACAAGCATGCGCCACACCGTCGGTGGCGCGCAGAACGTCGTCACGTTCCCGCGCCGCATTTGAGTCAGCAGCGCAGCGGCGTCGAATCGGTGATAGTTGTAGACGAAGATCGACGCCTCGGCGATCCACGGCGCGAAAAAACAGCTCCAGGCGTGCTTGGCCCAACCCGGTGAACCGATGGCCATGTGCACATCGCCAGGCCGCAGCCCGATCCACGCCATCGTCGACAGATGTCCAACCGGATAGCTGACCTGCGAATGCTGCACCAGCTTGGGTGTGCTCGTGGTGCCGGAGGTGAAGTAGATCAACAGCGGGTCGTTGACGTCGGTGCGCGCCGTAAAAGGGTGCACACCGCCCAGCTCCGAGGCCTCGGCATAGCACTGCCACCCGTCGACCCGAGCGCCCACCGCGATTCGGGTGTAGTCGCCGATGGCGTCGTCGAACTTGACGGTGTCGGGGGCGTTGGCGATCACCGCCCGCGCCGCGCCGCGGCTCAGTCTGTCGGCAACATCCGCCGGTTGAAGCGCGTTGGTCGTCGGCATGATGATCGCCCCGAGCTTGGCGATGGCCAACATCGATTCCCACAATTCGATCTGGTTGCCGAGCATCAGGATGACGCGGTGCCCCTTGCCGACGCCGAGCCCGTCCAGCCATGTCGCGACCCGGTCAGAGCGTTCGGCCAACTCGGCGAAGCTGACCAGCTGGTCGGCACCGTGTTCTTCGACGATCCGCAGCGCGGTGCGGTCGTTGCCTCGGGCGATGACGTCGAACCAGTCGGTGGCCCAGTTGAAACGACCGGCGAGCTGCGGCCAGACAAACGCGCCGTCGGATAGATTGCCGGCCAGGACCTGTTCACGCGCGGTGCGGTAGCGATCGGTGTTGGTCGCCATACCCGATAGCATCCACCGCCGTGGGCACAGATGTCTCCCAGATCGGTCGACATCGATACCGTTAGCTGACAGTGGACAGGAAATTTCAACTGCGGCTCGACGTCAGCGCAGCCGTCGGCGAACCGGCCTCGTTGGCCGCAACCTATTACTCCACCGCCACACCAAACCCAACGGTGCTGGTATGCCTGCCCGGCGGAACATACAACCGGGGCTATTGGCACTTGGACGTGCCAGGCCATCCCGGCTACAACTTCGCCGACTACGCCGTCCAGCACGGCTGCTCGGTGATAGCGATCGACCCGCTCGGCACCGGCGACAGTACCCGGCCGGCCCGTGAGATCGCCCTGGCCGATATCGCGGCGGCGTTAAACTACGCGATCTCCGGTCTACCCGAAATCACCGGCAGCACAGCGCCTCCCGTTGCAGTGGCCCATTCGTTGGGCGGCTATCTCGCGATCTTGCAGCAGGCCGCCGCCGCCAGTTACGCGGCGCTGGCCATCCTCGGCTGCACCAACCAGCACGTCGCGCCGCTGAACCTCGACCCGGAATTCATCGCGGCGGCCGGCACCGCCCAAGGGCGCGCGATGCTCATCGAGCAATTCGCCGGAATGATTCCCGAGCGGTACATGGAAACCTCACGCGATTGGCTGCAGAGCTGGTTCCACCTCGCCGACGTCCCGGCAGCCGTGCTGACCGCAGATACGTCGACGACGTTATCGGTTGCACCGCGCTGCTTTTCGGCTGCGGCGATCCCGGGTGTGACCGCCGAGGAAGCCGCGTCGGTAGCGGTGCCGGTTTTCCTCGGCTACGGCGAGGTCGACGTCTCACCGGATCCGCGGGTCGAGGCGCAGTTCTACAGTCGCAGCCCCGATATCACCACGTTCATCGTTCCTGGCAGCGCGCACTGCCACAACATGGCAACGACCCGCCGGCTGTTGTGGCAACGGCTGCTGGCCTGGATCAGCGAGGTGGCGAGTTCGGCAGCTGGGTAGGGTGAATCATGGCCACGGCTCGACGACGCGGTTTCAACGAGACCGTCACCCGGTTCTGGAGTTTCGCAGCACCCGCCTACAACCTGCCAGTGCTGCAGCAGTGGGTCTACCGGCCGGCGCAAGACGAGGTGATCGAGCAGCTGGTTGCCCACGGTTCTCGTCGGGTGGCTGACATCGCCTGCGGTACCGGCGTTCTGGCTGATCGGATCGAGCGTGAATTGCGACTCGACGAGGTCTACGGCGTCGACATGTCCGACGGGATGCTCGCCCAGGCGCGGACGCGGTCGAACCGGGTGCACTGGCTGAAAGGCCCGGCCGAGCATCTTCCGTTTGACGATGGTGCGCTCGAGGCGGTCGTGACCACCTCGGCGTTTCACTTCTTCGACCAGCCGGCGGCATTGCGCGAGTTTCACCGGGTGCTGGCGCCCGGCGGGCTGGCGGCGGTCGCAACGCTGAGCCCGCGACAGCCGCTGCTGCTGCACAGCCTGTCGGCAAACCGGTGGAATCCCTCCCACAACCCGTCGCCGCCGGAGATGCGCGGGCTGTTCGAGAACGCCGGGTTCACCGTCAGTGAGCAGCACCGGGTACGGCGGCCGAGTTGGACAAAGATCCTCTCGGATCTGATCACCGTAGGGGTCAAGAACTGACGCCGGTGTCGTGCTGTAACGGCACATGTGCTGCTCGAGGACTATTTATGGAGAGTGCGGGGTAAGCGTCGTGGGTTCTCACGGGCGCGGCAGACGTGATCTAGGGGTAGCGGGATGAGGGTTCCGGGTGTGGCCACTGTGGTTGGTGGCATGACCGACGGAGCAGGCCGGATGCTGCGGGTTGGAATGCAGGGTGCGGCGATGACGGCGGGCGCGGTTTCGATGCTGACCAGCCCCGTCATGCGATCGGTGAGTCAGTCGACGAGTCGGGTGCTCGGAACGGCCGACTCGGGCAACAGCGCACAGCACAACGATGCCCAGCCCTCGGTGGCCTGGCACACCGGGCGGCGGCTACACCTTGACCTGGATCCCTTACTGCCGTTCACGCGCTGGCATGAACACGCCGCGGCGGTGGAGAACGCGGTGCGCACGATCCCGGGTGTCGCTGCTGCCCATGTCGAGGGCGCCCTGGGGCGATTGGTCGTCGAGCACAAGACATACGCAGACAGTGACCGCATCTGGGAAGCGGTGCGCGAGGCCCTCGCAACGTCCGTGGACGGCTCCGCGGCCGGTCCGCGGTCACCGCGCACCGCGCCGTTCGCCGATCCAGGTGACCCGCTGGCATTGCTGCTCCCGTTGACCGCCGCGGCGATGGATGTGGTGGCACTCGGGGCGGCGGTGGCCGGGTGGTTGGGCCGCCTGCCCGCCGCGCCGCGAACGGCCCAGGCCGCCGCGGCCGTCATCAACCACCAACCCCGGTTGGTTTCCCTGCTGGAGTCGCGGCTGGGACGGGTGGGCACCGATATCGCGCTCAGCGCCTCGACCGCAGTCGCGCACGGGCTGAGCCAGTCGGTGGGCACCCCGCTGCTCGATTTGGCGCAACGCGGGTTGCAGATCTCCGAGGCGGCGGCGCATCGCCGCACGTGGCGCGAGCGCGAGCCCGAGCTCGCCTCACCCGATCGGCCCCAGGCTCCGGTGGTTCCGGTCATCTCGTCGGCCGGGTCCGGCTCACACGTCCCGCGGCACAACTGGGCGGCCGCGGCCGCCGGCGAGGCCTCGCACGTCGTCGTCGATGCCGCCATCGACGCCGCGATCGACACCGCGAAGGGGGCCATGGGCGGGCCGGTCGAGGAATACGCCGATCAGGCGGCGAACGCCTCACTGGTCGCCGCCTCCGGCGCCTTGTTGGCCGGCGGACGCGCCGAAGAGGTCGCCGACGCGATCCTGGCCGCCTTGCCCAAAGCGGCGCATTTCGGCCGGCAGACTTTTGCCGCGATCCTGGGCCGCGGGCTGGCCAATGCCGGCCAGTTGGTTCCCGACCCAGGTGCCCTGCGGCGGCTGGACCGGGTCAAGGTGATCCTCATCGACGGCGCGGCGCTGCGCGGTGACGCCCGCGCCGTATTACGGGCGGAGGGCCATGCCGCCGGCTGGGATGACGACCGGGTCTATGAGGTGGCCGACGCGCTGCTGCACGGCGAGCGGGCTCCCGATCCCGACCCCGACGAATTGCCGGCCACCGGGGCGCGGCTGCGATGGCTTCCGGCCAGGGGGCCGTCGGCGGCACCGGCGGAGGGCCTCGAACGTGCCGATCTTGTGGTCGACGGCGAGCAGGTGGGCAGCGTCGACGTGGCATGGGAGGTCGATCCCTACGCGATTCCGCTGCTACAAACCGCGCAGCGGACGGGCACCCGGTTAGTGCTGCGACATGTAGCCGGCACCGAGGACCTGGCCGCCAGCGTCGGTACCGCCTACCCCTGCGGGACTCCGCTGCTGCCACTGGTACGTGAGCTGCGCGCCGATCGCGGACCGGTATTGCTGGTCACCGCGCTGCACCGGGACTTCGCGTCGACCGACACGTTGGCGGCGCTGGCCATCGCCGATGTCGGGGTGGCTCTCGACGATCCCGCCGCTGCCACGCCGTGGACCGCCGACATCATCACCGGTACCGATCTAGCCGCGGTGGTCCGGATCCTGTCGGCCGTTCCCGCGGCGCGGCGGGCCAGCGAATCAGCCGTGCGGCTCGCCAAGGGCGGCAGCACACTGGCCGGGCTGCTGGTGGTCACCGGCGACCCGCGCGGTGGCAGTCCGCTTGCGGTACGGCGGTGGCTCAATCCGGTCAACGCCGCCGCCACCACCGCGCTGATTTCCGGAGCCCTGTCGGCCGGCAACGTGCTGCGACTACCCGATCCCACCCCGCAGCCGCTGACCGCCTGGCACGCACTGGACCCCGAGATCGTTTATTCGCGGCTGGCCAGCCGGTCGCGGCCGTTGACCGCCGAACCGGGCGCGCCGCCGTGGCGGCGCGTTCTCGACGACCTGTCCTATAACCCGCTTCTCGCGCCGCTGCGCCAGCCGGCCCGCGGGGTCGGACGGTTGCTGGCCGCGACGCGCAGCGAGCTGTCCGATCCGCTGACACCGATCTTGGCGGTGGGAGCCGCGGCGTCCGCGATTGTGGGCAGCAACGTCGACGCCCTCCTGGTCGCGGGGGTGATGACGGTCAACGCGCTCGTCGGCGGTGTGCAACGGTTGCGCGCCGAGGACGCGGCCGCCGAGCTGTTCGCCGAGCAGGACCAGTTCGCGCGTCGCGTTGTCGTCCCCGTGGTGGCGACGTCGCGGCGCCGGTTGGAGGCGGCCCGCCACGCCGACCGAACCGTCACCGTGCCCGCAAGCGCGCTACGACCCGGCGACATCATCGACCTGACCGCTCCGGACGTCGTGCCGGCGGATGCGCGTCTGCTGGTGGCCGAGGACCTCGAGGTCGACGAGTCGTTGCTCACCGGTGAATCGCTGCCGGTCGACAAGCAGGTGGAACCCGTCGCCGCGGCCGATCAGGACCGGGCAAGCATGCTGTTCGAGGGCAGCACGATTGTGGCCGGACATGCCCGCGCAATCGTCGTGGCCACCGGTGTCGCCACGGCCGCGCATCGCGCGCTCGCAGCAGTCGCCGACGTCGAGTCCGCGGCCGGGGTGCAGGCGCGGCTGCGGGAGCTGACCAACAAAGTGTTGCCGCTGACGCTGGCCGGTGGAGCCGCGGTGACCGGGTTGGCGTTGTTGCGCCGCGCATCGTTGCGCCAATCCGTCGCCGACGGCATCGCGATCGCCGTGGCCGCCGTCCCGGAAGGTCTGCCGTTGGTGGCCACGCTCGCCCAGCTCGCGGCGGCGCGGCGGCTGTCGGCCCGCGGAGTGCTGGTTCGAGCTCCACGCACCATCGAAGCGCTGGGCCGCGTCGAGACGGTCTGCTTCGACAAGACCGGCACGCTCACCGAGAACCGTCTGCACGTGGTCCGCGCCGTACCGGCCGCCACCGACCCGCAGGGCCCATTCCCGGGCGCGGCCGACCCGCTGGCCGCCGGTGTGATCCGGGCTGCCGCACGGGCCTGCCCGACGCCCCAGAACGGGCAAGGGCACGCCCACGCCACCGACGAAGCGGTCCTATCAGCGGCGAACTCGCTTCCAGAGCAAGCGAATTCCGAGTGGATCACGATCGCGGAGGTGCCGTTCGAATCCAGCCGCGGCTACGCTGCCGCGATCGGCACCATGAACGGGGATGCGCCGACACTCGTGCTCAAGGGAGCACCCGAGCAGATCCTGCCGCGTTGCCGGTTAGACGAACCTGACGACGATCGCCGCCATGCCGAGTCGCTGGTGCACAACCTTGCCGAGCAAGGATTGCGGGTGCTGGCGGTAGCGCGACGGCACTGGGACGCCGACGCGACCGACGACGCCGATACCGACGCCGACGACGTCGATGCTGCCGCATGGGACTTGGAGTTGATCGGCTACGTCGGCCTGGCCGATACCGCGCGGCCGTCGGCCCAACCATTGATCGAAGCCCTGCAGGAGGTCGGGCGCAACGTCGTGCTGATCACCGGCGATCATCCGGTCACCGCACGGGCGATTGCCCGCCAGCTTGGTCTGCCGGAAGATGTGCGGGTGGTTACCGGCGCCGAACTGGCCGCCCTCGACGAGGATGCCCGCGCTGAATTCGCCGCGGACGTCCAGGTTTTCGCTCGCGTCAGCCCCGAACAGAAGGTGCAAGTGGTCACCGCACTACAGCGCGGCGGGCAGGTGACCGCGATGGTCGGCGACGGCGCCAACGACGCCGCGGCGATCAGGGTCGCCGACGTCGGCATCGGAGTCAGCGGACGCGGATCCTCGGCCGCTCGCGGCGCCGCCGACATCGTCTTGACCGAAGACGACCTGGGCGTGCTGCTCGACGCGTTGGTCGAGGGCCGCGGTATGTGGGGCGCGGTGCGAGATGCGCTCACCATCCTGGTTGGCGGCAACGTGGGGGAAGTGGTCTTCACGATCATCGGGACCGCGTTGGGCACCGGGCGGGCACCGGTCGGGACCCGTCAGCTGTTACTGGTGAATCTGCTGACCGATATGTTCCCCGCCCTTGCGGTGGCCGTCACCCCGCAATACCCGCAGCCCGAGGAAACCGACGATCAACGCGACCAGGACCTGGACGCGGCGCGGCGCGCCTACCAGCGCGCGATACTCACCGAGCCGACACCATCGCTCGACGTGCCGCTGATGCGGCAGATCCTGACCCGTGGCGGTGTGACCGCCGCCGGTGCCACCGCCGCGTGGGCGATCGGACGCTGGACGCCCGGCACTCAAAGGCGGACGGCGACAATGGGTTTGACTGCGCTAGTGAGCACACAGTTGGCGCAGACGTTGCTGGCACGTCGGCACAGCCCGCTGGTGGTGGCGACGGCACTGGGTAGCGCGGCCGTGCTGGTCGCGGTGGTCCAAACCCCAGGCGTCAGCCACTTCTTCGGCTGCACACCATTGGGGCCGGTGGCCTGGACGGGTGTTGTCGGTGCCACCGCGGCGGCCACCGCTGTCTCGGTGGTGGCCCCCAATTGGCTGATCAAAACCACCGATGACGAACTGGCGGTTGAAGACGACGAGGCGCCCCCGCCGCCGCTGCGCGTCGTCGACTAGACCTGCGGCAGTCAGCTCGGCAGTTCGTTTCGCAGCACCTTGCCGGCCGGATTGCGCGGAATGACGCCGAGGATGCGGATGTCCCTGGGCTGCTCGAAGCGAGAGACCTTGTCTTTCAGATACTCCCGCACCCCCGGCTCGTCGATGCCCCTGTCCTCCCGCGGCACCACGTATGCGGCCAGCCGCTGACCGAACTGTTCGTCCGGCACGCCGACGACCGTGACGTCGGCGATGCCGGGGTGTTCGGCAAGCGCGTTTTCGACCGCGCGGGGATAGACGTTCTCTCCTCCGGACACGATCATGTCGTCTTGGCGGCCGACGATGAACAGTCGCTCCGACTCGTCGAAGTAACCCATGTCGCCGGTGCTGGTCATGCCGTCCAGCACGGCTTTGGTGGCCCCGCCGGTATAGCCCTCGAACGTCAACTCGCCGCCGACGTAGACCCGTCCGATGACCTGCGGGCCGACGGGCTTGTCGTCGTCGCCGAAGATGCGGACCGGGCAGCCGATGGACGGCTTGCCCACCGTCTCGGGGTTGTCCCGTAGATCGGCGGGTGTTGCCAGCGCACCGATGCCGACCTCGGTGGACCCGTAACCGTTGTAGAGCACGTCGCCATACTCCTTGCTGAATCTGCGTACCAGCCCCGGGTCGAGCCGTGCTCCGCTGGACACCACTACCCGCAGCGACGGCAGCGGGTTTCGTGCCCGCACGGCTCCCGGCAGCTCCAGAATGCGTGCCAGCATGATCGGCACGACGGTGAACGCGTCCGCGCGATACAACGACGCCTGCGCCAGCATTGCCTCGGCATCGAAGCGCCGATGGGTGAGGATCGTGCCGCCGAGGGCCACGGTCAGTATCACCATGCCGAAACCCAGCCCGTGAAACATGGGCACGGCCACCGCCATTCGCGAGCCGGTGCGCAGCCCGGTGCGATCGAGGATCGTCACGCCCACGCCCAGCACCCCCGGGTTGATCCGCGGGGCCCGGGGCACACCTTTGGGTTTGCCTGTCGTGCCGGATGTGAGCAATACGATCCGGCCGGCCCGCGCCACTGAGGGCCGTGATCCAGACCCGTGAGCTTGAACCGTCGTCGGGTCGACTGCCGTGATCGACTCACCGGCGGTGCGCACCTGTTCGGTGAATTCGGCGTCACAGACCACAGTTTGGATGTCGTGCGCACTCAACGCGGCGGCCAGTGCCGTACTGCGGAACTCGGTGTTGACGAGCACCACGTCAGCGCCGACCAGCGCGACCGCGAACACCGCCTCGACGAATCGGCGGCCATTGCGACACACAACTCCGACCGCCTGACCCGGCTGCACGCCGCGGCGGTAGAGCTCACCCGCCAATGCCTCGGCGCTGGACCGCATTTCGCGGTAGCTGACCGCGCCGTCGTCGTCGATCACCACGGTCCGGTTCGGCCATCGAGCTGCCGTGACCGCCAGCAGCGTGAAGGGATTCGTGCCACCTCGCCGCGCCTCGTTGAGCAGCCGCGCCGTTGCGAGCGGTCCGGGCGGGATCAGCAGCCGAGAGCGGAGCAGCGCGCGACCGGCGCCCGCGACCACGCCTAGGGCCGTCATAGCCGGCCTTGCCCCGAGTCGACCACATAGCGAGACCACAGCCGCGCGGCCCGATCGATCGGCCCGGCCAACGCCACCGATGCCACCTCGGCGGGCCACGTCCAGGCCGGCGCGATGGTGCGGGGCCGTTGGATCACGGCCTTCGCGATCACGTCGGCGGCCTGGTCCGGATGCAGCCCCGGAAGCCTGCGCAAAACCGGTGTCGGCTCGATCATCCTGGTACGGACCAACGCGAAGTAGACCGACGTGACCTCCACACCGTCGGCGTGCAATTCCGGTGCGACGCTGCGCAACCACAGGTCGAATGCTCCTTTGGACGCCTGGTAGGCGCCCCACTGCGGCCCGGGAGGTACGCGGACGCCGACGCTGGACACGTTGACGATGTGTCCGCCGCCGGCTTCGCGCATCGCCGGAAGTACGGCCAGCAGAAGCCGTATCGGGCCGAGATAGTTGATGGCGATGGTGCGCTGGAAATCATGCGGTCGGTCGTACTGGTGATGCAGCGAGCGGCGCAGCGATTTGCCGGCATTGCTCACCACGATGTCTAGTGCGCCATGTTCGTCGGCGATCTGTCCCGCGAGCCTGCTGATGGCCGCCTCGTCCGTCAGATCGGCCGGATAGGCGCATGCTCGTCCGCCGCCGGCGGTGATCGACGCGACGAGGTCGGTCAGCCGTTCCGCCGAGCGGGCAACCACCAGCACGGTCGCTTGGGCGGCGGCCAGTCGGCGGGCGGTGGCCTCGCCCACGCCGTAGGACGCCCCGGTCACCAGGACGGTCTTACCCGATACGGCGCTCCGCAACCTGTCGAGATCCGTAATGCGCGTGGGGTTGGCCAGCCGATCGATGGCCTTAGCCGCCACGTTCATCGGTCCCCTGCTTCGATGAACCGATGCACCCCGACCGCGATCTCGTCCGGGTAGTCTTCCTGCAGAAAGTGCTTGGCGGGCAACAAAGTCACGCTCTGGGTGCCGGTTGCCAACTGGGCTTGTACGCCGTATCGGTGCCAGCTGAGCATGCGGTCCTGCGCGCCCCAGATGATCTGGACTGGATACCCGACATTGCGCACGGCGCTCAGATAGCGGCGCTGGCTTTCCGGCGTGAGCTCGAAGCCCCGCATGATCTTCAGAAACGCCCGACCGCCGTCGTCGCCGAACAACAACGGCTTCCAGCAGGTGATTTCGCTGATCGGCACCTGTCGACCGACCCCGACCAGCCGCATGATCGACTCGAAGGCGCCCGGAATGCGCATCGATTGCAGCCAGGCTTCGCCGAGACCGCGGTGTGCAAACGGCTCCATCGGCCACGGTCGGTGGAAGGTCTCCACGGCGATGATGGTGTTGAGCAAGGTCATCGACAGCACCCGGTCCGGCGCCGCGTGCGCCACCTCAAAGCCGACCGGTCCGCCGATGTCATGGAGCACCACATGGAAGCGGTCCAACTCGAGCGCATTGATCGCCGACAGCAGCCACCGGCCAAGACCGCTCCAGCTGTAGTCGAAATCGTCCGGCCGGTCGGCCAAGCCGAGCCCGGGCAGGTCGACGGCGATGCCGCGCATCCCGTGCCGCGCCAGCGCCGGTACCACCTTGCGATACAGAAACGCCGACGCCGGCACCCCGTGCACGCACACCACTGGCGGCGCATCCCCGGGACCGTCGTCGAGCACGAACGACGAGATTCCACTCGCGGCGAAGACGCGTCCGGAGGCCCGGTACTCGTCGAGCAGCCGAGACACCGCAGTCATGCTGTGAGTCTGGCAGAGGCCGGCGCCGCGCGTAGGCTGCGAACGAGTTTCTCCTCTTTAAGGATTGCCGATGGCCGATTCCACTACCACCTTGTCGCCGGCATTGCGCCGGGCGCTGCAGTTGCTGATCGATCCGCCGGTCGAACCCGACGTTCACAACGGCTATCTCGATCTGCTCGGCGCTCAGCCGGAGGCGGCTGCCGCCCCGAAGAACACCGGCGTGATCCAGGCGGTGTGGGCGTCACGGATCGGGTCGATGCTCTACGACAACGCTCAGGCGGTGGCACGTCGACTGCTCACAGCCTGGCAGCATCCCGTCGAGTGGTTGAACATTCCGCCCGGCGGGACTGCTCTGGACGTCGGCAGCGGCCCGGGCAATGTCACCGCCTCGCTGGCCCGAGCCGCCGGCCCCGGTGGACTGGCGCTGGGGATCGACGTATCCGAGCCGATGCTGACACGGGCGGTGCGCGCCGAATCCGGCCCACAAGTCGGGTTTCTGCGAGCCGACGCACAACGACTGCCATTGCGCGACGACACGGTGGACGCGGTGGTTTCGATGGCCGTCCTGCAGTTGATACCGGACCCGGCGGCGGCATTGGCGGAGATGGGCCGCGTGCTGCGGCCCGGCGGACGACTCGCGGTGATGGTCCCGACCGCCGGGCGGGCCGGGCGATTCTTGCGGATGCTGCCCAGTGCGGGCGCCCACGGCTTCGATGAGGACGAACTCGGCGACCTTCTGGAAGACCGCGGCTTCGTCAGTGTGCGGACCAAGAACCTCGGCACCATCCAGTGGGTGCGCGCAAAGCTTGGCTAGCTTGGTCAGACCGGCAGCTTGGTGCCGGTCTCCTGCTCGGCGAATTCGAAGACCCGGGCGGCCGCCTCGTAATCACACGCCACGGCCGAGCGACCGATCAGCACCGGGCCACCACGCAATCCGAATCTGCCGTCGACACCGACGTAGCTGCCGGGTGGGATGGGTTCGCTGATGCAATACAGCGTGGGCGCCGCGCCGGCGTCGATATCGTTGCCGAACACGCCGGCGACGACCTTGACGGCACGATCCGCCAGTGCCAGCAGCGGTTTGTCGGAGACCTGCGACAGGTTTGACGACACCCAGCCGGGATGGGTCAGTTGGGTGACGATCGGGGAATCGGCCGCGCGCAGTTTGCGATCCAGTTCCAGTCCCCACAGCATGACCGCGAGTTTGGATCGGGCATAGGCGCCCATCACCGTCCACTTGTGGTGTCGTAAATGCATGTCTTCCAGCCGCAGTTGGGCCCCCCGATGGGCATCCGAACCCACGTTGATGATCTGTGACCGCAGCCGATCGAACAGCACATTGGTCAACGCGAAGGGGCCCAGAAAGTTTGTGCCGATGGTCATTTCGAACCCGTCGACGGTTTCGGCGCGGTGGTCGGTCAGCGCTCCGGCGTTGTTGATGAGCACGTCGACGTCGCCGTCGAGCAGGGTGGGGAACGCCCGTACCGAAGACAGGTCGGCCAGATCGAGCTTGAGCACGGTCGTAGACCCGCCGATCTCCGCGGCACGTTGTGCGCCCAACTCGGTGTTGCGCACCGCCATGATCACGTGCGCGCCCGCGTTGGCGAGGGCTCGGGCGGTACCCAGGCCAACGCCGCTGGTTGCCCCCGTCACGATGACCCGCTTGCCGGTGAGATCTCCAAGTCGCGTTGGCGACCACTGTGCAGCCACCTGTCGAGAGTAGCCGCGTCGCTCCGAGCCGTTGACGCGGGATTGACAGAGCGTTCTGTCGCTGGTTAGTTACGTCGGGACATGACCGACAGCGCCCGCCTGATCGAGAACCTGATTTATACCTACGCGGAACGGCTTGACGCGGGTGATCTGGACGGAGTGGCGGGATTGTTCGCCCACGGAAGGATCTGCGGTATCGAGAACGGGCCGCCGGAGACCATTTTCAGCGGTACGGCCGGGGTCCGGAAGATGTACGAGATGGCGACCCGGCTCTACGACGACGGCACCCCCAAGACCAAACACAACACCAGCAACGTGCAGATCATCGTCGATGAGACTGCCGGGACCGCGGAGAGCCGCTCCTACTACACCGTCACGCAGGCAACCCCCGACTTGCCACTACAGGTGATCGTCACCGGCCGCTATCGCGACACGTTTCACCGGATCGACGGGGCGTGGTGGTTCGACACCCGCATCATGTTCGTCGACCAGGTCGGCGACACCAGCCGGCACCTGAAGTTCTGACCGATGGCCAACTCTGGCTTTGATGCAGCGCAGGTGATGTCGGCCGCCGAGCAGAAAGAAAACCTGTCCGACTGGGGCCCGGCACCGTTCGAGGAACCGATGGGTGTGCTGCTGGACAGCTACACGGCCGCGCCGCTGAACGAGGTCGGAGCATACATTCTTCGGTCGGGACTCGTGCACAGTCTGCGGATGCGGCTACGTGCACAGGAATGGATCCGACGGTATCCGGAGATCACCGACGAGGAGATCGTCGCGCCGATCGTGATCACCGGCATGATGCGCAGCGGTACCACACTGGTACAGCGACTACTGGCCGCCGATCCGCGATTTGAGTGTGCCTACGGATGGGAGGTCGTGGAAGTCGCACCGAAGCTGGGCTATCACTTCCGGGGCGAAGACCCGCGCATTGCGATCAGCGAAGCCCGCGAGGCGAAGACACGTGAGCTGGCTCCGGACCTGTTCGCGATCCACCCGATGTACGCGCGCGAGCCCGAAGAGGAAATCGTTTTCTTATCCGACGCCTTCCTGTCGCACGTGCCGGAATCTGGGGCGCATCTGCCGGTGTACCGATCCTGGATCGACACCCAGGACTTCAGCCCCGCCTACGGCTATTTGCACCGCATGCTCCAGTTCTTGCAGTGGCAGAAACGCCAACGCGGCACGGCTGCCCGGCGCTGGGTGCTCAAATCGCCCGCGCACCTCGGCTATCTGGCAACGCTGCGCGCACAGTTTCCCGACGTGCACATCGTGCACATGCATCGCGAACCGCGCGACACCATAGCTTCCGGCGCGAGTCTGAACGCCACGCTGCACGCAATGCACGCAGACACCGTGGATCTGCATCGCGTCGGTGCCGAGTGGCTACAGCGAATGGGTGGGACCAATGACCGGGCCATGGCCACCCGGGCTGGTTGGGCAGACGAGGCCGACCGTGTCACCGACATCGAGTTCGACAACCTGCTGGCCGACCCGGTCCGCCAAGTCGCCCGGGTCTATGAGGCCGTCGGCGTAGACCTGACCGTCGATGCCGAAAACGCGATGCGCCGATGGCTCGCCGTCCGACCCCGCGAGCCGAACCGGCCCACCTATACCCTCGAAACCTACGGTCTTCGCGAGACCCAGATCGACGAGCGCTTCGCCGCCTACAACGCGCGGTTCCGGCCACGTGCCGCAGTACAAGGAGGAATGAGTGACTGACCACCCGGTTGCCACGACGACCCAACACGAACACGAGTTGGCCGCGTTGGAGTTGACCGAACACCCGACCGTCAAGGCCGCCTACCGCAGCGTCGCCGAGAACTGGCTTGGCCGTGCCAAGCCGTCGGACGCGATGCGGGCACGCTTTGAGGCCGCCTTCGCCGAGGTGATGTTCTCAGCTGCCATATGGTCGTCCAACCAGGACACGTTGCGCCCCAAAGTCACCTGCATCACCCGGCTGGCGCATCCGCTCGCCGGTCGCGCCATCCCCGGAACCCGTTGGGGTATCGACAATCCCGACAGTGTTTACCGGGTGATCCCGATATCAGGCGATGAACGCTACGAGATCCGCGGCCGCGTCGGCGAGCACCGGATGGTCGAGAACTACTTCACCTTGTGGGACGCGAACATGGGAACCGTCGACGTGCTGAATGGCCGGACGATGCAGGTGGATTCCGACGGGTCCTTTATGATCACCGTCGACTCGGAGCCGGCCAACGGCCGGCCCAACCACGTGCAGTCCACCGCGGCAGCGCACGAGTTCTATATCCGTGATGTGCTGCTGAATTGGGATCGTGACGATCCCAATCATCTTGCGGTGGAGCGGATCGGCGCTGCCCCATCAGTGCCGCCGCGTACTTTCGACGAGCAGGCCGACGCCACCGCGGCGATGATGGCTTATTTCGCGGACTTCAGCGGGAAGCTCAGCCACGGCATCTACAAGATGCCGCCTAACGACTTCAATCTCGCATGGACCGCAGACAAAGTCGGTGCCATGCGCAATCAGGTGTATGTGATGGGCCGGTTCGAGCTCGGCCCGGATGAGGCATTCATTGTCGACGTCAGCGACGGCGGCGCCGAGTACTTCACGGTGCCGCTCAGCAATATCTGGGGCACCACGTTGGACATCGTCGACCGCACTGGCAGCCTGAACAAGGCCCAGTCCGTGGCCAACGACGACGGTACGTACACCTATGTGATCTCTGCGACCGATCCGGGACTGGCGAACTGGATCGACTCCGACGGCCTGACCGAAGGGATACTGACGCTGCGGATGGCCGAGTTTGGTGCCGACGGGCCGAAGAAAGACCTCGGCGCGCGCGGGCGGGTGGTCAAGCTCGACGCACTGGAAAGCGAAGTGCCGCACTTACGCTCGGTGAGTCCCGAAGAACGGGCGGCTCAGCTGGCCGCCCGCCGAATTGCCTATCTTCGTCGCCTGCCCGAGGGAACCAACTGAGATGGCCCGCTGGTTGGTTACCGGATGCTCTACCGGCATCGGTCGTGAAATCGCCAGGGCCGCCCTGCGTAACGGCCACCAGGTCGTGGTGACGGCACGGCGCGCCGAAACGGTGGGCGACCTAGTCGACGAGTACGGCGACCGCGCGGTGGCCGTTGCACTCGATGTCACCGACAAGCGCCAAATTGCCGCCGCGGTCACGGCGGCAGACGACAGTTTCGGGGGCGTCGACGTTTTAGTCAACAACGCCGGACACGGTTACCTGTCGGCGGTGGAAGAGGGCGAGGACAGCGAAGTCCGGCGGCTCTTTGACACCAACTACTTTGGCGTGGTCGACACGATCAAGTCGGTCCTGCCGGCCATGCGTGCCCGCGGCTCGGGCCATATCGTGAACATCTCCTCGATGACGGGTCTGGTGGCCAACCCACCCAATGCCTACTATTCGTCGACGAAGTTTGCGCTCGAGGCGTTGACCGAAGCGCTGGCCGCCGAGGTCAAACCGTTGGGCATCAAGGTGACTGCGATCGAACCCGGCGCGTTCCGGACTGACTGGGCGACGCGGTCGATGAAGGAGTCGTCGACCCCGATCGGCGACTACGACGAGAACGTCGGCGCTCGTAAGACGCTCATCAAGGAATTCGCCAACCATTTGCCCGGTGACCCGCGCAAAGTGGCCGACGCGGTGCTGATGGTGACCGCGCTCGACGACCCACCGCTGCGGTTACTGCTGGGACGCGACGTGCTGAAGGCGTTGCGGGAGAAGCTCGCCGCGTTCTCGGCGTCGATTGACGAGTGGGAGCACATCACCCGCGACGTGAACTTCCCCGACGCCTGAGCCGACCGTTAACCTGTCGGATTTTCCCGCGAGAGGATGCGCAGCGGTAACCTCGGCAACGTGCAGGTGGCGGACGGCCATCTGATCTCAGGTCGGTATCCCGATGCAAGCTCGAATTCGGGGATGCGCCTGAGCCATTCGGTGACTACGAGGTTGAGTTCCATCCGTGCCAGATGTGATCCGAGGCAGCGGTGCGGGCCGCCACCGAATCCCCAATGCTTGTGCACCTTGCCGTCCAGCACCACGTCGTCGCCGGATAGCGCATCGCTGCCCTCGCGGTTGATCGCGCCCAGGCACAGCCGCACCTCTGCGCCCGCCGGCAACCTGACGCCGGCGACGGTCACCGGCTGGGTAGTCACTCGTCCCACCACCGGCGCGGGCGGCTCGAGTCGGATCATCTCCTCGACGAACATCGGTACCTGATCCGGCTTTTCACACAGCTTCTCGCGTAAGCCGGGGCGCCGCGCCAATTCCAGCATCGCAGCGCCGATCGCCGAGGTCACGGTGTCCAGGCCGGCAAGAATGAACACGAACGAGAGTCCGATCGCCTCGGCGTCGGTGAGCGGCTCGTCGCCCCGCAGGATCTGCGAGAGAATGCCGCTGCCGGGGTGTTGGCGTTGAACCTCGACCGCGTCGGTGAGGTAGGTGTACAAATTGACCGCCGGCGCCAAATCGACACTCTCCGGATCGGTTTCCAGTCCGAGCCCGATGATGGCGTCTTTCCATTCGATGAGCTGTTCACGATCCTCGAGCGGCAGTCCGAACAAGGTGAGGAAGACTTGCGACGGGTATGGCGTGGCCAGATCAGCCATCACCTCGCACTCCCGTCGATCAGCGATCTGCGCAATGATGTCGGCCGCCTGCGCCTGTAGCGCGGGCAGCAGCGCACCGAGCGTCTGGGGGCTGAAGAACGGATGCAGAATCCGGCGGAACCGGGTGTGTTCCGGCGGGTCGAAGGCCAGCGGAACCAACGGCACCGGGCTGATCATCGCGTCGAAGGATCGCTTCGACGAGAACAGGGCCGGATCGCGCAGAGCCGCAAGCACATCCTCCCGACGAGTGAGGATGTACCAGCCGTCGCCGTAGAGAACGGGCCCGCTGTCGCGCAGCTTGGCCCATCCCGTCCCGCGGTCGAACGACATCGGCAGGTCTGCATAGGACACTTGGGGAGCAGTCAACGTCCCGACCCTCGTGACAGCACGCCGCGGCCCACGATCGTGGGTAGATCGAGGAACGTGCGTATCCCAGGGTCCGCCGCGCAGACTGGTGCGATCGCGTGCACCGCATGCATGGCCGTGCCCAGGCAGCCCTGGTCGGTGTCGTCCTCGTCGTGGATCGCGATGCGCGACTCCAACACCATCGACGGAAGCCCCTCAACGGTGACTTTCCAGCCCCGCCCATTCGGCCAATGGCGCGCCTGGTCGGCGCCCAGGCGGGTGATGTGCTCGACGGTCAGCGCCGCACGACCCTCGATGATCGCGCTGTAGGCGAAGCGCTGCGCAGAGACGGTGCCGGCTTCGATACGGCCGGCGGTGATGTCGATCGGTGTGTCAGTGACGGCGACCTCTCGCTCCCAGAGGTAATCGTCGATGGTCGCGCCGAGCCCGTCGGCCAACAGCATCAGCGGAGCCTTGAACGACAAGCCCCCGATCGCCGACTCGTCCATCGGGACCCGCTCGTTGGGATCCTTGCCGAACCCCATCACGTCGAACAACACGAACGGAACGTTGTAGGTGGTGTAGTCCATCAGCTCCTGCACCCGCAGCGAGTCGACCCGGCGGAACAGGCCCGACATGGTCAGCGGCAGGACTTCGGCGGCCCATCCCGGTTCGATGCCGGTGCCGTGGAATGAGGTCTGTCCCTTATCGCAGGCTGCTTCGAGCCGTTCGACCACTTCGTCGCTGCTGCTTTCCGGGTAGATCCATGCGGTTACCGCCGTCGACACGACGTTCTTGCCGGAGGCCAGCAGCCGGCACACGTCGTCGAGGGCGGTCGACGGATTCCACTCGCCCTGCGCCATGTAGAGCACGCAGTCGGCGTCGAGCGCAAAGATCTGCTCGGGGTCTTTGGTGGCGGTGACGCCTATCTCGCCGAGGCCGCAGATCTCGCCGACGTCGCGGCCGGCCTTGGCGTCGGTGTAGACCAGCGCCCCGACTAGTTCAAGATCGGGGTGGTCATGGACGGCCGCGACGGCATGGCTGCCGACGTTGCCGGTGGCCCATTGAACGACTCTGAGTCGCTTGGTCATGGGCTCGGCGAGTTGTGCTGCTCGGCGGCCTGTCGCGCCAACCGATCCTGGTGGATGCGGACGAGTTCGCGGAACCCGAGCCGGTGGTACTTCGGAATTGGCTGGATGCCCCACTGGTCCTGTGCGGTGTCCTTGCCTTCGGCGCCTTCGGGCGGCCCGAAGGGCGGGTAGGGGAACTTGCACTCCAGCGTGTCGTCGGAGTACCGGACCTTCAGCAGTTCGCTGCAGATCTCGGTGAGGCTCAGCGTCGGGTAGCCGTAATACACGGCCATGAAGGGCAGCGTGAACGCACCCTCGATGACCAGTGCGACCAGGCAGACCAGCACGGCCCGTTTGATCCAGGTGTGCATCCGCGCGTAATAGGGTGTGGTCCCCGGCGGCAGGTCATTGGCCGGGTCTTTTTCCTCGGTCGGTGCGTTCACAGTCGTGCTCCTCGAATCTGTTCAGTCGGAGAAGATTTCGCGGTTGACCGTGTGTAGATACGGGATCGCCAGGAAGGGGGTGATGTAGAAGATGTCGTAGAGCCACCAGCCGATGACCGGGAACACCACGCCGGCGTAGCGCACGTCGGCGAACATCGTCATGTTGAACACGTAGCCGCACCAGATCACCACGCCCATCCAGCAGGTGATGATCATCCACTGGTGGCCCCAGCGCTTCATCTGCAAGAACCCGATCGCGGCCGCGACCCGCATCGAGAACACGGTGAGGATCAGCCCGGCGACCCAGGCCTTCTCCCCCGGCCCGGCCGACCCACCGACCCACAGCTCGTTGTAGTGCCAGAAGTAGCCCGCATCGAACATGTTGCCCCAGCCGACCATCAGCACCCGGTTGATCAGGGTGTGGTTGGCGATCAGGTCAAGGGCCCACCCCAGACTGTTCAGACATCCGTCGATCAACACCAAATAGCCGATCAGCGTGACGATCATGGGCCGAACCGACAGGCCGGCGCGCAGGGCCTGGCGCTGCAGCCATACGCCGCGCATGAAGATGGGAAAGCCGATAAGGCCTGGCACCCACATGCCCATCAAGGCAGCGCCGATGATCATCCATTTGTCGGCCCGGCGCTGAGCCCGCCGCGACTCGTCGTGGTGGTCCTCGAGACTGGTCGACGCGTTGGCGGTGGTCAATGGTGAGTTCACAATTGCCACCAGCCCCGGGCGAACGACATGTAGAGCTGAATGAGGAACATCGTCAGCAAGTAGCCGTAGATGACGACCTGAAGAATGATCAGCGCTCGCTTGCGTTTCCGCTCTTGTTGGTCCATGCCGGACAATCCCTTCCTAGCTCGGTGCGCTTGAGGCGTCTGGGGCGGCCAGGCTGGCTGCTGCGACTTCACCTAATCCGTCGGTGATGGCTCCATCGGTGCTCAGCGGCGCGAGAATGCACGCATCCGCCGCCTCCAATTCAGTTGCGCCGGCGGCGATTAGCTGTGCGGCATTGACCAGCACCCTGGTGGAGGGCGGCTCGAAGTGGAACGCATCGTCTGCGGAGCGGATCGCGACCGCGCAGCCCACCAGCCGCCGAGCGGTGGGCCATGCGACACCGGTTTCGGCGACGATCACCTCGGCCTCGCGCTCAGGCGGCAAATACTGCATGCCGAGGGTGACAAACCGTTGCCGGAACGAGGGTTTGAGCTCCTTGAGCGAGCTGCGGTAGGCGGGATTGTACGAACACACGAGCATGAATTCTTCGGGTGCTGTTACCACCTCCCCGGCCCGGTCCAGGTACAGGGATCGGCGGTGATCGGTCAGCGAATGCAGGATGGCCAGCGAGTCATGGCGCGCCTCGACGACCTCATCCAGATAGCAGATCGCGCCCGCCTTGACCGCTCTGGTCAATGGCCCGTCGGTCCACACGACGTCGCCGCCGGTCACCATGAATCGGCCGACGAGGTCGGAACTGGTCAGGTCGTCGTGGCAGCTGATGGTGACGACCGGTCGCCGCAGCAGCACACCCATGTGCTCGACGAACCTCGTCTTGCCGCACCCGGTGGGCCCGGTAAGCATTACCGGAATACGGCGATGGAATGCCTGCTCGAACAACTGGACTTCGTTGCCGCTGGCGAGATAGGTGTCGGTGGTCATGGGTTCCTTCACGTGGTGAGCGGTTATGCGGCGACGAGTTCGCGATGGACGTGGGCTAATACGCGGGGCAGCTCTTCGACTCGTTTGATGCGTTGCGACCGGCGTGGTCCGAACACTTCGGGGAGGGGATCGACCCGGGTAGGTCCGACTCCGACGTAGTACACCGAGACGCCGGCGTCGTTGGCTTCCTCGACGGCGTGCGCGGCATCGGCCCAGGCGTAGCGGCCTTCATAACCCTCATCGGAGATCAAGCCGTCGCCGATGACGATCAGTAGGCGCCGCTCGGAGGGCTGCGCCAAAAGCCGGCTCGTCAAATGGCGCAACGGGGCTCCCAGCCTGGTGTAGCCGCTGGTGGTCAGGCCCAGCCGGCTGGGTGGCACGAACCGGCGATCGGCGAAATCCTTCAGGCAGCGCACTTCGACCCGGTGACGGGTGTTACCGGTGAACACGAAGACGCCGTGCCGCTCGCGGGCAACCGTCATCGCGCGCGAAAGCGCGTCGGCACAGGCTAGTTCGAGTCGAAATACCCGACCGCCGTGCACTCCTAGTGAGGAGCTGCCGTCGAGCAACAGCGCCGTGGTGACATCGCGGCTAGAGGGCAGCAATTCGCGGAAGATGCGGGGTTCGGACACCTCGCCGGTGGACAAGTCGAGATAGTGGCGAACGTATTGGTCGACATCGATGTCGGACCCGTCTTCCAGGTGGCTGGTCATCGCGCGATGAGTGTGCTCCTGGAACCACCTGCGCAGGTCTGCACCGATGGGTACCTGATCGGCCGTGCGCCGGGTATCGACGCGTTCCAGCACCGCGACATGTTCGCGCATAAAGCTTTTCGTCCACGCGTTCCACTCGGGGTAGGGGATGCCCGGCCGGTGCTGTGGAGTGGTGTCGAAATCGTTGTCCTGCGGCCGGCTCGGCGGCGGAAGATTGGGGTTGCGAACACCGCCGTCGCCGCCCACGGGCACGGAATACGGTCGCGGCAGCCGCTTTTGCGTCGTGGTCCACGGCATTCTGCCGAAGCTGCGCCGCAACTTGTCGGACAGTCGCTGCGGCGTGGTGTAAGCCAGTGGCAACGTGCCCAGCAAGGGGTGCACCGTCAGGCTCTGCTCCTGACACGCCATCGCGATAGCGCGGCTGAGCATCTGCTGGGCGTCCATGTCGCCGGCCACCGCCTCCACATCGGGTAGCAGTCGCCGTATTTCGGTCAACAGGCCCGGCCAGCGCGACGCGATCCATCCGACGGCGACGCCGGCCTCGACGAGCGTGAGCGCCCGAAGTTCGCGTGCCGACAACTCGTTCAGCCGGTACTCGGTCAGGCGATCTTTCGACGGCGCGCATTGAAAGGCGATGCCGCAGGTCATGGTTCGGCGTGTCCAGTCGTCGGTGATCGACGGATATGGAACGTGGACGAAAGTCAGGGTCGCGTTCAAGCCGAAACTTCGCTTCTCCCCGGTCACCAGTCGCACGCCTTCGCGACGGCGTTCACTCAACGCCACCGCGGTCACGGCGCAACTGCGTTCGATCGCCATCGCGGCGGCGTCAGGTAGCTCAGGCATTGAGTGCTTCCCGGCTCAGAAGGTGCCGATGTTGGAGAACATCCAGTACCAGAACCAAATGATCAGTCCGGTCCCTCCCCAAGCGGCGACGTAGCGAAGGATCTCCCAGAGCATCGCCATTTCCAGACCTCCTTGTTGATGGGCGGTGAACAAGCGGATGTGTCAGCGGTGCGCGTAGTGTCATCGGATCTCCAGTCCGCGCACCGCAGAAGCGACCAGGTCGTCGAGCATCGTGTCGCGGGCCTGTGGATCGTGCGTTGTGGTCAGCACGCCGTAGACGCCGAGCAGGAAAAAGATCGCGCTGTAGAACGCATCGACCTCCGGATGGACCTCACCATCGCTGCGCACCCGCTCGATGTGGCGGACCAGCAACACGATCACCGGGTGATCGGTCCATTCATCTGTCTGAGGTCGTGACGGCGAAAAGTGCAGGGCCAGCAGCTCTTTGAAGAGTATGGCACCTAATTGCCGTTCAATTCCTTTGACCAGGCGTATTACCTCGGTCAGCGGTGCGGTGAGATCGACGGCGGTGTCCAGGAACCCAGCCAACTGGGTGGCAATTCGGCTCTCCTCCCGACACTCCAACTCGAGCAGGACGTGCTCTTTCGACGGGAAGTGAAAATAGAAGGTGCCGTGCGCGACGCCCGCAGTGGCCACGATTGCGCCGACGTCCGCGTCGGCCATGCCTGAGCGCTTGAACTCGGTGATTGCCGCATCCAGGATGCGCTGCCGGGTCTGCAGTCGGCGCAGTTCGCGTGCGCACGTCTTGACCCGCGGAGCCATGCCTTGTCTTTGTAGTCGCATCACTGACTTAAGTCAATGATATGAGTCAACGAAGCGGACGGCCGGCGACGGCGCGCTAGCGGCTTTCAGTGCGTATCCAGGGCGGAAATTCGACGAAAATTTCGCCCACGATTCACGCTCGAAGCCAACGATTCACACTCGACGAGGACGTCGACCTCAGTCCGAAAAGATCTCGCGGTTGACCGTGTGCAGATACGGGATCGCCAGGAAGGGGGTGATGTAGAAAATGTCGTAGAGCCACCATCCAATGACCGGCAGCACTACCCCCGCGAAGCGCACGTCGGCGAACATCGTCATGTTGAACACGTAGCCGCACCAGATCACCACGCCCATCCAGCAGGTGATGATCATCCACTGGTGGCCCCAGCGCTTCATCTGCAAGAACCCGATGCCGGCGGCGATCCGCATCGTGAAGACGGTTAGAATCAATCCAACCTCCCACGCCTTTTCGCCCGGACCCGCGGCGCCGCCGAGCCACAGCTCGTTGTAGTGCCAGAAGTAGCCTGCGTCGAACATGTTGCCCCAACCGTTCAGCAGCACACGGGCCAATAAGGTGTGGTTGGCGACCAGGTCGAGGGCCCATCCCACGGTGTTGATCGCGGCGTCGATGATGACGAGATAGCCGAGCAGGGTGACCAGCAGCGGCCGCACCGACAGCCCGTCGCGCTGTGCGCGGCGCAGCAACCACACCCCGCGTAAAAACAGGGGCAGCCCGAAGATGCCCAGCGCCGCAGTGCCGATCAGCAGGCTGCCGGAGATCAGCCACTTGTCGGCCCGGCGCTGCGCGAGTTGCGATTCCGCCATGTGTTCGTCGAACGACAGTCCGCGGGAAGAAGGTGCCGTCGAAACCGAGGCCGTGGGCTGGTTGCCGGTATCGCGCTGGATCAGCTTGAACAGGTTCACCAACCCTCCTCGTCGGAGCCGCCCGGACAGGCGGGTCCAACATAACAAAACTGACTGCAGTCACCAAGAGCGAAGGCAGCCGCTCGGTCAGCCCGACCGCGACGGCGCCATGCTGCGTAACGTCCTGGCCACGTAGTCATCGAGTAGCGCGCGCCGTGTCGGCCAGTCGTGCGTGGTGATCAAAAGCGCGTAAAGACCCAACAAGAAGAACACCGCGCTGTTCATCGCGTCGACGTCCGGATCGGTCTCGCCGCGCTGGCGAGCATCCTCGATTTCCTGCGCCACCAAAACGATCACGGGATGATCCCGGCCGTCCTCGGTAGGTGGACGGGTCTGCGAAAAGTGCAGTGCTAAAAAGTCTTTGAACAGCATGTCACCGAGCCGGCGCTCCAATCCCATCACCAGGCGCACGGCCTCGTTCAAAACGGCAGCAAGATCGGACTGCGCTTTCAGGAATTGCGCCAACTGTTTGACGATGCGGTCTTCTTCACGCCGCTCCAACTCCAGCAGCACATGCTCCTTGGTGGGAAAGTGGAAAAAGAACGTGCCGTGAGCCACCCCGGCAGCTGTCACAATGGTGCTGACATCGGCCTCGGCCATCCCTGAGCGCTTGAACTCCGCGACGGCGGCGCCCATCAGTCGCTCCCTGGTCTGCAAGCGTTTCGCGTCACGCGCAGACAGCCCGTCCGTCACTGCCATCCTTATCCCTCTATGTGGTCCTATGGAGAGATTAGCTTCTCGAGCACGCCTATTGGGTTGCCGGCCGTCCGCGCGATCTGGGCCGGTCGGGTCGATCCGACATCGGGTTCGTCCGCACATCATTGACTAGAGTCAGTCAACGTGGCTTAGATGAAGCGATGGCATTGGAGCAGTTCCGGCTGGACGGACAGGTCGCGATCGTCACGGGGGCCGGGCGCGGCGTGGGGGCGGGCATCGCCAGGGTGTTGGCGGAGGCGGGTGCCGCGGTCGTCGGCACTGCGCGCACCGAGTCGCAGATCAACCAGACAATCGGCGACATCGAGCACGCCGGCGGCAACGGGCTGGCACTCGTGGCAGACGCGATGAACCGCGCGGATAGCAAGCGCGTCGTGGAAACCACCATGGAGCGCTTCGGCCGCATCGACATCCTGGTCAACAATGTCGGTGGGTCCACCTACGCACGGTTTCTGGACATCACCGATGACGACTTCAGGCACACCTTCGATTGGTGTGTGACATCGGCGTTCATGATGAGTCAGCTGGTGGCGCCGCACATGCTGAGCGCCGGGCACGGCTCCATCGTCAACATTTCGTCGGGCTCTGCCCGGTTCGGCATTCGCGCGCTGACCGCCTACTGCGTCGCCAAAGGCGGCCTGGAGGCACTCACCCGGGCGATGGCGCAAGAACTTGCGCCCAAGGTTCGGGTCAACGCCATCGCCCTTGGCTCGTTCGCCACCGACGGACTGCAAGGAAGCCTGGACCTGATGCCCGGATCACTGGAGAAGATGCAAGAGCTCACCCCGCTGCATCGCCTCGGCGACGTCGAAGACCTGGGGCGGCTCACGGTGTATCTGTGCACGCGCGACTGCTATGCCACCAACGCCACGTTTCACGTCGACGGCGGTATCGACTCGAACAACTCCCCGCTGCCGATTCCCGACTACTAAGAGCTGTTCTGCTCCAGACCGGTTCGCAGCAGATCCCAGGCGAGCCCGCGAGCTTCGGTGGCTCGGGTATGCAGCAGGCCCTGCACTGAGGTGATGGAATCCGGTTGCGGTGCATGACCTTCGATGACCGCGTTGTGCAGGTCTTCGGCTACCTCGACCGCCATCAGAGCCGCGTCGCTGACACGCTTGAGCGCGTGATGCAAACTGTCGTCTTCGATCAGCAGGCGAGCACTACGCAGCTCCACCGAAAAATCGTTGACGACTTGGGCGATCTGATCGAAGATCGGGCTCATCAAGCGCTGCCTCTCGTCGCGGTCCTCGATATCCAGGACATCCGAGCCCTGTTCCCACAGCGTTGCCAGCTTTTGGGTGTGTGTGCCCACCGCGCGGGAGACCTCGATCATGGCTTGCTTCTGGAGTTGATTGCGCAGCTGGGCTCGCTCGACGCGAGCCAGCTCCCGCTGAGCTTCCATGTCGGCGCGGTGCAACTCCCGCTGTGCATCGATCTCGGTCCGGTGCAGAGTGCGCGTCAGGTCCAGTTCACGAGCCCATCGTTCCTCGGCGGTGGCGAGTTCCATCCGCACTCGCTCGACGGCTTCGTCCGCGTTCTGCCTGGCCTGACGCTGAACGCTGCTGGTCTGCCACAACGACACCAGGGCGACGCCACAAACCGCGGCGCCGAAAAACCACTCCGCCCTGGTTCCCAGCTCGCCGGGACTGAGAAAGATGAACCAGCCGATAGCCAAACTTCCAGCGAAACCGCAGGTCAACCAACCGATTTCGCGCCATCCCCGCGGCGTGAACCCCCGCGGGGCGGGCCGAATGGGCATCATCGCTTGCGTTGCCTCGGCGGAGTTGCTGACATCGCTTACTTCGTCGCGCTCCAGCAGTCCGGTCATCGTCACCTCCCGATTGCTTCAGCCTCCCCGACGCAGATTTCAGCCTAAAGGTCTGGGCGCCCGGGTGGGGAGCGTGCCGAAGCCGCCCGCGCTGTTGCGAGCGGTTACCCGCGCGGCTTCTCCGTACCCTCGGTGGGGTGAGCGTTGCACCCGAAACCAGCATCGTCCTGGCGGACCGCTTCTCCCGCGACCTACCGGAGATGGCAGTCCGCTGGACGGCTCAGGAGGTTCGGCAGCCGCGGCTGCTCGTGCTCAACCAGCCCTTGGCCACTGAACTGGGTTTCGACAATTCCTGGCTGCGCGGCCCAGACGGGCTGAAGTTTCTGGTCGGCAACCTAGTGCCCGCCGGCGCCGAGCCCGTCGCGCAGGCCTACGCCGGACACCAATTCGGCGGATTTGTCCCGCGTCTGGGCGATGGTCGCGCGTTGCTGCTCGGCGAGCGCGTCGACATCAACGGCAGCCACCGCGACCTGCACCTCAAGGGATCCGGAGCCACGCCCTTCGCCCGCGGCGGTGACGGCCTGGCCGCGGTCGGTCCGATGCTGCGCGAGTACGTCGTCAGCGAGGCGATGCACGCTCTGGGTGTCCCCACCACCCGATCCCTGGCTGTCGTGGCGACGGGGCACCCAGTGCAACGGGAGACACTGCTGCCCGGAGCGGTGCTCTGCCGCGTGGCGAGCAGCCACCTGCGGGTGGGCAGTTTCCAGTACGCCGCGATCGCCGGAGACGCCGACTTACTGCGCCGCCTCGCCGATCACGCGATCAGCCGGCATTACCCGGACGCCGCGCAGGCCCATCAGCCCTACCTCGCATTGTTGGATGCGGTGGTCGCCGCTCAGGCGTCGCTGGTCGCGCGCTGGATGCTGGTCGGGTTCGTGCACGGGGTGATGAATACCGACAACATGACGATTTCAGGCGAAACCATCGACTATGGGCCCTGCGCCTTCATGGAGGCTTACGACCCGGCCACGGTGTTCAGCTCGATCGACTTCTGGGGCCGCTACGCCTACGGCAATCAGCCCGCCATGGCCGAGTGGAATCTCGGCGCGTTCGCGGAAGCACTTCTTCCACTATTCGCCGACGATCGGGAGCAAGCCGTCGCGCTCGCAATGGATTTTCTCGGAAGTTTCCGGCAGCGCTACGACGCTGCCTGGTCGGCGGGCATGCGGGCCAAGCTGGGGCTGACCGACGACATTGCCGAGGACGTGGCGGCGCAACTGGTCAATGAGCTGCTGGGGCTGCTGCAGTCCAGCCACGTCGACTACACCTTGTTTTTCCGCCGGCTGGGCCGAGCGCCCGGCGGCGACGTGGAGCCCACACGCGGACTGTTCCTCGATCTCGCCGGGTTCGACGCGTGGTTGACGCGTTGGCTGTCGCTGGGTCCGGACGCGGCAACGATGAACCGGGTCAACCCGGTCTACATTCCCCGCAACCACCTCGTCGAGGAGGCCCTCGCCGCGGCAACCGACGGCGATGTGCAGCCGGTCGAACAAGTCCTCACCGCAGTGACCGCCCCCTATGACGAGCGGCCCGGTCTCGAACGCTACGCCGAGCCGGCGCCGGACGACTTCGGCGCCTATCAGACCTTTTGCGGCACCTGAGGTTTGGGCGGGCCGGTGCCGGCTAGCCGCCGACCTCAGCGGGCAATGGTGGCGGCAACGGCGTGGACGGCGTTGCGGGTGCGGGTGCTGACGTCGCGGGCGCCGGGGGCGTTTGCGCGCCGTGGAAGTCCACCATCGGTTCGTCGCGGATCACGTGGTCGGCGGCGCTGACGACCAAAGAGCTCGCTGTGACCGTGTAGTCGATACCGTCGTTTTCCGCGACGAATTTTCCGTCGCCGGACTGGGAGGCCGGGCGGATCAGGGTTGCCCCGTCGCGCACCCGCACGCCGCGGTACTCGTATTGGCCGCCCGGTGTTTTGCAGATCGCGACCCGCGAGGTCTCAGTGCTGCCGAACACCACCGTCGAGTCCGGCGCGGTGCACCGCGCGGTGGAGTCGAGGTAGCCCTGGGCGTCGGTGGCGGGCGCCGCACTGGCCGACGGCACCGGGATTGTCAGCAACGCTGCCCCCGCCGCGGCGGCGACGGCTGAGCGGAGGTTGGAAATCCCGGCGGACAACATCGGTTTCCACCAGACCACGGCGGCCCACGTTGCGTGCGGCGCCACGCCGAGCCAGGGCGATTTCTGCGAAAAGGAGTATTCGCCAATGGCTGTGACATCAGTCACCGGCGGGTCTAATTTCGACAGCTCAACTCGGTTGGCGTGCCGCTGCCGACCAACCTGTCCGGTTTGCCGAGGTTTGCGTTGCTCGCCCTGCGGGAACTGAATCGCCTGAGACGGTCGAATGCCGTCGAGCTACGACATTGGAGGAAATGTGGCGGACAAGAGCGGACCTGGGGAAGCCATCAGGGGCGTCGTCGAAGGCGCCAAGGGATTGGCCAAAGAAGCCGTCGGCGCGGTGACCGGCAATGACGAACTGGTCGATGAGGCGAAGGCTCAGCAGGACAAGGCCGAAGCCCAACGAAACGCGGCGCGCAAGGAAGCCGAAGCCGACGCGGCCCGCGGTAGCGCGAAGGCCGCCGAACAGCGACAGAAGGCCAACCAGGACAACAACGACTAACACCTCGGCAGAATGGGCCCAGCTGGATTACCGCTGGGCCCATTCTCGTATTTGGTGCCGGATTCAGCGGTGGAGTGGAAGCGGGTTGACTAGCTTGCCGGCGTGGGACACGCTGACCGCGAGACGTAACGGTTAAGGGGTCGCGATGGCTGACATCACCATGCTGATCCTCGCCGACCATGACTGGTTCCGCGAACGGTTCGCCAAGCTGGATTATCTGCAAGCACAGACACCAGTCGACCGGGCGGCACTCGAGCAGGTTTGGCGTCCGCTGGCCGACAAGCTCGATCTCCACGCCTACATCGAAGAAAAGCTCTTTTACCCGCAACTGCTGACGCGCGGCGCCGATGATCCCGAAGGGGAGACGTTGGATGCCATCGGTGATCACAACGACATTCGCGACGGTGTGCGGGCTGCCAACGGGTGCCGCATCGGCTCTGAGGAGTGGTGGGCAGCGGTCGGACGCACCCGAGTAGCCAACGATGATCACATGGGCGAAGAAGAGCGGGAAGGGCTCTCCGACTTTCGTCGTCACGCCCCGATCGGTCTTCGTGAGGCACTCGGCCGGCAATACAGCGAGTTCATGTCCTCGCATGCAACCACGAAGGGCGTGCCAATCGTTGATCGCGACCCGGAAAGCTACGTCGAGGACGTCGAGCGCACCGCGCAGCCCAAATCATCGAAGCGCACCGACTTTTCGCTTCAGATCGGCAGCCTGAAGGGCACATGAGCGTAGCGGTTACGCTGTCCCCGTGAGCAGCAAGCAAGTGGCCGGCGGAGTGGTGCACAAGCTACCGGCAGACCTGCGCGAGGCGCTGACCGTCAACTCCACGGCACTTGCTGCTTGGAACGACATCACGCCGTTGGCGCGCAACGAGTTCATCTGCTGGGTCGAGGACGCCAAGCAGGCGAAGACGCGTGAACGCCGGATCCGCCGGACCCAGGAGGAACTGGAAGAGGGCAAGCGCCGGCCCTGCTGCTGGCCGGGCTGCAAACACCGCGAACGCAACGGCAGATAACGCGGGGCTACCCGGTCTTGACGGGCAGGTGCGCCCAACCTCGCACACTGGACGTGTGGGCCATGGCCGCGTTGTCGTAGTCGACTTCCCAGTCGGTCCATCGTTTGAGGACCTCTTCGAAGGCGACCCGGGCTTCGAGCCGGGCCAACGCCGAGCCGAGACAAAAATGCAGTCCCCGCCCAAAACTCAGATGCCCGCCCTCTCGGTGGATGTCATAGCGATCGGGATCGGTGAAGCGTGTTTCGTCGCGATTAGCTGACCCGTTGAGCAACAACATGTAGGACCCCTCGGACACGACGTGGCCGTACAGTTCGGTGTCGCACGCGACGTAACGCGCCTGCACCGGTGACGGCGCCTGGTAGCGCAATGTCTCTTCCACCGCGGAGGCAATCAGCGACGGTTCGGCAACGAGTTCGCGTCGTTGATCGGGGTGCTCGCCGAGCAGCTGTCCCATGAAACCGATCAGCCGAGCGGTGGTTTCGTTGCCGGCGCCGGCGATCATCGCGGTGTACGCCAGGACTTCGGTGCGGTCGAGCGGGCGCAGCGATCCGTCTTGGTCTTCAATCTGTGCGTTGAGTAGATCTGTCATCAGATCATCGGAGGGATGCGTCGCCCGCCAGTCGATGTATTCAGCGAACATCGTGATCGCATCTTCGAAGATGGTCGGGCTGATGTCTCCCTGCTGGCGGTCGACAGCTATGCGCTCGTTGTTGCGATCGCGAATCAGCTGTTGCCCGTCCTCAGGAATGCCCAGCAGGTAGCCGATCGTGTGCATCGGCATGATCGCACCGAGATCGGCGACGAAGTCAAATCCGTCCCGATCACGAAGCGGATCCAATGCACGCGAACAGAAGTCACGCACCAACCCTTCGACGGCCAGCATTCGGCGCGGGGTGAAAACTCCCGACAACAAGCGTCGGTGCAAGTCGTGCAGCGGTGGATCCTCGAACAGCAAAATCCCCGGCGGCACTTCGATGCCACTGAACAGGATGTCGGCGGTCGTGCCGCGGCCGGACCGATAGGTCTGCCAATCGGGCAGCGCCCGGACGACGTCGTCATAGCGACTCAGCGCATAGAAGTTGTACTTGTCGTTGAAGTACAGCGGCGCCTCGGCACGCAACCGCTGCCAAATCGGGTAGGGATCGTCGTCGATGTCGAAGTCGAACGGGTCGTAGTACAGCTCGGCGGTCGGGTTGGTGATCACTGATCCCTTCTCCTTGCTTTGAACCACACCTGGGCGTCCCTACCGCGGTTGGTTTTCTACCCCTGGGAACAGCGGCGCTGTCGGTCCTGCGGTTACCCAGCCGCCCAGCTTCGTGGCGAGGTGGGGCGCGAAAACCGCTCCGTAGAGCAGGTTCCCGACGACGACGACAGCAACGATGGACAGCACCGACGATTGCAGGCGGCCCTTCGCCCGCTTGTCGGCCCACATCTCGATGACATTTCGTCCCTCGGAATCCGTGCGTCCGAGCAGGTAGGTGAAGACCATCATCTGCACGCCCATCGCTAGGGAGTCGTAAATCGGGTATTGGTGCTTGGTCCCCTCCGACATCGCAAGCCCCGGGATCACATAGCCATAGTGGAAGATGCCCAGCCGCGCCCCCAGGATCGCGTTGAACAGGAACGCCCAGCAGAAGCCGACGATGAGACCAACGGTGAGCAGCGTGAATGGCCTGCGCCAGTGGAACTTTGCGCTCAGCCACCGTCCGGCTGCGGCACCGATGACGGCCGGCAGCACGAAGTAGGAGATGTAGCCGATGGGAACGGACGAGGGCAACCCACCCCACGTCATATTCAACGGCCACCACGAGGGCATGCGCGGCAGCGCGGGCGGGAACTGCGCGTACATCGCCCAGTCATAGGGCGCTTCGATCCACGAGAATGCGATCGCCGAGATGCTGAGCAACAGGAGCGGGTGCACGCGGCGGCGACGCACGCTCAGGTACACACCGATTGCGAGGAAGCCAATGCCCCCGATGTAGGCGAAGGCAAGGCCCGCCTTCAACAGCGGGGTCAGCTCGAGACTCACCTGTCGCCCTGTTGGCTCGCAGCGCGGCGTGCTTCCGGATCGAAGAAGCTCACCAAGCCGAACACCAGCACGATCAGTCCGAACAGTGTGCCGAGCATGATGACTGCACCCACCGCCACGCCCTTTCCGGTACCAACGCTGCGCCGTACAGATAGTGGACACTATCTTAAAAATCCGGCGATGGCGACTATCTTCAGAGCCGTCAACCGCCGAGCCGCCGGCCCGAGGAGTGAACACCCGTGCCCCAGCGCCCTGCCGCCAAGAAGCCGACTGCCGCCGAGCCGCCGGCCCGCGCTGCGCGCCGGCCCCGCGGCGCACCGCGGACGCTGCTGCTCGATGCAGCTCGTGATCTCTTCGCCCGCCGGGACTACCGCAGCACGACGACGCGCGAGATCGCCGAAGCCGCGGGTGTCACAGAGCATCTGCTCTTCCGTCACTTCGGTTCGAAAGCGGGTCTGTTCCGGGAGGCCCTGGTGCTACCTTTCACCGACTTCGTCGATGAATTCGGCAGGACGTGGCAATCGGTGGTGCCCGAAGAGACCGACGAGGAGGAACTGGCGCGGCATTTCGTCGGGCACCTTTACGACGTGCTGGTGGAACACCGCGGACTGCTGCTGACGCTGCTTGCCTCCGAAACGCTCGGCGACGAGGAAATCGCCGACTCCGGTATTGCCGACATCGGACGGGCGCTAAGGGTGCTCGGTCAGATCAGCGCGGAGGGCATGCACCTCCGTGGGATGCGCTCCAGCCAGCCGGACCTACCGGCCCACTCGACGGTGGCGATGATCGCCGGCATGGCGGCATTACGTTCGACCTACTTCGGCACCACTCCGCCGTCGCGCGAAGCCATCGTCGACGAACTCGTCCAAGCGACTCTGCATGGCTTCCTGCACCGACACGACTGAAATCATTATCTTGCGGTTCAACCGTTTTCGGCGGCTACCCTGGCTCGCGCCTGCATCGAGGCGACCACGCCGCCGTCGCTGAGGATATCGGTGCCGGTGAGGTAGCCGGCTTTGTCACTCGCACAGAAGGCGAGCAGCTCGGCCATCTCTTCGGGCTTGCCCCACCGCGGCACTGCGGCGTCGGCCACCAGCGCGCCGGCTCCGGCTTGCTCCTCGAGCCGGCCCATCTCGGTGTCGATGGAACCGGGGGAAACCGAAACGATGCGGATGCCGCGGCCGTTGAATCTTTCGGCCTGGAAGGTGGAGTACCACCGGACGAAGTTCTTGCTGATCGCGTACGCCAGACCCGAGCGGGCTTCCTCGGGGACGATGCTGCACACCGACGTCATTTCCGCCATGAAACGGGCTTGGTCTTTCAGTGCCAGCGGGAAATGCTGTGTCGGGACGAGGTTCTCGGGCAACAAGTGGGCGGCCATCGATGCCACGTTGACGATTGCGGAGCCTTCACCGGACATTTGGTAAAAGGCCTCGTTGACGTTCAGCGTGCCGATCGCGTTGGTCCGCATGACGTAGTCGGCATCACCCATGCTGGGGCTAACCCCGGCAGTGTGGATCACCGAGGCGACCACCCCGAGGCCGGATGCGATGTCGAGTAGCTCGGTGACCGCCTGTCGGTCCGTGACGTCACAGTTGGCGATCCTGGCCGTGATTCCGAGGTCTTTCAACCCGCCGGCCGCGGCCTCCAGCCGGTCCTGTCTGACGTCGCAAAGCACGAGGGTGCGTTCTCGGCCGACGATCTTGGCCGTGGCCACACCCATGCCGCCCCCACCGCCGGTGATTACCGCTACTTGATTCATAGGTGCGCCTTGGTTAGCTCGGCGTATCTGGTGATGTGCTGATCGGTGGTTCCGAACTCGTACTGAATCGCGGTGAGCCGCTTGAAGTAGTGCCCGATCGCCAGCTCCTCGGTCATCCCCATTCCACCGTGCAGCTGCACGGCTTGCTGGCCGATGAACCGTGCCGCCCGGCCGACGGTGGCTTTGGCGGCCGACACTGCGCGGGCGCGGGTCGCCTCGTCGGCCTCGAGTTTGAGGATCGCGAGATAGACCGCGGCGACGGACTGCTCGAGCTCCATGTACATGTCGACCATTCGGTGCTGCAGTACCTGAAAGCTCCCGATCGGCTGCCCGAACTGCTGGCGCTGTTTGCAGTATTCGACGGTGTCCGCCAAGACTTTTCGCATGCAGCCCACCGCTTCGGAGCAGATCGCCGCGGCGCCCTCGTCGCGCGCCCTGGCCAAGGATGGCCCTGCCTGGTCCGGTTCGCCGAGTAGCGACTCCGCCGGCAGCCGCAGCTCGCTGAATGTGATGTCGGCCGCGCGGCGGTCGTCGATGGTTCGATACGAATGAACCTCGATACCGGCTGAGCCGATATCGGTGAGGAACAACGAGATTCCGTCGGCGCCCGGTGTGCGGGCGGTGACCAGCAAGTGCGTTGCCAGCGGGGCAGCCACGACCATGATCTTGGAGCCGGTCAGAACCCAGCCCTCACCGTCGGGTTCGGCCTGCGTCGACACCTCTTGCCAGCGATCACCTGAGTCCGGTTCGACGGCGGCTAACGCCACAACAGCGGTGCCGGCAATGACCTTCCTTAGCACCTCGATCGCCGCCTGGCCGCCGGCACGGCGCAACAGTCCGCCGGCAACGACGACCGTGTCCACATACGGTTCGACCACCAGGGCATGGCCCAGTGCCTCGCTGATGATCATGAGTTCCACTGGGCCGCCGCCGATTCCGCCGACGTCTTCGGGCAGAGTGGCCCCCAGAATGCCCAACTCGGTCGCAAAGCCGCGCCAGATGCCGGGCTGCCAACCGGCGACGGTCTTAGCGGCTTCGCGGCTCTTGTCCAGGTTGTACCGAGCGGTAAGAAACTTCGCGAGCCCGTCGCGCAGCAGTTCCTGCTCGTTGGTCAGATTGAAGTCCATCTACAGTCCCAGTGCCGCCTTGGCGAGGATGTTCCGCTGAATTTCGTTGCTGCCGGCGTAGATCGAGCCAGCCCGGTCGTTGAAGTATCGCAGCGCTGCCACGGCCTGCCACGGCTCACCGGTCTGGTATCCGTCGGCGGGTGGTTCGAACTCGGCGATCGGACCGCCCGGCGCAGTCACGTGCGGCTGGTAGGCCCGGCCGCGCGGTCCGGCCGCCTCCAGCGCGAGTTCGGTGAGTGCCTGACTGAGTTCGGTGCCCAGAATCTTGAGCATCGACGACGCTGCACCGGGGTTCCGGCCCCCGGCCGCCGCGGCGAGCACCCGGTATTCGAGAATCTCCAACACCTCGGCACGAATCCGCGCGTCAGCCAGTTTGCGCGCAAAGGCGTGATCGTCGGCCAGGCGTCCGGCGCCCGCACCGGGCAGGTGCTGGGCCGCTTTACCGATTTCCTCGGCCGCCACTTGCAGCGCGGGTGCTACCGCGCCGCCGCCGCGCTCGAATTCGAGAAGATACTTTGCAACCGTCCAGCCGCTGTCGATCTCACCGATGACGTTGGCTTTGGGCACCCGCACCTCGTCGAAGAACACTTGGTTTTGGATCTGTTCGCCCGAGGTCATCACCAGGGGGCGAATCTCGATGCCGGCTGAGGTCATGTCGATCAGTACGAACGTGATGCCCTGCTGCTTCTTCTCCATGCGGGAGGTGCGCACCAGCGCGAACATCCAATTGGCCTCGGCGGCATGGGTGGTCCAGATCTTGCTGCCGGTACACACCAAATCGTCGCCGTCGGCGATGGCCGCCATCGACAGCGCGGCCAGATCCGACCCCGCCTCGGGCTCGGAGTATCCCTGGCAGAAGAACACCTCACCGGTCAGGATCCGCGGCAGGAAGTAGCTCTTCTGCGCCTCGGTTCCGTACGCGATGATGGCGTGCGCGACCATCCGAATCCCCATCGGGGACAACGACGGTGCACCCGCCAGCGTCGATTCGCGGCTGAAAATGTAGTGCTGGGTGAGACTCCAGTCGCAGCCGCCGTATTCGACCGGCCATGCCGGCGCGGCCCAGCCCCGTTCGTGCAGAATCGCCTGCCACGCCATGCTCGCGTCGTGCTCGGCGTAGACGCTGGTCATCAACCGGCCGGCCCGCCGCAACTCCGGAGTGAGCTTCTCGTCGAGAAACTGCCGGACCTCATCGCGAAATGCCCGCTCCTCCGTTGACCACTGCAGATCCATGAGTTTCCCGGCCGCGACGTCGTATCCGTGTGATGTCGGCGTGAGTTTAGCTCAGGCCGCGTGGACGTCCGGGGTGCGCACATGCTCAGGGCGGAAGCCCCGTCCGACGACGATCGGCGGAATGAACTGCAGCGGGCCTCGGCCAACGATCTTCGGGACACGGATCGGGGACAGGTCCCCGGTCAGATAAGGCTGGACCACTCGATCCTGGATGACCACTTGACCGGCCTGAATGATCCGGGCCGGCAGTTCCCGTCGCCGCTGCACTTTGGCGAGGTCGGCATCGGTCACCCGGTTTTCGCGCAGCGGGCCGCAGAGGATGTTGGCGGCGGCCACCGCATCGGCAACAGCGAGGTTGATGCCGACCCCGCCGGCCGGTGACATCGCGTGCGCGGCATCGCCGATGCACAGCAAGCCGGTACGCCACCAAGTCCTGAGCCGGTCCACCCGGACGTCGAGGTGGCTGGTGTCCGCCCAGGAACGGAGGTCGTCGACATGCTCACGCAGGTGCGGTTGTGCCGACACCAAGCGTTCTTTGAAAGCCTCCAGCGAGCCGTCCCGCGGTTTTGACCCCTTGGGCATCAAGTGGGCGACCTGCCAGTAGTCACCCCGGTAGATCATGGCCATCAGTAAGCCCTTTCGAAGGATGCCGTAGAGCTCCTCGGGATCGCCGGGACGCCATTTCAGCCGGAACCATAAGACGTCCATCGGGGAATGCGTGCTGGCGATCTCCAATCCCGCTGCGGCGCGCACCGTGGACGTGCGCCCGTCCGCGCCGACCACCAGCTCGGCGTGCACCTCCAAGTCCGGCGTGCGCACCCCGACTATTCGATCTCGATCGAAGATCAGGTCTTCGACCTCAGCGTTGCGGATCAGGGTGAATTCCGGGTAGGCAGCGGCCTTTTCGGCAAGGAAGTCGAGGAAGTCCCACTGCGGCATCAAGGCGATGTAGGGCTGCTTGAAGCCGAGCCATTTCAGGGCGCGGAAGTTGCCGAAAGTGCGAATCGAGCCGTCGGTGTCGAAAGCGACCCGGTCGATCTTGGTGTGCGGCAGACGCAGAAACTCGTCGGCAAAACCCAACTCGTCCACGATTCGCAACGTCGTCGGATGCACGGTGTCGCCACGGAAGTCGCGCAGAAAGTCATTGTGCTTCTCCAACACGACAACCGGAATTCCAGCTCGGGCAAGCAGGAGGGCGTGCACCAGGCCGGCCGGGCCGCCGCCGGCCACGCATACCGTGGTCTTAATAACTCGTGTCATGGTCTGACAGTACTGTTCGTCGGTCGCAATCGTCCCGCTGTCTTATCTGGCGACTTGTGATCGCGAAGATTGCCACGGCGCGTCATGTGGCGCACTACAGTGCTTTGCGTGGGCGGACGTCTGTTAGCTAACCAGCGGGGCCGATGGCTGGCCCTGGCGGGCTCACTCGTCGTCTTCGGCGCAATGCTGTATGCCCAAGGGACAGAGGCTCCGTGCTGCGCTCAGTCATCGGCGATCGCACACACAGACGCCGAACCTGCACATGGCGCCCCGCCCGCCGCCAGCCACTCAGAGCCGCACATCGCCACTGCCGCTGAGGTCAGCTCGCTGGCGGCCAGCGCGCCCGCCGCTGCCCAGCAATTCGAGTTCGACTTACCCGCCGGCATTGCGCCGGAACAGGGCCTGCAGGTCAAGACCATCTGGGCGGCCCGTGCCATCAGCGTGCTGTTTCCACAGATCACCACCATCGGTGGCTACCGGCAGGATCCCTTGCAATGGCATCCCAACGGGTTGGCGATCGACGTGATGATCCCGAACCATCACACACCCGAAGGTATCGAGCTCGGCAACCAGATCGCCGGGTATGCGTTGGCGAATGCCAGACGGTGGGGTGTGCTCCACGTGATCTGGAGGCAGAAGTTCTACCCGGGCATCGGCGCGCCGAGCTGGACGGCAGACTACGGCTCGGAAACCCTCAACCATTACGACCACGTTCATATCGCCACGAACGGCGGCGGATATCCGACCGGGCACGAAACCTATTCGATCGGATCGATGAGTCCTGCCCCGTCGCAGTGACGGTGCTCTAGCGGTTCTCATCCGCAGACTTCAGCACAAAGTCCACGATGATGTCCGCCATGGCGTCAATTGCGCTGCGGGCGATGACTTCATAACCGTGGGTGCTCAGCGTAGGCAGACACAACAATCCCGCGCGTGGTGTCAGCCCGGCAGCCTTGGCGTGGGAGGCATCGGTTTCGAACGCGCCTAACACCGCGGCCTGCGGCTGCAGCCCACGGTCGGTGGCAATCGTCATCAGCCGGTCGGCGATGTCCTTGTCGTAGACACATAAGGCGTCGCTATAGCCGACGATGGGCCCGCCGGTGACGCTGGTCGCGTACTCCTGCTCGGTAGGCCCGACCTCAGAGCGAGGGTGAGATTGCCCGGCAGCGCGGCGCTGGCGTAGGTGCCACCCACCCCGCCGATCTCCTCGTTGGTGGTGAACACGAGATAGACGTCGTCGACGGGTCGCTGGCCGGCCTTGCGCAGCAGGCGAGCGGCGCGCAGCAGGGCGGTCACCGCGGCGCGGTCGTCGAGGAAGTAGGCGCCGACATAGTCGCCGAACTCGACCAGTGTTCTCTTGCTCCGGTCGACGCACACCCGGGTGCCGGCGCGGACCCCGGCGGCGGCCAGCTCATCGGTGCTGCGGCCGGTGAAGACACAGACATGCTGCCAATCCAGCGCCGTGTCGCCCTGATCGGGTTTGGTTTCCCAGATCCGCGGGCTCTCCTTGGGGTGTGTTCGGAGCCGAGCGTGAGCACCGCGGTAAGGGTCTCGTGGGCGCCGAGCACAGCCACCGGCCCGAGCCCGAAGTTGCCCGGATACATCGTCCCCAACTGCGTCAGGTGCAGCGAACCGTCGGATTCGACCCGCTTGACGAGCATGGCCAGTTCGTCCATATGGGCCATGACTCGCGTCGCGGCGGTGGGTCCAGCGGTCGAAGCCAACCGGTGACGGTGCTGGTGCGCCGCAGCCTCGTCGTCCGAACCTTGGGCGGCGCCGATGTAGCCGACCAGGTTTCCGGCGTCGTCGGTCCACATGTCGTCGACGAGGGGTTGCAGCTCGCGGGCGCACACGGCGCGCACCGCCTCTTCGTGCCCGCACGGCCCGTAGGCCAACAGCAGTTCTTGCAGCAGGCCTGCGGTGGAGTCGTCGTCGGACTGTGCCATCAGTTCCCTTTCGGCTACTGCAACGGTATAGGTGCCGCGGCCCGCGCAGAGGGAAGGCGGTTTGCGCGGCTCTCGCAAGTGGTAGCCGCAAATGCGGCGGCAGGCCATGCTAGAAGGTGGGGCCGCACGCATTCGGCCGGCACCCGCGGGGGTCGCGTCAGATGGCCCGATGCAGGAACGAAGGAAGGACTGCTGTGAACGAAGAGCAACGCAACAAGATGGAGTCAGGGCAGGGCTTCATCGCTGCGCTGGACCAGAGCGGTGGCAGCACCCCTAAAGCTTTGAAGCTGTACGGCGTTGCGGACGACGCGTACGACAACGAAGAGCAGATGTTCAATCTCATCCACGAGATGCGTGAGCGGCTGATGGCAAGTCCGAGCTTCTCCGGCGACAAAGTTCTGGCGACCATCCTGTTCGAGCAGACCATGGACCGCAGCATCAACGGCGAAGACACCGCGGCGTTCCTGTGGAAGCAGAAGCACGTCGTCCCGTTCGTGAAGGTCGACCAAGGGCTCAGCGATGTCGAAAACGGTGTGCAGCTGATGAAGCCGATGACCAAGCTCGACTCGCTGCTGGATCGGGCCGTTGCCAAGGGCATCTTCGGCACCAAAATGCGTTCGTTCGTCCAAGAGCCGAACGAGCAGGGCATCAAGGCCATCGTCGAGCAGCAGTTCGAGTATGGGCACAAGATCATCGAGCGTGGGCTGATGCCGATCCTGGAGCCCGAGGTGAGCATCAAATGCCCCGATAAGGCCCAAGCGGACAGCCTGCTGGTGGAAGCGCTGCACGCAAAGCTCGACGAGTTGGCAGGAGATGTGCGGGTGATGCTCAAGCTGACGTTGCCGGACGAAAACAACCTCTATACGCCGTTGATCGAGCATCCCCGAGTTCTGCGGGTGGTCGCGTTGTCCGGCGGCTACAGCCTCGCCGAAAGTTGCACGATCCTGGCCGAATGTCACCACCTCATCGCGAGCTTCTCCCGAGCGCTGACCGAGGGCCTGACTGTTGACCAGAGCGACGCGGAATTCGACGAGAAGCTCGGATCGAATATCGAGGAGATTTACACGGCCTCACTCACGTAACCGGCCGCTAGTGGGCCCGATCGTTCTAGGTGCGTGATGCTAAGTTCGACGGCGAAGCGAGGGAGCGGAACATGGAGTCGGTTTTATTTGGCTTTCTGACCGTAGTCACCCTTGCACTGTCGCTGGTGTTCGCCGCCTTTGCTGCTGTGTACGTGAGACGGCTGGCGGACCGAGCGCCTACTGCGATCGGCGACGAAATTGGCAGCGCCAAAGCCGTTCTGCGTAAGGTGCGCAAACGCGAAGCAATGTCGACCGATGAATTGGCCTACGCGAAGCAAGTGGCCGCTGCTCGCGGCTCCCTGATGGCGTTGTGCATCCCGGGCGCTTTGTTCATGGTCGGATGCTTTTATGTGTTCGGCAGTCTGTACCACTTGCATGGAGCCGCGCCGTCTGAGCGGACATTTCTCGGGGTGTTTCCCATGTTGGCGTCCATGAACTTCACGGCTCAGATTCTCCGCAGCGCAAGGTTGAAACGGCGTCTGCAGAATACCCGTTGACGCACGCCAAGGCATCTGGCGCGGCCACCAGCAGGCGGACCTGTCCATTGGGCACATGACCGTCTACTATTTGCGTTGGCGCGCGAGCCCGGCAGTTGGGAGCGAGCAGGCAATGTCCGGGGCCGGTTTGCGAAAGGTGATGGAGTGAGCCCTCGTTCAGTCGGCAGGACTGTCTTGGCGCGATTCTGGATGCCTTTGGTTGCCGTTGTTGCGGTCGCGGTGGGTGCGGTGTGCATGTGGAAGGTGCATCAATTCTCCGCGCCCCCGCCTGTCATCACCGTGAATGGCCCGGCAGCACCCGAGCAGACCACTCCCAAACAGCTCACGTACGAGTTGTTTGGCTCGGCCGGGGAGGGCGGGATGCTCGTCTATTTAGACATCGACGGGCATCCGCATCAGATTGATCTCACGACATTGCCGTGGTCTCACACGGAGACGACGACGCTCACCGTGGTGTCGGGCAGCATCTCGGCGCAGGTTCATGGCGGTCAACTCGGCTGCCGAATGCTGGTGAATGGCGTTGTCCGCGATGAACAGTCCGACTCCCACGCGGATGCGCACGTCATGTGCAGGGTGAAATCCGCATGAGCGAGCACCGCATCAAACGGCCCTTCATCCCCAGGATGGTTCGCGTCTTCGCAATACCGATCATCGCGTTCTGGGCTCTGCTCGCCGTGTCGACGAACACCTTCATGCCGCAGGTAGAACGGGTCGCGGAGGAACTCGCGGGGCCGATGGTCCCGCATTACGCGCCCTCGCAGCGAGCGCTGCTGAGCATCGGCGAAAAGTTCCACGAGTCCGATTCGACCAACTTGACCATGGTCGTGTTGGAAGCCGACCGGCCATTGGGCGACGCGGACCACCGGTACTACGACGATTTGGTGCGTCGCCTCAAGCTTGACCCCACGCACGTGCAATACGTCATGGATCTGTGGGGCAAGCCGATCACCGCGGCGGGGGCGCAAAGCGTCGACGGCAAGTCCGCGTACGTGCTGTTGCGTCTCGCCGGCGATATCGGCCAAATGCAAGCGAACGAGTCCGTTAACGCCGTTCGGCAGATCGTCGCGAACGAAACGCCACCGCCCGGGCTCAAGGTCTACGTCAGCGGCGCCGCTCCACTCGCCTCGGACACCGTGGCTATCGCCAATTCGAGCTTGAACAACATCACGATTGTGACGATCTTTCTCATTCTCGGGATGTTGCTGCTGGTGTACCGCTCCATCAGCAATCTGCTGGTGCCGCTGCTCGGAGTTCTGATCGAGATGCTGGTTGCGAAGGGGGTTGTGGCAACCCTCGGGCATTTGGGGTACATCGAACTCTCGTCATTCGCCGTGAATATCGTCGTCGCGCTGACCCTGGGAGCAGGCACGGACTACGGCATCTTCTTGATGGGTCGCTATCACGAGGCGCGACAGGCCGGCGAAGGCAGGGAAGACGCGTTCTACACCGCCTATAAGAGTGTCACGCCCATCATCCTTGGCTCGGGGCTGACGATCGCGGGGGCCTGCTTTTGCTTGATTTTCGCGCGCCTCAACTACTTCCACACCATGGGGCCGGCTGTCGCCATCGCCATGCTGTTCAACATCGCGGCGGCGCTGACGCTCGGCCCGGCCCTATTGACCGTGGGCAGTCTCTTCGGGCTCTTCGACCCAAAAGGCAAAGCTAAGGCGCAGCTGTATCGGCGGATCGGCACGAGCGTGGTGCGGTGGCCGGTGCCGGTCCTCGCGGCCAGTTCCGCTGCCGTCGTGCTCGGGGCGATCTTTGTGCCGACGTACCGGCAGAACTACGACGACCGGCAGTACCAACCGCACAATGCCCCCGCCAATCAGGGTTTCGCGGCGGCCGATCGGCACTTCCCGAAGAGCAAGCTGTTCTCCGAGATGCTGATGATCGAGACAGATCATGACATGCGAAACTCAGCTGACTTCATCTCGTTAGACCGGGCGGCCAAGAGTCTCATCCGCCTTCCCGGCGTCGCGATGGTGCAAAGCATCACCAGGCCGCTGGGCCGGCCATTGGAACATGCGACGCTGCCTTACTTGTTCACCACGCAGGGCAGCGGGAACGGTCAACAGCTTCCGTTCAGCAAGCAGCAGAACGCCAATACCAATCAGCAGGCAGCGATCACGACCCACTCCGTCGAAGTCTTGCGGAAAGAGATCGTCTTCTTTCAGAGGATGTCGGATGAGCTGCACAAGACGGTGCTCACCGTCGAGGATCTGCAACAGATCACCGATGAGATGAATTCGGAAATCTCAAATCTCGACGATTTCTTCCGGCCGATCAAAAGCTATTTGTTCTGGGAGAAGCACTGTTTCGACATTCCCATCTGCTGGGCGTTCAGATCGCTCTTCGAGGGGCTTGACAACATCGACCACCTGGCTGCTGATATCAAGGACGCCAGAACCTCCCTCGAGGCCCTGGACAGGCTCTTGCCGCAAGTCATCACTCAGCTGAAACTCACTGCCGACGACTCGGAGGCGTTAGCCGCTCTTTTAGTCAGCAGCTACGGCCAGTCGTCTCTACAGTCCACGCAGACCGACCAGACATTCGACGACTTGGTCAATGTGGGGCTCGATTTCGATCGTTCCCGAAGCGATGACTTCTTCTACATCCCCCGAGAAGGTTTCGACAATGAAGACGTCAAAACCGGTATGGCGCTGCTGATGTCGCCGGACGGCCAGGCCGCCCGCTTCATCGTCACCCACGAGGGCAATGCCATGGGTCCTGAAGGCGTGCAGCATGTCGAACAGTTCCCCACCGCGATAACCACGGCGCTGAAAGAGACTTCGTTGGCCGGCGCGAGAGTTTATATCGGCGGCTCCGGATCCAACGATAAGGACATCAAGGAGTACGCCGCGTCGGATTTGCTGATTGTGGCGATCGCGGCCTTCGTGCTGATCTTCTTGATCATGTTGTTCCTCACGCGAAGTCTGATGGCCGCCTTGGTCATTCCCGGCACCGTGGCCTTCTCCTACGCCGGCGCGTTTGGGCTCTCCATCCTCGTCTGGCAGCACCTCATCGGTCTGCCCCTGCACTGGTTAATACTGCCGCTTACATTCATCATCCTGGTGGCGGTGGGTTCGGACTACAACCTGCTGTTGATCGTCCGTATCAAAGAGGAGCTTCACGCCGGATTGAACACCGGTTTGATTCGTGCGCTCGGAAGCACCGGTGGTGTGGTGACATCTGCTGGGTTGGTGTTTGCGTTCACGATGCTGGCAATGCTCACAAGCGATCTCAGAACGATCGGTCAGGTGGGTTCGACCGTGTGCATCGGTCTGCTGCTCGACACGTTGATCGTGCGCTCGTTTGTCGTGCCGTGCATCGTCAGAATCCTCGGGCCGTGGTTCTGGTGGCCGACGCTGGTGCGTTCCCGCCCGCTGCCGCAGCGATGAAGCCGGCTGCGTGGTCAGCGGCCGGTGACTACCTTCGCGGTGATGACGCCCAGCTTGAGCATGCCGAACCAGGTTGAGGGGTTGAGCAGCGTCGGCCACCCGGTGCGCGCGCGATCTCTGGTCACCTCCTGCTCGTCGAATCGGTCACGCAGCCATCGCAGCGCCATGGGAGCAGACAGCGGATGCAGCAGCAGGTGTCCGCAGAATTGGTCCCGGTGATAGGTGATCGCGGCTCCGGCTTCCTGGTAGAACGCGACGAGCTTGTCGATGGCGTCGACGCTGATGATGTGGTCATGCACCGCCTGCACGACCAGCACCGGAGGCCGAGGAACGGACTGGCCCAGCTTGGTCGCATCAAAGACGTCTCGCACGTCGGGCAAATCCCAAAGCTCCTCGGCAGACATATCGACGTATGACCCGATGTCAGTGCCGCGCAGACGCCAGACGGCCTCCGCCGTTGTCATCGAGTGAAGATCGTCGAGCAACTTCTTGCCCTCGTCGCTGGCGTGTTCGTCGACGACACGTTGCGCGCCGGGAAAGACGTGCGTCAACGCCGCAATCATCAGCGCGGCCAAGCCGGCGAAGAAGGTGCCGTTGAGGTGGCGTGCAACACTGCCGCAGTCACCGACCGGTGAGCCGAGTACCGCGCCGACCACGTTGAGCTCCGGAGCGTAGTCCGAGTTGTGCTCGGCGGCCCAGGCGGAGGCGAGTCCGCCACCGGAGTAACCCCACAGTGCGATTGGGGCGGACGGCTCCAAGCCCAGCCGGTCGCAGTGCACTGCCGCGCGGAGGCCGTCGAGGATCCGGAAGCCCGGCTCATGGGGTGCGCCCCACATCCCGTGGCATCCTTCGTGGTCGGGCACCGACACCGCCCATCCCTCCGCCAGCGCGGCCGCGACCAGTAGGTATTCGGACTGGACGAAAGCTCCGATGGGCTTCGCGCCGCGGCGCAGGGCGTATGACGGAAAGCATCGTGAGTTCACCGCATCGATTGCGCATTGATACGACAACACCGGACAGACGCGCTCCGGATCGCGTGCTTCGGGCAGCAGAACGGTAGTCACCGCGACTTCAGGCTCGCCGTGCAGGTTGGTGCTGCGATAAAGCAGCTGCGTGGCACGTACCCGCTGAGGGATAACGCCGAGAAATCCCAGCTCTACGTCGCGGGACCGCAGCAGATCTCCGGGGTGTGCATCCTGATAGCCCGGCGGCGGTTGATAGAACGGATCTTCGTCGGGCACCCGCAGCGGGGCGTCGCGGCGAAGCTTCTCCTCGGGCACATCGGGTGCTGCCTGAGCTGCAGTGAAGTTGTCACTCATCGCCAACCGTTCTCCCCCTCGGGCGGACGGCGTGCTGGCCATCCGAGTAGTTGTCGCGGGCTACCCGTGAACGGCTGTTCGCTAAACGTCACGCCGAGCGGTGTGCGGTGTGACCCGGCACCGGCGAAGCGCGGCGGCGTGCACCGCTACGGTGTCCGGGCGTTAGTGTGCTGTGGTCGGCCTCAGCGAACCAGCCGATAGAAAAGTTGGACGAATTCATGACCGCAGCAGCAGAGGCGTCGGTAATCGAATCCCGGGTCGGCCATTACTACCAGATGGATGGCACCTACCTGGTCGGCCGCGAAAAACTACGTGAATACGCCCGCGCAGTGCAGGACTACCACCCCGCACACTGGGATACCGCCGCCGCCGCGGAACTGGGATATTCGGACCTGGTAGCGCCACTGACATTCACCTCGGCCCCCGGTATGACCTGCAATCGCCGCATGTTCGAATCAGTCGTCGTCGGTTACGACACCTACATGCAGACCGAAGAAGTCTTCGAGCAGCACCGCCCGATCGTGGCCGGCGACGAACTGCACGTCGACGTTGAACTGACCTCGGTACGCAGAATCGCCGGCAGAGAGCTGATCACCGTAACCAACACCTTCACCGATACCGCCGGCGAGCGGGTGCACACCCTGCACACCACCGTCGTCGGTGTCACCGCCGAAGATGTCGATCCGGCGATCAAGACGGCCGTACACAACGCGATGATGCACGACGTGGACATTCTCGCCGTCGGTGAATCCGATGATGCTTACCAGAAGACGGTGCGTCCTGAAGGGGAGGTTCGCATCGCCGACGGAGGCGAGGCCCGCACGCCGGGAACGCCGTCTTTCGACGACATGGCGGTTGGCGCCGAGCTACCGGCGCACCATATGCGACTGTCCCGTGGCGACTTGGTGAACTATGCGGGTGTGGCCGGCGACGCCAACCCGATTCACTGGGACGAGGACATCGCCAAGCTGGCCAGCCTGCCCGACGTGATCGCCCACGGAATGCTCACCATGGGTCTGGGCGCCGGATTCGCCTCCGCATGGTCGGGTGATCCCGGCGCGGTCACCCGCTACGCGGTGCGGCTGTCGGCGCCCGCGATCGTGTCGGCCAAAGAGGGCTGCGATATCGAATTCAGCGGCCGGATCAAGTCGCTGGATTCAGCGACGCGCAGCGGTGTCGTCATTGTCCGCGCGAAGTCCGATGGCCGGAAGATCTTCGGCCTGGCGACGTTGAATGTCCGCTTTCGCTGACCAGGTCAGCCCGGGACGCTAGCCTGCAACGACGTCAGCGCATCGGTGCTCAGCCGGGCTAACTCCTCGGTTTCGGCCGGGTCGAGAGCGGCCGCGAAGATCTCCGCCATCCGCCGGTTGGTCGCCTGCTCGATCTCTCCGTAGCGGTCCTTCTTCTCTGCGCCGTCCGCAAACGGTTCGGCCCAGCCGAACATCATGGTGTACTGAGGCCCCTTGTTGAGCATGTGCGCCTCGACCGGGGTGATTCCGGAGAGGGTGAGCGCGTTGAAGTGCACCCCTGCGCGCAGTTCCCGCAGCACGAACATCACCTGCAACGCCCGGGCGGCGTCATCGTCGGCCAACGGCATCGCGCGCCAGCCCGCGAACAACGGCAGCCCCGCAATCGGCGTCGTTGCGATGATCTTCTCCCCCAACGCGGCGATGCGATCCAACCCTTGGGCACCGGACAGGTATTTCCGACCGAACCCAGCTGTTTGGTCCGAATACAGTTGCGCCGCAGCGGCAGCGCCGCGCACCGCGACGCCTTCGTCCCACATCGCACCCAGCGCGTTCGGTTCGAACACCGCGAACACCGCACTGACGGTGTCACCGGTGACCTCACCCAGCACTCCCCCGCGGCCGGCGACGTAGCCCGCCAATGGGTTCTGGTAGCCGGCGGCGACGCTCTCACCCAAGGTCTCGGGATGCAGCATGAACACCGCGACGGCCTGCTCCATCGCCGCTCCCGTGGTCGCGGCAGCATCCAACATGTCGGTGTCGCTCATGGCCTTGGCTCCTTCTAGGTATCGTGTGCTCGTTGTGGATCATCGGGCGAGATCCCACTGGCCGAAATCGGTTGCGAGGACATCGTTCACGTCGACGTGCACGCCGTCGATCGTAAGACCCGGGTCGGACGCGGTGACGACTTCGCGCTGGAACAACACGGCCGCAGGCTCGCGTTCGCCCCCCGACCACCCCTTCGTCTGCCACGCCCACCGATACCCGCGAGTGGTCGAAGCTCCGATGACCCCGTCGGTGATCGCCCACGTGCACTGGCGAACACCGCCATAGATTCCGGTTCGATCTACCCCCAACACCGAGTTGATTCCACGAAACCATTCGACTGCCAGGCTTTTCCATGTCTTGGCATCGACATCCTCATCGACGCTGAAAAAGATCGGCGCCGACTGTGGGCCCCCGGCGGCGGTGTGCAGTTTCAACGCGGTCTGGGCGTCGGCCACACCCCCGCCGTAGCCACGGGTGAAGTCCGACGGCGTCGGCCAGCCCGGCTTGCCGAACTGATAGCAGCTGACGATCTGCAGCCCGGCCGCCCGGAGCCGGTCTGCATAGTCGCGGGTGACCGGCTTGAAATCAAAGTCGGCGCCCGGCCGCGACTCGGACACGTAGACCAACGCCCCGTCGAGACCCGCCGACCTGATCTGCTCGGGCTGGACCAACCGCTCTGTGAAATCGACGAGCTGCAGACCCTCGGCGGCAGCTTTCGGTGTTCCAATCGTCGCGCCGAGGGCGCCGGGGACGGCCAGCGTCGGCGCGAGCAGCGCCGCATACCTGAGGACGTCGCGCCGGGATGCGGGTCTCGTCACAAGTGGAAGCGTATCCGCGCGTTGCGGAGTTGGTTCGCCGATAGTCGTGTTCGGGTTATTCGAGCGACGGACGGAAGCGGACCTGCCACTTATCCTTAATGCGATGACCACAGCAGACCCGCCGTCCGACTCTCTGCTTGCTGCGATGACAAAGGCGCGGATTCCGGCCGAGAATCATGAGTTCATCCGACGGGTCACCACCGCCGTCGGCATCAGCGAGTACCGCGCGGTAGTGAGGCCCGACCAACCGTATGTCCTAGCGAGACGACGCGACGGACTTGCCGATTTGCACATCTACTACGGGTACACGACCGGTTTCACCTCCGAAGACGAAGTCATCCGCGTCGCGGGCAGCGGGGCCGGGCGGGGGGCCAGTTCACAGAAAGGCACTTGGTACGTCGCCCACCCGACAAACCGGGTGCACCCAGGCGGCGGGCGGTCCCGCGATACTCGGCGCGAAGCGGGCTTCTGTGACTGCGGTATGCAGTTGTCGCTGACCGGGGTATGCGGCAACTGCGATTAGCGAGCACACTAACGGCCTGCCGCGGTGTTCGACGCTTGCGATGTCGCCTTGTCAAACGCGATCATTCGTCGGGCCGGTTTGGCGCCCAATTCTTGAGAGCGCTAATTTCCTGGGGTGATGTCTTCAGCTGCTAGCGCGGTCGCGCGGTGGATCACCCCTTTCCTGATGGTTGCGGCCGTTGCCGGCCTAGGTCTCTCTGCCGACCCGGTGCAGGCCCCGCCGATGCGCATGGTCAATGGCGCGAACCCGCTGGACGGCAAGCCCTTCTATGTCGATCCCGCGTCGAAGTCGATGCGCGCCGCCAACGGCGCCAATCCGCCCAATGCAGAGCTGACCGCCATCGCGAACACGCCGCACGCCTACTGGATGGACCAGGCCTCTACTCCCGCTGTGGACGCGAGGTACATCGCCTCGGCGCAGGCTGCCGGCGCGATGCCGATCCTGGCCCTGTATGGAATCCCACATCGCGACTGCGGAAGCTTCGCTGCGGGTGGATTCGGGTCGGCCGCAGCCTACCGAGGGTGGATCGACGGCGTCGCATCCGCCGTCGGCACTGGGCCGGCCGCGATCATCCTCGAACCCGATGCGCTGGCCATGGCCGACTGCTTGTCGGCCGACCAGCGCCAGGAACGCTTCGATCTGATCCGCTACGCCGTCGACACCCTGACCCGCAACCCAGCCTCGGCCGTCTACGTCGACGCCGGCCACTCACGCTGGGTGAGCGCCGACGAGATGGCCGCCAGGCTCAACCAGGTCGGGGTGAATAAGGCGCGGGGCTTCAGCCTCAACACCGCGAACTTTTTCACCACCGACGAGGAGATCGGTTACGGCGAGGCGATTTCGGGGATGACGAACGGATCGAACTACGTGATCGATACGTCGCGCAACGGCGCCGGACCAGCCGACGGCGAACTCTCGTGGTGTAATCCCACTGGCCGCGCCCTGGGTGCCGCACCGACCACGGCCACAGCGGGCGCGCATGCCGACGCGTATCTATGGGTCAAGCGTCCGGGTGAATCCGACGGGTCGTGCGGCCGCGGGGAACCTCAGGCCGGCACCTTTGTCAGCCAGTATGCGATCGATCTCGCCCACAACGCTGGCCATTAAGAGCTCACTCGTCTTTGCTTGATGCGCAACACTTCACGACTCATTAGCCAGTTGTGTCTTCTAGGGTTGGGCGGCTACGAAACCGCTGCCGGTGAGTGCACCACCTATCATCCCGCCGATGCGGGTCTCGAGTAGTGCTGTGGTGCAAGGTGCCTCGGCTGGCACTGCTACTTGGCAGCGAGCCTGACAATCTGGCGTCCGTGGTTGATGACATAGACGTTGCCGTCGCCGTCGACGGTGATGTCGGTCGGGCTCAGGAGTCCGCTGAACGGCAACTGGACCCAGTCGCCTCCGTCAGCAGGAAGCCGGGACACGGTGTTCGCCTTCACGTCGGTGGCATAGAGGTTGCCAGCGGCGTCGACCGCTAAGCCGCCCACGTGGGTGGTTACACCAACGACCGGCTCGGCAGTTGTTGCGTTCTTCGCGATCTTCACGATCTTGCCCATCATGGATACGAAAAGGTTGTCGTCGGCGTCGATCACCATGTGTCCCGGCCCGTTGACACCCGCGACGGAAAGCTCGGCTGGGGCGGTCGCACCCGGGGCGAGCTTCAACAGCTTGTTGTGTTGGACGTCGCCAAGGTAGACCGTGCCATCGTGCGCCACTGCGATCTCGCTGAAGTATTGGAGCTTGTCGAAGGGCAGCGGTTCCGAAGTGGTGGAGCCGGGCGGGATGGTCTCGACAACACCATCGAAAGTGACGAAGTACAGCTTGCCGTCCGGCGCAACCGCCAAAGTCGACACGGTGGGATAACCGTTGAGCTTCAACGGGGTCGGTCGGATGGCCCCTGGCGCCAGCGTCGAGATCCCGACGCCACCGCCTAAGTAGAGGACGTTCTTCGCGTCGACTCCCATCACCGTAAAACCCATCGCCTCGAACGGAAGCGTGGTCTGCTTGCCCGCCTGCAATGGCACGTCCACCGTTCGGGAACTGGACGCGGAGTCCGGCGAACACGCCACCACGACACTGCCCACGAGGATGGCGGCCACGCTGAGGAGGAATCCGAGCGCCGCCCCCTGTCGCCGCCGCCACCACGACTGCTCGGCGGTGTTCACGAGCACCGACATACCCGTCGCTGGCGAGCGCAATTTCGTCGTCTCCGTCTCCACGCCGGGGATTCTAGGCTTGCTCTCCCGTCGGAGGCGCGGACCGCGCAGTGACAGCAGGCCTTCGAGTCACTCACCGAGCGCGCGGGCGGCGGCACGCCGGCGGGGCTCATCCTGGTGCTGAGCATCGGCAAGGCCGTCACCAGTTGAGGAACGCTGCCGCCGCGCGAAGTCCCCGGCTACCAGTTCGTCAGGATGAAGTGGTTGATCGCCAGCGCGCCTACGACGTTCGCAGCCAGCCACCAGCGGTGCGTTGAACGGGGTAGCAGGGCTGGCGTCGCAGTCAGCCACACGGTGAATGGCAACCAGATGCGCTCGGTTTCGGCCTTGCTCAGCATGCTCAGGTCGGCGCACACAATGGCGACGATGACGGCCAGCGCTACGAGATGCAGCCCGCTGCGGCGGGCGATCGCCGGCATGTCGAAGACCCGGCCTATCCCGGCCACGCTGCCGAGGCCGATCGCACACGCGACCGACGCCAGATTCGCCCACCCCCAATACTGAAACGGGCGGTCCTTGGCGATGCCCTGCCAATACCGTTGCTGCACAAGGGTGTAACCATCGAACCACCAGAAACCCGCCATCGCGAAGGCTGCGGCGACTACGGCCGCGGCGGGCACCGCGGCGGTGAACGCTCTCAGTGCCGCCCGACGGTCATTGACTGCGATGAGCACTGCCAGTGCGGGCAGCCCGATGAGCAGCAACCCGTAATTGAGGAAGATCGCCCAGCCCAGTAGCAGTCCCGCGCCGACCGCGGTAAGAGTTGGCCATCGCACGGTCCGACTGGCTGCCAGCGCCAGCAGGGCAACGCCCCAGGCTGCGACGCCGGCGAAGTAAGCGTCCGCGGACACCGCAATCCAGATCGCGGTCGGCGCTACCGCAACGAACGGCGCGGCCGATCGCGCCGTTGTCTCGTCGGAGACGGCGCGCACGGCGACGATCACCGCGCTTGCCGCGCTCGACCCGATCAGCAGGCAAAACGCGCCGGCCCACGCGCCGCCGCCCAGTCCGATGCGGTCGAGCCACACGAAGGAAAGCAGCGCTCCGGGCGGGTGTCCGGACACGTGAGTGATCCAGGAATGGGGGTGGTAGTCGAGGATGCGTGCCGAGAAGGTCCGCAACATCTCGGGGATGTCGGTGATCGTCGGCACCTGTCGCAGGTATTCGTGGCGGGCGGTCAGCCGGCCGGCGAAGCCGCGCTGCCACCCGTCGATCATCGCCAGCGAGAACGCCCATGCGCCGGATGTGGCCCAGGTCGCGAAGGTCAGGGTCCGCCACGACAGTCGTTGTGCTAGATCGGGGCCTGAGATGACAGCGCCCGCGCCGATGACAAGAGCCGCGATGCTGCCCCAGCCGACGTGGGCCTTCCACCAACCGAAAATTGGTGCGGTGTCGGCGAAATCGTGGACTGCCCGCGGTGTGCTGTGGATCAGCGGAGTGACGATGCCCAAGCCCAGATGTGGCACCACGAATGCCGTTACGACCAGTGCGGCGCCCAGGGACACCGCGGCGACCTCGCGACGCCCGATTCTCACCCAATCACCCTAGGATCCGTCGCCGGCCCGGGAGTGCCCGCTGACGGCGAGTCGGGCAGCGTAGGACAGCGCGCTGAGACCGTAGACGGCTGCCACGAGCAGCAGCCAACGTCCGAGGAACGGTTGCTGATTCTGACCGGTGGCCGCGGCATAACTGGCTGCCCCTTGCTGAATGATCCCGGGAAAGAACATGATCAGCGAGAGGCCGGCGGCCAGTGTCGGGACGCGTAGATAGTTCAACGGCGACACCTGCGGTGCGCTTGTTGCAGGTCGCTTCCGGCGACCCCGTAAAGCGGCAAGGGCTGCGGTGAGGGAGCGGTCAGCGAGGGCGTAGAGCGGAAACAGGACCAGGTCGTGGGCGATGATCGCGGCCATGAACCACACGCCGATGGATTGCCACCACACGTTGGTGTTCCACAGCGCGTGAGGCCCGAGCAGGATCACCGCGTATCCAGCGAGTGCCCATGCGGTGATACTGCTCAGCAGGTGCAGTGGATCGCTGCCGTAGAACGCGGCGAATCGGGTCAGCAGTCCGCGCATGTCAATGCTGGGCGAATTCGATGGACTGCACCCACTTGGTGTTATGGACACCCGGCAGCGCGGGCACGATGATCCGGGCTGGATATCCGTGGTCTAGCGACAGGTCGACTCCGTTGACCCGAAGAGCCAGCAGCGAATCCGGGTCACCGACTTGATTAGCCTGCAAGACGGCGCGGTTGAAGGCGCCGGCCCGCTCCATCGAGCGCACCGACACCCGGGTGGGTTGCGGGATGCCAGCCAGGACAGCCAAGTCGCGAAGGCGAACTCCACTCCATACCTGGGTGGTCGACCACCCCTCGACACAGGCGATGGGGAGTTCGGCACTGTACTGCGGCATCGCTTCCAGCGCGGCCCGGTCGAATCGCAATTCCCGCGAAGGACCCCGCACGGTGAGTCGCCAGTTTGCGCCGGTGTCCTTGGACGCAATGCCGGCTGCCAGCGCGGTCCTGTTCACCTGGAAGTCGTCGGGGGCCTCGGCCCCACTGCCGCGGCTGCGTCCGCGCGGCAGCAACAGTGCGGCACCACGAGTGACACCGCCGAGCGACTGGCCGGCGGTGAGCAGCCCGACGAACAGCGCGCCGCTGCCGACGAGGGCCAATGCGCCGCGGCGACTCATCGTCGGTGCGGCGGGATCGGCGGCCACCAGCCCGTCGATATCGGGTGATTCGGGACGGGTGTCGGCGCGCGAGGTGCGCAGCACGGCGCGAAACGGCTGCGAGCGCAGGCTGACGAGCATCTTCGGGAGTTTGATCAACACGTGGACGGCGAAACCCGCGATGAACACCCACGCACCGAAATAGTGCGCGGAGTAGAAGCTGAAGCCGAAGACGTAGTCGTATTGGATGTTGAGCAACCCGGTGGCGATTTCGAAGAGAATCCCGCCCACCAACATCAACAGTGAGAGGCGCTCGACCAGGTTGGCCATCGAGCGCACAGGTGGCCAGGTGAAGAGCCGGGGAATCACTGACCAGAGCTTGGCCAGCACCACCGGAACGAGGATCATGGCCAATCCGACATGCATACCCTGAGTCAGGCGGTACAACCATGACGGCTTGCTCGGCCAATCGAACGTCGGCAGCTTCAGCCAACCGACGTGGGCGGGAATGGCCTGACCGAACTGCGGACCGTAGGCGATGTAGGACAGCAGGCCGGTCACAATCACGACCGGCAGCCCGGCGAGCAGCACCGAGCCCAGCACCGACGTCAGCCACGGCCCGCGCAACGGACTTCTCCAGCGCTGCAATAGACTGACTCCCGGCGGGCGGCGGTGGTCCAGCGCTCGCCACAGCCCGGCGGGAAATCCGTAGACCGGCTCCGCGCCGCTGCTAACCTGCGACTCGGTGCGCCGGTGCGGGTCAAGGCTTTTCACGCTGTGAGCACCGCGATTACCCGATCGTGGATGTCGACGCTATAACTGAGTGTTAAACCGGCCGCCTGTGCGATGCCACCGAGGGAGCCGGCGCCAACACGTGACCACGGAAACCAGTGTCCCACATGCTGTTCGGTCTCCCAGCGCAGCAATTCGTGACATGACGCGGTGCCCCGGGATTCGATCTCGACGATGACCCGGCCGCCGTGTGCAAGGAGGTCGGCCGCCCGCCTCAGGATGCGGACGGGGTTGCCGCCGATGCCGATGTTTCCGTCGGTCAGCAAGACCTGGTCCCAGTTGCCCTCAGCGGGCAACGGTGCGAACAGGTCGCGTCGAATAGCGGTCGCGCCGCGTGTTCGAGTCATCTCCACAGCGACGGCCGAGTTGTCGACCCCCAGTGCGGGCAGGCCGCGCTGCTGCAGCGCGGCGGTGAATCGGCCTGGGCCGCACCCGAGGTCCAGGGTGGGGCGCAATGAGCAGTGCCGCAGGACGTGCTCATCCGCGAGCCGGTCTTCTGGTGTGCTCTGCGGCCCGCCTATCCACCGGGCCATCGGCAATTCGCGGCGATGGCCGCGGTGGTTGCGAGCCCAGCAGGCACCGCCCGCCGCAGCCGATCGGTAGATCAGGTCCGCGGACCGCGCCGCAATCGTTAGGCAGGTGTCAGCAGCCATGGCCGATCCCCAGCCTTAGGACGCGCAGACCCATCCCACCCCATTCGGATCGTTGGTGTGTTCAATTGTTATTCGTTGCTGACTGAGCTCAGGATTGCCGCCAGAGCCATTTCCAAACTTGCGGCGTATACCGCCAATTAAATCCACAGCTGCTTTCCGCTTCAACCTGCCTAGCGCATCAACGACCAACGTGAGCCTGGTGAAGTCGCTGGCGCACCGATTGACAAGCCCTTATGCTCTGGCCGCTTCAGTCGAGGCATCGCCGTCGGGCACAGTGGAGAGATGGACCAGGTCCGTGCGCTGATGTATTCGCTGGCGATCGGATTGCTGGTTTGCGGCTGCAGTAGCCAGCCCGGTTCGCCCGCAGCGACGATGCCGCCGGGTCGTGGTCCGGCGGTAGCGCCGGCCGAGCCCGCGGTGGCCGGGCCGCCGGGCGTGCTGCCAGCCGGCAGGGTGGTCCCCTTTGGCAACGCACCCGAAGGGATCGTGATCGGAACCTCGGGCCGGGGAGCGGTCGCCGTGCGTAACCCAGCCGCCATCAAGCTGATCGATGCTGGTACTGGGGCAGTGCGTCAGACCGTTCCGATGACGGGAGCCGCCCGGCACCTGAGTCTGGCTGGACCGGACGGGCCGGTCTTAGTCCCGCTGGAAGGCTCCGATGAGGTGTGTGAGTTGTCGCTGACCGACGGCAAGGTCCTTTGGACCGCGGTGGGTGTGGGGCACCAACCACACGACGCGGCCCAAACCGACGGGGGCATGGTCGTCGTCACCGATGAGCTCGGCGGCGGGGTGGTGTTTGTGCGCGACGGCGAGGTGGTCGCCGCACTGCCCGCCGGTCCGGTGCAGCCCGGCGGCGTCGCCGCGGTGGGTTCTTACGCCGCGGTAGCAGACGTGCGGGGCAACGGGGTGTGGGTGTATGACGGGTCAACCAGGCATCAGGTGGCGCACGGACCCGTCGGCGTGAAGCTGACGCACGCGGTTGCGCTATCCGGCAACGTCGCCGCGTTTGCCGACACCGACGGCGGCGTGATACTCCTTGAGCGCATCGGCCCGCAGCTCGCCCACGTCGCAACGATCGACGCGCCCGGCAAGCCCTATGGGTTGGCCTACGATCCGATGCGACGCCGTCTTTATGCGACGTTGACCGCGACCAACTCGTTGCGGGTGATCGACATCTCAGATGAGACGAAACCGCGGATTTACGGCGATGTGCCTACCGTGCAGCAGCCCAATTCGGTTGCCGTTGATCCGCGTTCGGGCAATGTCTTGGTGACCGGCAGTGATCCTGGCGGTAGTAGCCAATTGCAGATCATGACTTTCGATCTGCTGCCGGCCGGTTAAGCACGCATCATTTTCGAAAGGACGTCGAGTTGTCGTGAGGATATTGCTGACTGGTGCGGCGGGCTTCATCGGCTCCAGGGTGGGCGCGGCGCTGCGAGCCGACGGCCATGAGGTGATCGGTGCCGACCTGCTGCTGCCCGCCGCGCACGGAACTGACCCGCAGTTGCCGCCGGACTGCCAGCAGGTCGACGTGCGAGACGGGCGGGCGTTGGCGCCGCTGCTGGCCGGCGTCGATTTGGTGTGTCATCAGGCCGCGATGGTGGGCGCCGGTGTGGACGCCGGTGACGCCCCGGCCTACGGCTCCCACAACGATTTCGCCACCACGGTGTTGTTGGCGCAAATGTACGCTGCTGGTGTCCGGCGGCTGGTGCTTGCATCGTCGATGGTGGTGTACGGACAGGGCCGCTACGTCTGCCCCGACCACGGGGCCGTCGACCCGTTACCACGGCGGCGCGCTGACCTCGACGCCGGGATCTTCGAGCACCGCTGCCCGTTGGCTGAGGAAGAACTGCAGTGGCGGTTGGTCGACGAGGACGCTGCGCTGCGCCCGCGCAGCTTGTACGCGGCCAGCAAGACCGCGCAGGAGCATTACGCGCTGGCGTGGTCGGAGGCGACGGGCGGTTCAGTGGTGGCGTTGCGCTACCACAATGTCTACGGTCCCGGGATGCCGCGTGACACGCCGTACTCGGGGGTTGCGGCCATCTTTCGTTCATCGATCGAAAAGGGTTTCGCTCCTGAGGTTTTCGAAGATGGCGGCCAGATGCGCGACTTTGTTCACCTCGACGATGTCGCCGCCGCGAATCTAGCGGCTGTGCAGGCCGCCTCGGCCCGTGACGGCTTCGCGGCATTCAATATCTGTTCAGGACAACCGATTTCGATTATAGAAGTGGCCGCCGCGCTGTGTGCGGTGCGTGGCGACGCGCTTTCGCCGGTCGTTACCGGACGCTACCGCAGCGGCGATGTCCGGCACATCGTCGCCGACCCCGCCCGCGCCGCCAACGTGCTGGGGTTCCGCGCGGCCATCGACCCCCGCGCGGGCCTGCGCCAATTCGCCTTTGCCCCGCTGCGGTAACCGGCCCCGGAACCGTGCGGATGTGATGCGCTTCTCCGACGATGCCCTAGGGTCGGACCACATGCCCGACGACACCGCTGTGGTCACCGTGGTGCTGCCGTGCCTGAACGAGGAGGACTGCCTGCCAGCGGTGCTGGCGGCCATCCCCGCCGGTTACCGGGCGCTGGTAGTCGACAACAACAGCACCGACGACACTGCCGGGGTGGCCCGACGTCACGGCGCTGCGGTCATCGCCGAAACACGGCCCGGTTACGGCTCGGCGGTGCACGCCGGGATCCTCGCCGCCACCACCCCGATCGTGGCGGTGATCGACGCCGACGGTTCGATGGATGCCGGTGAACTGCCCCGGCTAGTTGCCGCACTCGAGGACGGTGCTGACCTGGTGACCGGCCGGCGACGGCCAGTAGCCGGGCTGCACTGGCCGTGGGTCGCCCGGGTCGGGTCCGTGGTGATGAGCTGGCGGTTGCGGACCCGCCACGGTCTGCCCGTGCATGACATCGCGCCGATGCGGGTGGCCCGGCGTGCCGCACTGCTAGAACTCGGTGTCGCCGATCGGCGATCGGGCTATCCGCTGGAGCTGCTGGTCCGCGCCGCAGCTGCCGGATGGCGAGTCACCGAACTCGACGTCAGCTACGGCCCGCGGATCGGTGGCCGATCCAAGGTCAGCGGTTCACTGCGCGGCAGCATCACCGCCATTCTGGATTTCTGGAAGGTGATTTCGTGAATGCCCTGCCGGTGACGCTATTGGTGGTCGCCAAGGCGCCGGTACCCGGCCAGGCCAAAACGCGGCTCGCCGCCACCGTCGGTAACCAAGTGGCCGCCGAAATCGCCGCCGCGGCGCTACTCGACACGCTGGATGCAGTCGTCGACGCGCCGGTGGCCGACCGGGTCGTAGCACTCACGGGCGACCTGGACGCCGCCGCAGCCGCCACCACGATCCGACAGCGGCTGGCCTCCTTCACGGTGATCCCCCAGCGCGGCAACGACTTCGCTGACCGGCTTGCCAACGCACACACTGACGCAAGCGCCGCGTTCCCCGGACAACCCGTCCTGCAGATCGGGATGGACACTCCTCAGGTAACCGGTGAACTTCTGGCCCGCTGCGCGCGCACGCTCCTTCAGCACCAGGCGGTGCTCGGACCGACCCGAGACGGCGGTTGGTGGATATTAGGCCTCCAAAAGCCGTCGATGGCCGCCTGTCTGCGTAGCGTACCGATGTCTACATCCGACACCGGTGCGCTGACGCGAGCAGCGTTGCAGGACAACGGTTGTCATGTGACCTCCGTTCAGCTTTTGAATGACGTGGACGTTGTCGATGATGTTGCCCCAGTGCGCGCTGCCTGCGACCCCGCCAGTCGGTTCGCTCAGGCGACATTGGCCGCCCAGCTCTGAAGTTGGGCTCGGCGACGTTGCGGGTAGGAGGGTGCGGATCGTCGATGAGGCACCCGAAAACTGGACCCGGCGCGGCACCGACATCAAAGACGAATCGACACTTGTAACCGCGAAGTGTTCCAACCACACCCTGAGGCCGAGTCGCAGTTCTTCACGCCAGCGCGGATCTCGACACTCGCGCGCCACGGCAGATCAGCGCCGTTTGACCAGTCCGCCCGGTGGGTGTTCGTCAACGTCGTCAAGGATCAGTTCGCGCACGGCGCGACGCGGTCCGTACGGTCGCAGCATGCTGCTGGCCGGGCGCGGGCGCACGTGTTGTGGCCACCAGAACCAACGTCCCAGCAACGTCGCCACCGAAGGTGTCATGAACGACCGCACGATCAAGGTGTCGAACAACAGACCCAGGGCGATCGTCGTACCCACCTGGGCCATCACCAACAGCGGGCTGAACACGAACGACGCCATGGTGGCGGCGAACACCAGACCGGCCGAGGTCACCACCGAGCCCGAACCGGCCATCGCGCGGATCGTCCCCGTCTTGAGCCCGGCGTGGATTTCCTCCTTGAACCGCGATATCAGCAGCAGGTTGTAGTCCGAGCCGACCGCCAGCAGCAGGATGATCGCCATCGCCAGCACCATCCAGTGCAACTTGATGCCCAGGATGTACTGCCACACCAGCACCGAGAGTCCGAACGAGGCGCCCAGTGACAGCAGCACGGTGCCGACGATCACGAACGCCGCCACAACGCTTCGGGTAATGACCAGCATGATGACGAAAATCAGTGTGGCCGCTGCAATTCCAGCGATCATCAGGTCGATGTTGGAGCCGTCGTGCATGTCCTTGTACGTCGCAGCGGTACCGCCCAGATAGACCTTCGCGCCCTCCCATGGGGTGCCCTTGATCGCCTCGTGCACGGCCTGCTTGATCGGCTGGATGTGGCTGATGCCCTCCGGAGTCGCCGGGTCGCCTTCATGCGAGATGATCAGCCGGACGGCGTGGCCGTCGGGTGAGATGAACTGTTTGAGGCCGCGTGCGAAATCCGGGCTCCTGAACGCCTCCGGCGGAAGGTAGAACGTGTCGTCGTTCTTCGCTTTGTCGAACGCGTCGCCCTGGGCGGTGGCGTTGTCGGACTGGGCTTTCGCCTGGTCGTTGAGACCCTTTGTGATCGCATAGTTCGACATGATGGTGTCGAGGTTGCGCTGCTGGCTCTCGATCTGCGGCGGTATCAGTGCCACCAGCTTCGGCTGGATCTGATCCAGCTTGTCCAGGTTCGCGCTGAGCTTCTCGATGTTCTCGGCCACCTCGTCGATGCCATCGAGCGCGTCGAAGAGAGACCGAAGTGTCCAGCAGACCGGGATGTCGTAGCAGTGTTTCTCCCAGTAGAAGTAGCTGCGGATCGGCCGGAAGAAGTCGTCGAAGTTGGCGATGCTGTCGCGCAACGACTGGGTGATCTCCACGGTTTCCTTGGTGAGCTTGGTGGTTTCGTGCGTGGTATCGCTGAGATCCTGGGTGACCTGCATCTGCTCATGCAGCGTTGCCATCGTCTTGCGCAGCTCGTCCGCCTGCTTCAGCAGGTTGTTCGCCTGCTCTTCTTGGTAGTGCTGGGTCTGGATCCGGCCCGCGGCCTGCGCGCCCATCTGGAAACCGAGCGTGCTGTGGTCGAGCGGCGTGCCGAGCGGCCGGGTGATCGTCTGCACCCGGCCGATACCGGGGATGTGGAAGACCGCCTTGGCCACCTTGTCCAAGACGAGGAAGTCGGCCGGGTTACGCAGGTCGTGATCCGTTTCGATCATCAGCAGCTCGGGATTGAGCCGGGCCTGGTCGAAATGTCGGTCGGCCGCCGCGTAACCGACGTTGGCCGGGGTGTCTGCCGGCAGGAAGTGACGGTTGTCGTAATCCGTCTTGTAGCCGGGAAGAGCGAGCAGACCGATCAGCGCGACCGCGATCGTCACCGCGAGAACCGGTACGGGCCAACGGACAATCGCGGTGCCGATCCGGCGCCAGCTCCGGGTCTGCAGCTTCCGTTTCGGGTCCAGCAGCTTGAAGAACGACGCCACCGTCAGCACCGCCGGGGCCAAGGTCAAGGCCGCGAGGACCGCGACCAGCATGCCGACCGCACAGGGCACACCGAGCGACTCGAAATATGGCAACCGGCAGAAGCTCAGGCAATACATCGCGCCGGCGATGGTCAGCCCCGACCCCAGCACGACATGCGCGGTGCTGTGGAACATTGTGTAGAACGCTTCTTCACGCGATTCGCCCAGACCACGGGCCTCGTGGTAGCGGCCGACCACGAAAATCGCGTAGTCCGTTCCGGCGGCGATCGCCAACAGCACCAGCATGTTGTTGGCGAAGGTCGAAAGCCCCATGATGCCGTAGTTACCCAGCGTCGCGACGACACCGCGGGCCGCTGCCAACTCGATGAAGACCATGGTCAGCATGATCAAGACGGTGCTCACCGAACGGTAGACGAACAGCAGCATCAACATGATCACCAGGATGGTGACGACGGTGACCTTCGCGACGCCTTTCTCACCCGCGTGGGACTGGTCGGCGATCAGCGGACCCGCACCGGTGACGTAGGCCTTGATTCCCGGCGGCGCGGGCACCGAGTCCACGATTTTGCGGACGGCCTCGGTGGACTCGGTGGCCAGGCCGCCACCCATGTTGCCGGCGAGGTACACCTGCACGTACGCGGCTTTTTGGTCGTGGCTTTGGGAGCCGGCGGCGGTCAGCGGATCACTCCAGAAGTCCTGGATGTGCTGGACGTGTTTCTTGTCTTGCTCGAGTCGCTTGACGATCTCGTCGTAGTAGCGGTGCGCCTCCGCCCCCAGCGGCTTGTCGCCCTCCAGCAGGACCATGGCCGAGTTGTCGGAATTGAATTCATTGAACGTCGATCCGACGCGCATCGTCGACTGGAAGGACACCGCGTCTGTGGGACTCTGCGACACCGAGTGGGTCTTGGACACGACTTCCAGCTGTGGCGCGATGGTGTTGGTGATGAAGACAATGCCCAACCACACCAAGACGATCGGCAGCGCCAGCCGGTGGATCATCCTCGGCAGGAATGGCGGGATCAGCGGCTGGTCGACGCGGGGCGCAGCCTCGGTGGTCTGGCTCATGCGGACTTGTCCAGGCAATAGACGAAGGCGTTCACGGTTTGGTTGGGATCTGAGCGATTCGGAGTCTTGATGACGTCACCGCTCCCGTCGTGCTTGTTCACCACGAACTGGCACGCGATCCAACTGCCGTCTCCCTGCGCCACCAGGTTTGCCGGAATGCCGGGCTTCGTTGAACTCAATACTTTGCTCCAGGGCAAGGGCACGTTGAGGGCCTGCTGCGGATGGGAGTTTTCGTCGAGGTAGTTGATGGTTGCCGTGCTGCCCGGTGGGCCCCAGACTTCGAGCGTGATCGTCTTGGCGTTGAACTCATCGAGAACCTCGCCCGAGGTGCCGCCACCGAACGAACCAGGGTGGACGCCGAAGACACCGTGCAGCCGGTGCACGACAAATCCGGACAGCGCGACGACAGCCACGATCGTGAGCACCAGCCAGAAGCGCCCCAGAAGCCCCTTCTTCTTCGCGCGCTGCGGGGCGACCTTCTTGCCCTCACTGCCGGCGGAGTCCTGCGTCTTCAACGGCTCGGTCCTCGGCTCAGTCGTCGTCATGGGGCACTTCAATTCCTTAACCACTGGCGAAGGCCGCTCAGTTAATTAGCCTAGGGGTAACCTTAGCTACTCTAATCTGAATGGGCGACTAGTAAAGAAACGGTCAGGGTGCCGCCGATTCTGCGGCGTTCGACGATGAGATTCTCGTGTCGCGCGCCGGGTTGGTGCCGGTGATGGCGTTGGCTGATCAAACCCGGTTGGCGGTGCTGGTCACCACGATCAACCCTGGCAGGATCACTCACGTTGTCGGTACGTAGCACGTCACTCCCGGTGCCGGGTGGGTGGGCTGACGCTGCTGGTCGCCTGGCCGATGTGATCATCGCAATGATTAAGGCGACCTCCTCATGGGCCAGTGGGCTTTCATGGTTCTTGATGAGGATGGCGCTCCGGAGACAAACCGCACCTCATCTACGACCGCCGGCCCGACATATCCGTGAGGTCGTCGAACCGGAGCGGGTGTCTCACTGGATCCGACAATTCCGCCGCTTGCGACACAAGCACATGCGGAAGGTTCCGCTGCGTTCGAAATGAAGTGCTTTGGCTTGGTATCGACTGGCGACGAACAAACCGCATCCGCCGCCGCATTGGTTACCGCGCCATGTTGGCGAACCGCGACAGGTGCAGCTGATGCGCCACCGTCACGGTCTTAGTTGGTCCGTTGCGGTGTTTGGCAAGAATCAAGTCTGCCTCGCCGCCGCGTGGGTCATCGCGCTCGAACGCATCCGGTCGGTGCAGCAGGACCACCATGTCCGCATCTTGTTCGAGGCTGTTATGGACGCTGATCCCATTTGCGACGAAATTATGTGTGTCACTTACGGTTCCGTCGTATACGTCCATCTCGCCAAGGCTGGTGATCTCCACGATCTGATCCCAGAACACATCGCTGGTAGCCAGTGCATGAATCTCGCGGTCTTCAAGCAACGCCGCGGCACGGTGCAGGCGTCCTCGGCTGGGTGCGTGCTTCCACATCGTGGATCCGCAGAACTGCGTTCCCATGGCGGCAGCGAACTGCCTATGTGTCATCTCCCGGCTTACTAATGATGTCTTGACCTGCGTCCACACTTCTTTTGGCACGGTGTCGAGGTTGGTGTTACGGACGACACGCTCGAGTTGAGTAAGCACTTGCTGAGCGGCAACAGCTTTCATGCCGTGTGCGCCCACTTGGCGGACGAACCTCGTCTGGTTTTCCGCACCGTAGATGTACAGATGCCAGCAGTCGCGGTATCCGGCCTTCAATACCCGCTTGATCCGAGCGAAAACGCCGACGCGAAGCAGGAGGGCTGCCACGTCATCGACCAGGCGCCGGCTCGTCGATGCATAGTAGATCCGCGCCACGCCATGCTTGTCGTCCCAGCTCACTGAACCATCGGTCGCCCACAGGTGGCGCAGGAAGAGTGCCACTTGATCGGTCGGCAACGCGAAAACTTTCTGCGGCACGAATTTCTCGTAGCTGCGCAGCCCGAACAGCCCGAGCTCGTCCAGCCATGCGGCGATCGGGTTACGTCGCCCGTGTGTCAAGTGGTATGGCGCCGGGAGCCGCAATGTGGTTACCCGCGCCGCCGGATACTCGTCGCGGATCGTCGCCACGCCGAAGTGCGCCGCAGCAATCGTCACAATCGCCAAGTTGGCTTCGTCTATCGACGCATACCGGATCGGCTGGTTCTTGACACAGGAGCCGTCGCCGATCATGTGTGCGAGCAGTACCACCTCGGAGTCAGCCATTCGCTGCGTGTCAACGGGCTCGGGAACCCGTCGCGGTACAGCGAGCCGGTCGCCAATCTCTAGTTGCTCCAATGGAGTCCAGCCGTCGAGCGTCATGAACGGATGGTTACCGGTAGCCTCTACTTCACGTCCGGAGGCCAGCCGCAGCCGGAACACCTCCTTGCGGCCACTCGGGAAGACGTTGGTCATCGGACGCGCCACCATCCGCAGTTGCTCGTCGAGCGACCACACCAGCGGCCGCTCGCCGGTGCGCATCAGCTCACCAAACGTCACCTCCGCACCCGTGTCGGCGCGCAGGATTCGCGTCGAAGCAGTCAAGCAGCCCGATTCGCGAAGGTCCGATAACATCGGCTTCTTGTCGGTGCGCTGCTCGGGTCCACGGTTGAGCTGGCTGATGGCGATGACCGGGACCTCAAGCTCCTTGGCCAAAAGCTTTAAGTGCCTTGAGAACTCAGAAACCTCGACCTGACGCGATTCGAACTTCTTGCCCGAGGACATCAGCTGCAAGTAGTCGATCACGATCAACCGCAGATCTGATTTCTGCCGCAGCCGTCGCGCTTTGGCGCGGATCTCCATCATCGTCAAGTTCGGTGAGTCGTCGATAAACAGTGGTGCTTCACTGATTTCGCTCATCCGCCGAGCCAGCCGGGTCCAGTCGTCGTCACTCATGCGGCCGGAACGCATATCGGCCAGTTTGATTTTCGCCTCGGCTGACAACAGCCGCATGACGATCTCGGACTTGCTCATCTCCAGCGAGAAGATGACGCTGGCCATCCGGTTCTTGATCGAGCAGGACCGCATGAAATCCAGCCCGAGGGTGGAGTTGTGCGTCGGCACCATGCCCCGGCCGGCCAGATACAGGCTGGCGCCGTTGTCGACCTGCACACAGCGCACCGGAACACTGTTCACCCGTCGCACCGCATCTAGCTGCAGCACCGGCGCCATCAGAGTTGTGCCGCCTTGGGTGTATCGCCCGATCGAGCCGGCGCCGGCGATGGTGTCCAGCCCGCACCGCAACTGGGCCGTGGTTCGGACGCCATAGCCCGTTGGCCACTGGTGATCGGCATCGGCGACAATCACTGTCCCGTCGGAGAACTCGACCTCATAGCAGGGTCGGCCCAGCATCACCTCGGTCGCGGCTACTACTCGTGTCGGCTGGCCGTCAGCGCTGAGCAACAGGTCGCCGACGGCGACATCGCCCATCGTTGTCCAGCCAGTCGGCGTCGGCAGCGGGGTATCCAGCGCCAGTGCCTTGCCGACACCGGGTCGCGCCGCGACGATGATCATCTGCCCGGGATGCAGACCGTTGGTCACCTCGTCGAGTTCGGCGAACCCCGTCGGCACACCGCGCGCCAGCCCGCCGTTGGAGGCGATGGCATCGATTTCGTCCATCGTCGGCTGCAGAAGATCTTCCAGCGGGACGAAGTCCTCGGAGAGCCGCCGGTCGGCCACGTCGTAGATCTCGGCCTGGGCCCGGTCGACCACCTCGGCGACGTCGGCGCCCTCCGCGCCGGCATACCCGTACTGCACCACCCGGGTGCCGGCTTCGACCAGTCGCCGCAGCAGCGCCTTCTCGGCCACGATGCTCGCGTAGTACCCGGCGTTGGCCGCCGTCGGAACCGTCGAGATCAGGTCGTGTAGATACGGCGCGCCACCGATCCGTCGCAGCAGACCGCGGCGGTCAAGTTCGGCGGCTACGGTCACCGCGTCGGCCGGTTCCCCGCGCCCGTACAGGTCGAGGATGGCATCGTAGACGTTCTGGTTCGCCGGCCGGTAAAAGTCGCCTGGCCGCAACCGCTCCAGCACGTCGGCGATGGCGTCCTTGCTCAGCAGCATCCCACCGAGCACCGATTGCTCGGCCGCGAGATCCTGCGGCGGCTGGCGGCCGAAGTCCTCGCTGGGCGCGTCCGTGCCGGGGTTTCCGAGATCGTCAACGACCGCCATGAGCTCCCCACCTCCTCCGGCACACCGGTCGAACGTCCATTCGATCCCGATGCTGTGCACGCTAGGTCAATGCACCGACACTGCCGAGCGCCGGGTTGACGGTAAAGGTTGCTGGCAAGGACTCCAAGTGGTGCTGTTTATGAAGCTGTGGATCGACTGTGCATATCTGTCAGCGGCTGTGTTAGGGGGGTGTGGAGAACCTGTGGAGCACTGTCGAGCCGGACCACATTACTGCAGATAAGCGCACCACAACGGCACGCAAATTGTGTGGATGGGAATCTCTTCGGCGTGTCGTGTCAGGTTGCCGACTCGGGCGTGTTGCGTTGCGGCCGCCTATGCCGCCCGTTAACAGACGGTTACGTTCGCTAATGGGCATTAGGTTGGAAAAGTTCGCCAGCCCAACGCCGACAACCCCGGGGGAGCCGGTTAGGGCTCCCGCCGGGGTAAGTGGTGGAACGGGTCAGCTCGCGGCGACGACGTCCAGCGCGATCTCGACGTTGACGTCGGGATGCAGATGCACCGTGATCGGGTGGGCGCCGAGAGCCTTGATGTGCGCCTTGGGCAGCCGGACGATGCGCTTGTCCAGGTTGGGCCCGCCGGCCTTCTTGATCGCGGCCACGACGTCCCCGGCGGTCACCGATCCGAACAGCTTGCCGCTGTCCCCGGACGTCTTGACCGGCAGCGACACCCCATCCAGCGCCTCGATTGCCGCCTTGAGTTCGTTGGCGTGGTCCAGGTCGCGCACCTGCTTGGTTTCGCGGGCGCGACGGATATCGTCGACCTGCTTCTGGGCGCCCCGAGACGCGACGATCGCCAGCCCCCGCGGCAGCAGAAAGTTGCGTCCATACCCGTCTTTAACCTCGACGGTGTCACCGACGGAACCCAGGTGGTCGACCTCGGCAGTCAAAATCAGCTTCATCGTTTCGTGCTTTCGTTCTGCGGTGCGGATTTACCGCGCCGAGGAGGTGAAGGGCAGCAGCGCTACCTCGCGGGCGTTCTTGACCGCAAGCGCGATGTCGCGCTGATGCTGGACGCAGTTGCCGGTCACCCGGCGAGCGCGGATCTTGCCGCGCTCGCTGATGTAGGTGCGCAACAACGTGGTGTCCTTATAGTCGATCACTTGGCCCTTTTTGGCGCAGAACACGCACTTGCGCGTCTTGACCGGCTTTTCCGGAGCCGGGCGCCGCTTATTGGACTTCGCCATTGTTTGTCTCTTTCGTTCTGTCGTTCAGGTATCAGAAGGGAGGCTCGTCGTCACCGCCGCCGAACGAGCCGGAGGCTGGGGCGCTGCCCCATGGGTCGTCGCCGCCGCCGGCTGCGGGAGCTTGCGCCGGTGCCGGACGGGATCCACCGCCACCACCACCGCCGCCGAAGCCGCCGCCACCGCCGCCGCTGCGGCTGACCTTGTTGACCTTGGCTGTGGCGTAGCGAAGTGATGGGCCGATCTCGTCGACCTCAACCTCGAACACCGTGCGCTTCTCGCCCTCGCGGGTTTCGAATGAACGCTGCTTGAGCCGGCCCTGCACGATCACGCGGGAACCCCGGGTCAAGCTTTCGGCGACGTTCTCCGCGGCTTCCCGCCAGATGTTGCACCGCAGGAACAGCGCCTCGCCGTCCTTCCATTCGCCGGCTTGGCGGTCGTAGATCCGCGGGGTGGAAGCCACGGTGAAGTTCGCCACCGCAGCACCGGACGGGGTGAACCGCAGTTCGGGGTCAGCGGTCAGGTTTCCGACAACGGTGATGGTGGTGTCACCAGCCACAACGACCTCCTGGCATCGGCGGGTGGATTGTCATTTCGCTGAGCCTACGCAAGGGCTACGACGCCCCGCGGCCATTCGCCCACAGGCCTAGTGCTTGTCGGTGCGCATGACCTTGGTGCGCAGCACCGACTCGTTCAGGCTGAGCTGACGGTCAAGCTCGGACACCGTCGCCGGCTCGGCTTTGACGTCGATCACGGCGTAAATGCCCTCAGGGTGCTTCGCGATCTCGTACGCCAGCCGGCGCTTGCCCCAGATGTCGACCTTGTCTACCGTGCCGCCGTCCTTGCGGATGACATTGAGAAAGGTCTCCAACGACGGAGCTACGGTGCGCTCGTCGAGAGTGGGGTCAAGGATGACCATGATTTCGTATGGACGCATGGGAACCTCATCACCTCCTATGGTCGTCTGCGGCCACGGTCTTTTCCGTGGCAGGAGGGTCGCCTGCGTCGGCAACCGACTCAGGCTACCGGACGGTGCACGTGCCTGCGAAATCGCGGCGGTTACCGCGTCGAGACTGCGGTGGCGGTGTCGAGACTGCAGTCAGGTCGCGACTCAGGCGGCGATTTTCGCGCTCTGGACGCAGGCTCGGCGACGCCGGGACGCGGGCGCAGCCAACCCGGCAGCCAGCGCGGCGGTGCATCGTCGGCCCGGTCGAACACCCCGCCCGCTGGATCGTCGATACGCCCGCGCCAACGGACCAGGTCTTCGTCGGGGCGATAAATCTGACGGACTACGATCGCGCACAGCACCACCACCGCGACATCGCGCACCAGCACCGCCGCGGTGAACCACTGCTCGGGCAGGCCACGGTTAGGCACGCCGTACAGGTAGTACATCCGCGGCACCCACACCAAAGCATCCAGCGTCATCCACACCAGCAGCACCCGGCGGTGCGGCAATGCCAACACCGCAAGCGGCACCAGCCACAGCGAAAACTGCGGGCTCCATACCTTGTTGGTCAACAGGAACGCCGCGACCACCAAAAACGCCAACTGCGCAACCCGGGGTCGCTGCGGGGCGGTCAATGCGACGTAACCGATTGCCAGGCAACACAACGCGAACGACACCGCCACGACGGTGTTCAGCACCGTCGGCGGCTGCCAGAAACCCAGGGAGGGGTCGAAACCCCGCCAACCGGTAAACGATTTGACGACGTTGTACATCGAATCCATGTCGTCGCCGCGACGGGTGTTGAGCCGGAAAAACTCCGACCAGCCGCGCGGAAACAGCACCATCACAGGCAAATTCACCAACAACCACGTCGCCACCGTCGTGGCCGCGGTGCGGGCCAACTCACCGAGGCGACCGGTCCTGATACCCAGCACCAGCAACGGGCCCAGCAGTAGCAAGGGGTAGAGCTTGGCGGCAACACCGAGGCCGATGAGCACACCGGCCCACACCGGCCGTCGGCGCGACCACGCCAGCAGTCCGCCCATGGCGAAAGCTGTTGCCAGCGCATCGAAATTGGTGAACATCTGAAAGATGATCAACGGTGACGCGGCGACCAGTGCCGCATCCCACACCCGCCGGCCCGATAATCGCGAGGTGGCCCACACGGTAGCCAGCCACGCCAACGCCAAGCCCAGCGCAGCGACGTCGAAGAACACCACCACTTCGGCGATCACCGGCAGCGGGATCAGCTTGCTCAACGCGGTATAGGTCTTCGCCAGCGCCATCGACACGTACTGGTAGACCCCGGTCAACACCGGATACTCCATGTAGCGCACCGCGGGCTGACCGTCGTACCGCACCTGCGGTTTGCCGCCGGCGTCGGTTTCGACCCAGCTCGACTTGTAGGGAAACTTGCCCTGGCTCAACAACTCTGCGCCGTAAAGCGGCACCGTGTCGGAGTAGCACAGCTCGTAATAGGCCCGCTGATTTTGCCAATTAGCCACCCGCTGGTCCCCCGGTCCGGACCCGGTGGTCACCAAACACGGCGCCTTGGTCGACCATCCCAGCGCCAAGAACACCAGCGCAAACACGAACATCACCCGCAACGGCGTCCACAATCTGGTCCGGCCGATCACCGCATGCCGGCCCACCGGGCCACCGATGACGCCCGCCAGTGCCGAGCCCAAAAAGTCAGTGCGGCTTGGACAATCGCGGTCGTCGACAGTACGTAAATCAGCAGCCAACGGCCCCGGCGAAACCGTGGCGGAACGGCCTGGTGAGGCGTCCGTCACGGCGGCGGCGGAACAGGCGCCTCGGGTGCTCCGGGCGCCGGCCCGACGGGGACGACGGGAGCGGCGGGGATGGTCGTGGGTGGTCCGATCGGGATGGTGATGCCCGGAGCCACTTCGATGCTGGGCTGGATAACCGTGCCGGGCGGCGGTTCCTCCGGCTTCGGTGGCGGCGGTGGGGGCGCAGCCGGGACACCCGCGTACCCACCGATTTCGGTTGGCTTCGGGAAGGATTCGTTGTTGGTGCCCTTCAGAGCACCATCCATCGTCGCCTTCCAGATGTCGGACGGCAGCCCCGAACCGTAGACCGGCGAGCCCCACTTGTTGACCAGTGGCTCGTTGTCCTGAGTGGTGCCCACCCACACCGCCGTCGACAACGACGGGGTGTAACCGACCATCCAGGCGTCCTTGTTGGCATCGGTGTCGCCCAATTGGGTGGTCCCGGTCTTGGCCGCCGACGGCCGGCCCCCGGCCAGGTTGTGCCCGCGTGAATACCCGGCGATCGGTTGCATGGCCGACGTGACGTTGTCGGCGACGGCCTTGTCGATGCGCTGTTCGCCGGAGTTGTCCGACGCGCTGGCGTCGAAAAGCACCTTGCCGTCAGAGTTGACCACCTTCTGCACGAAATGCGGCGCGTGGTAGACGCCGGAGTCGGCCAGCGTGGCGTATGCGGAGGCCATGTCCATCACCCGGGTTTGGTACTGGCCCAGCACGATCCCGTTGTTCGGCGGCCCGCCCTCACCGTCTTCGGACAGCGTGTGCGACACCCCTGGGAAGCTGGTGGCTATGCCCGCTTGGTGCGCGGCCTCAGCGACGTCCTCGGGGCCGTTTTTGAGTTTGAGCATCAGCCGGTAATACGAGGTGTTCAACGACCGCTTGAGCGCCTCGCCGATGTTGCAGGTTCCACAGCTTTCGCCCTCGACATTGCTGATCTTGATGCCGTCGACCGTGAGCGGGGAGCTGTCAACCTGATATCCCAGACCGATGCCTTGTTCCAACGCGGCGATCAGGGCGAACACCTTGAACGACGACCCGGTCTGCAGACCGGCCTGGGCGAAGTCGAAGCCGTAGGCATCAGTCCCGCCGTAGTAGGCCTTCACCGCGCCGTCATGCGGATCGATCGAAACCACCGCGGCCCGCATGTCGGGACCCTGTCCCTCGAGGTACTTCGCCACCGCCTTCTCCGCCGCCTTCTGGGCCTGCGGATCGATGCTGGTGGTGATCTGCAGTCCCTGCGTGTTGAGGGTCTGCTCGTCGATGTTGAACAGGTCGAGCAGCTCCTTGGTCACCTGCCGCTCGATCAGACCGTTAGGCCCGGTGGTTTGGTTCTGCGCACTGGCCTGGTCCGGCGGCACCGTCGCCGGAAACTCTTGGATAGCACGATCCTTCGGCGTCAACGCCTCGGTTTCGACCATGCCGTCGAGCACCCAGTTCCACCGGATTCTGGCGCCGCCGGGATCGACGGCGGGATCCAGCGTCGACGGGCGTTGGATCAGCGCGGCCAGCAGGGCGCCTTCGGCGACGTCGAGTTGCTCGACGGGTTTGTCGAAGTAGGCCTTGGCTGCTGCTGAAATCCCGTATGCGCCGCGGCCGAAGTAGATGATGTTGAGGTAGGCCTGCAGCACATCGTCTTTTGACCACTCCCCCGACATCTTGGTGGCGATGACGAGTTCTTTGGCCTTGCGGATCAATCCGCTGACCCCGGCGCGCTGCGAGCCCACCAGTGCGTTCTTGACGTATTGCTGGGTGATCGTCGAGCCGCCCTGAGTATCACCGCCGAAGACGTTGTTCTTCACCGCCCGCGCGAAACCCGAGAGCGAGAACCCCGGATTGGAATAGAAATTGCGGTCTTCGGCGGCCAGTACCGCCTGGCGCACGTGCACCGGCACCTGGTTGATGTTGACGTCAACCCGGTTGCCTTCGGGCGGAACGATTTTGGCGAGTTCTGAGCCGTCACTGGCCAGGATCGTCGACACCTGGTTGGTCCGAATGTCGCCGGGATTGGGCACATCGACGATCAGGTAGGCCATCGCGAACGTGACGATCGGCAACAGCAACACCACCGCCGCCGTCACGTAGAGCCCACGCCGGACCCACATCCAGTTGATCCGCCGCAGCCAGGTCCAGTCCAGCTGGCGGAACCACTCCCAGTTCGGTTGCGCCGGGCTGCGGGGCGGCGGACCGGGCGGGCCGCCACCGGGCGGTTGTCCGCCGCCACGCCGTTCCCCGAATGATGGCGCTCGTTCGCGACCGAGATCGTCCCGTGCACTCCTCGACGGCGAGTCGGCGTCCAATGCGGCCTTGACCGCCTCGATCGGGTCACGCAGTCGCTGTGATCGGTCATCAGTGACCGCGGGAAGAACCGTCGTCAATCGGTCGTCCGGCGGGACGGGCCGACGCTGCCGCGGACCGGGCGTTCGATGACCACTGCGGCCCTTGTCGCCCTCCGATCGGCGCTCGGACTCACCGTCAGCCGCTGACCCGCTGGGGCCGTCAGTGGCTGACCGGTCTTGGCGCCCTTCGTTATTCACTGGCCGTGCGGGCGCCGTTGCGCGCCGTCCGCGTGCTGCGCGATCCCCCGGGCGGGCTGGCGGGACGTGCGGTGCCGAGCACATACGACTTGACCAGGTGATTCCAGCTACAGGTCCGGCATACCTCCACGACGTGTACCGAGAACTCCTCGTAGCGGGTCGCCAGCACCACCAGCTCCTCGGCAGTGCGCGCCGAACCGGAAACCGCGCCCAGATGGTCTCCGAACACCCACGACACCAGCGTGAGCTGCTCCTTGCGGCAGATCGGGCACATCACCGGACTGGCCTTGCCGTGGAACTTCGCGGCGCGCAGCAGATACGGGTTGGCGTCACACACTTCGGACACACCGGTTCGCCCCGAATAGACCTCTGCCAACAGTGAGCGACGCCGAAGCGCATAGTCCACTACCTGTCGCTGCAATCGCACGCCCACCAGAGTACGACGAGTGACCGAGTACCGATGTGTGACCGACCCGGCGAACGAATTCGAGCTGCGCGTTTCTGCGTTGCGGCGCACTGTGGGCTCTACGATCATCGCCGTGGCGACGCGGCAAACGACGGCGACCCGGGCCAAAGACAGCGACCGGGACGACACGTGCAAGATTCTCGACGGCGCGCTCAACGAGGGACAGCTGTCCATGGCGGAGCACCGGGAACGGATCAGCGCCGCGACCAGTGCGGTGACACTCGGTGATCTGCACACGCTGGTGGGTGATCTGCAGACCGCCAGCGCCCTGGTGCAACTGCCGACACTCGCCAAATCCCCGACGCTCGGCAGCCGCGGTATCGCCGCGGCGGCGCTGGTCGTCGCGGTGTTGCTCGGTATCGGAATTGGCTGGGGTCTCTACGGCAACACCAGCTCACCGCTGAGCTTCACGTCGGATCCCGGCGAAAAACCCGACGGTATCGCGCCGGTGGTACTGACTCCGCCGCGGCAGCTGCAGTCGCTGGGCGGCTTGACCGGACTGATGGAACAGGCGCGCAAGAAGTTCGGCGACACCATGGGCTACCGCCTGGTGATCTACCCCGACTACGCGTCGATGGAGCGCGCGGACCCCAACGAGCAGCGACGGCAATTGAGCTACACCTACCGCGGCGGGTGGGGCGATCCGACCAGCTCAGCCAAGAGCGGTGACGCTGCGCTTGTCGACTTGGGGCAGTTCGACCCGAAGGCGACGGTCGGCATCCTGCGGGGGGCCCCGGAAACGCTGGGCATCAAGCCGGCCGACGTCAAGTCCACGTATCTGATCGTGCAGCCCTCGCGCGACCCGACCACGCCGGAGGCAGTGTCATTGTCGGTGTATGTCTCCAGCGACTACGGCAGCGGATACATCGAGTTCGCCGGTGACGGCTCCGTCAAACGGGTGAACTACCCGTCGTAAGGCCGTCGTAAAGCTGAACGCAGTGCGAACGGCAGCTGGTGTGGTGGCAAATATATCGGGGCGATACTATTGCGCGAAGCTATACCCCGACATATCCAACCGTCGTAACGGCCGAGCAAAGGAGGTGACTCGATGCTGGAGCTTGCCATCCTCGGCCTTCTGCTCGAGTCGCCCATGCACGGCTACGAGCTGCGCAAACGGCTGACCGGTCTGCTCGGCGCGTTTCGGGCGTTTTCCTACGGGTCGCTCTACCCGGCGCTGCGCCGCATGCAGGCCGACGGGCTGATTGCCGAGGACGCCGCCCCCGCCGGGACACCGGTGCGACGGGCCCGTCGGGTGTATCAGCTGACCGACGCCGGCCGCCAACGGTTTTCTGAGCTGGTGGCCGACACCGGGCCGCACAACTACACGGACGACGGCTTCGGGGTGCACTTGGCGTTCTTCAACCGCACCCCGGCCGAAGCGCGGATGCGCATCCTGGAGGGTCGGCGCCGCCAGGTCGAGGAACGCCGTGAGGGCCTGCGTGAAGCAGTGACGCGGGCCAGCAACTCGTTCGACCGCTACACCCGCCAGCTGCACCAGCTCGGGCTGGAGTCGAGCGAACGGGAAGTCAACTGGCTCAACGAGCTGATCGCAGCTGAACGCGTGGCGCAACACCGCGCGGAGCAGTCCTAGAACAATCCAGCAACACCGAAATACCCACGACACAGGGAGAAGTAAGGAGAACGCCCTAATGACTGAGCAAACCGCGGCAGAGGCGTCGACAGACATCCGGGTCGCCATCGTCGGCGTCGGCAACTGCGCGTCCTCGCTGGTACAGGGCGTCCAGTACTACCAGAACGCTGACGAGGCGGCCTCGGTGCCGGGCCTGATGCACGTGCGCTTCGGGCCGTACCACGTGCGCGACGTCAAGTTCGTCGCCGCGTTTGATGTGGACGCCAAGAAGGTCGGCTTCGATTTGTCCGAGGCGATCTTCGCGTCGGAGAACAACACCATCAAGATCGCCGACGTGCCGCCCACCGACGTGGTGGTGCAGCGGGGCCCGACGCTGGATGGCATCGGCAAGTACTACGCCGACACCATCGAGGTGTCCGACGTCGACGCCGTCGACGTGGTGAAGGCGCTGCGCGACGCCAAGGTCGACGTGCTGGTCTCCTACCTGCCGGTGGGCTCGGAAGAGGCCGACAAGTTCTACGCCCAGTGCGCGATCGACGCAGGCGTCGCGTTCGTCAACGCGCTGCCGGTGTTCATTGCCTCCGACCCGGTGTGGGCCAAGAAGTTCGTCGACGCGGGAGTGCCGATCGTCGGCGACGACATCAAGAGCCAGGTCGGCGCGACGATCACCCACCGGGTGATGGCCAAGCTGTTCGAGGACCGCGGCGTGCAGCTTGACCGCACGATGCAGCTCAACGTGGGTGGCAACATGGACTTCCTCAACATGCTCGAACGCGAGCGGCTGGAGTCGAAGAAGATCTCGAAGACGCGGGCCGTGACGTCGAACCTGCAGCGCGAGTTCAAGACCAAGGACGTGCACATCGGCCCGTCCGACCACGTCGGCTGGCTCGACGACCGCAAGTGGGCCTATGTGCGGCTGGAAGGCCGCGCCTTCGGCGATGTGCCGTTGAACCTGGAGTACAAGCTCGAGGTGTGGGACTCGCCCAACTCGGCGGGCGTGATCATCGACGCGGTGCGGGCGGCCAAGATCGCCAAGGACCGTGGAGTCGGCGGCCCGATCGTGCCGGCGTCGGCCTACCTGATGAAGAGCCCGCCGAAACAGCTGCCCGACGACGTCGCGCGCGCCCAACTCGAACAGTTCATCATCGGTTAGCGCGATGTTGACTCTGCGCTGACCAGACAAGCTACTCGCACTTTTGTCTGGTAGACGCAGAGTCAGTGCGAAATATGACCGACGACGAACTGGCCGGACTCTCCGAGTTCGCGCTGCTGCATGAAAACGCCGAGCAGGCCGGAGTGACACGCCGGCTGCCGGACGTGCACCGGATCGATACCGGTGGCATCAGCGCGATGCGCTGGGATGAGCGCCCGCCGCGGGTGGTCTTCCTGCACGGCGGCGGGCAGAACGCGCACACCTGGGACACCGTGATCGCCGGGGTGGGCGAGCCGGCGTTGGCGGTGGACCTGCCCGGCCACGGCCACTCGATGTGGCGCGACGACGGCGACTACTCACCGCAGCTCAACGCCGACGCCCTGGCGCCGGTGTTGCGCACGCTGGCGCCGACCGCCGAGCTTGTTGTCGGCATGTCGCTCGGCGGGCTCACCGCGATCCGGTTGGCGGCGATGGCACCAGAGCTCGTCAATGAACTCGTGCTCATCGACGTCACTCCGTCGGCGTTGCAGCGGCACGCCGAAATGACCAAGGAGCAGCAGGGCACCGTGGCCTTGATGCACGGCGAGCGCGAGTTCCCCAGCTTCGAAGCCATGCTGGAGTTGACTACCGCCGCCGCGCCACACCGGGACCCGAAGGCGTTGCGCCGCGGCGTGTTCCACAACTCTCGGCGGCTCGACGACGGCCGCTGGACGTGGCGCTACGACACCATCCGCACCTTTCCCGACTTCGCAAGTCTGTGGACCGACGTCGACGCCCTGCCCGCGCCCGTCACCTTAATTCGCGGCGGCGCCTCCGGATTCGTCAGCGACGATGACGTCGCTGAATTAAGCCGTCGCGCACAGCATTTTCGCGGCGCGCACATCGTCGAGAATTCGGGCCACTCGGTGCAAAGCGACCAGCCTCGCGCACTGGTCGAGATTCTGCGGGCAGTGCTCGACGCGCGCTGAGCCAGATGACCAACGACGATCACCGCGGCACCTCTGTCGGTCGGCCGCGCGACACGTCGATCGACGAGCGGGTGCTATCGGTAACGCGGGAGTTGCTGGCGGAAGTCGGCTGGGACGACCTGAGCATGCGCTTGGTTGCGGCGCGGGCCGGGGTTGGCCGATCCAGCGTGAACCGTCGCTGGGCCTCTAAAGCGGAGCTGGTGCTGCACGCGATATTGGGCGAAACTCCCGATCTGTCACCGTTTTCCGGTACTGACGTGACCGGCTGGATGCAGTGGGTGGTGCGCGGCAGTCACGAGCTTTTCAGCAGAGCCGACGTGCGGGCGGCGGTGCCGGGCTTGCTGCTGGCGCTCAGTGAAAACGACGAACTCCGCAAGACCTTGTGGGCGGAGTTCAGCGGCCCCGCGGTTCGGCTGTTCGCCGACGACGTGAACGCGACGACGCGTCCCGAACGACGACGCGCCGACCTCGACGCCCGGGCGTCGCTGGCCATGGCGGCGGGCGCCGCGCTATTCGTGACGACGATTGCGGTCGAAGACGACTCCCCGGCGCTACGAAACCGGATCGCGCAATTGCTGACTACGGCTATCACCGCGTCCCGCACGCAATGACTCGATGATCGCGGCTTTCGGGCAGCGCCAGGTGATCCCGAGCTCGCGCAGCGTCTTGCTGTCGTCGGTGGGGGTGGCGGCGGTCAAGAGCATCGCCGCCTCGTAGCTCAGCCCGTCGGCGAGTGTCAGGTAGCGGCCGGCCACGTCGGCGAGTCGGCCTACGCCACGAAACACGCTCGGCGACACCGGGACACGTCGCACGCGCCGCCCCAAACCCTCTTCGAGCGCGTCAACCATCTCGTCAAATCTGAGCAGCTGCCCACCGCAGACGTAGCGGCGGGGCCCCCGGCCGGCTTCCATAATCCGCGAATGCACGTCGGCGACGTCACGCACGTCGACCATCTGCATGCCGCCCCGCACGCTCGGCGCGACCGCCCAGCGCACGATCGGCGCCCAGCCTCGTTCGGTCACCCCGGGGGGTGTGCCGAACGCGGGGCCCACCACACTCGAGGGATAGGTGACCACGACCGGTGCGCCGGTGTCCTGGAGTCGCCGGGCAACCCGGTCGGCGTAGCCCTTGGTCTTGGCGTATGCGCTGCGGCCGGCTGCCGTCGGCGAGTCCGGCGAGATGATTCCGTTCGGCGGCGGAAACAGGGCGCTGTAGCTGCTCACCGACACCACCGGATCAAGGCCAAGTTCGACGGCGCGGGTGAGAATCATTTCGGTTGCATAGGCGTTGATGTCCCACATCGCCTGGGCTCGGCGTTCATCGGTGCCGACAATGCCGGCCGCATGCAACACGGCATCAGCGCCGCCCAGCAGTTCTTCGATCGTCGACGCCGCCCGAACGTCACCGACGACGACCGCCACCGAGCCGAGCGTGCGAAACCGATCGACGACGGCCGCCGGGTCATCCGGTGCCACCAACAGACTTACCTCGTGGCCGGCCTGCAGCAACGCCCGCACGGTGTGCGCCCCCAGATAGCCGGTTCCACCAGTGACCGCGATGCGCACCGATCAGCCTCCTCGCCATGACGGAACTCTCCGCCGTACTATATTTCGATGCCAATGGTATCGAAACTAGCCTTCACGTCAACGCGGCTGGGCCCGCTGACCCTGAAGAACAGGTTCGTCAAAGCGGCAACGTTTGAGGGCGTGATGCCGCGCGGCCAGGTCAGCGACGCGCTGATCGATTTCCACGCCGAAGTCGCCCGCGGCGGCGCGGCCATGACGACCGTCGCCTACTGTGCAATTTCACCCGGTGGCCGGGTTCATCGCGACACCGTCGTGCTGGACCGCGATCACATATCGCAGTTGCGCCGGCTCACCGACGCAGTGCATGCCGAGGGCGCCCTGGTCTGCGCGCAGATCGGCCATGCGGGACTGGTCGCCAACACACTGTCGAATCGGACGTCGACGCTGGCGCCGTCGACCCGGCTCAGCGCACCGGGCATGGGGCTGGTGCGGGCCGCTACCATCGAACAACTCGACGACGTCGTCCACGACTTCGCCGCAGCCGCCGCCAACGCCGTCGAAGCCGGCTTCGACGCGATCGAAATCCACATGGGCCACGGTTATCTGCTCAGCTCGTTCTTCAGCCCGAATGTGAACAAACGCTCCGACCGCTACGGCGGCGACACCGCGCGGCGTGCCGAGCTGGCCCGTCGCGTAGCCGAGCGCGTTCGGCTCACCGTCGGGCAATCTGTCGCCGTCACCGCGAAGTTCAACATGGACGACGGGGTACGCGGCGGCTTCTGGTTGAGCGACAGCCTGCCCACGGCGCGCCTCCTGGAATCCGACGGACACCTCGATGCGCTGCAACTGACCGGCGGCAGTTCGCTACTCAATCCGATGTACTACTTCCGCGGCGATGTCCCCCTCGACGAGTTCATCGCCTCTCAGCCTCGGCTGGTGGGATTGGGCCTACGGGTTATCGGTCGACGGCTGTTCCGCGCCTACCCTTTTGAGGAAGCGTTCTTCTTACCGCTCGCACGCCAATTTCGGGCGGCGCTGTCGATGCCGCTGATGTTGCTCGGCGGGATCAACCGGTTCGATACGGTCGAAGAGGCGCTTGACGACGGGTTCGAGTTGGTGGCCATGGCCCGCGCGCTGCTCCGAGACCCGAACCTGGTCAATCGCTTCCGCGAGGGCAGCACCCGCGAAGGGCTGTGCATCCACTGCATGAAATGCATGCCCACCGTTTACAGCGGAACACACTGTACGGTCCGCCGAATTGCGAGCGGCCTGCCGACCGGATGAGCTCGAGTCCTACGGTGGTGGCATGACTCGCCCCGTCCGTATCGCCGTGCAACTGCAACCGCAACACGCCCCGCAATACAGCTACCTCCGTGACGCGGTCCGCCGCTGCGAAGACATCGGTGTCGACATCGCCTTCAACTGGGACCATTTCTTTCCGCTCTACGGCGATCGCGAAGGCGCCCACTTCGAGTGCTGGACGATGCTGGCCGCCTGGGCCGAGCAGACGTCGCGTATCCAGCTGGGTGCGCTGGTCAGCTGCAATTCCTACCGCAATCCGGAACTGCTCGCGGACATGGCTCGCACCGTCGACCACATTTCCGACGGCCGGCTGATTCTGGGCATCGGCTCGGGCTGGAAGCGCAGAGACTACGACGAGTACGGCTACGAATTCGGCACTGCCGGCAGCCGACTCGACGACCTGGCCCTCGCGTTGCCCCGCATCAAAGCGCGGCTGGCCAAGCTCAATCCGGCCCCCACCCGCCAGATCCCGATACTGATCGGCGGTGAGGGTGAGAAGAAGACGCTGCGCCTGGTCGCCGAGCACGCCGACATCTGGCACAGCTTCGCCAATACTGAGAGCTATCCGGCCAAGTCGGCGGTGCTGGTCGACCACTGCAGCACTGTCGGTCGGGCAGCAGACGAGGTCGAACGCTCGACGGCAGTTGGCGGCGAGACGGGCCGCGGCGGGCCGGATGAGCTGATCGCCGAGGCGGAGGCGCTGATCGGCCTCGGTGTCACGCTGCTGACCGTCGGCTGTAACGGGCCGGACTACGACCTGACCGCCGCAGAAACGTTGTGCCGGTGGCGGGATCGCGGGTAGGACACTCACAGCCTCGCATGAGAAACTGGCCCGCGGATTCGTCGACGGGAATTGAGCGATGCCCAAGAAATACGGGGCGAAGGAAAAGGACCAGGTTGTCGGCTACATCCTCAACCAAATCCTGACCGGCAAGCTGCGCACCGGCGACCGCGTCGACCGCAACGAAGTCGCCCGGGAACTGGGGATGAGCCGCGTCCCGATCCAGGAAGCCGTCGTGCAGCTGGAACACGACGGGGTGCTGTCCACCCAGTATCACCGCGGCGCGTTCGTCGAGCGGTTCGACGAGGACACCATCTTCGAGCATCACGAGTTGCACGGCGTGCTGATCGGCATCGCGTCGGCGCGGGCCGCCGCCAACCCCACTCCACGGATCCTCGATCAGCTCGACGCCCTGATCCGCTCACTGCGCAGCGCGAAGGAACCACGCGCTTTCCAGCAGACCGCGCGTGAATACCGGCGCGCCGTCAACGACGAATACGCCGGTCCGCGACTCCACGCCGCGATCCGCGCGTCGGCGAGCCTGATTCCGCGGGCGTTCTTGCTCAGCTACCCCAACGTCGTCGCCGAGATGTTGCCGTTCTACGAGGCGGAGACCGCCGCGATCCACGGCCGCGATCCCGACGCCGCGCGGGCCGCGTGCAGCGGCTGCGCCGCGTTGATGGCCAAGATCATGGTGACCGAACTCGTGCGTCGTGGAGTGCTCGCTCCGCCGCAGAAGCCCGCTGCCGCGTTCTGAGCCAGTCGGCTGAACGTGGCCGAACCGATCGTCGGCCGATACCTTGCGGTTATGGATTTCAACGCCGGCTGCGCAGCAAAGTTGTTCGCGCTGATCGCCACGACACTGCTGGTCTGCAGCCTCGGAATGGCCGCACCTGCTGCGGCGAATCCCGACAGGTGCACCCCGCCCGGGCTGGAGAGCGCGACCGAGTTGCCCCCGAAACTGGCCACCGCGAAGCGCACTCACGAGGACAAGTACACGACCGCCAGCGTCGAGCCACTGTCTTCGGTGGACGTCTCGGCGCTGGGTCTCATCACGCCGGGCACGTTGACGGTCGGCACCATGTCCGAGTCACCGCCGAATGCCTGCATCAACGCCGCTGGGCAATTCACCGGTTTCGACAATGAGGTGCTGCGGGCCATCGCCGCAAAATTGGGCTTGCAGGTCCGCTTCGCCGGTACCGACTTCGCCGGACTGCTCGCCCAGGTGGCGTCGCGGCGTTTCGACGTCGGCTCGGCGTCCATCATGGCCAGCGAAGCGCGGCGACGTATCGTCAGCTTCACCAACGGCTATGACTTCGGCTATGCCTCGCTGGTCGTCCAGCCGGGCTCGCCGATCACCGGATTCGACGACCTCGCCGCCGGGCAGCGGATCGGTGTCGTGCAGGGCACCGTGCAGGACGCCTACGTCACCGAGACGTTGGGTCTGCAGCCGGTCAAGTTCCCCGACATCATCACTGCCTACAGCAGCCTCAAGACTCATCAGATCGACGCCTGGGTTGCGGGTGGACTGGAGGCGATGAACGCGGTGCGGCCCGGCGATCCCGCCGCGATCGTCGCCAACTCGTTCAACGAGGGCGACTTCGTGGCCTACGCCGTCGCGAAAGACAACCGGCCGCTGCTCGATGCGCTGAACTCGGGACTGGACGCTGTCATCGCCGACGCCACCTGGTCGGGTCTGTACTCGGAATGGGCGCCGCGCCCGCTACCGCCGGACTGGAAACCCGGATCGAAGGAAGCGCTGACACCGCACCTGCCGGACTTCGCCAAGATCGCCGAGCGTCATCACCGACCCAAGGCCGGACCGCCCGCACCGACGTCCACGCTGGCCCAGTTGCGGGAATCCTTCCTCGACTGGAACCTTTACAAACAGACGATCCCGGTGCTGCTCAAAACTGGGCTGCCCAACACCCTGATATTGACCATCAGCGCCAGCGTCATCGGGTTGGGCGTCGGGATTGTGCTGGCCGTCGCCGGGATCTCCCGCACCCGCTGGCTGCGGTGGCCCGCACGGATGTACACCGATATCTTCCGCGGCCTGCCCGAAGTGGTGATCATCTTGCTGATCGGCCTGGGCGTGGGGCCGATCGTCGGCGGGCTGACCAACAACAACCCCTACCCGCTGGGTATTGCCGCGCTGGGGTTGACCGCCGCGGCGTATGTCGGTGAGATCTTCCGCTCGGGAATCCAAAGCGTGGAGTCCGGGCAGCTGGAAGCCTCTCGCGCATTGGGTCTCAGCTATCGGTCGTCGATGCGGCTGGTGGTGGTTCCGCAGGGGATACGGCGGGTGCTGCCGGCGCTGGTCAACCAGTTCATCGCGCTGCTGAAGGGCTCGGCGTTGGTCTACTTCCTCGGGCTGATCGCCGGGCAACGGGAGCTGTTCCAGGTCGGCCGGGATTTCAACGCGCAGACCGGCAGCCTCTCCCCCTTGGTGGCGGCCGGGATCTTTTACTTGATCCTGACCGTTCCGCTGACCCACCTGGTGAACTTCGTCGACAATCGGCTTCGCCAGGGCCGCGCCTCAGCAGAGCCAGAAGATCCCCTCGACCGGATTGCCTCGACAACCGGGCAGGAGATGACATGACAGAAATTATCGAGCGCCCGCAGCCGGTATCGTTGGCGGGCAGAGACATTCATTTGGCTTTCGGTCCGAACACGGTGCTGCGCGGCGTGGACATCGAGGTGCCCGCGGGCAGCACGGTAGCGGTGATCGGCCCGTCGGGCTCCGGCAAGTCGACGTTGCTGCGAACCCTGAATCGGTTACACGAGCCCGACCGTGGCGACGTCCTGCTCGATGGTCGCTCGGTGCTGGCCGAGGACCCCAACCGGCTGCGTCAGCGCATCGGCATGGTGTTTCAGCACTTCAACCTGTTCCCGCATCGCAGCGTGCTGGACAACGTCATGTTGGCGCCGCGCAAGCTGAAACGGCTGCCGGCCGACGCCGCCCGCGAGCTGGCACTGGCCCAACTGGACCGAGTCGGCATGAAACACAAAGCCGACCGCCGTCCCGGCGCACTGTCGGGCGGGCAGCAGCAACGGGTCGCGATCGCCCGGGCGTTGGCGATGGCCCCGCAGGTTATGTTGTTCGACGAAGCCACCTCGGCGCTGGACCCCGAGCTGGTCAAAGGCATTCTGGCACTGATCGCTGACCTCGGCGACGAGGGCATGACCATGGTGGTCGTGACCCATGAAATGGGTTTCGCCAGGTCAACCTCGGATTCCGTGGTGTTCATGGATAACGGCACAGTGGTGGAAACCGGGGCGCCCGAGCAAATCTTCGAGGCGGCCACAACCGAGCGGTTGCAACGGTTCCTCTCCCAAGTACTTTGACAGTACAACTGATTTTCGGCCTGCCTGAGGCCCATCAGGTTAGACTGGCGAATTATGGCGGAACGTGAAGCCACCGTGCCCGAAGTGACACAGCTGGCTGAGGGTCTACACCGCACACTGTCCAAACTTTTCACCATCCTGCGCCGCGGTGACCCCTCCGCGGGCGCCGCGACGGCCGGCGAGCTCACCCTGGCGCAGTTGTCGATCCTGGTGACGCTGCTCGACCAGGGCCCGATCAGGATGACCGACCTGGCCGCACACGAACGGGTCCGCACCCCGACCACTACGGTGGCGATCCGCCGATTGGAGAAGGTCGGCCTGGTGAAGCGGTCCCGCGACCCCTCTGACCTGCGCGCGGTGCTAGTCGACATCACGCCTCGCGGCCTGGCGGTCCACCGCGAGTCGCTGTCCAACCGCATTGCCGCGCTTGCCGGAATGCTCAGTCAACTCAGCGAATCCGACCTGGACACGCTGACCAAGGCGCTGCAGCCGCTGGAGCGCCTGGCCGTTGGCGACGTGGCTGACGGTCCCGCCGACACCTCGCCCGCCCACGAGCAGGCCTGAAAGCCGCAGAGCCACAACACTTTCGCTGATATGCCGACCGCACTCATCACCGGCGCCAGCCGCGGTATCGGTGCTGCAATTGCGGAAGCCCTGGCTCCGACGCACAACCTGCTGCTGGCCGCGCGCCCGTCGGCGCGACTCGACGCCGTCGCCGATCGCCTCGGGGGCACGCCTTTCCCGCTGGATCTGACCGACACCGACGCGATCGCCGCCGACGCCGCGTCAATCACCGAACTCGACGTGCTGGTACACAACGCTGGGGTGTCCATGCCCGGTCATGTCGGCGATACCACCGTCGACCAGTGGCGCACCACTTTCACAGTCAATGTCGTTGGGGCGGTGGCTGTTACGTTGGCGCTGCTGCCCGCCCTGCGGCGCGCCCACGGCCAGGTGGTGTTCGTCAACTCCGGGTCGGGCCGCACCGTGTCACCGGGGATGGCCTCCTACTCGGCCAGCAAGTTCGCGCTCCGCGCATTCGCCGATTCACTGCGCGCCGATGAGCCCACCTTGCGCGTCACCACCGTCTACCCCGGCCGCGTCGACACCGATATGCAACGAGATTTGGTCGCGTTCGAGGGCGGCCAGTATGACGCCGGCCGCTTTTTGCGGCCACAAACCGTCGCCGAGGTGGTCGCCAATGTGGTGGCCACCCCGCCCGACGGTCATGTGCACGAAGTAGTGATCCGCCAACGCTGAAACATCAGACGACGAGGTTGACCAGTCGGCCGGGCACCACGATCACCTTCTTCGGGGCGGCGCCGTTCAGAAACGCCTGAACCTTCTCGTCGGCCAGCGCGGCCGCTTCCAGGGTGGCGGCATCGGCGTCGGCGGCCACCACCACCTTGCCGCGCACCTTGCCGTTGACCTGCACTGGATATTCGACGGTGTCTTCAACCAGGTACGCGGGATCGGCGACGGGAAACGGTCCGTGCGCCAACGAGGTGGCGTTCCCCAACCTCTGCCACAGTTCCTCACCAACATGTGGCGCCAGCGGCGCCAGCATCAGAATCAGCGGCTCGACCGCCGCGCGCGGCACCTCTTCCTGGTGGGTTTTGGTGAGGTGGTTGGTGTACTCGATCAGCTTGGCGGCCGCGGTGTTATTGCGCAGCGCCGCATAGTCTTCCGATACGCCGGCAATGGTGCGGTGCAGCAGCCGCAGGGTGTCCTCCGCGATAGCCGCATGGTTGGCCACCTGCGTTTCGCCGGTCTGCTCGTCGACCACCAGCCGCCACACCCGCTGCAAAAACCGGTGGGCACCGACGACGTCCTTGGTGGCCCACGGGCGTGAGGCCTCCAGCGGACCCATCGACATTTCGTAGAGCCGCAGCGTGTCGGCGCCGTATTCCTCGCAGATCTCGTCGGGCGACACCGAATTCTTCAGGCTCTTACCGATTTTGCCGAACTCCTGAAAGACCTCGATCTCGCCGTCCGGGCCCGGGTAGTAAAATCTGCCGTCGCGTTCGATCACGTCGGCGGCCGGTACGTAGGACCCGCGGACGTCGGTGTAGGCGAACGCCTGGATATAGCCCTGGTTGACCAGCCGACGATACGGCTCGCGGGAGCTCACCTGGCCCAGGTCGTAAAGCACCTTGTGCCAGAACCGGCAATACAGCAGATGCAGCACCGCGTGTTCGACACCGCCGACATACAGGTCGACGCCACCGGGGTCACGGGGGCCGTGCTCGGCCGGCCGTGGCCCCATCCAATAGGCCTCATTCTCTTTGGCGCAGAACCGCTCCGAGTTGTGCGGATCGGTATAGCGCAGCTCGTACCACGAACTGGCGGCCCATTGCGGCATCACATTGGTGTCGCGGGTGTAGGACTTCAGCCCATCGCCGAAGTCTAGTTCGACGTGCACCCACTCGCGGGCCTTGGCCAGCGGTGGAGAGGGCACGCTGTCGGCGTCGTCGGGGTCGAACAGCACTGGCGAGTAGTCCGGCACATCGGGCAACTCGACGGGCAGCGCGGTCTCATCGAGCGCATGCGGGCGGCCATCGTTGTCGTAGACGATCGGAAACGGTTCGCCCCAATAACGTTGTCGCGCGAAAAGCCAGTCCCGCAGTTTGTATTCGATACGGGCGCGGCCACGGCCGTCGGATTCCAACCGATCGGTGATGACCTGCTTGGCTGTCGACACGTCCATGCCGTCGAGATAGCCGGAGTTCACCAACGTCCCGTCACCGTTGTAGGCGGCATGTGAAATGTCGCCGCCGGTAATAACTTCGACGATCGGCAGGCCGAGCTCGCGGGCGAATTCCCAGTCGCGCTGGTCGTGGCCGGGGACGGCCATGATCGCACCGGTGCCGTAGCCGGCCAGCACGTAGTCGGCGATGAAGATCGGCACGCGCTGGCCGCTGGCCGGATTAGTCGCGTAACTACCCAGGAACACCCCGGTTTTAGCTTTGTTCTCTTGGCGTTCCAGGTCCGACTTTGCGGCAATCTCCTTCCGGTAGGACGCGACAGCCGCTGCCGGCGTCGCGGCACCGAAGGTCCAACGCGGGTCCACGCCGTCTGGCCACTCGGCAGCGACCAAGCGGTCGACGCGGTCGTGCTCGGGCGCCAACACCAGATAGGTAGCGCCGAACAGCGTGTCGGGGCGGGTGGTGAAAACCTCGATATCACCGTCGTCGGTGCCGAACATCGCCGCCGCGCCGGCCGAGCGGCCGATCCAGTTGCGCTGCATCGTCTTGACCTTCTCCGGCCAGTCCAGCAGATCGAGATCCCCGATCAACCGGTCGGAGTACGCCGTGATGCGCATCATCCACTGCCGCAGCCGCTTCCGGAACACCGGAAAGTTTCCCCGTTCGCTGCGTCCGTCGGCGGTCACCTCTTCATTGGCCAGCACGGTGCCCAGCCCGGGACACCAGTTCACCATCGAATCCGACCGGTAGACCAGCCGGTAGCCGTCGACGACGTCGGATCGCTCACCGGCGGACAGGGTCGGCCAGTCTCTGCCGTCGTCCAAAGTGCGTTTGCCCGAATCGAGTTCGGCGATCAGTTCCGTGACGGGCCGCGCCTTGTTTGCGGCGGCGTCGAACCAAGCGTTGTAGATCTGCAAGAAGATCCACTGTGTCCACTTGTAGTAGTCGACGTCGGTGGTGGAGAAGCTGCGACGAGTGTCGTGTCCAAAGCCCAGTCGGCCCAATTGACGCCGAAAGTTGACGATATTGGCCTCGGTGCGCGTACGCGGATGTGTGCCTGTCTCCACCGCATACTGCTCAGCAGGCAGGCCAAAGGAATCGAACCCTAAGGCGTGCAAGACATTGCGGCCGTTCATCCGGAAGTAGCGCGCGTAGACGTCGGTGGCGATGAAGCCCAGTGGGTGGCCGACATGCAGTCCCTGCCCCGATGGGTACGGAAACATGTCCTGCACGAACAGTTTGTCCTCGGGCATCGGGCCACCATCCGTGGGCGCCAGTGAGCCGACCGGATTGGCCACGTTGAAGGTTCCCCACCGGGCCCAATTGTCCTGCCAGGTCCGTTCGATGCGATCGGCCAGCTGCGCGGTGTAGCGATACCGCGGCACGTCGGAGTCCGCGTCGCCCGCACCGGCGCTGGCCACGATCGGGGGTTCGGTCACGCCAACAGGGTATAAGGCCCCCACTGACCGGCACGTCGGCCACGGGTCGGTCTCGGTTACGTTGCGGAGCGATCAGGGCTTCATCCCAGGTGTATTGCGAGCCTGGCGATAGCCGCGTGGCACTGGTTACATTCGGCCTCTAACCCTGCGTGACCGGGAAGGACCGACGCTCATGATGCAGATCGCCCGTGGCTGGCGGCTATTGATAGCGGGTCTGGCCGTCGGATCCGTGGGTGTGATGGGCTTGGCGGGCGCGACCGCGTCGGCAGACCCGCTCTATCCACCGCGGCCCAATCCCGCGCCGGTCCCCGCTCCGCCGGTAGCCACCCAGAACACCCTCGGCACGCTCGGCTCGGTCGGCAACAGCATGCCAGGCACCGCCCCGGCGCTGGCGCCGCCTCCGGTCTCGTCGCCGCTGCCCGCCGCAGTGCCGGCGCAACCGGCGCAGCTTCCCGTCGCGCCGGCTCAGGTCTCCCCGCCGCTGGCTGCCGCGGCACCGGCGCAGCCGTCGCTGCTGCCGGCCAGTTCCGGGACGCTGCGTGATTATTTCCACGGCAAGGGGGTTCAGCTCGAACCGCAGCAGCCCCGCGGCTTCAAGGCTCTCGACATCACCTTGCCGATGCCGCCGGGCTGGACCCAGGTGCCCGATCCCAACGTGCCCGATCCCTTCGCGGTGATCGCCAACCGCTCCAGCAACAGCCTGTACACCTCTAACGCCCAGGTGGTGGTCTACAAGCTGGTCGGCGACTTCGATCCTCAAGAGGCCATCACTCACGGCTACGTCGACAGTCAGCAACTGCCCACCTGGCAGACCACCAACGCCTCACTGGGGAATTTCGGCGCTTTCCCGTCGGCGATCATCGAGGGCACCTATCGCCAGAACGATATGACGCTGAACACCTCGCGCCGTCACGTCATCGCGACCTCCGGAGCGGACCGCTACTTGGTGTCCCTGGCGGTGACCACGGATGCCGCCCAGGCTGTCACCGAGGCACCGGCTACTGATGCCGTCGTCAACGGATTCCGGGTGAGCGCGCCCGCCGGTACTGCGCCCGCCGCTCCTCCCGCGCCACCGGCGCAGGCCGCATTGCCGGCTCTGCCCACCCTCCCGACGCTGCCCGGATTGTCGCCCGCCCCGACCCGCTGAGTCCCGTCGGCGGCCTCGTATTGTGGCCCCATGCTCATCGCCGGGGTGCTCTGCGTGTGCGCGGCGACCGTCTGCTCCGCACTCGGACTGTGGGCGTTGTCGCGGCCGGCGGCGTCCGGCGCCTCCCGGCAATTGGCGCGTTCAGTGGCGCCGCCACAACTGGCCGCCGCCGTCATGCTGGCCGTCGGCGGGTTGGCGGCCTTGGTCGTCCCGCGGCACGCCGCAGTGCTGACGGTGGTCGGTATTTGTATCCTCGGCGCGCTCGCCACCGTGGCTGCCGGGTCCTGGCAGAGCGCGCGCTATGCGCTGCGCCGCGAAGCCGTCCCGGACGGTTGCAGCGGTGTTTGCGCAACCTGCACCCTAAGTACTGCCGCGCGGCCTTGCCACTGATTCGGCGGCCATCTGCCGGTGACCGCCAGCCGGCTTAGTTGCGGCTGATGTCGATGGGATGGCTGGCCAACAGCGCAAGTGGCAGCGGCTGCCGTCGCAGCACTCTGCTCCACAGATCTACTCGAGGCTGTACCAAAACGTCAGATGGCAACGCCGACAACACAATCCAGTCGTCGCGTTCGATCTCACCTTCCAGCTGTCCAATCGTCCAGCCGGAGTAGCCCGCGAAGATCCGCACCCCCTCCACCAGCGGCGCGATGGAGTCAGGGTCGGCGTCGAGATCGACCATTACCAACCGGCCCGACACATGGCGCAGCCCCGGCACACCTTCCGGATCGGCGCCCACCCGCAACACCGACAGGCACAGCGCCGCGTCGCGTTTCACCGGGCCGCCGATGAACATCGTCTTGGGTTTGGCGGCCAACTTCGCCCACTGCGGCAACACGTTGTAAACGGCGGTCTCGCTGGGCCGGTTGAGGACCACCCCCAGCGTGCCGCCGTCGTTGTGTTCGACGATGTAGATCACGCTGCGACGAAACGTCGGCTCCAACAGGTCGGTGTTGGCAAGGAGCAGAGTTCCCGCCCGCACTCGATGCGCGGTGGGAGCGACGAACTCCTCGGGATCTTCGGGCTGAGCCACCTCACCATCATGGCATCCACGCGCGGATCCCTGCGGTGAACAAGCGGCGCGCTGCCCAATATTTGTAGGCTGGTTTGGGCCTCGAGTCGCGGCCTAATTGCCGGGCCGCCCGCGGAAGTAGGTTCTGTGATCCACATGCGCGCACCCGCCGCTGTCTGGCGCTCCGTGCGCAGCCTGCCCGACTTTTGGCGGCTGCTGGAATTGCGCGCTGTCAGCCAATTCGGCGACGGCCTGTTTCAGGCGGGACTCGCCGGTGCGCTGCTGTTCAACCCTGAGCGGGCCGCCCATCCGCTGGCGATCGCCGCCGCCTTCAGTGTGCTGTTTTTGCCGTATTCGATCCTGGGGCCATTTGCGGGTGCGCTGATGGATCACTGGGACCGGCGGCTCGTGCTGGTCGGCGCCAACTTGGGGCGACTGCTGTCGGTGATCGCGGTGGGCACCCTGCTGGCCGCCGGGGCCGGCGACCAGGCGGTGTTATGCGGCGCCTTGATCGTCAACGGGTTCGGCCGGTTCGTCTCCTCGGGTCTATCGGCCGCGCTGCCTCATGTCGTGCCGCGCGACCAGGTAGTCACGATGAATTCGGTGGCCGCCGCGACAGGTGCGGTCGCGGCCTTCCTCGGCGCCAACTTCATGTTGGCGCCCCGCTGGCTATTCGGAGCCGGCGACAACGGCTCTGCCTCGATCATCTTCCTCGTCGTGGTCCCGGTGTTGATCGCTCTGCTGCTGTCGTTGCGGTTCAGGCCGCACGCGCTGGGCCCGGACGACACGAAGCGTGCGCTCCATGGACCAGTGGCCTACTTGGTGGTGACCGGTTGGGTGCACGGCGCCCGGACGGTACTGGCCCGCCCAACGGTGGCGGCCACCCTCGCCGGGTTGGCCGCACATCGAATGGCGTTCGGCATCAACACCTTGCTGGTGTTGTTGTTGGTGCGCCACGTCGGCGACACCTCCGTCGTTGGTCTGGGTACCGCGGTGTTGTTCGTCGCAGCGACGGGGACCGGGTCATTTCTGGCCAACGCGTTGACCCCGCCGGCGGTGCGCCGGTGGGGCCGCTACGCCACCGCCAATGGCGCATTGGCGGTCGCGGCCACCATCCAGGTCGTCGCGGCCACCCTGCACCTGCCGGTGATGGTGACCTGCGGGTTCTTCCTCGGCACGGCCGGCCAAGTCGTCAAGCTGTGCGCAGATACCGCGATGCAGGTCGACGTCGACGATGCCCTGCGTGGCCATGTGTTCGCCGTGCAGGATTCGCTGTTCTGGGTCTCGTTCATCGCCGCGATCACCGCGGTGGCTTTTGTCGTCCCCGACGACGGGCGCGCTCCCGCGTTGGTGCTGGCCGGAACCGCGATCTACGTTGCCGGGCTTGCCGTTCACGCCATCGTCGGTCGGCGGGCAATGCGCGGCCCGCGCGAAGAGAGCCCCTGCCCACCAACCCCATCGGCGGACGATGAGTCTTCGTTAAGGTATTCAGATGACCGGCCTTGATTCGATCGTGGCGGATTTGCGCGCCGAAAGCGACGAACTCGATGCGCTGGTAGCGCCGCTCTCCGGTGACCGCTGGGCCGAATCCACGCCCGCGCCGGGCTGGACGATCGCACACCAGATCGCGCACCTGCTCTGGACCGACCGGGTCGCGCTGACGTCGGTCACCGACGAGCCCGCCTTCGGCGCAGTGCTCGAAGCTGGGGCCGCCGACCCGACCGGCTTCGTCGACGCGGGAGCCGACGACCTGGCGACCACGCCGCCCGCCGAACTGCTTGCCGACTGGCGCGGCACCCGGATGCGGTTGCACGACAAGCTGTCGACCGTTCCCGACGGCCGAAAACTCCCGTGGTTCGGCCCACCGATGAGCGCAGCGTCGATGGCCACTGCCCGGTTGATGGAGACCTGGGCCCACGGCCTTGACGTCGCTGATGCGCTCGGCGTCCAGCGACGGCCCACCGCGCGGCTGCGATCCATCGCGCATATCGGCGTGCGGACCCGCGACTACGCCTTCGTGGTCAACGGTTTGACACCGCCGACCGAGCCGTTTCTCGTCGAGTTGCGCGCACCCGACGGCGACATCTGGTCGTGGGGCCCAGCCGACGCTGCCCAGCGGGTCAGCGGATCTGCCGAGGATTTCTGCTTCCTGGTCACGCAACGACGCCCGCTTAGCGCGCTGAATATCGCCGCGGACGGCGACGATGCGCAGCGCTGGCTGGGCATCGCACAAGCCTTTGCCGGCCCGCCGGGCCCTGGGCGATGAGCGCGCACCGCGCGCGAAGAGAGACAGGGCCCTTCGACTGCACCCTGGGCGATAGATTTCGTCGAACGTGGGGTTGTTGCGCGCTTTTCCGCGTTTTGCGCACAACTTCTCGAAGTTCGGCGCACTAGCTACAGCGTCGTTGCGCCGTCGGCGGCGCCGTCTCCGTCGCCGTCGGTAAGTCGAAGGTCCCACCGGCCGTCACCGTCGGTGTCGAGGTATCCGGTCATGCCATGGTCGCCGGCGCACATCGCGCGATCGGCCAGCCCATCCCCGTCGCTGTCGAGCAGTCGATCGTTCGCTTGGCCGTCACCGTCGAAGTCGACCAGCGGCCCGCCGGTGTGTTCGACACCGTCGAGCCCGAACCAACGCAGTGCGCCGCCCCGGTCGACTGCAACCGCCCAGGTCCCGGTCCCGTCGTCGGTGAAGTAGCTTTCCGCGGTGCCGTCGTTGTCGAGATCCAGCACGGCATGGTCGGCAATTCCGTCACCGTCGAGATCCGCCAGCGCGTCATCGCGCAACCCGTCGCCGTCGAAATCTAAGCCGACCGCATCCAGCCGACCGTCACCGTCGACGTCGAGGTCGGGTTGGCCGTCCCAAATCGTCGCCGTGCCATCGGCTGCGCCCAAGCAGTACTCCATACCAAGTACGACGCGCCGCCAGTGCTACCGGTTCCCCCGCGCCTGCCACCACGCCAGCAGCTCGGCCTTCGCCTCGTCGCCAGACAGCGGTCCGCGATCCAGCCGCAGCTCCTTCAGGTACCGCCACGCCTCACCGACCTGCGGCCCGGGCGGAATGGCCAACAACTCCATGATCTCGTTGCCGTCGAGGTCCGGGCGCACCCGCTGCAAGTCTTCGGCGGCGGCCAACTCGGCGATGCGCGCCTCCAAATTGTCGTAATTGGCTTGCAGCCTCGCCGCGCGCCGCTTGTTTCGGGTGGTGCAGTCGGCACGCACCAGCTTGTGCAACCGCGGCAACAGTGGGCCGGCGTCGGTGACGTAGCGGCGCACTGCCGAATCGGTCCACCGCCCCCCGCCATAGCCGTGGAACCGCAAGTGCAGATACACCAGCTGTGAGATGTCGTCGACCATCTGCTTGGAGTACTTCAGCGACCGCAACCGCTTGCGGGCCATCTTGGCGCCGACCACCTCGTGATGGTGAAAGCTCACGCCGCCGTCGGGCTCGTGTCGGCGGGTGGCGGGTTTGCCGATGTCGTGCAGCAGCGCCGCCCACCGCAACACCAGATCGGGTCCGTCGTCCTCGAGTTCGATGGCTTGGCGCAGCACGGTCAGCGAATGCTGGTAGACGTCCTTGTGCTGGTGGTGCTCGTCGATGGCCATCTGCATGCCGCCGATTTCGGGCAGCACCACCTCCCCCATCCCGGTCTGCACCATCACGTCGATCCCGGCGGCCGGATCGTCGCCCAACAGCAGCTTGTCCAATTCGGCGGCGACCCGCTCAGCAGTGATCCGGCCCAGTTCGGCTGCCATCTCCTCGATCGCCGCGCGTACCCGCGGAGCAACGGTGAAACCCAGCTGCGAGACGAACCGCGCAGCGCGCAGCATCCGCAACGGGTCGTCGCCGAACGACGCCGACGGCGCTGCCGGCGTGTCCAGTACCGCGGCGCGGAGCGCCGTCAAACCGCCCAACGGATCAACGAATTCGTCCGCTCCGTGCGCTGTGATGCGCACCGCCATCGCGTTCACGGTGAAATCGCGGCGTACCAGATCGTCCTCGATGCGGTCGCCGAAACGGACTTGCGGATTGCGCGACACCTGGTCGTAGCGGTCGGTACGGAAGGTCGTGATCTCCAACCGCTGGTCGGCCTTGCTGACGCCCACGGTGCCGAATTCAATTCCGGTGTCCCACAGCGCATCGGCCCAGGGCCGCACGATCTTTTGCACCTGCTCCGGGTGTGCATCGGTGGTGAAATCCAGATCGGCGCTCAACCGTTGCAGCAGTGCATCACGCACCGACCCGCCGACCAGATACAACTCGTGGCCGGCCGCAGCGAACATCGCGCCGAGTTCTCGAAACAGCTCGGCGTACCTGTTCAACGCGACGGCGGCTGCGGTCAGCAGATCGGCGTCCTGGGCGGTTTCTGGCACGTGGAGAGCGTAGTCCGGGTTGGTTTCAGGCCGTCCCGGCCCGCATCGTGGCACGGCCGCAAAGAGTCTGATCGGCAGCACATCACCGCACTACCGGCGAGTGCGGCCGGGCGGCCCAGGCATGCCAGCTACTATCGCTTGGGTGTCGGACGGCGAACATGCCCAACCACGTCGGCGCCGGGGTAGGCGCCGCGGGCGACGCGCTGCCGGTCCGGCCGAAAAGCGCACCGACACCGGTCAGATCGGTGGTGCCGGCGCACCCCCGGCTGCCGGGCCGGCAAATTCGGGACGTTCACGCTCCGCCGGGCGCGGACCCGAGCGGTTGCGCACCGTCCACGAGACCTCCGCCGGTGGACTGGTCATCGAGGGGATCGACGGGCCGCGCGAAGAGCAACTGGCCGCGCTGATCGGTCGAGTGGACCGCCGCGGCCGGATGCTGTGGTCGCTCCCCAAGGGCCACATCGAACTTGGCGAGACCGCCGAGCAGACCGCGATCCGGGAGGTCGCCGAGGAGACCGGAATTCGCGGCAGCGTGCTGGCCGCGCTGGGCAGCATCGACTACTGGTTTGTCACCGACGGGCGACGCGTACATAAGACCGTGCACCACTATCTGATGCGGTGCTCGGGCGGAGAGCTGTGCGACGAGGACCTCGAGGTGGCCGAGGTGGCGTGGGTGCCGATCCCCGAGTTGCCCGCCCGACTGGCCTACGCCGACGAGCGGCGGCTGGCCGAGGTCGCCGACCAACTGATCGACAAGTTGCAAACTGACGGGCCGACCGCGCTGCCGCCACTGCCGCCCACTTCGCCGCGCCGCCGGCCACAGACGCACTCCCGCGCCCACCACCGGCAACCTGCGCCCCCTCGGAAGAACGGCCGCGGTCGAGGACCGTGACCGGCCCACGGCTGATCCAAGTGGCGACCCGCTGCGCCCGGCTTCGCCGCGCTTGCGATCGCCACGTTCAAGTGGCGACCCGTCCCCCGCAAGCGGGAGGTGCCCCCGGCGCCCTTCGCCGCGCTTGCGATCGCCACGGGCGGGCCGCCCTACTGCGCCTCGCCGTAGCGGCGGGCATCCTGGCTGGTCTAGGAGCCGTGCTCACGCTACCGACCGCCGCACCGCGCGCCGTCGCGGGCGAGCCTGGCACGACCCCGTTCCTCCAGATCCGAGTCGATCAGGTGACCCCCGACGTGGTCACCACCACCAGTGAACCCGTCGTCACCGTCAGCGGAAACGTCACCAATGTCGGCGACCGGCCGGTGCGCGATGTGATGGTCCGCCTCGAGCGCGCGGACGCAGTGAGCTCGTCGGCCGGCCTGCGCACCAACCTCGACGGAAGCACCGACCAGTACCAGCCGGTGGCCGACTTCCTGACGGTGGCCGGCGAACTGAAGCGCGGGCAGGGCGCCGGTTTTACGTTGTCCGCACCGCTGCGCTCGGTGAGCGCAACGTCGTTGGCGATCGACAAGCCCGGCGTGTACCCCCTGCTGGTCAATGTCAATGGAACGCCGGACTACGGTGAGCCCGCCCGCCTCGACAACGCCCGGTTTCTGCTGCCGGTAGTAGGGGTGCCGGCCGACCCGACGGACAAGTCCGCGGACGCGTTGAGCTCGGTCGTCGCGCCGGACACTTCTAAACCGGTGCAGATCACGATGCTGTGGCCACTGGCTGACCGGCCGCGGTTGTCCCCCGGCGTACCCGGCGGCGCAGTTCCGGTTCGGTTGATGGACGACGAGCTGGCGACCGCCCTGGCCACCGGTGGGCGGCTGGATATCCTGCTATCCGCCGCCGAGTTTGCAACCAGCCGCGACGTCGATCCCGACGGTGCGGTCGGCCGTTCGCTGTGCCTGGCCGTCGACCCGGATCTGCTGGTCACTGTCAATGCGATGACCAGCGGCTATGTCGTCTCCGACGCCCCGGACAAAGCCGGCCCGGGCACTCCGGCGCATCCAGGCACCGGCCAGGCCGCAGCGGCGGGGTGGTTGGACAGACTGCGCGCGTTGGCCCGCCGGGCGTGTGTCACAGCGATCCCCTATGCCCAGGCGGATCTCGACGCCCTGCAACGCGTCGGCGACGACAGCCTCGGCGTCATCGCCACCACCACGAGCAGCGACATCGTCGACCAGATCCTGGGAGTCATGTCGATTCGCGGTGCCACGCTGATCGCCGACGGTCCGCTGACTCGCCGCACCGTGGACCTGCTGGGTGACGACACCGACACCGTGGCGGTTGCCGCCGCGGACTTCTCTGCAGCGGACTCGGCCACCGGCGCGCCCGCGACGGCAGATACCGTCGCATACCGGGTCTCGCCGCACGTGGTCACCGCGCCGTTCGACCCGACCGTCGGCGCAGCGCTGGCAGCCGCCGGCACCGACCCGATCGCACCGACCTACCTCGACCCGGCGCTGGCGGTCCGGCTTCGTCACGACTCCACCACCGCCCGCCGCCAGGACGCGCTGGGGTCGATGCTGTGGCGGGGGCTGATGCCTGCCGTTGAGCAGCGCACCGAGATTTTGTTGCCGCCGACGACCTGGACTCTGCAATCTGATGACGCGGCCGCCATCCTGACCACTCTGGCTACCGCGGTTCGCTCCGGCCTGGCCGCGCCCCGACCGCTGCCGGCGCTGATCGCCGACGCTGCCGCCAACACCGCTGCGCCGAAGCCGCCAACTGCCGACGCCGCTCAACGTGGCCGATTCGACGACCAGGTGATCACCCAGATCTCTCGCGAACTGGGTCGGCTGCGCGATCTGACCTCGGCGTTGACGATTGATGCCCGCACCGGGCTAAGCGGGACCGGCTACACCGCACCCCTGCGCGAAGACATGCTGCGCGCGGTCAGTCAATCGGAGCGACCCGACACCCGCAACGGGCTGGCCCATCACCGCTTGGACACCGTCGGCAATTCCATCGACGACCTGTTCGGCGCCGTCACGATCGTCAACCCGGGCGGGTCCTACACGCTGGCCACCGAGCACAGCCCGTTGCCGCTGGCGCTGCACAACGGCCTGGCGGTGCCTATCCGGGTGCGGCTTCAGGTGGACGCACCACCGGGAATGACGGTGACCGACCCCGGTGAGATCGAACTCCCGCCCGGGTATCTGCCGCTGCGGGTGCCCATCGAAGTCAACTTCACCCAGCGCGTCGCGATCGATGTCTCGCTGCACACCCCCCAAGGGGTTTCGCTGGGCGAACCGGTGCGGCTTTCGGTGCACTCCAACGCCTACGGCAAAGTGCTTTTCGCGATTACGTTGACCGCCGCGGCGGTGCTGGTGGCGCTGGCGGGACGACGACTGTGGCACCGCTTCCGCGGCCAGCCCGATCGTGCCGACCTAGACCGGCCGCAGGACCCGCCCGACCCCGTGGACGCACTGCCGACCGCGAAAGGCGGTCCGGCCAAAGACCTCGTCGACGAAAAGCGCCGGGTATGAGGCCCGCCGGCCGGCGGGTGCCGCCACTGGCACAGCCACCGACGCGCGGGTCCGCCCCTCCGCCACCGGGGCTGCCGCCCTCGGCGCAGCCACCGCGACAGCAGCGGGCCGAACTCTCCGACGCGGCGCTGGTATCGCGGTCCTGGGGTATGGCGCTGGCGACGCTGATCAGCCGCGTCACCGGCTTCGCCCGGATCGTGCTGCTGGCCGCGATCCTCGGCGCGGCGTTATCGAGCGCATTCTCGGTGGCCAATCAGCTGCCCAACCTCGTCGCGGCGCTGGTGTTGGAAGCCACCTTCACCGCCATCTTCGTTCCGGTGCTGGCCCGTGCGGAACAGGACGACGCCGATGGCGGACGGGCGTTCGTCCGCCGCCTGGTCACGCTGGCCACAACCCTGCTGCTGGTGACCACGCTGCTCTCGGTAGCCGGGGCCCCGGTGCTGGTGCGATTGATGCTCGGCCACGACCCCCAGGTCAACGAGGCGCTCACCACCGCATTCGCCTACCTGCTGTTACCGCAGGTGATCTTCTACGGCCTGTCGTCGGTGTTCATGGCGATCCTGAACACCCGCAACATATTTGGGCCACCCGCGTGGGCACCCGTCGTCAACAACCTCGTCGCGATCGTCACGTTAGGCGTCTACCTGGCGGTGCCTGGCCAGTTGTCGGTCGACCCGGTACGGATGGGCAACGCCAAGCTGCTGGTTCTGGGCATCGGCACGACGTTGGGGGTGTTCGCGCAGACGGCGGTGCTGCTGGCGGCGATCCGGCGCCAGCGCATCAGCCTGCGTCCGTTGTGGGGAATCGACCAGCGGCTCAAGCGTTTCGGCGCGATGGCCGCCGCGATGGTGTTCTACGTGCTGATCAGCCAGCTCGGCCTGGTGGTCGGCAACCAGATCGCCAGTACCGCAGCCGCTTCCGGCCCGGCGATCTACAACTACACCTGGCTGGTGTTGATGCTGCCGTTCGGCATGATCGGGGTAACGGTGCTGACCGTGGTGATGCCGCGGCTGAGCCGCAACGCGGCCGCCGACAACACTCCGGCGGTGCTGGCCGACCTATCGCTGGCCACCCGGCTGACGATGATCACGCTGATTCCCGCGGTGGCGTTCATGACGGTCGGCGGCCCGGCGATCGGTAGCGCGCTGTTCGCCTACGGGCGTTTCGGTGAAGTCGATGCCGGCTATTTGGGCGCGGCGATCGCGTTGTCGGCGTTCACCCTGATCCCCTACGCGCTGGTGCTGTTGCAGCTACGGGTCTTCTACGCACGAGAGCAGCCCTGGACACCGATCGCGGTCATTGTCGTCATCACGACCGTCAAGATCGTCGGCTCGCTGCTCGCGCCGCACCTCACCGACAACCGTGAACTGGTTGCGGGCTACCTGGGGCTGGCCAACGGTCTGGGGTTTCTGGCCGGCGCGATCGTCGGATATTTCCTGCTGCGGAACGCCTTGCGGCCGCCCGGCGGGCATCTGATCGGTGCCGCCGAGGCGCGCACAATTCTGGTGACGATCGCGGCGTCGTTGCTGTCCGGGTTACTGGCTCATGCGGCTGATCGACTGCTTGGGCTGGAAACCCTGACGGTCCACGGTGGCGGCGCCGGATCGCTGCTCCGGCTGTTCGTGCTCGCGGTGATCATGGCCCCGATCATCGCCGTCGTCATGCTGCGCGCGCAGGTCCCCGAGGCACAGGCTGCGTTGGCCAGGGTCCGTGGGTGGCTCGGCGCCGGCGGCAAGGCGGCCCAACCTACGCGTCGCGATGAGCTGTCCGGTCAGGGCACGGTCACGTACTCTGAGCAGAAGAATTCGTCCAGGGCGGGGGGGCATCCGGTTCGGGAACCCATCCGGCGCGGGCCTCCGGAGCGGGTAACCGAGACGGGCATGCGGAAAGGACCGGAGGTGACCGACGGCCCATCGGATAGCACGGCATCCAACGCCGGCTCAGAGCCGGACCGGCCGTGGCCGTCCGGATCTGACGGTCCGACTCCTTCTGGCACTACTCCGCGGCCCGCATCCGCCGACGATTTCCAGCCGGACATTCCGCCCGATCTTCATGTCGATGTCGTTTCCGCACCGGTCTCACCGAAGGGATCTAACGGCGACTTCTCGTCAGATTCAACCCGTAAACCCGCCGACGATGAACCGGTCGAGTTCGACGCGCCCCGGGAGCGGGCGACCGAACGACCGGCGGCTCAAGACGACGTCCACCTGGTGCCGGGGGCCAGTATCAGCGGCGGCCGCTACCGCCTATTGGTGTTCCACGGCGGCGCACCCGGCCTGCAGTTTTGGCAAGCACTCGACACCGCGTTGGACCGACAGGTGGCTCTGACGTTCGTCGACCCCGACGGGGTGCTGCCCGACGGCGAACTACGCGAAATCCTGTCCCGCACGCTGCGGCTCAGCCGGATCGACAACCCCGGTGTCGCGCGGGTGCTCGACGTCGTCGATTCCGGTAGCGGCGGCCTGGTGGTCGCCGAGTGGATCCGGGGTGGTTCGTTGCAGGAGGTGGCCAACACGTCACCGTCTCCGGTTGGTGCTGCGCGCGCGATGCAGACGCTGGCCGGCGCCGCTGAGGCCGCCCACCATGCCGGAGTCGCGTTATCGGTCGACCACCCCAGCCGAGTGCGGGTCAGCATCGAAGGCGATGTGGTGCTGGCGTTTCCGGCGACCATGCCCACGGCCACCCCGGAGGCCGACATCCGCGGAATCGGCGCGGCACTATATGCCCTGCTGGTCAACCGGTGGCCGCTGTCGGAATCCGGGATGCGCAGCGGGCTGCCTCCGGCCGAACGGGACCGGGCGGGCCAGCCGATCGAACCGCGGTTGATCAACCGCGACATCCCGTTCCAGATCTCCGCGGCAGCCACCCACTCGATCCAAGGTGACGGCGGAATACGCGGGGCGGCAACACTTTTGAACCTACTGCAACAGGCGACCGCGGTGGCCGACCGTACCGACTTGCTGACACCGATCGACGAACCGGTGCCCGGAACTGCGCGGCCGGGCCGCGGGCGGCCGCGCGAGCAGGAAGACCAAGAGGCCCAGCTCCGCCGCCGCCGCAACGTGATGATCGGTGTCGGTGCCGGTGTCGCCATTATCGTGGTGGCGCTGCTGGTACTGGCGTCGGTGCTGGGCCGGATCTTCGGCGATCTCGGCGGCGGTCTGGATAAAGACCAACTCGGCCTCAACGCGCCGTCGTCGTCCTCCACCTCCTCGAGTGGTTCTGCGGCGTCCGGCAGCATGGTCAAACCGTCCCGGGCCACCGTCTTCTCTCCGGGAGGCGAAGCCGATAACCCGAGCCAGGCGGGGCAGGCCGTCGACGGAAACCCGTCCACTTCTTGGGCAACCGATATCTATACCGACGCTGCGCCATTCCCCAGCTTCAAGAACGGTGTCGGACTCCTGCTACAGCTACCCAAACCCACCACCGTGGGCACGGTGACCGTCGACCTCACCTCCACGGGTACCAAGGTGCAGATCCGATCGTCATCGACATCGACGCCTGCCAAGCTGGAGGACACCACCGCGCTGACTGAACCGACCTCGCTGCACCCGGGCCACAACTCCATCAAGGTCAATGCGTCGTCGCCGACGTCGAACCTATTGGTGTGGATCTCCACACTGGGAACCACTGACGGCAAGAGCGAAGCGGTGATCTCCGAGATCACCGTGCAGGCAGCCTCCTGACCGTAGCGGTCGGGTGAAGTGCCGCGCACCGGCCGATAAGTTACTGTCCGGCGGTGGGTTTCGGCTACCGGGTGCGGCGCGAACGCAGTGACGCCGAACTGCTGGCCGATCACGTCGCCGGCGACCGCCACGCCTTCGAAGAGCTCTTCTATCGCCATCACCGGCAGCTGTATCAGCTTGCCCGCTTCACCAGTCACAATCCCGAAGACGCCGCCGACGCGTTACAGGACGCGATGCTTTCCGCTCACCGCGGCGCCGCAGCTTTCCGGCACGACGCCGCAGTCAGTAGCTGGCTGCACCGCATCGTAGTCAACGCATGCCTGGACCGACTGCGCCGCAACAAGTCTCATCCCACTACGCCCCTGGAGGACATCTACCCGGTGGCTGATCGCACCACGCAGGTGGAGACCGCCATCGCGGTGCAGCGCGCGCTGATGAGACTGCCCGTCGAGCAACGGGCAGCGGTGGTCGCCGTCGACATGCACGGCTACTCCGTTGCCGACACCGCCCAACTGCTCGGGGTGGCCACCGGCACCGTCAAAAGCCGATGCGCCCGTGCCCGGGCCCGCCTTGCCGCAGCCCTCGGCTATCTGGATCCAGCCCCCGAGCACTCGGCAGGCTAACCACCGCCCGTGCCAGTCGGCGGGCACATGGCGGACACTAAGGCCGATGGGTGACGACGATGCTGCTACCGAACTTCCGCTGACGGCGGAGTTACTCGCCGACCTGCAGGCAGGCTTGCTCGATGACGACACCGCCGCGCAGGTGCGTGGCCGCCTCCGGACCGATCCGGCCGCCAGGCAGACGTTGGATGCGCTGAACCGGGTGCGTCGCGACATCGTGACGCTGGGTGCTGATTCGTCCGCCGCCGGAGACGTTCCGTCCGCCGTGGTGGCCGGCATCGGCGACGCGCTGCGCCGCGCGGACCTCGCCGACCGCCCGGCTCACGCCGCCAGGCCGGGCGCTCGTCCGGCGCGGGTGGCCGCGACCGTCGCCGGCCTGGCAGCCGCGGCCGCCGCGATCGGGCTCGGCACCGCCGCTCTGATCGCCGCGCCGGCACCCGCCCCGAGCAGCCCGACCACTGCCCAACACATCACCGTGTCACGGCCCCCCGCGGTGATTCCCTTGGCGGACGCCCAAATCCTCGCGCTGCTGGACTCCACGCCGGACTACGGTCCATTAGCCGATCCTGGTCGCCGGGCCACCTGCCTGAGCGGTCTGGGCTACCCGACGTCGGCCAGGGTGTTGGGTGCTCAGCCGGTCCAGATAACCGGGCACCCCGGCGTGCTACTGGTACTAGCGGGCGACACGCCCGACGCGGTGCTGGCGCTGGCGGTGGCTCCGAGCTGCAGCTCAGCCAACACCGGGTTGCTGGCTGACCGGGTTGTCCCACGGCCTCGGTAGGATGCGTGGCGACCCGTCCCCCGCAAGCGGGAGGTGCCCCCGGCGCCCCCGTACGCCGCGCTGGCGATCGCCACGGAAGGTCGGGGAACACCGCCGCCTACCCTGGCGTTCGAGTGTCTGAACCCGGCTTGACGTCCTCGAAAGGCTCCCATGACTGAGACCACCCCTCTTCACGACGTGATCATCATCGGTTCGGGGCCGGCCGGATACACCGCCGCTCTGTACACCGCGCGCGCACAACTGGCGCCGCTGGTATTCGAAGGCACCTCGTTCGGCGGAGCGTTGATGACGACGACCGAGGTGGAGAACTATCCGGGCTTTCGTGACGGGATCACCGGCCCGGAGCTGATGGACCAGATGCGCGAGCAGGCGCTGCGGTTTGGCGCTGACCTGCGGATGGAAGACGTCGAATCGGTGTCGTTGGACGGTCCGGTCAAATCCGTCGTCACCGCCGACGGCCAGACCCATCAGGCGCGCGCCGTCATCCTGGCAATGGGCGCGGCCGCCCGCTACATGCACGTGCCCGGCGAGCAAGAGCTGCTGGGCCGTGGTGTGAGCTCGTGTGCAACCTGCGACGGGTTCTTCTTCCGGGACCAAGACATCGCGGTCATCGGCGGCGGCGACTCGGCGATGGAAGAAGCCACCTTCTTGACCCGCTTCGCGCGCAGCGTCACGATCGTGCACCGGCGCGACGAGTTCCGTGCCTCCAAGATCATGCTCAACCGGGCCCGGGGTAACGACAAGATCCGCTTCCTGACCAACAGCGTGGTGGTCGCCGTCGAGGGAGACAGCACGGTGACCGGGCTACGGCTGCGCGACACCGCTACCGGCGCGGAATCCGCGCTGGCTGTCACCGGCGTTTTTGTCGCGATCGGCCACGACCCGCGCTCCGAGCTGGTGCGCGGCGCCGTCGACCTCGACACCGACGGCTACGTGCTGGTGCGGGGCAATACCACCCACACCTCGCTCGACGGCGTGTTCGCGGCCGGCGACCTGGTGGACCGCACCTACCGCCAGGCCGTCACCGCCGCCGGCACCGGCTGCTCCGCAGCGATCGACGCCGAACGTTGGCTGGCCGACCACGATGACCCTGACCAGCCTGTACAGACCACGGCCACCGGAGCCGCCGGCAGCAGCGAGATGATTGGAGCACCCCGATGACCCAGAACACCGGCACCCCCGTGGAGGTATCGGACGCGACGTTCTCTACGGACGTGTTATCTAGCGATAACCCTGTGCTGGTTGACTTTTGGGCTACGTGGTGCGGTCCGTGCAAGATGGTTGCGCCGGTGCTCGAGGAGATCGCGGCAGAAAAGGCCGGGCAGCTCACCGTCGCCAAACTTGACGTGGACGCCAACCCGGAAACCGCGCGTGATTTCCAGGTGGTGTCGATCCCGACGCTGATCTTGTTCCAGGGCGGCCAGCCGGTCAAAAGGATCGTCGGCGCCAAGGGCAAAGCGGCGCTGCTGCGTGAACTTTCCGACGTGGTGCCTGACTCCCGGTAACGAAAGTCCTGCTCGCCACGCCTCATAACGGTTTGCCTGGTGTTTTCCCGAATTCGCCGAGCGTCTGCGACAATACCGCCAAGCCTGTCTAGCACTGGCAGGGTCATTCACACTGGCTTACCGGAGGCCCCCTGGCATGTCGACTCCGCACCGCGGTGCCGGCGAAGCGCTGCGCTGTGGTGACCGCAGTGCAGCGGTCACCGAGATCCGGGCAGCGCTAGCGGCGCTGGGGCATCTACACAGTCCTGACGAGGACATCACCACCGGAAGACATGTCGCCCTCGACCTGTTCGACGAGGAGCTCGATCAGGCAGTTCGGGCGTTCCAGCAGCACCGAGGCCTGCTGGTGGACGGCGTCGTCGGCGAGGCTACCTACCGTGCGCTGAAAGAAGCGTCCTATCGGCTGGGCGCCCGCACGCTGCATCATCAGTTCGGCGCACCGATGTACGGTGACGACGTCGCCACCCTGCAATCCCGGTTGCAGGACCTTGGCTTCTACACCGGCTTGGTCGACGGCTACTTCGGGCTGCAGACCCACAACGCGTTGATGTCATACCAACGCGAGTACGGCCTGTACGCCGATGGCATCTGCGGCCCAGAAACATTGCGCTCTTTGTACTTTCTCTCCGCCCGGGTTAGCGGCGGGTCTCCTCACGCCATCCGCGAGGAGGAGCTGGTGCGCAGCTCCGGCCCGAAGCTGTCCGGTAAGCGGATCATCATCGACCCTGGGGGCGGCGGTGCCGACCACGGGCTGCTCACGCATGACGCCGCCGGCCCGACCAGCGAAGCGGATATCTTGTGGGACTTGGCAAGTCGCCTTGAAGGCCGGATGACGGCCATCGGCATGGAGACGTTTTTGTCGCGGCCGACCAACGGCAGCCCGTCGGACGCCGAACGCGCCGCGACTGCCAACGCCGTGGGCGCCGACCTGATGATCAGCCTGCGTTGCGCCACCCAGGTCAGCCCGTCGGCCAACGGCGTGGCTTCGTTTCACTTCGGTAATTCGCATGGTTCGGTATCCACGATCGGTCGCAACCTCGCCGACTTCATTCAACGAGAAGTAGTGGCGCGTACCGGTTTACGCGACTGCCGCACCCACGGACGCACGTGGGATCTGCTGCGCCTGACCAGGATGCCGACGGTTCAGGTCGACGTCGGCTACATCACCAACCCGCATGACCGCGGCATGCTGGTCACCACGCAGACCCGCGACGCGATCGCCGAAGGGGTTCTCGCCGCAGTCAAGCGGTTGTATCTGCTGGGCAAAAACGACCGGCCCACCGGCACTTTCACCTTCGCTGAGCTACTGGCTCACGAGTTGTCGGTGGAACAGGCCAGCAGGCTCAGCGGCTCATAGTCGACGAGCCGGCCGCCACCGGTTGCTGCAGCTGGGCATTTTCGAGTAGTCGTTCAAGGGCCGCTTCAACTTCGGCCTTCCAGCCCAAACCCTTGTCCAGCTCGAGGCGCAGCCGCGGAAAGTAGCGGTGCGGTGCCACCACGACAAATCCCGCACCGCGCAGAAAGTCGGCGCCGATCACGCAGTGGTCGACCGAACAGTCGCCGAGCGCCTCCAGTACCGGGCGCAGCTCGGGGTCGGCGGCCTGCGGGTTGAGCAACTCGGCGACTTCGGGTGTGCGCCCGAAGGCCTCCAGCGCCCGGACTCCGCGGCGCACCAATTCGTCGACGACTTGCGCGATGAGGCTGTACGGCAAGTCATCGGCATTGCGCCCCGGCTCCACACCCATCGACGTGAGCAACACCGCGTCAGCCGACACGGGGGCGGTGGGAAACCGGGCCGCCCTGGGCACCGCCCGCGGCGGCGCATAGAGCACGTAGCCCATACACGGCGGTTCACTCGGACCACCCTCCGACGGAATTGCCATGGCGACCTGGCCGCACGAACCCCATTCCAGCATCACCATCGACAACCAGGCTTCTTTCTCGAACTCCGGGTCGGCGAGATGCTCCTCTTTGCCTAGGGTCGCCGGGTCCACCTCCCAGAAGACGCACCGGCGCGCATGCTTGGGAAGCTGCTCGAACGCCTCGAGCTGCAGCGGCGTGATTCGAGCTGACACTAGACTCCTGGACCTTGGTGCGGCGCCGCCATGGTGATCGGGCTTCCTCGCGATCGGGTAGTACCCCGCCCCCTCGCAGGCGAGAGTACCCCGGGCAGGCCCGCATCGTTGCGGGGCTGACAGACGCAATTGACTTACCCAGAATAAGAGAATCGGCCGCCGCCGGCCCGGTATCGGCCCAGACACGCCGTATCCGCCGGCACGGAAATGAAAAGCGCTGGCACGCACCATGATTGACTCGATCACCGCTCCGACCGGCCGCCCGGGTCACGGCAATGTCACAGTGACGTAACTACTGCGGGTGGTGGTTCACGGGTTCGACGAGTTCATCAAGTCCACAATTCGCTGCAGATCGTCCACGGACCCGAACTCGACGACGATCTTGCCCTTGCGTTTGCCGAGGCTGACCGTGACCCGGGTGTCGAAGGCACTCGACAGCCGTTCCGCAACATCCTGGAGTCCCGGCATCTGAATCGGCTTGCGCCGCGGCGGTGTGGGCTTGCCGACGTCGTCGCGATTGGCCAGAGTGACCGCTTCCTCCGTGGCTCGCACCGAGAGGCCTTCGGCGACGATCCGTGCGGCAAGTTCTTCTTGAGCTTCCGACCCGCCCTCCAGCGACAGCAACGCCCTGGCGTGGCCTGCCGACAACACGCCGGCCGCGACGCGTCGCTGGACGGCGATCGGCAACCGCAGCAGCCGGATCATGTTGGTGATCAGCGGACGGGATCGCCCGATGCGGGCGGCAAGTTCGTCGTGGGTGACACCGAACTCATCGAGCAGCTGCTGGTAGGCGGCCGCCTCTTCCAGCGGGTTCAACTGCACGCGGTGGATGTTCTCCAACAGGGCGTCGCGCAACAGATTGTCGTCGCCGGTTTCCCGCACGATCGCCGGGATGGCCGTCATTCCGGCCTCCTGGGCGGCGCGCCAACGCCGCTCCCCCATCACCAGCTGATACCGCCGGCCATCCGGCGCCCCGTCCAGCGCCCGAACCACGATCGGCTGCATGAGACCGAATTCGCGGATTGAGTGCACCAGTTCGGCGAGGGCCTCGTCGTCGAAAACCTGTCGCGGTTGGCGCGGATTCGGCTCGATGAGCGCCGGGTCGATCTCGCGGTACACCGCACCCATGCCGGCCGGCGCCGCCCCGGCCGGGCCGCCGCCCAGCACCACATCGGCAGCCGCCGCACCCATCCGCGGTCCCAGGTCGGTCGTCCCGGTCTGGCCTTCCGATGGTCCGGTCGGGATCAGCGAGGCCAGGCCGCGGCCCAGGCCGCCTTTCCTCCGTGACGGCTGGCTCATGTGCGCCGCTCCTCCTCATCACTTCGTTCTGCATCGTCGCCGGCGGGTCGTGGTTGTCCCTCCACGGATGATGGTCGGTCGCGCTCGGCAAGTTCGCGGCTGGCGTCGAGATAGCTCATCGCCCCCCGCGAACCGGGATCGTAATCGATGATGGTCATGCTGTAGCCGGGCGCTTCGGACACCTTGACGCTCCGCGGGATCACCGTGCGCAAGACCTTGCTGCCGAAGTAGCGCCGTACTTCGTCGGCGACCTGATCGGCGAGCTTGGTTCGACCGTCGTACATGGTGAGGACGACGGTGGTTACCTCGAGGCGAGGGTTCAGATGCGCCTTCACCATCTCGATGTTGTTCATCAGCTGCGACACGCCTTCCAGCGCGTAGTACTCGCACTGGATCGGAATCAATACTTCAGGAGCAGCGACGAGTGCATTGATGGTCAGCAGCCCAAGCGATGGCGGGCAATCGATGAAGACGTAGTCGAAGTCGGTGTTATCCAACTCGGTCAGCGCGGTCCGCAATCTGTTCTCCCGGGCCACCATGCTGACCAACTCGATCTCGGCGCCGGCCAAGTCGATGGTGGCGGGTACGCAGTACAACCTATCGCTGTGCGGGCTTCGGCGCAGCGCGTCGCGCAACGGTATTTCGCCGAGCAGCACCTCGTAGGACGACGGGGTGCCGGAATGGCGCTCGGCAATACCCAACGCGGTGCTGGCGTTGCCCTGCGGGTCGAGGTCGATGACGAGCGTCTTGAGGCCTTGGACCGCCAGGGCTGCTGCGACGTTGACCGCCGTCGTGGTCTTCCCGACTCCACCCTTCTGGTTGGCGATGGTGAACAGTCGCCGGTTGACGGGCCGTGGTAACCGCGTGTGCGTGGTGTGCAGCACGCGCATCGCGCGCTCGGCGGCGGCCCCGATCGGGGTGTCGAATTCCGGCGATGTTTCACGTGAAACATTCGACGCCGCCGCCCGGGACGACCCGGAGTCGCGTGCGGCCGGTCCGCGTGGCGCAGTCATAACGCCTCCCTCTTGTCCCGGTTGGACCGGTGGGACGACGGGCGTGGCCGGCGCTTCGCCGGCGTCGGTATCCCGCGCTCCGCCACCACCACGGTTGCGGGCGGAGTCAAGTAGTTCACGCCACATTTCACCACCCTGACATTCACGGCGCCTAACCCGCTCATCACACGCCGGTATCGCGAGACTTCGTCGGCCGCCCGCTCTCCCTTGATTGCCAACATCCGGCCGTCGGGTCGCAGGAAGGGCAGGCTCCACCGCGCCAGCTTGTCCAGGGACGCGACGGCCCGAGAAACCGTGGCGTCGTTGGTGCCGATACGGTCGCGCACGGCCGGCTCTTCCGCTCGACCGCGTACCACCTCGACATCGAGCTCGAGCTCGGCGACGACCGTCCGCAGAAAATCGGCTCGGCGTAGCAGTGACTCGACGAGCAGCACCCGGAGGTCGGGGCGGGCGATCGCGACCGGCAGTCCCGGTAGGCCGGCGCCGCTGCCGATGTCGACCACGCGCTCCCCCGGCTCCAGTAGCTCCGCGACCGCGACGCTGTTGAGGAGGTGGCGCTCCCAGATTCGGTCGACCTCGTGCGGCCCGACGATCCCCCATTCGATCCCGGCCCCGGCCAGCAGTTCGGCGTAGCGTTGGGCGACGGCCAAGCGGGGACCGAAGACTGTCGCAGCGGCCGGCGGCGGTGCGGCCACTTCGACATGTTTCACGTGAAACATTCCTCCGGTTTGTGGACCTTGCCGAGCCGCGAACTACACGCCTGTAACTTTCCGGCTGGGTCAGTCGGGCAGGACGACAACCCGTCGCGAAGGCTCGACGCCCTCGCTTTCGCTGCGAACGCCGTCGACTGCCGCCACGGCGTCGTGGACGATCTTTCGCTCGAACGGGGTCATCGGTGCAAGCTCTTCTCGCTCCCCGCCCTCGAGCACGCGGCGGGCAACCTTATCGCCGAGCGTCGCCAACTCGTCGCGACGACGCCGGCGCCAACTGGCGACGTCGAGCATCAGACGGCTGCGCACGCCGGTTTTCTGATGCACCGCCAGCCGGGTCAGCTCCTGTAGCGCATCGAGGACTTCGCCCTTTCGGCCGACCAGCTTGTTCAAGTCGTCGCTGCCGTCGATGCTGACGACGGCGCGGCTGCCCTCGACATCCAGGTCGATGTCGCCGTCGAAATCCAGCAAGTCCAGCAGCTCTTCGAGATAGTCGCCCGCGATCTCGCCCTCGGCAACTAGCCTCTCCTCCAGATCGGCGTCCGCTTCGGGCGCGCCCTCAGCGGTCGCCGTGTCGTCCTGCAGGAGTTCGTCTTTGGCTTCGCGTTCGGTCGTGTCGGCGTCGGTCATGCCTGCCTCTTTCTCTTCCGGTGCGCCGGGGGTTGCTTCTTCACCCGGCTAGTTCTCAAGTCCTGCGGTGCTTTTGCTCGTTTCCGTCAATCGTCGCGAGCGGTCACCGTTTGCGCTTTTTCGGTCTGGCCCCGGGGCGCGGTGTCCGACTGGGCGAATTGCCGTCGCGCGTCGGTTGATTGGGCTTACCCGCTTTGGCCGCCGACCGCTTGGAATCGGTTGCCTCACCGTTGGGTTCGGCGGTTGACGCCTCCGCCACTTCCTCGGTCGCGGCCGTCGGCGCCTCTCCCCCACCGCCCGGCCCAGACCTCGCGGAACGCTTCGGCTTAGCTCCGGGCGCCGGTGCGTTCGCCGCGCGCCGCTCCAACGCCTCGCGCTTCTTCGCCTCATCCTCTTTTTCGATCATCCCGAACACATAGTGCTGCTGACCAAAGGTCCAGATGTTGTTGGCAAACCAGTACAGAATGATCGCCAGCGGCAGGAACGGTCCACCGACCACCACACCGAGCGGAAAGACATACAGCGCAAGCTTGTTCATCATCGCGGTCTGCGGATTGGCGGCGGCCTCGGGGCTCTGCCGGGCCACCGATGCGCGGCTGTTGAAGTATGTCGCCACCCCGGCCAGGATCATCACCGGCAACCCCACCGCAATGACGGCTGGGCGGCTGAATTCGGTGAACGCATCCAACCCGGTGCGCTGGGACATAAACGCGCCGATCGGCGCGCCGAAGAGGTTGGCGTCCAGGAAGTGCGCTACATCGGTCGGGCTGAACACGTAGTTGCCGGTGGCGCGGTTCGCGGCCACCGACAAGTGCGGCTGCCCGAAGCCGCCCGTCGTACGGTTGAACGAACGCAGCACGTGATAGAGCCCGAGAAACACCGGCAGCTGGGCCAACATCGGTAGGCAACCCAGGATCGGGTTGAAGCCGTGCTCGCGCTGCAGCTTCTGCATCTCCATCGCCATCCGCTGGCGATCCTTGCCGTACTTCTTCTGCAGCGCCTTGATCTGCGGCTGCAACTCCTGCATCTGGCGGGTAGTGCGGATCTGCCGGACGAACGGCTTATAGAGGATTGCACGCAGGGTGAACACCAGGAACATCACCGACAACGCCCACGCGAAAAAGTTCGAGGGACCCAGCACCGCGGCAAACGCCTTGTACCAGACCCACATAATCGCGGACACCGGGTAGTAGAAGATGTCCAGGCTGACCAGATCAAACGACAACGGACGCACTCTCCCCTTGCTTCACTGGGGTGCCGCCGGCATGCCCCATCTGGGCCGGAACTGTCCGGCGCTCAGGTATCGGATCCCATCCTCCCCGATGCCACGGTCCGCACTTGACCAGCCTGGCTGCGGCCAGCCAACTCCCGCGCAGCAGGCCGTATTCGGCCAGCGCATCCACCGCGTACTGACTACAGGTCGGGATAAACCGGCATGTCGCCGGCCGCAGCGGCGACACCATGTGCCGGTACAACTGGATCAAGAAGATCAACCCCCGTGCTGCCACCGTCCCCGCCCTGCCGATACGACCAGTACGCCCGGCGGTCACCGCGTTCACTGCCGCGGTCCCGTCGCTTGACGTATCCGCGCTAAGCCAGTCCGCAGTTGTTGCTCCAATCGCGGCGAGATCGCCTCCCGACTGCTGGGCAGTGCGCGAATCACCACCTGGTCGACATTGTCCATGTCGGGCAATACCGCGCGTGCCACATGTCGTAGTCGCCGCGCCACGCGGTGGCGGTCCACTGCCGAGCCAACCGATTTCGCGATGATCAACCCGATCTTCGGCGAGGTCGCGCGCGGGCCCTGCCGCGCATGGATCACGACGTCGGGTTGCACGGCTCGTCGTCCGTGCTTAACCGTCGCGTCGAAATCTACGGACCGCGTCATGCGGTTTTGCGCGGGAAGCACCGCTCTGACACCTGGGAAGGGTCAGGCAGTGAGTGAGCGGCGCCCCTTGCGACGCCGACTGGAAACGATCGCGCGCCCGGCCCTGGTGCGCATCCGCAGCCGGAAGCCATGCACGCGGGCTCGGCGCCGGTTGTTCGGCTGGAAGGTCCGCTTGCCCTTCGCCACGGCTCTCTCCTCGTCGCATCTGGCATCGCATTCCGGCCACTTAGCTATGTGGGTCGGACGCGATCGCCCGCACGAAGCCCTCGGTAGGCTCTGTGTCTCGGTGGTAACCGGCGCGGGCACCGGACGGATCGCCCGGATCGCTGCCGTATCGCCGACTTTCGGGCGACTGTTCGAGGGTACTGACGAGGCCTCTCCGGGTCAAACCTGCTCTCGCCAGAAGGCCGCCGGACAGCGCGCGATTCCTCGCGCGTGGCCGGAACCGGGTTCCATTCTTAACTGTTTTCACACCCGTCACGGCGTCTCGTCGCAACCTCATCGAGGCGACGGCGAATGTTGCGGAATTGTTGGCACTCCCACGGAAAACTGTTAGCTTCGGGCGGTGCAGTTTTCAAGCCGTTCCAGATCGGAACGGACCCCGACAACGTAGCGAGGATGGCGGTTCGGCCCACTGCCCAGACAACCTATGCTGGCTGTCGGAAGCGCCGATCTCGCATGCCGTCGCCGACAGATAGTGCCGTGATGACGTCCCTCCTGTCCACACCTGTGGATAACTATGTGGACAGTTCGTCGGCACGGTTAATGGTCGTACCTCGAGTTCGAAGCAGGGGGATCCGTCGTTGAGCGATGATCCCGGTGTAGGTTTTGCTTCCGTCTGGAACGCGGTTGTCTCCGAGCTCAACGGTGAACTCCATCCGGATGACGCCCCCAGCAACGGTGAACCCTTCCTCACACCGCTGACACCTCAGCAAAAAGCCTGGTTGAACCTGGTGCAGCCGCTCACGATCGTCGAAGGCTTTGCTCTGCTGTCGGTGCCCAGCGGCTTCGTGCAGAACGAAATCGAGCGTCATCTACGCAGTCAGATCACCGAGGCGCTGAGCCGACGACTCGGACAACAGGTCGAGCTCGGCGTGCGTATCGCCCCGCCGCCCGAGGACGAGCCCGAGTCCAGCGCGATAGCGCTCCCGGACGACTCCGACGAAGTTGATGACGATCGCGAAGCGCTCGCGGCCGCGCACGCAAATTGGCCGACCTACTTCACCGAACGGCCCAACGGCAACGACGCGGCGGCCGGCGGCGGCACCAGCCTCAACCGTCGCTACACGTTTGAGACTTTCGTCATCGGAGCCTCTAATCGGTTCGCTCACGCGGCCGCTTTGGCGATTGCTGAAGCACCGGCCCGCGCCTACAACCCGTTGTTCATCTGGGGCGAGTCCGGACTGGGCAAAACGCACCTTTTGCATGCGGCCGGCAACTACTCCCAGCGACTGTTCCCTGGCATGCGCGTCAAGTACGTCTCCACCGAAGAGTTCACCAACGACTTCATCAACTCACTGCGCGACGACCGCAAGGTGGCCTTCAAACGCAGTTACCGCGACGTGGACGTGTTGCTCGTCGACGACATTCAGTTCATCGAGGGCAAAGAAGGCATCCAGGAAGAGTTCTTCCATACGTTCAACACGCTGCACAACGCCAACAAGCAGATCGTCATCTCTTCCGACCGCCCACCCAAACAACTGGCAACCCTGGAAGACCGCTTGCGGACCCGGTTCGAGTGGGGGCTGATCACCGATGTGCAGCCGCCCGAGCTCGAAACCCGAATCGCCATCCTGCGCAAAAAGGCGCAGATGGAACGCTTGGCTGTTCCTGACGACGTACTTGAGCTGATCGCCAGCAGCATCGAACGCAACATCCGTGAGCTCGAAGGCGCGCTGATCCGAGTCACAGCATTCGCGTCGCTGAACAAGACGCCGATCGATAAGGCGCTCGCCGAGATCGTGCTGCGTGACCTGATCGCCGATGCCAGCACGATGCAGATCAGCGCGGCCACCATCATGGCCGCCACTGCCGAATACTTCGATACCACCGTTGAGGAACTGCGCGGCCCGGGCAAGACTCGCGCGCTGGCCCAGTCCCGCCAAATCGCGATGTACCTATGCCGCGAACTCACCGACCTGTCGCTGCCCAAGATCGGCCAGGCATTCGGCCGCGACCACACCACGGTCATGTACGCCGAACGCAAGGTTCGTGGCGAGATGGCCGAGCGACGCGAGGTCTTCGATCACGTCAAAGAACTCACCACACGCATCCGGCAGCGCTCCAAGCGCTGACTTTCCCAAAATTTTTTTGGCCTCCGATGCTGTGTATACAGCTGTGAGCAATCGGTCGACACGAGCCGGCCGCGTTGCGGTATCTGATGCAGAACCCGCGCGATCCCCAGCAGCCACACACAAACCCCACAGCGGTCCGCGACATCATCCACAGCCCGTCGGCTCCCCCAGCAGCACGGACACCGCGCGGTCCCCAGTTTGCACAGGACTTAATACTGTTACTGGTATCTCTCCGTAGTTTGTTCTTCGAAAACAGCCCTGGGGAAGCACCGCTCCACACCTGGGACGGCGAGGCGCCGTCATCGAGTGTCATTGCGATCGATTAGCTTTCAAGATGGCGCTGGAAGCTCTACGGTTGTTGTTCGACTGCCGTTACGGCCGTCGCGGCGGATTACACATACAGGCGTTCGTCACCGGGAGTAGCCGCTGAGTATGAACCTTGTTCGAGGTGATGAAGGGACGCTATGGACGTGGCGACGACGACCAGAGTCGGCACCGACTTGAAGTTCCGCCTGGTGCGGGAAGACTTCGCCGACGCGGTGGCGTGGGTGGCGAGGAACCTGCCCTCCAGGCCGACGGTGCCAGTGCTTGCCGGCGTACTGCTGACCGGCTCGGACGACGGGCTGACCATTTCCGGATTCGACTACGAGGTTTCCGCCGAAGTCCGACTTGCAGCCGAAATCGCCTCGCCTGGAACAGTTTTGGTATCCGGTCGGCTGCTATCGGATATCACCCGGGCGTTGCCGAACAAACCTGTGGATGTCCACGTCGACGGGACGCGGGTGTCGTTGACGTGCGGAAGCGCCAGGTTTTCGCTGCCGACGATGGCCGTCGAGGATTACCCGACGCTGCCGGCGCTACCCGAAGAGACTGGCGCGTTGTCAGCGGATCTGTTCGCCGAAGCTATCGGCCAGGTTGCCGTCGCAGCGGGCCGCGATGACACGTTGCCGATGCTGACCGGGATCCGTGTTGAGATTTCCGGTGACACGGTGGTGCTCGCCGCCACCGACCGGTTCCGACTGGCGGTTCGCGAGCTGTCCTGGTCAGCGATCACGCCCGATATCGAAGCCGCGGTGCTGGTACCGGCGAAGACGTTGGCCGAGGCCGCCAAGACCGGCACCGACGGCTCGGATGTGCGGTTGTCGTTGGGCGCTGGATCCGCCGTGGGTCAAGACGGCTTGCTCGGGATCAGCGGTAATGGCAAGCGCAGTACCACCCGGTTGCTGGATGCCGAGTTCCCGAAGTTCCGCCAGTTGTTGCCGACCGAACATACGGCGGTGGCAACGGTCGGGGTGAGCGAGTTGACCGAGGCCATCAAACGTGTCGCGCTGGTCGCCGACCGGGGTGCGCAGGTCCGGATGGAATTCGGCGAGGATGCGCTGCGGCTTTCGGCCGGGGCAGATGACGTCGGCCGCGCCGAAGAGGACCTGCCGGTGGAGTTCGCCGGTGAGCCCCTGACGATTGCGTTCAACCCGACCTACCTGACCGACGGACTGGGGTCGCTGCATTCGGAACGCGTTTCGTTCGGCTTTACCACGCCTAGCCGGCCCGCCGTGTTACGGCCCGCATCCGATGACGTTGCGCCAAGCGATAACGGGCCCTTCCCTGCCGTGCCGACCGACTACGTCTACTTGTTGATGCCGGTCCGTTTGCCCGGTTAGCGGGGTTGCGTGTACGTGCGTCGTCTCGGCCTGCGCGACTTCCGGTCGTGGGCAAATGCCGACCTCGAATTGGGACCTGGACGTACGGTCCTTGTCGGTCCCAACGGCTACGGGAAGACGAACCTTGTTGAAGCGCTGTGGTATTCGTCGACACTGAATTCCCATCGGGTGGCCACGGATGCACCGCTGATTCGGGTGGGGGCGTCGCGCGCGGTGGTGTCGACGATCGTGGTCAACGACGGCCGAGAATGCGCGGTCGACCTGGAAATCACCGCCGGACGCGCCAACAAGGCGCGGCTCAACCGCACGCCGGTACGCAGTGCCCGTGAAGTGGTGGGCGTGCTACGTGCGGTGTTGTTCGCCCCAGAGGATTTGGCGCTGGTCCGGGGTGACCCTGCCGAGCGCCGCCGCTATCTCGATGACTTGGCCACCGTACGGCGGCCGCGGATCGCGGCGGTACGGGCCGACTACGACAAAGTCCTGCGTCAACGCACAGCGTTGCTCAAGTCTGCGGCCGGCGCGCGATACCGCGATGAGCGCGGTGTGCTGGACACGCTCGACGTTTGGGACGGTCACCTGGCCGCCCGCGGCGCCGAATTGATGGCGGCCCGGATGGAGCTGGTGAACGAATTGGCCCCCGAAGTCCAGAAAGCCTACGAGTTGCTGGCTCCTGGCTCGCGGCAGGCCTCGATTGGTTACCGCGCCAGCGTCGAAACCTCCCACGACGTCGGCATCGACATGAAGTTCCTCGAAACCGCATTATTGGCCGAGATGTCCCGGCGCCGCGATGCCGAACTGGAACGCGGGGTGTCCCTGGTTGGTCCGCACCGCGACGATCTGGAGTTGCGGCTTGGTGATCAGCCCGCGAAAGGCTTTGCCAGCCACGGGGAATCGTGGTCGATGGCGTTGGCGCTGCGCCTGGCGGCCTACGAATTACTGCGCGCCGACGGAGGTGAGCCGGTGTTGTTGCTCGACGACGTGTTCGCCGAACTAGACGTGGGCCGCCGGCGGGCCTTGGCCGCTGCGGCGGCATCAGCGGAGCAAGTACTGGTGACCGCGGCGGTCGCCGACGACATACCCCGCGACTGGGATGCCACCCGGGTGACTATCGCATTGCACGACGGTGACGACGGACGCATCTCGGTGGTTCAACCATGACCGGCCCTGAGGCAGGTCCCCCCGAACACCTCCGCGGCCTACCCGGTATGGACCTGGTCAGGCGCACCCTGGAGGAGGCCCGCGGCGTTGCCCGCAGCCAGGGCAAAGACGTCGGACGCGGCCGGCCAGTGCGTCCAGCCGCCCGTCGCGTAGCCGGTAGCTCGAGCCGCCGACGCTGGTCCGGGCCGGGTCCCGATACTCGAGACCCGCAACCGCTGGGCAGGGCGGCGCGTGATCTCGCCAAGAAGCGGGGGTGGTCTGCACGGGTCGCCGAAGGAGCCGTGTTCGGGCAATGGTCCTCGGTGGTGGGTCAGCAGATTGCCGAACACGCCACACCGACTGCGCTGCGCGACGGGGTGCTGTGCGTGTCGGCCGAATCCACGGCCTGGGCGACCCAGTTGCGGATCATGCAGGCCCAGCTGATAGCAAAAATCGCGGCGGAGGTCGGAAACGGTGTGGTGACCTCGCTGAAAATCACCGGACCGACTGCACCGTCGTGGCGGAAGGGCCGACTGCACATCGCGGGAAGGGGCCCGCGCGACACCTATGGCTGACAATTGCAACGATCGGCTCACGGCCGTCACAAGGAAGCGAGTTCGTCTGGCAAGCGTCAGGACGCAGGCGAGACTGAAAAATTCTGTACACGAGCCGGATAGCTGTGTAGAAACGCCCTCGCAGAGTCGGTGCTGTCGGCCCTTACCGGTAGACTGGCCGAGAACCAGCGCGCGGTAACTGCAACCGCGTCCACGCAACCCCAAGGAGAGCTGTCCGACCGTGGCTGCCCAGAAGAAGGCCCGCAATTCGTACGACGCCGGGGACATCCAGGTTCTTGAAGGGCTGGAAGCCGTTCGCAAACGCCCGGGCATGTATATCGGGTCTACCGGTGAGCGGGGTCTGCACCATCTTATCTGGGAGGTCGTCGACAACGCGGTGGACGAAGCCATGGCCGGTTTTGCCTCCGCAGTGGACGTGAAGATCCTCGACGACGGTGGCGTCCAGGTGACCGACGACGGTCGCGGTATCCCGGTATCGATGCATTCGACGGGCATGCCGACCGTCGACGTCGTGATGACCCAGCTGCACGCCGGCGGCAAGTTCGGCGGCGACGACGGCGCATACGCGGTCTCGGGCGGCTTGCACGGGGTAGGCGTATCGGTGGTCAATGCGTTGTCGACTCGGCTCGAGGTCGAAATCTCCCGCGACGGCTACGAATGGGCGCAGTTCTATGACCATTCGGTGCCCGGCACGATCAAGCAGGGCGAGAAGACCAAGAAGACCGGAACGACGGTGCGCTTCTGGGCCGACCCGGACATCTTCGAGACCACCGAATACGACTTCGAGACGGTGGCGCGGCGGCTGCAAGAGATGGCCTTCCTCAACAAGGGTTTGACCATCGACCTGGTCGACGAGCGCGTCGCCGCCGAGGAAGTGGTGGACGAGGTCGTCAGCGACACTGCCGAAGCGCCGAAGTCAGCGCGTGAGCAGGCCGACGAGCGCAATGCTCCGCAGAAGGTCAAGCACCGCACCTTCCATTACCCGGGCGGCCTGGTCGACTTCGTGAAACACATCAACCGCACTAAGAATTCGATCCACAGCAGCATCGTCGACTTCTCCGGCAAGGGCCCGGGCCACGAGGTCGAGATCGCCATGCAGTGGAACGCGGGCTACTCGGAGTCGGTGCACACATTCGCCAACACGATCAACACGCACGAGGGCGGTACCCACGAGGAGGGCTTCCGAGCGGCGCTGACCTCCGTGGTGAACAAATACGCCAAAGACAAAAAACTGCTCAAAGACAAAGACCCCAACCTCACCGGGGACGACATCCGCGAGGGTTTGGCCGCGGTGATTTCGGTGAAGGTCAGCGAACCGCAGTTCGAGGGCCAAACCAAAACAAAGCTGGGTAACACCGAAGTCAAGTCGTTTGTGCAGAAGGTGTGCAACGAGCAGCTCACCCACTGGTTCGAGGCCAACCCGAGTGACGCCAAGACTGTGGTGAACAAGGCGGTGTCGTCGGCGCAAGCCCGTATCGCTGCCCGTAAAGCCCGAGAATTGGTGCGCCGCAAGAGCGCTACCGATCTGGGCGGGCTGCCCGGCAAGCTCGCGGACTGTCGTTCCACCGATCCGCGTAAGTCGGAACTGTATGTGGTGGAGGGTGACTCGGCGGGCGGCTCCGCCAAGAGCGGTCGCGATTCGATGTTCCAGGCGATCCTTCCGTTGCGCGGCAAGATCATCAACGTCGAGAAGGCCCGTATCGACCGGGTGCTGAAGAACACCGAGGTCCAGGCGATCATCACCGCGCTGGGCACCGGAATTCACGACGAATTCGACATCACCAAGCTGCGCTATCACAAGATCGTCCTGATGGCCGACGCCGACGTCGACGGTCAGCACATCTCCACTTTGCTACTGACACTGCTCTTCCGCTTCATGCGTCCGCTGATCGAGAACGGACACGTGTTCTTGGCGCAGCCGCCGTTGTACAAGTTGAAGTGGCAGCGCGGAACTGATCCCGAGTTCGCTTACTCCGACCGGGAACGCGACGGTCTGCTGGAGGCGGGTAAGGCTGCAGGCAAGAAGATCAACATGGACGACGGCATCCAGCGCTACAAGGGTCTCGGGGAAATGGACGCCAAGGAGCTGTGGGAAACCACCATGGATCCATCGGTTCGGGTGCTGCGCCAGGTGACTCTCGACGACGCGGCCGCCGCCGACGAATTGTTCTCTGTCCTGATGGGCGAAGACGTCGAAGCGCGGCGTAGCTTCATCACGCGTAACGCCAAAGACGTGCGCTTCCTGGATGTTTAAGACGTACAAGGGATATAGATGACAGACACCACGCTGCCACCGGGCGGTGAAGCCGGAGACCGCGTCGAACCGGTCGACATCCAGCAGGAGATGCAGCGCAGCTACATCGACTACGCCATGAGCGTCATCGTCGGTCGCGCGCTGCCCGAGGTGCGCGACGGACTCAAGCCCGTACACCGCCGGGTTCTCTACGCGATGTTCGACTCCGGGTTCCGCCCCGACCGTAGTCACGCCAAATCTGCCCGCTCCGTTGCCGAGACGATGGGCAACTACCATCCGCACGGCGACGCGTCGATCTACGACACCCTGGTGCGGATGGCCCAACCGTGGTCGCTGCGTTATCCCTTGGTCGACGGGCAGGGCAACTTCGGCTCGCCCGGCAACGATCCACCAGCGGCGATGCGGTACTGCACTAGCGGAGATGCATTGGTGCGGTTGCCATTTGGGCAATCAGTGCGGATCGGCGACGTCGTTGCAGGTGCATGCCCCAACTCCGATAACGCGATTGAATTGAAGGTTACCGACCGGCACGGCGACCCGGTTGTGGCTGATTGCTTGTTCCACTCTGGCGAGCATCAGACCTACACCGTGCGGGCCGCAGAAGGCTACGAAGTCACGGGCACCGGCAACCATCCGCTGCTGTGCCTAGTCGACGTTGGCGGCGTGCCAACCCTGCTGTGGAAGCTGATCGAGGAAATCCGCCCCGACGACTACGTCGTGCTCCAGCGGACCCCGCCAGTCGAGTTCGGTCCAGCCGACTGGCACGCGACCACGGAAGCGCTATTGCTCGGCGCGTTCATTAGCGAGGGCTTTGTCTCGGAGAGGCGCGCGGGTTTCAACAACCTCGACCGTAGCTACTTCGACAGGGTCGTTGCGGCATACGACGCGGTCGTCGGCGGTCAGCGCTATGTGTCCTCGAGGACCATCCGCTCCGGCGCGATCCTTCATGAGCTGGATGTCCAGAACCTCACCGCGCTGATGACGTCACGCCTCGGCGACTTGTGCGGGCAGCGATCGGCGGACAAGCGGATTCCGGAGTGGCTATGGCACTCCCCCGCCGCCGTGAAGCGGGTGTTCCTGCAGGCGCTGTTCGAGGGCGATGGGTCCTGCTCCGCCTTGCCGCGCAACACGATTCAGATTTCCTACAATACGATCAGCGACCGGCTGGCTAAAGACGTGCAGCAGATGCTGCTGGAGTTCGGTGTCATCTCGCGCCGCTACCGGCACGCGGTCGGCGAATACAAGGTCGTTATCACCAACCGCGCTCAAGCCGAGCTCTTCGCCAGCCAGATAGGCTTCGGCGGCGCCAAGCAAGAGAAGCTGGTCGGCATCCTGTCGTCGCTACCGCCCTGCGCCGGCAGGGACAGTGATCACGTACCCGGGCTGGCCCGGTTTATCCGTACGCACTGCGGCAGCCGCTGGGTCGACAAAGATTGGCTGAATCGTCACAACATCGACCGGCTATCCAGATGGCGACGCGACGGCGCAGAGATCCTGTCCCGCATCGCCGATCCTGACGTCCGAGCGATCGCGAGCGACCTGACCGACGGCCGCTTTTACTACGCCAAGGTCGCCAGCGTCACCGACGCCGGCGTGCAGCCGGTCTACAGCCTGCGAGTCGACACCGACGACCACGCTTTTATCACCAACGGTTTCGTCAGCCACAACACCGAAGCGCGGCTCACCCCGCTGGCGATGGAGATGCTGCGCGAAATCGACGAGGAGACAGTCGATTTCGCGCCGAACTATGACGGCCGGGTGCAGGAGCCGACGGTACTGCCGAGCCGGTTCCCCAACCTGCTGGCCAATGGGTCGGGCGGTATCGCGGTTGGTATGGCCACCAACATCCCGCCGCACAACCTGCGCGAGCTGGCGGAGGCGGTGTTCTGGTGCCTGGAGAACTTCGACGCTGACGAAGAGGCGACGTTGAAGGCGGTCACCAAAAAGGTCAAGGGCCCCGACTTCCCCACGTCCGGATTGATCGTCGGCTCGCAAGGCATCTCCGACGCCTACGCGACCGGCCGCGGCTCGATCCGGATGCGCGGAGTTGCTGAGATCGAAGAAGATTCGCGCGGCCGAACCTCGTTGGTGATCACCGAGTTGCCCTATCAGGTCAACCACGACAACTTCATCACCTCGATCGCCGAGCAGGTTCGTGACGGCAAACTCGCCGGCATCGCCAACATCGAGGACCAGAGCAGCGATCGGGTTGGGCTGCGCATCGTCATCGAGCTCAAGCGCGACGCGGTGGCCAAGGTGGTGCTGAACAACCTCTACAAGCACACCCAGCTGCAGACCAGCTTCGGCGCCAACATGCTGGCGATCGTCGATGGTGTGCCGCGCACGTTGCGGCTCGACCAGCTGATCCGGCACTACGTCAACCACCAGCTGGACGTCATTGTGCGTCGCACCACCTACCGGTTGCGCAAGGCCAACGAACGCGCCCATATCTTGCGCGGTCTGGTCAAGGCGCTCGACGCCCTCGACGAAGTGATCGCACTGATCCGGGCCTCGCAAACAGTCGATATCGCCCGACAGGGCCTGATCGATTTGCTCGACGTCGACGAGATCCAGGCGCAGGCGATCCTGGACATGCAGCTGCGCCGCCTGGCCGCGCTGGAGCGCCAGCGCATCATCGACGATCTGGCCAAGATCGAGGCCGAGATCGCCGACCTGGAAGACATTTTGGCCAAGCCGGAGCGGCAGCGCCGCATCGTGCACGACGAACTCGCCGAGATCGTCGACAAGCACGGCGACGACCGCCGCACCCGGATCGTGGCCGCCGACGGAGATGTCAGCGACGAGGATCTGATCGCCCGCGAGGACGTCGTCGTCACGATCACCGAGACCGGATACGCCAAGCGCACCAAGACCGACCTGTACCGCAGCCAGAAGCGCGGCGGCAAGGGCGTCCAGGGGGCGGGTCTCAAACAGGACGACATCGTCCGGCACTTCTTCGTGTGCTCAACCCACGACTGGATCCTGTTCTTCACCACCCAGGGCCGGGTCTACCGGGCCAAGGCGTACGACCTGCCGGAGGCCTCCCGGACGGCGCGCGGACAGCACGTCGCGAACCTGTTGGCCTTCCAGCCGGAGGAGCGCATCGCACAGGTCATCCAGATTCGCAGCTACGAGGACGCGCCGTATCTGGTGCTGGCTACCCGCAAAGGCCTGGTCAAGAAGACCAAGCTGACCGATTTCGATTCCAACCGATCCGGCGGAATCGTCGCGGTGAATCTGCGGGATGGCGATGAACTGGTCGGGGCCGTGCTGTGTTCGTCCGATGAGGATCTGCTGCTGGTCTCGGCCAACGGTCAGTCGATCCGGTTCTCCGCCACCGACGACGCACTGCGGCCGATGGGCCGCGCCACTTCGGGCGTGCAGGGCATGCGGTTCAACGCCGATGACTATCTGCTCTCGCTGAATGTGGTCCGGGAAGGCACATATCTACTGGTGGCGACGTCCGGCGGTTACGCCAAGCGCACCGCGATCGAGGAGTACACGGCTCAGGGCCGCGGCGGCAAAGGCATCCTCACCATCCAGTACGACTCCCGGCGTGGCAGGCTGGTTGGGGCGTTGATCGTCGATGACGACAGCGAGGTGTATGCCATCACCTCCGGCGGCGGGGTGATCCGCACGGCGGCGCGGCAAGTCCGCAAGGCCGGTCGGCAGACCAAGGGCGTTCGGTTGATGAACTTGGGCGAGGGCGACACACTGTTAGCCATCGCACGCAACGCTGAAGAAGCCGCAATAACCGACGATGCGGAGGAGGCGGGCACCTAACCTGGTTCCGACAAGGAGCCGGGCATCGGGGTCTGTCCGACGCGACTCAGGGCGCGCATACCAAAGGAGCCAGGGTGAGTTCATCGAACGAGCCGGGTCACCCCGAATCGGGCGACAACCCCAACGGGGATGGCTCGGCTGACCGCGGGGGCTCACACCGGTCGGAAGCGCGCCCCGCGGGGCGGGGATCCGAGGGCGGGGATGTGCCGCCGTGGCAGCGCGGCGGGGCGCGACCGTCGCAGCCGCAGCATCGGCCGCCATCGGAATCGCCGGGCCACCATGAGCCGCGATCCTCGGGGCACTCCCCCGGTGTCGAAGCCCGGGTGACTCGGTTCATCTCAGGGACAGCCGCACCGGGTGCCGGCTCTCCCACACAGTCCGGTCATCCGAAGGCGCCGGCGCATGACGCTGATGCCCCGCCCGCTCGTGGTGACAGTCGGCACAACGAGGCGTATGCCAGTGAGCTGCCCGATCTGTCCGGAGCTCCGCCGCGGTCGGCGCCGCGCAAACCCACGCCCGATCGGGCACCAGACACCGCGAGGGCCTCGGAGCCGAGTAGGCCCACAAGCCGGCTTCAGGTGGGGGCGCGGTCGCGTGGGCCGGTACGGGCCAGCATGCAGATCCGCCACATCGACCCGTGGAGCACGCTGAAGGTGTCGCTAGTGCTGTCGGTGGCACTGTTCTTCGTCTGGATGATCGCCGTCGCTTTCCTGTATCTGGTGCTCGGCGGGATGGGGGTATGGAGCAAGCTCAACAGCAACGTCGGTGACCTGCTGAACAACACCAGCGGCGGCGGCGCCGACCTCGTCTCCAGCGGCACGATTTTCGGTGGCGCGGTGCTGATCGGCCTGGTGAACATCGTGCTGCTCACGGCGATGGCTACCATCGGCGCGTTCGTCTACAACCTGACGACCGATCTCATCGGCGGCGTGGAAGTCACGCTCGCCGACCGGGATTAGTGCCGAAGGCGTCGGGTGCGGTAATCTCGTCGCTCGGCCGTACGCGAGTGCGGGCCTATAGCTCAGGCGGTTAGAGCGCTTCGCTGATAACGAAGAGGTCGGAGGTTCGAGTCCTCCTAGGCCCACAACCATGTGTTCGCCAAGACGCTCCGCGCGACTGATACTGCCGCTGGCGGTGATCGCCGTCCTGGCGGTAGTGATTCGGTCGCGACGAAGCGTCGAGGTCTGGCATGTGGCCGCCGACCAGGCCGCGGGTCGGGGCGAGGGGTTGTGAACCGCTCGACGCCACGGGACTGCGCAGCGTAGCGGATGCCCCGGTCTTGTCGGAGGGGTATGTCAGGGTGATGACGTGCACGCCCGACCGGAGTTTCCCAATGGAGCGCGTGATGGCGCGGACTGAGATCTCGCAGGGGTGGACGATGCAGGCGTATCGGTTCGCCCTGGATCCCTCGCCATCTCAGGCTCGGATGTTGCAGTCGCATTGCGGAGCAGCCCGGTTCGCGTTCAACCACATGCTCGATGTGGTGAAGAAGAACCTCGATCAGCGGGCCGCCGAGCGGAGCTACGGTATTCCGGACTCGGAATTGACCCCGTCTCAGGGGTGGTCGCTGGCGCAGCTGCGGAAGACTTGGAATCAACGCAAGAACACGGCGGCGCCGTGGTGGCCTGCCAATAGCAAAGAGGCCTACAACTCGGGTCTCGACGGGCTTGCACGGGCTTTAGACGGTTGGAACAAGTCTCGCGCTGGCGAGCGGACCGGAGGGTGCGTCGGCTTCCCGCGCTTTAAGGCAATACGTAGTGCTGGCCGTTCAGTGCGGTTCACGACAGGGGCGATCCGTGTCGAGCCAGATCGGCATCATGTGGTGTTGCCCCGGCTAGGGCGCATCCATACCCATGAATCGACCCGTAAACTGACGCGGCGGCTGGAGGCTGGAACCGCACGGATCCTGTCGGCCACCGTCTCGTTTCACGCGGGACGCTGGTTTTGCGCTTTTCAGGTGATGGTGGCCAGCAAGACGCGGCCGGCGCATGCCATCCGGTCCGAGCATCCGGTGGTCGGTGTCGACGTCGGAGTGCGGGATGTGGTGGTGGTTGGCACCCCGGAGGGGTTGGAGGTGGACCGCATCCAGGCACCCAAACCACTGACCGCCGCCCAGGCCAAGTTGCGGGCCCTGCAGCGGCAGGCCGCCCGCCGGCGCGGCCCCTATGATCCGGTCACCCAGAGTCGGCGTGATCCGTCGAATCGGTGGCGGCGTACTCAGCGCCGGATCGCCAAGGCGCACGCCCGAGTGGTCAACGTCCGCGCGAATGAACTCCACGCCGCGACAACCGCTTTAGCCAGCCGTCACGACCAGGTGGTGTGCGAACAGCTCAACGCCGCCGCAATGAGCCGGCATGGCGGGACCCGCAAACGTGGACTTAACCGCTCGGTGAGGGATGCCGCGCTCGGACGAATCCGAACCCAATTGGAGTACAAGACCACTTGGTACGGCACCACCTTGGTTGTGGCACCCAAGTTCTTCCCGTCGACCCAAGTGTGTACACGTTGCGGAGCGAAAACCAAGCTGCGCCTGCGCGATCGCATCTACCGCTGCCGCAACGGATGCCCGCCGATCGATCGGGATCTGAATGCGGCTATCAACCTCGCCCGCCTCAGCGACACCACCGTGATCGGTGATGGAATGAGGACCGGTACCGGGAGTAGCCCGGCCGCCAACCCCCGGGTTGGAGACGGACGTGGAGCCAACCAGAAGACCAACCTCACCGCCCCTGCGGTAGGACCGGCAGGAGGCGATGAAGCGTCAACCCCGCACACCAGTAAGACGGGGACGGCGACTCCGAAAGGAGAAGCTGCCTGAAATGTGGACTGTCACAACAACGCTCACATTCCGGGTAACGGCCTTAGCTCAGTTGGTAGCGAAGGATTGTCATGATCTACAGTATTGCTGTCGTGGTCATGTCGGCCACGGGGCGGTAGTTCAACGGTAGAACCGGGCCTTTGCAAGGCTCAGATCGGGGTTCGATTCCCCGTCGCTCCACGTTTCGTGCGGATGAGGGCGCGCCGCCGCGGGCGACAGCATCGCGACAGGAGGATGGTCAAGGATCGTTGGCGGTATCGCGACCGCTGGATGATCTAGCACCGACGGCAATTCCGGTGGCGGGCTGATAATCGACACCGGTAAGTGGACCCTCTGCTTCGTCCCGTTGGGATAGGCGACGTCGAGCGTCGGCCCGCCCGACTTACTAACGTCGCGGATTGAATAATAACGCGCTTTCGAGCATCCTCCCCGGCCCGGAATAGGTAGACGGTGGAACGTCACCGACGGCTTCTGATCAGCCAGTCATGGAGCTCTACAGATGTCTAAATCGCTCAATCCAACGAGCGGCCTCGGCCAGGCTCCACAGCATTTACGGCCGTGGTTGCACGTCGACGCTGGGCGGCAGCGGCGATGGTTCCGGACGCGACGAACGGCGCACGACCGAGAATGCGACCGCACCGCCCGCGAGGGCCAGCACTGCGACTCCGGCAACCACCCACGGGCGCCTGCTGCGGCGCTGGGCCCGGCGGGCCTCCTGCAACGCCTGCGGTAACCCGCTGACGACCTCTTGGGCGGCGGCCAGCTCTTGCGCGATCGTCTCCTGCGCCGACTGCAGGTCGTGGGCCAGCCGGCCCTCCTGGTACCGCCGGCGCAAGCTGGACGCGCCTGCCTGCGCGGAGTGAACACCCAACCCGACGAGGCCGCGCGTAACGTCCACGGGACCCACCGCCGAGTACGTCAGACCCCGGTTCAGTCGCTGCCGCGGGGTCAACCGGGCCTTCGTCTTCGCGCTCATCTGCCACCTTTCCGCCGACCGTTGCCGAACGCACCGACCTCCCACCCTGCCACTATCGGGAGCGCAGCGGGCCCGATGCGCGCAGGCCTGCGCGATAGCGAGACCGGATGACGGACACCGGTACCGATGATGGCAGACTGTGATGCCGTGACTACCAGCCCAATTCAGACCGCCACTGCCACACTGCACACCAACCGCGGCGATATCAAGATCGCGTTGTTCGGAAACCACGCTCCCAAAACCGTTGCCAACTTTGTGGGCCTGGCGCAGGGCACCAAGGATTATTCGACCGAGAACGCCTCGGGCGGCAGTTCCGGCCCGTTTTACGACGGCGCCGTCTTCCACCGGGTGATCAGCGGATTCATGATCCAGGGCGGCGACCCGAGCGGCACGGGTCGCGGCGGGCCCGGCTACAAGTTCGCCGACGAATTCCACCCGGAATTACAGTTCGACAAGCCCTACCTGCTGGCGATGGCCAACGCGGGCCCGGGCACCAACGGATCACAGTTTTTCATCACGGTGGGTCAGACCCCGCACCTGAACCGGCGCCACACCATCTTCGGCGAGGTGGTCGACCCCGAGTCGCAAAAGGTCGTCGACGCGATCGCCACCACCCCCACCGACCACAGCGACCGGCCCACCGAAGCCGTCGTCATCGAGTCGGTCACGATTTCCTGACCGAGCCGTATCAGGAGCCGGCGTAGCCGGCGGCGGTAAGCGCGTCGAGCACGTCCAACGGGTCGGTGCCCAGGTCCCAGCGCGAGAAAATCACCAGTTGGTCGTCGGCGCCGTCGATCTCGAGCAGCCGCATCTTGCGGCCGATCCGACGGAACTCGGTAATCCGGACGACCTTGATATCGGGGCGTCGCAATAGTTGCGTTCGCCACCAGCCACGAACCAGGAGACCGTCGGGCGTAATTGCCAGCTTCGGCCGCGCGCGCCACGACATCCACGCAAACACGATCAACCCGATGGCCGCCGCACCAGTCAGTATCCGGCCTGGCAGGTCTGTGACCAGAGTCACACACAGGGTAGCCATCACGAGGCCAGCGAGCCCGCAACCAGCGATTCCGTTCACAGGCGGCGCCCATTGAGTTTGCTGCATGGGGTTCCCAACACTCCTACCACTGTCGATGCGGTTATCCACAAGCGCTATCAACAATGGGGATGAATCACATCCGTGTGATTGAGTAAGCGCGACGTCGCTAGCCCAGTAACGACCCATCGCGCAGTTGAATTCATTATGTGGGCCAGGATCGCTACCGCCACCGCATGGTCAGTAACAATCCGGTGATCATGAAAGCAAAGGCGACCGCGTAGTTCCACGGACCGAGCTCTGCCATCCAGTCGAGCATCGCCGGCGCACTGGGACCCGTTGCTGCCAGTTGAAAGACCATCAGCCAGATCAACCCGATCAACATCAAGCCGACGAACAATGCGACGAACCACACGCTGGACGGCCCAGCCTTGACCTTGACCGGTGTACGGCTTACCGCGCTGACCGCGAAGTCGTTCTTCTTGCGGACCTTGGACTTGGGCATCGGTACCTCAGGACAGTAGGGGCGGTGCAACGATAGGGGCGGGCCGCTGCAAGCATTGTTCGGCTACGAGACTAACCCACGTCAGCACAGCGAACGGAGAGCCGATGGTCAACCAGACCGCCCGCCGCTCGCCGTGGCGTGTCGGCGTCCCGCTGGTGTGCCTGCTCGCCGGATTGCTGCTCGGCGCCACCCACGGCGTGTCCAACGGCAATGAGATCCGGCGCAGCGACGCACCGCGGCTGGTCGACATGGTCCGCGACGCGCAGGCCGGAGTCGACGCGCTCAGCAACGAACGCGACCGGCTGGCCACCACCGTCGACTCCACCCACGGGCGGTCGTCCGATAGCGCGCTGGCGGCGATGCTGCGCCGCTCTGCCGAGTTGGCTGGTGACGCCGGTCTGGACCCGGTGCACGGCCCAGGACTGGTGGTGACGCTCACCGATGCGCAGCGCGACGCCAATGGCCGGTTCCCCCGCGACGCCTCCCCCGACGACCTCGTCGTACATCAACAAGACATCCAGGCCGTGCTCAATGCGTTGTGGAGCGCGGGCGCTGAGGCGATCCAGATGCAAGACCAGCGCATCATCGCGACGTCGGCGCCACGTTGTGTCGGGAACACCTTGCTGCTCAATGGACGTACCTACAGCCCGCCGTACACCGTCACTGCCATCGGCGATGCCGCGGCCATGCAGGCCGCGCTGGCGGGCGCTCCCCTGGTGACTCTTTACAAGCAGTATGTGGTGCGGTTCGGTCTCGGCTACACCGAAGCGGTCATGCCCGACGTGCGGATCGCCGGACACAGTGAGCCGGTCCGCATGCGCGTCGCCCAGCCGGCCGGTCCGGTGAGCTACTGAGCTGGGCAATCGGGCGGGCGGTAGCCTGATGCGATGCGGATCTTGGTCGTCGACAACTACGACAGCTTCGTGTTCAACCTGGTGCAGTACCTCGGGCAACTCGGCGTCGAGGCTGCGGTGTGGCGCAACGATGATGCGCAACTGGCCGACCCGACCGCGATCGCCGATCGGTTCGACGGCGTACTGCTGAGCCCAGGTCCGGGCACACCGGAACGTGCCGGGGCGTCGATCGACTTGGTCCGCGCGTGCGCCGCGGCGCACACCGCACTGCTGGGGGTATGTCTGGGCCACCAGGCGATCGGCGTGGCGTTCGGCGCCAGCGTCGATCGGGCACCCGAATTGCTGCACGGCAAGACCAGCAACGTTTTCCACACGAATACCGGTGTGCTGCAGGGTCTTCCAGACCCGTTCACGGCTACTCGATACCACTCATTGACGATCCTGCCGGAAACCTTGCCAACCGAGCTCGAGGTGACCGCGCGCACCCGCAGCGGCGTGATCATGGGGGTGCGGCACACGGCCCTGCCCATCCACGGGGTGCAGTTCCATCCGGAGTCGATCCTCACCGAGGGCGGGCATCGAATGTTGGCCAACTGGCTGGCCTACTGCGGGCACCCCCGGGACGACGCCCTGGTGCGCCGGTTGGAGAACGAGGTCTTGGACAGTTTCGGTCGCGGTGCGGCTACTGCCCGAACGTCAGCGTGATGTTGCCGTCCTTATTGGTCCCCTCCCCCGCTGACGGACTCTGGTAGACGATCTTGTTGTGGTTGTTGCCGCCGGCGTCGACGTCGGCGGGTTTGTCGAGCATTCCCGTCCACCCCAGGGCACGCAGCCGCGGTTCGGCGTCGGTCCAGAACATGCCGCGGACATCGGGCATCACGAACTGGTTGCCCTTCGACACTTGCAGTTCAATCACCGAGTCCACGGGCACGGTCTCCCCGGCGGACGGTTTCGTCCCCACTACCTCACCGGCCGGGCGGGGGCTGTCGACCGACGCTTCGGCGAACTTGGTGAAGCCGTAGACGTTGAGGTTCTTCTGGGCGAGCTCGACGGTCTGGCCGGAGACAGCAGGGATCTGCTTGGTGGACGGACCGGACCCCACGATGATCGAGATCTCGTTGGTGATCGCCGAGGTCTGGTTGGCCGACGGAATCGTCCCGATGACCCGGTCCTTCATGTCCGGAGGCGAGGCCGACTGAACCTGCTTGAAGCGGCCGAACCCGGCGGCTTTCAGCTTCTTCACCGCCGACGCGTAGCTCAGCGACGAAACGTCGGGCACCTCACGCTGCTCGGGCCCGGTGGAGACACTGAGGGTGATCTCGTCGCCGGCCCCCACCGAGGAGTCGGCTCCCGGGTCGGTGCCGATCACGTGGTCAGGTGGCACGGTCGAGTCGGGTTTCTGCTGCGTGCGCGTCTTGAAGCCCTTGTTTTGCAACGCGGCGATCGCATCGGCCGACGCCTGCCCCCGCACGTCGGGCACCTGAACGTTGCGCGTGCTGTTGCCGAACGTGTTGATGGCGATGGTGACGAGCACGGTCAACACCGCCAATACCGCGACCGCGATGAGCCAGCGGCCCACCGACCCGCCACCGCGGTCCCGGCCGAAGTCGAGTGGCTGGCGGGGCAGCGGATCGGTGTGGGAGCCCACCGGATCACTGGGATGCGGCGATGCCAAAAACGAATTCCGCTCGGCGTCGGTGAGCACCTTCGGTGCCTCGGGCTGCTCACCGTTGTGCACCCGAACCAGGTCGGCGCGCATCTCCGCGGCGGTCTGGTAGCGGTTGTCGGGGTTTTTAGCCAGCGCCTTGAGCACGACGGCGTCCAATTCGGCGGAGACACCATCATGCCGTTGCGACGGCGGAACAGGATCCTCGCGGACATGCTGGTACGCGACCGCAACCGGTGAGTCACCGACGAAAGGTGGCTCGCCGGTGAGGATTTCGTAGAGCACGCAACCCAGCGAATAGACGTCGGACCGAGCGTCGACCGAATCGCCCCGGGCCTGTTCCGGCGACAAGTACTGTGCGGTGCCGATTACCGCCGCGGTCTGGGTGACGCTATTGCCGCTGTCGGCGATCGCCCGAGCGATGCCGAAATCCATCACCTTGACCGCGTTCGTGGTGCTGATCATGATGTTCGCCGGCTTGACGTCGCGGTGGATGATGCCGTGCTGGTGAGAAAAGTTCAGCGCCTGGCAAGCGTCGGCGATGACCTCGATGGCCCGCTTGGGCGGCATCGGTCCGTCAGTATGCACGATGTCGCGCAGCGTGACCCCGTTGACGTACTCCATCACGATGTAGGGCAGCGGCCCGGCGGGTGTCTCGGCCTCGCCGGTGTCGTATACCGCGACGATGGCGGGGTGGTTCAGTGCGGCTGCGTTCTGCGCTTCGCGCCGGAAACGCAGATAGAAGCTCGGGTCGCGGGCAAGGTCGGCGCGCAGCACTTTGACCGCCACGTCACGGTGCAACCGGGTGTCATGCGCATGGTGCACCTCGGACATCCCGCCGAAGCCGAGGATTTCCCCAAGCTCGTAGCGGTCGGACAAATGCTGCGGAGTGGTCATACCGTTGTCTCGTGTCGGGCCGGCGACGCCTGCTGGAGATGCGTCGGCACGACAGCCCAGGGCTGCTCGTTCTGACGTCCAGCATGACCCGCTCCCCCATGATCCGTCCAATTGGACAGCTGTACAGCAGCCATGCCCGCGCTCGTCGAGGTGTTGCTTGGCGTGCCGGTGTCCGTCACGGTCGGGGCTGACGGTTGCGGCTGGGTGTCGTCGTGCGAGTTGATGACGATCAGTACCGCAATGATGATCGCCAACGCCCCTAATACTCCGGCCGCCCACAGCAGCGCACGCTGGCCGGACGAGAAGGTGCGTCGCTGCGGCGGCGGGCGATGACCGCCGGTGGTGGGCCGCGACCGGCGAGCCGCTGGAGCCCGACCGGTCGGATTCGCAGCCGCCCTGGCCTGGGCTCCCGACGGTATGGCGGAAGGGGTGGCCCGGCCCGAGGACGAACCCTGGTTGGGCCGCGGCGGCCGACGGCCGGCGCGCACCGCGGCGACCGCGTCGGCGAACGGTCCCCCGCTGCGGTAACGCATCCCGGGATTTTTGACCAGCGTGATCTCGATGAGCTCACGCACATTGGGCGGAACATCGGTGGGCAGCGGCGGCGGCGGCTCTTTGATGTGCTTCATCGCCACCGTCAGTGCGCCGTCGCCGGTGAATGGCCGCTTACCCGAAACAGATTCGTAGCCAACAACTCCCAGCGAATAGACGTCGCTGGCCGGGGTGGCGTCGTGGCCGAGGGCCTGCTCGGGGGCGATGTATTGGGCGGTGCCCATCACCATGCCGGTCTGGGTCACCGGCGCCGCATCGACGGCCTTGGCGATACCGAAGTCGGTGATCTTCACCTGACCGGTCGGGGTGATCAGGATGTTTCCGGGCTTGACGTCGCGGTGCACCAGGCCGGCGGCGTGCGCAATCTGAAGCGCGCGACCGGTCTGCTCGAGCAGATCCAGCGCGTGGCGCAACGACAGTTTGCCCATCCGCTTGAGGACTGAGTTGAGCGGCTCACCGTTGACCAGCTCCATCACCAGATAGGCGGTGCGGCCTTCGCCGTTCATCTGGGTTTCGCCGTAATCGTGCACGCTGGCGATGCCGGGGTGATTGAGCATCGCCGTCGTGCGCGCCTCGGCGCGGAACCGCTCGATGAACTCCGGGTCGGACGAGAACTCGCTCTTGAGGACCTTGACCGCGACGCGTCGACCCAGCCGACTGTCCACCGCCTCCCACACCTGGCCCATACCACCAGTGGCGATGAGGCGCTGCAGCCGGTAGCGGCCAGACAGCGTCACACCTACTCGCGGGCTCATGGTCCTCCCTGCAGCGCGGCCTCGATCACGGCCCGCCCGATCGGTGCAGCAAGCGCACCGCCGGTCGCGGACAACCGGTCGGCGCTGTCCTCCACCAGCACCGCAACAGCCACCTTCGGTGTCTGCGCGGGCGCGAAAGCGATGTACCACGCGTGCGGCGGAGTGTTGCGCGGGTCGGTGCCGTGCTCTGCGGTACCGGTCTTGGATGCGATCTGCACGCCGGGGATGGCCCCTTTCTGCTGTGTGAATTGCTCGGCGCCGACCATCAACTCTGTTAGCTTAGCCGCGACCTGCGGCGACACCGCACGGCGCTGCTCGCGGGGAGCGGTGCTGCTGATATTAGCCAGATCGGGCCCCTTGAGGCTGTCGACGAGGTAAGGCATCATCGTGACCCCGGCGTTCGCGATGGTCGCGGCCACCAACGCATTTTCCAGCGGGGTCAGCGCAACGTCCTTCTGTCCGATGCTCGACATCCCCAGCGCGGCGGTATCCGGGATCGGGCCGACAGTGGATTGTGCGACCTGTAACGGGATGGGATCGGGGGCGGTGTCCAGACCGAACGACTGCGCGGTACTGCGCAGGGCGTCGGCGCCGGTGAGCATGCCCAGCTGGACGAACGCGGTGTTGCAGGACCGGGCGAAAGCTTCGCGCAGCGAGACCGTGGGTTCGTCTCCGCACGGGGCACCGCCGTAGTTCTCCAGCGTCGCAGTGCTGTCGGGTAACGGAATCTTGGGTGCCGCGGTCAGCTGGTCGTCCTCGGTGGTGCCGGCCTGCAGCGCGGCTGCGGTGGTGATCACCTTGAATGTGGAGCCCGGTGGATACGTCTCGGCGATGGCGCGGTTGGTCAGCGGGGAGTCGGGGTTGTCGCGCAACCGCTGCCAGGCGCGCGATTGCTCCTCGGCGTTGTGCGACGCCAGCAGGTTGGGATCGTAGGACGGCGAGGACACCAGCGCCAAAATTTTGCCGGTGGCGGGTTCGAGCGCGACGACCGCGCCCCGACACGGCCCGCTGCAACCCTGCTGCATGGCGTCCCACGCCGCCTGTTGGACGCGCGGGTTGATGGTGGTGTCGACGTTGCCGCCGCGAGGATCGCGGCCGGTGAAGAAATCGGCTAACCGACGACCGAACAGCCGTTGGTCCGACCCGTTGAGCAGCGGGTCTTCGGCCCGTTCCAGCCCGGTACTGGAATAGCGCAGCGAGTAGAAGCCGGTCACCGGTGCGTAAACCGCGGGATCGGGGTACACGCGCAGAAAACGGAAGCGGTTGTCGGTGGCCACCGAGTAGGCCAGCAGTTGACCTCCGGCGGTGATTTGGCCGCGCTGGCGGGAGTACTCGTCCAGAAGCACACGCTGGTTGCGCGGGTCCGCGCGCAGCCCGTCGGCGGTGAACACCTGGGTGACCGTGGCGTTGACCAGCAGCAACACGATCAACGCCATCACGGTTACCGAGATTCGCCGTAGGGAGGCGTTCATACCCGCTCGATCACCTCGGTGCTGGCCGCCGCGATCGGCGACGGGTTGCGCGCGCTGGTGCGGAACGGACGCCGTGCCGCATGCGATGTGCGGGCCAGAATGGCCAGCAGCATGTAGTTGGCCAGCAGTGACGAGCCGCCATACGACATCCAGGGCGTGGTCAGTCCGGTCAGCGGAATGAGTTTGGTGACGCCGCCGACGACGATGAACAGTTGGATGGCCAAGGTCGAGGACAGACCCGCGGCCAGAAGTTTTCCGAAGCTGTCACGCACCGCGATTGCGGTGCGCATTCCGCGGATGATGACGATTGTGTAGAGCATCAAAATGCCCGCCAGCCCCACCAATCCAAGCTCTTCGCCGAAGGCGGCGACGATGAAATCGGTTGACGCCGCCGGCACGGCGTCGGGCTGGCCGTTACCCAGCCCCGTGCCGAAGATGCCACCGGTGGCAAAACTGAACAGCGACTGCACCATCTGATAGCCGCTGCCTTCGGGGTCGGCGAACGGGTCCAGCCACGTCTGGACGCGCACCCGGACGTGATCGAAAGCGAAGTACGCGGCAACGCTTCCGAGCGAAAACAAAGCCAGGCCGATGATCACCCAACTGAACCGCTGGGTGGCAAGGTAAACCACCACCAGAAACGACGCATATAGCAGCAGCGAAGTCCCCAGGTCCTTTTCGAAGATCATCACACCGACCGAAATCACCCACGCCGCCAAAAGTGGCGCCAGGTCGCGCGGCCGCGGCAGGTCCAGGCCCGCGAAATGCTTGCCGGCGCTGGTGAACAGACCGCGCTTGGCGACCAGCACCGCCGAAAAGAAGACGAGCAGCAGGAGCTTAGAGAATTCAGCCGGCTGAATCGAGAAGCCCGGCAACCGGATCCAAATTTTGGCGCCGTTCTGTTCGGAAAACGACCGTGGCAGCAGGGCGGGAATTGCTAACAGCACCAGGCCACTCAGCCCGCAGATGTAGCCGTATCGCGCGAGCTGTCGATGATCTTTCAGCCAGCCCATCACGACCGCGAACGCGACGACGCCCACCAACGTCCACAACATCTGCTGGTTGGCGCTGGGGCCGGCACCGCCGCCCACGTGGGAGAGGTCCAGTCGATGAATCATCACTAGACCCAACCCGTTGAGCAGTGCCACCACCGGCAGCAGCAGCGGATCCGCGTAGGGCGCATAGCGCCGGATGGTGGCGTGCGCGCCTACGAAAAGCGCCAGGAAGGCCGCGGCGTAAGTGACGAGGTCCCAACGCAATCCACGGTCCTGGTTGGCTTCCACGATGGCCAGTGCCGCCGCGGTGATGACGGTGGCGAAGCACAGCAACACCAATTCGGCATTGCGCCGAGTCGGCAGCGGTGGAGTCACTGCAACCGCCGGTTGCGGCGCTGTGCTCAATTTGCGCCGCTCCTCCGCATCGTCCCCCCTCAAGCTGGGGTTCCCCGAGCCCTCTGCATCGTCGGCACGGGTCATGCAACTGCCCGGCACGTGGTTCCTGGCTCAAATGGCGGCGGCGGAAGTGCGGTCACCGCGGGTGCGGTAGACGAGGGCGACGGGCCCTCCGAGGTTTCGTTCGGGCCCGACGTGCTGTGTGGCGGTGCACCCGTCGCTGTTGTTCGACTACTAGTGGTCGGCGGGACCTGCGATGTCGGGGACGGCGACGACGTGGCGTGCCCCGGTGGGCACGGCGGTAGCAACGAGCCCGCCTGCAATTGGTGAAGCTGCGCGATGGCGTTGTCCAAAGTCCCCGCCGGTAAACCCGCCGCGACCTGTGCGCGCTCCGACGGGCGCAGGTCGGACAGCTTTATGGGGTGGCAGTTGAGATTGGTTTTGGACTGGCCGTAGCTGATCTGCGACAGTTCGTTGCGACTATTGAGGCAACCGACCAGGTACGGTTTATGCAGCGGAAAGCCGAGTATCGAACTTTGGACGCCGCGCATGATCGTCACCTCGTCGTTGTAGGCGGCGACGTAGTAGTTGCTGTAGACGACCTGGCGGCCGATGGCCAGCGCCGAAAGGATCAGCAGCACCACCAACGTCACGCCGATCGCCATCCGTCGCCGCGACCGACGCGGACGAATGAATGCATCCGCTTGTGGCAGAACGCGTTTCACGACGCTTTTGCGCGGGCTGATGGCCGATGCCCGACCTGCTGCGGTGTTGGGCCGCGTCAGCTGGTCTTCTTCTCCCGATACCGCGCCGGCGATAATTGGCTGGGTCGGGCCGTAGTCGGAGTCGACGACGTCGGCGACCACCACAGTCACGTTGTCCGGGCCGCCGCCGCGCAGGGCGAGTTCGATGAGGCGGTCAGCGCTGTCGGTGACGTCGGAGATCTTCAGCGCCTCGAGAATGGTCTCCTCGCTGACTGGGTCGGAGAGTCCGTCCGAGCACAGTAAGTAGCGGTCGCCTGCGCGCGCCTCGCGCATGGTCAGTGTGGGCTCGACCTCGTGACCGGTCAACGCGCGCATGATCAGCGACCGCTGCGGGTGGCTGTGCGCCTCTTCGCGGGTGATGCGCCCCTCGTCGACCAAGGTCTGGACAAAGGTGTCGTCTTTGGTGATCTGGGTCAGCTCGCCGTCGCGCAGCATGTAACCACGTGAATCGCCGATGTGCACTAACCCAAGACGGTTGCCCGCGAACAGGATTGCCGTCAGCGTGGTGCCCATGCCCTCGAGATCGGGCTCCATTTCTACTTGGGCGGCGATGGCCGAGTTACCGGACCGCACTGCTGAGTCGAGCTTGGCCAGCAGATCGCCGCCGGGCTCATCGTCGTCCAAGTGGGCCAGTGCAGCGATCACCAACTGGGACGCCACTTCACCGGCGGCGTGACCGCCCATGCCGTCGGCCAGTGCCAGCAGCCGCGCGCCGGCATAGACCGAATCTTCGTTGTTGGAGCGCACCAGGCCGACATCGCTGCGAGCCGCATAGCGGAAGAACAGGGTCACGGGCGCAACTCGATCACCGTTTTGCCGATTCGAACCGGCGTGCCATTGGGAACCCGTACCGCCGTCGTCACCTTCACCCTGTCAAGGTAAGTACCATTGGTCGATCCTAAATCCTCGACGTACCATTCCGCGCCTCGCTGCGATAGCCGCGCGTGCCGCGTCGAAGCGTAGTCATCGGTGAGCACCAGGGTGGAGTCGTCTGCGCGTCCGATCAACACCGGCTGTCCGCTCAACGTGATACGCGCACCCACCAGCGCCCCTTCGGTCACCACCAGGTAGCGGGCGGCGTGCCCACGCTGTCGCGAGGGCAACAGGGTGCCGCGTAGCGCCAAGCCCCGTCGCACCATGACGGCGCCGGTCGGCGCGTAAATGTCCGTCCGCAGGATCCGCAGCACCGACCAGATGAACAGCCAGAGCAGCATCAAAAACCCGGCGCGCGTCAGCTGCAGTACTAGACCCTGCATCTGGCGTCCTCTCCGTCCTGGCGCCGCGCACTTCGCGCCGCGATGCCGAGCACATCAGCAACGTCACGATACTTGGACCGCGCTCGACGTGGGCGAAGCTGGATTGCTTCGCCCGGGCTACGCGCTCAGTGGATATGGACGACGATCTCGGAATGGCCCAGCCGAATTACATCGCCATCGGCCAACTGCCACTCCTGCACCGGCGCGTTGTTGACGGTGGTGCCGTTGGTGGAGTTGAGATCCGAGAGCAATGCGACCTGGCCATCCCAGCGAATTTCCAGATGCCGACGTGACACGCCGGTGTCGGGTAGGCGGAACTGGGCGTCCTGGCCACGGCCCACGATGTTGGCGCCTTCGCGGAGCTGGTAGGTGCGGCCGCTACCATCGTCGAGCTGCAGTGTGACCGCGGTGCCGGAGGACCCGTAGCCACCCTGCCCGTAGCCGCCGTAACTACCCGCCTGACCGTAGTCATAGTCACGGCCCGCGGGCTCACCGTATCCGCCACCCGATGGCGCGTAGCCCCCGCCGGCGGAACCGGCGTCGCCATAGCCCCCGTAATCGGGCTGGCCGTAGTCTTGCCGGCCATATCCAGGGCCGCCCTGGTAGCCCTGCTCGTAGCCACCGCCCTGATCGGGGTAGGCCGCCCGCTGGTCGGGCTGGCCGTAGCCGCCTTCGTCGTGACGAGCCGGCCCGCGTCCGTAATCGCCGTAGTCGCCGTAATCTTGGCCGCCAGGCTGCCCATAGCCACCGCCCCCCTGGCGGTAACCGGCGTCGTAGCCTTGGCCGCCGCCATAGCCGCCGGCCGGACGCTGTTCGTAAGAGGGTGGATAGCCGCCCTGCTCCGGGTAGCCGCCTTGGCCTTGGTAGCCCTGGCCTTGGTCTTGGTAGCCGCGCTGCTCTTGGTAGCCGCCTTGGTCGGGGTAGCCGCCCTGGCCTTGGTAGCCGCCTTGGTCGGGGTAGCCGCCCTGGCCTTGGTAGCCGCCTTGGTCGGGGTAGCCGCCCTGGCCTTGGTAGCCGCGCTGTTCTTGGTAGCCGCCTTGATCTTGGGGACCGCCTTGGTCGGGGTAGCCGCCCTGGTCAGGTTGCCTGGGCGGATAGCCACGCTGATCCGGGTAGCCGCCAGATTCCGGTGGATAAGGGCCACGGGGATCCTGGCCGCCACGGGGGTCGTCCTGCTGCTGGCCGTAGCGGTCGTCGTAGTAGTCGTCACCGGGCCGCCCCTGCCCCTGGCCGCCGCGATAGCTCGAATTCTCAGTCATTGGTACTCCTGGTTCTGCGCTAAACGCATGATCTGATTGTGGCGGGGCGAACTCACTAGCAGTCGGGCGGGGTTCCACATCGGGGTTGACCGCGCCGCGGGCGCGGAACTGTCCGGTGTGGAGGTTCGCTGATTTCTCGAACCGGACAACCACATCACCATACGTTTGCCATCCCTGTTCGCCGATGTATCCCGTTAAATGCTTAGCGAAGGTGTCCGACGTGAGATCCGGGTCGGCGCCCACTTTCTCGTAGTCGTGCATACCGAGGGTAATGATGTATTCGTTCGGAGCCAAAAGGCGATTGCCCTGAAGTGAGCGAATACCGTCGGCTGCTTCACGGCGCAACATGGCTTCAACCTCTTGCGGGACGATCGACCCGCCGAATACCCGCGCAAACGCATCACCGACGGTGGATTCGAGTTTGCGCTCGATTCGTTGAACTAGCCCCTTTTGGCTGTTCATGTCCAGCGCCTGCCTCGCTTGTCCTTAATATGCCGCTGCCGCAGGAGACGATGACCATCGCGCGTATCGCATCATCGTCTTCGTCTAATCATGGTATCGGTCCACCGCGACGCTGCGGCACCGTCAGATCTCTGAGAATCGTGTCGGCGCAGGTCAGCGAGCGCTTAAGTGCCGCCGTCCGCCAGCGACCGGCCTTGTCGGGGCATCAGGACGGTTGGGGCGGCTGACTATTACAGTGGTAGGCTCCACCGGTCGTTCAGGGCGAGTGGCGGAATGGCAGACGCGCTGGCTTCAGGTGCCAGTGTCCTTCGGGACGTGGGGGTTCAAGTCCCCCTTCGCCCACCGTGTGATGAGTCGAGTCATTGGTGACACATGAGTCGCGTCATCGGTGACACATCGCCCCGGCCATCGGCCGGGGTTTTTGTTGGTTGCGCCAACAGTTGGTGAGTGGCGCGGGTGGTGGTGAGCGTGTCGGGGCCGAAGCGGCCTGGGCGGCCACCGCGCCGAGTTCGAAGAACCGGTTCGGATTGCCGCCCGCCGCCCCTGACAATCACGCTTCGCTACTCGACCAAAGCCAGCTACCTGTCACGAGTCGATCTCGTAGTCGTCCTCTGGGAGTGGAACGCAGACAGCTTGATCGAAGAGATCAGCCAGGTCGGCCTCCACGCTCAGGGCATTCTTTAAATAGTCCGGATCCAACCCCGCGGCCTCGTCTGTTCCATCGACGGAAATCTGCTGCTCGGCAAGGTCTGCCTCCGGCACATCGTGGGTCGGTGCGAATTCGTCAGTCTTCATCATGTCCCTCCCTTTCCCGTGCTTGCGGTCGGTATCGAGGCGCCATATCGACGCGGTGACCCGAAGCGAGTCGGGCGTTGTCGGAGTCCAACTGGGCGTTATTGGACTCCAGGCGAGCATTATCGGAGGCCAGCTGCGCGTTGTCGGATTGCAGTTGAGCTTTGTCGGACTCCAGCCGAGCGTTGCTTGCTTCGAGCCCGAGGATCTCGCCGACGCCGGTCACGTTAACTCCGATTGCAACCAACTCGCTGATCCGCCGTAGGCGCGCGAGGTCGTCATCGCTGTAGCGACGCGTCCCGCCAGCGGTTCGCGCAGGAGTGAGCAGTCCACGCTTTTCGTATAGTCGCAGCGTCTGCTCGCCGATACCAGACAACTCGGCGGCTACCGAGATGCTGTACACCCCGCGCCCGGATCGGGCGGTCGTCTCCTCAGTCAATGCGGCGCTCCAACTCACTTAAAAACTCACTCTTGCACAAACCTACCATGGGTGCTATATACAAATCTATACCAGATCACACAGGTGATCTGCTCACAATTTGGGAGGTGGAGATGATGTTGATGCGTACCGATCCGTTCCGTGATCTCGACCGCTGGACCCAGCAAGTCTTGGGCACCGCGGCACGGCCGGCGGTCATGCCCATGGACGCTTGGCGTGAGGGCGATAAATTCATCGTCGAGTTCGACCTGCCGGGAGTGAAGGAAGACTCCCTGGACCTCGACGTTGAACGCAATGTGCTGACCGTGCACGCCGAACGCGCCGGCCTGGACCAGAACCGGGAGATGGTATCGGCGGAACGGCCGCGTGGCGTATTTAGCCGCCAGTTGTTCTTGGGTGACAACCTCGATGCGGACCAGATCGAGGCCAGCTATCAAGACGGCGTGTTGCGGCTGACCGTCCCAGTTGCCGAGAAGGCCAAGCCTCGCCGCATCAAGATCGCGAGTAGTCACGAGGAGCGGGCCATCAACGCTTAACCGCAGGGGCCGGGCGGCGGCTGCCTCACGTGAAGGAGGTAAAAACGATGACTACCGACACGCGGATCGAGGTTGTGCTGGACGAGGCGGAGAGCATCGTGCGCGCTGAATGGATGCGCCTGCTCGACGCCGCACCGAACAAGTACTTCACCACGGATCGTGCCGAAATGCCCGCTGCCCGGCCCCGCCCTCCGCGGTTTGACCTTCTCACCGGCGAGCCTCGATGGCGTGGTAGGGCGCTGCAGCCCTACCGCAGACACCGGCGCGCTGCACGGTGGCGCGGCCGGCGAGTACGGCCCACGCAGCGGTCTCCTCCGTGCCGCAGCCGAAACCGACGTCGCAAATTGAGCAGTAGGAGGTGATGCGCTGGGCAACACTCATGAGCGGATAACGACTCGCGCGCCGTCCTCAGCTGAATGATCACTAACTCTCCGCGCCCGACACAGCTCTAAGCCTGTGCGCGCACCGCCACCCGACGTGGCGCATCCCCGATGCGAGTGGGCCGTTGAGCGCGTTATCGCATACCCCGGCGGGGCCCGCTGCCGAACCTGCGCTCTCCCTGGCAGCGGGTCTCGCTGCGGGACATTCGTGATGCCTTTTGACACGTCCAACGCAACCGCAAAAGCGTTTGTTGACGCAACGACGCCGATTTGCGCGCTGGCCATGATGGTACGTATGCCGACAGACTTAGACCCCTATGCCGTGCTGGGTGTGACGCCCACAGCCACCCCAGTTAAGATCGTCCATGCGTTTCGGGCGAAGTTGCGTACGCTTCACCCTGACACCCGTCACACCGGTGCTTCCACCGCCGGCCCAGAGAGACAGCTGCAGCAGGTTCTGGCCGCTTACCACCTATTGCGTTCCGAGCCGCAACGCCCAGGTGACGACCTCGTCGGCCGCCCTAGTGTCGCGACGCCGAAACGCCAACCGCCACTGACGATCCCGCTTACCTACCGCCGCACACGCTCCGCGACGCATCCTGAAGAACGCCCGCTGTGGGCCGGACCAGTGCACTGGCGCCGTTGACCGCGTTGACAACTACATAGCGTCCGGTCGCAATTTCAGCCAGGTTCGATCTAGCCGCCAGTTGTAGCGCCACCACGGTTTAGGATGTGGCGATGACAGCCGACGGAATTGACGGTCGAGGATGCCGCCGACCTCGTCGACCCTATTTCCAATGACATCCGCACAGCCGGGACCGGCGCTGCGCTACCTGAGCCACACAACGCCGGCCTGCAGCGACTCTTAGCCAGGTTGCCGTAGGACGTTGAGGTCTGCCCAATGCCGAACAACATCATCCGCCGGGCCGGCGCCGCGGCCGCTGTATGCCTGTCGGTCGGGGGCTGTACCACCGTCGTGGACGGGGCGGCCATACGCGCTCCCGGCGGCCCGCCTCCCGGCGCGATCGACGTTTCTCTGCTCGACCCCGGCAACTACCCCACCACCCCGCGCCCGCCATTAGGAGTGGCCGGCAGCCCCTCATCCGGGGCGATCCTTGAAGCGCAGCGGATGGCCGAATTCGTGATCGACCCCTCTGACGTCGACGCGGCCATCGTCACTGGCCACGCATTCGGGTTTTCTCCAGGGGCGATGGTGCTCAAGTCTGATCCCGGCGCCCTCGCCGAGATCATGCCGGACGAGATCGCTCAGGCCTGCGGCCAACACAACTACGTCAACGGTTTTGTCGTGGCCCGTGAGGACACCAACCACACGGTCCTCTACAACGCGGTCATCCGCATGGCCGACCCCGACGTGGCCGGTGCCGCGGCCACTGACATGAATGCTGCAGCGCTTGCCCTGCCGACACCGACACCAGCGGCGGTGCTGCCGATCCCCGTCCATCCTGACGCCACCGCCACCAGCTACACCGCGCCCCGCTCGGATGGCCAACAATGGAGCACGGTGAAATCTTTCACCGCGCGCGGCCCCTATGTCCTCTACCAGCGGGTCGAAACCACCGACGCCGCCGAAGCCGCCGCGGCGCTAGTAGGTACTGCCCTGGACTTACAAGGGCCGCTGATCGACAGATTCGAGCCGACTGATCCGGCCCAATTCGCCGACCTGCCAAGAGATCCCAGCGGCGTATTGGCGAAGGCGCTACCCATAGCCGATAAAGACGCCAACGTGCTGTCCAACGGTACGTGGGGCCCGCGCGCGGCCGCACACCTACAGTACGACCCGCTGGGTTCGGCCAAAGCATTTGCCGACGCCGGTATGGACGCCGCCGTCAGCCCCCTGGATTGGGTTTATCAAACCCGTGACCCTGCGGCCGCCACGGCGCTGGCCAATGCGCTCTACACCGAAGCCCAGCCCATGGGCAAAGCCGCCGACCCGGTGCCCAACCTGAAAGCCAGCCACTGCCTGCAATTCGGCGGCAACCAGTCCTACTACTGCGCTGCGGCCGCGGGCCGTTACGCGGTCGAAGTCACCTCTGCTCAACTTCGTGACGCGCACCAACAGGTGGCAGCCCAATACCTCCTCCTGGTCGGAAAGTAGAGGCGGCCAATGGTATTCAGCGAAGGGCTGACCATCGCCGGCTACACGATCGAGACGGAACTAGGGTCAGGTGGGATGGGTACGGTCTACAAGGCCGCCAACTCGGTGTTGCCGCGCAGCGACGCCCTAAAAGTTCTTAGCGTTGAGTACTCTCGCGACCCGCAATTTCGCGCACGATTTCTTCGCGAGGCCGATTTGGCCGCCACCCTTGATCATCCCAACATCGTCACCGTCTACTCCCGCGGTGAAACCGACGCCGGCCAATTGTGGATCTCCATGCAATACGTGGCCGGCACCGACGCCGACCGGGAACTACGCGCCGGAGCCATGACCCCTCGGCGGGCAGTCCACATCGTCGCCGAAGTCGCCAAAGCCCTGGACTATGCTCACCGCCGCGGCATCATCCACCGCGACGTCAAGCCGGCCAACTTCCTACTCGCCCCCGACGATGAACGCATCTTCCTCGCCGATTTCGGCATCGCGCGAGCCTTCGATGAGTCAGCCCACCTCACCGCCACCGGGATGGTGATGGCGTCGATTGCCTACGCCTCGCCGGAAGCGTTGACCGGCATGGACATTGACCACCGGGCTGATATCTACTCGTTGGGCTGCAGCTTGTTCCGACTCCTCACTAACAAAAACCCCTACGCCGGCCGCTCCGGCGGGCTAGCCGCAATGGCAGGCGCACACCTTTCCGAGCCACCACCGAAGGTCACTGATCTCATACCCGAACTGCCCGCTGCCCTCGACGATGTCATCGCCAAAGCGATGGCCAAAGACCCCGCGGCGCGATATCAAAAAGCCGGCGAGCTTGCCGAGGCGGCAGCCCAGGCCCTCGAAGACAGCACGGCCGTTATCCCGCGATCCACCCAGGCTTGGCAGACCACCTCGCGAACCGGCCCGACTCGGCCGCAGCCACGTCCCGCATCGCCTCCCGCATCGCCACCGCCACCGGCATTTCACCACGAGGCGAGTTATCCCACCGGCTTCTTCAGCGGTCCCCAAGGGCCCGCCACCCGCGGGCCCGCCCACATGCCTCCCGGCTCGCCGCTGCCACTCGGCGGCCCCTCGATTGGCTCACCACCCAGACGAGGTAGAGGGCGAGATCGGCTGCGCCGGCTTGCTTTTCCGGTGGCGCTGAGTGCGTTGATTGCCGTTATCGCGGTGGCCGCGGTGTTGCTGTGGCCGCACGCCGCCCCCAAGCCCACCTACCAGGCACAGACCTTTACCCACGCGCATGGCAGCACCGAGATCAGCAAGCAACCCAAAGCCGTTGCTGCCGTTGGGTTTGGCGACGCCGATGCCGTACTGGCGTTGGGGGAGCAACCCGTAGCTATCGTCACCCCCAATGGGGCGTTGCCGTCCTGGGAACAGGACAAGGTCAACGGCTCACCGCCGGTGCTGGGATTCATCGACACCAACGCGATCAAGTCCGCCAAACCCGATGTCGTCATCGCCACCGGCAACATCGACGATGCCACTTATCAACGATTGAGCGCCATAGCTCCGACGATCACGCGGCCGCAAGATGATCAACTGTGGAACTGGCAGACCCAACTGCAATGGGTTGCCCGCATCCTCGGCCACGACGAGCAGGCCACCCAGCTCATCAATATCGTCAGCGCCCAACAGACTGATTTGAAAAACCAGCACGCGAATCTGGTCGGGAAAACCGTTTCAATCGTGAATATTTCAGACTCCGGCGTCACCCAGACACTCACTCCGTCCAACGCCGCCGACTACCTGGACTCGCTGGGATTGCGTTACAGCGACACACTGCGCCGCCAACCCGATGACACCAACTCGGAGCGGCCCGTCACCGACCCCAGCAAGCTCTACCTGATCAACACCGACTATCTGGTCGTGGTGCGCACGGATCGCGCAGCCGGCGGCGGGGGAGCCGCCGGACTACCCCGCGAATTGGCGGCCTACCGAGGACGAATGGTCATTGCCGACGACCCCGACACCGTCGCGGCCCTGGCCGATCCCGGGGGCTATCTGGCTACCCAGTACCTCGACGCCAAGTTCGTGCCCGCCCTCAGTAGCAGTTAAGGGGAATCGATCGGCGCTATCCCCGGACGCGCTGGGCGATGCTGCGGGCCAGCGTCACTCCGGCGTCGCGAAGATTTGGCGAGCAGACCCGAACGTCGACGACCACATTGTTGCGGACGGTCAAAGCGCGCTGGCACTGGCGATTCGTGGTTGCTGCCGACGGCACAATCGAGAGGTCGGCCATGCCCGCTGATTCGGCTACAGCACCAAGATGCACCTGATCGGTCTTGTCACCGCCGGAGTAGGCCACCGTGACGTCGGTGTCCTGGCAGCCCCGCCAGAGGGTGAGTTGCGTGTCGTAGAAGAACTTCGCGAAGTCCGCATCAGCGAACGAGACGACGCCCTGGATCACCCGGGCTGTCGTCGCATTTAACGCTTGCCCCGCTAATCCCGAGTACCCCGACCCTGAGTAGGTCGCCTCAGTCACCGGCGCGACCGCGCCGGCGCAGTGGGCCGGTGTCACTGACAGTCCCGCGGCCGGTGCCTTTTCGACCGCGCTGGGCTCCATCGTGTCATTGTCGACCAATTGGCCGATCTCCTCCGGCGAGGACAGCAGACCCGGCAACGCCGCCACGTCAACTGGAGCGGCGGGCGACGGCGGGCGCTTCGTAGGCGAGGGCCGCGCCGGCAGCCTCGGTGGCGCCGTCCCCGCGGCGGTCGGCCGCGAGGAAGACGATGCGTGAGTAGCCGGAGAGTTGGAACCATCGCCGTTACGGGTCATCACCACCGCGGTAACGAGGACAGCCGCGATAGCAGCCGCAGCCCCGACGATCCACCACCGCAAACCTGTTCGCGGTCGCGCCGGCCCGGCTGCGCCCGCTAACGGTGTGGGGGGCGGATACCAGGGCGGGGGACCACCCGGCGGCATGTGGGGACTGCCCCAGTGTGCAGCTGGCGGCGGCACCGGGCCGGCATCCTGCCAACCGGCCGCCACCGGCGGTGCCGGGACAGAAGGTGGGGGCACCGGCGACGGCGGTACCGGCCAGCCACCCGGCGCGTGGGGACCTGCGCCACCGGGGTGCCGCGACATGAACGCCGTTGATTCGCCGTCGTCGCCAACGGGTTGCGGTGGGCGCCGGCCTGCGTGTCGGGGCACCGTTTCCTCGCCCTCGCCGGGCTCGTCGTGTCTGCTCATCACGCTTAGCCTGCCTCATTCCTCGGGGACACCATCGAAGAAGAAGAATTCGCCGCCCGAATCCAGGTGCGGCAACTCAGGCCGGCCCGGCCGCGGTTAGCCGTCGGTTGCGCGACGGCCCGCACCACGCGACGCGAAGTGGCGACGGGATCATTTGGCAATTTTTGCGCCGACATGGGAGACGACAAACGTTGAATCCGAAGGAGTGGCGGCAGCTGCGGTTCTTTCGCTAAACCACCAAATCGCGGCGCAGATGCGAATTTAACTGGTGCGTAGAATTCACTTATGATGCAGCGAGTCGGCAGCCGGCGCCGTACTGGTGGCGATACGTCCAGCGAGCAGGGCGGGGGCCGAGCGGGCATGTCGGCGGAAGGTGGATCCGGTGGGGTGGGTTAACGACCGATGGCATGACCTGGCGAGCCTCGGGGCCACCGCGTGGCTGGGCGTGGCTCTCTGGGTGATGGCCGCAATCGCGCTTGTTGCGCTGATCTATGTGCGATACCACCTGTCTCGCCTGCGGAGGTTGAGCTTCGAAGACAACCGCCCGCAAGTCACCATGTTCATGGAGCCCCATGCGGCCGACTGGCACCTGGTGGAGTTGGTAGTCCGAAATTTCGGTCAGCGAACGGCATACGACGTCCAGTTCCAATTCAGCCACCCGCCCACCGTGGCCGAGTATGAAAGCGCTTACGAGGGCATGGTCGACATCACCGAACTCCACCTGCCAGAGGAGCTGCCGGAGCTGGCCCCAGGCCAGGAATGGCGCACCGTCTGGGATTCCGCGCTCGACCGGCATCAATTGGGTGGCGCGATAGCTTCGCGGTTCGCCGGCACTGCCACCTACTACGACAGCCCGGCGCCGAGCGGGCGGTGGCGCAAATTCAAAGCGCGGCGACGCAAACCGATCGAAACGAAGATTGTCCTGGATTGGGGCACGCTGCCCCCGGTGCAGCGGATCGACCTGATGACGACGCACGACCTGGCCAAGCGCGAAAAGCAGAAGCTCGAGTTGCTGCGCTGCGTGCTGACCTATTTCCAGGTAGCGAGTCAGGAGACAAGGCCCGACGATGTCCGCAGCGAGATCGACCGGATCAAACACGCGACGCAGGAAATCCGGAATCGGTGGCGCAGCAGACAGCTCGACGAACCCACCGACGTCAGAATGCGCCGGGTCGACGCCGGGCGCCAGGCGAGCCGCGACGGGGAGCCCGACTTCGAGCTGGGCCGCCACCGCAACGAGGTGACGTAACGTCACGATCGCCTCGTCGCACGCACCGATTTCCGCTCTGACTCGCGTGCACTTATGGTGCTAACCAAGCGTGACTGGCCACCTAAGAACGGCTGCTACGGTTACCGTGTGACCAAAGTGGCGAGGAATTACCGTCATAGTTGACGCACCCTGGCGGCGCAGTCGGTGGGTCTGCCGGATGATTGTCTCGCCGCTGCCGGTGGGGTCGCGGGTTGGCTTAAGGAGTCGGCGATGAGCGACGCCGCGCAGGGTTCGCGCGTGGGGTCACAGTTCGGGCGCTATTACCTCAAGCGGCTGCTGGGCCGCGGCGGCATGGGCGAAGTCTACGAAGCCGAGGACACGGTAAAAGAGCGGGTAGTGGCTTTGAAGCTGCTGTCGCCGGCACTATGCCAGGACCCCGTATTCCGTGAGCGCTTGCAACGAGAAGCACGCACCGCAGGGCGGTTGCAGGAGCCACATGTGGTGCCGGTACACGACTACGGCGAAATCGACGGACTCCTTTATTTAGACATGCGCCTGATACAAGGCACCGACTTGTCCGCAGTGTTGCACGAGTCGGGCGCATTGACGCCGCCACGGGCGGTCGCCATTGTGCGCCAGGCCGCTTCTGCATTAGACGCGGCCCACGCCGCCGGGGTAATACACCGCGATATTAAGCCAGAAAACATTTTGATCACCCGCGACGATTTCGCGTACCTCGTCGATTTCGGAATTGCCAGCGCCACCACCGACGAAAAATTGACCCAGGCGGGCAGCGCGGTGGGGACCTGGAAATACGCTGCGCCGGAACGTTTTACCAACGCCGAGGTGACCCACAGCGTCGACGTGTATGCGTTGGCCTGTGTGCTGCACGAGTGTCTGACCGGCTCACCGCCGTATCGTGCCGACAGTGCCGGAATGCTCATCACCGCGCATCTGATGGAGCCGATCCCGCACCCCAGCCAACTGCAGCCAGGGATTCCCAACGCCTTTGACGAGGTGATTGCCCGCGGTATGGCTAAAGACCCCAAGGACCGCTACACGAGTGCCGGTGAGTTGGCGCACGCGGCCAACGACGCACTGAGCGCGCGGGATCAAGACCGTGCCGGTGACATCGTCGAGCGCAGCGAAGAAGCCACGTTGCCGACACAGCAAACCGAGCAAGCCACCCTGCCGACCCAGCGCTTGCATCGGCCCGCCAGTACTCCTACTCCGACGCCAGCACCTGGACCGATACCTTCCCCTACTCCACCACCCGGACGCACGCCGTCTCCGACACCGCCGCCCGGCGCCACGCCGCATCCGTCGGCCAGTCCGCCGTACCACCATCCCGGCGGCGCGGAGTCGCCGCGACACACACCACCACCGCCGTCCGGTGGTCCCGGCTGGGGTGGCGGCGGGGGTCATCCGGGTCCGGCGCACCCTACTGGGGACGGCCCGCGAAACGCGCCCTCGTTCACACCGCATGCAAGCGGCGGCTGGCCCGGACACTTCGGCGCACCACCGCCGGGCGTGTCCCCGCGCCGGCCGATGCCCCGTAAACGGAAGCCCAGGCGGCGTGTCGGTGTCATGGCCGCGGTGGTCGTAGTGGCCATCGCCGGCCTGGTCATCTGGCTGCTGCTGCCGTCGGGGGCTGCTCCGCCCCCGCCGTCCCCCGCCGAGCGGACGTCTTCGCCGCCGACCCCGTCAACACCGCCGGTGTCCACCCCGCCGGCTGCCGAGACCCAAGCTCAGTTGTTCAGCGTGTTGCCGCAGGGCTACGCGCCCGGTAGCTGCAACCCAACTCCTCCGCCAAAGGGTGCGTTTGCCAAGGTTTCCTGTGGCCCGAACGCCGACCCCGACGGGCCACCGTCGGCAACGTATGCACTGTTTCCGAATAAAGCAGCGGTCCGCGCCGCTTTCGACAGAATCGTCCGGACGTCCGCCGCCGTGGACTGCCCCGGGCGGATCCAATCCCCGGGGCCGTGGCACCGGAACGCCACCCCCGACCAACCCAGCGGCATGTTGTTGTGTGGGACTTACCAAGGCTTTCCTTCGGTGGTGTGGACCAATGACGATGCGTTGCTGGTCAGCGTCGTGCAGACGGAGCCGCAGGGGCCGACTCTCGATCAGCTGTATTCGTGGTGGACATCCCATTCCTGACACGCGTAACGGCCCCTCCGAATGTTGAAGCCGAATGCAATCGCGGTGCAGTACTACGGATCGGGTGGTAGAACAGGGGTGTTAATTTGCGCGGGCGACACCTAGGCTCCAGAGAATGGGCATAATGTGCCAGTGCTTGTCTAGCAATCCGTCGCAGCACTGCCGCTAAAGACGATGAAGACGATAGGGGAGTGAACCGCTTTGAAGATCATTACCACCACCGCAATTGCAGCAGCAGCCATTGCCGCCACAGGTGCCGTCGGCGTCGTCGGCGCATCGATTGCCTCTGCAGATGAAGCCGCGGGTGTCGCCAACACCCAAAGCCTGGGCAGCCAAGCGAAAGTCGTGAATGGCACGAACATTCAGGGCTGGACCGTCAGCGACCTTAAGCCAAGCTCGGATGCCATTTCTTTTCCGGTGAACGGTACGTTGTGGGAAGCCACGGCCACCGATGAAGCCATTCAGGGCGGAGCGACGCCCGTTGTCTCGAACTTCAACGCACGTTCGACAAGTGGTCAGACCTATCGAGTCTTGTATCAGGCTGCGACGCCGCAGGGCGTCAATCCCGCCGGACTTGCACAAGGGCAGAAGACCAGCGGCAAAATCTATTTCGACGTCACCGGGGACAGCCCGAATTCGGTGGTGTACACAGACGGTGGTGGCCAGGAGTTAGCTTCGTGGGTGCAATCGCAACCGCAGGGCCGAACGGGTGGCGGCACCACTTCGGCTGCCGGTAGCTCGGCGCCTGCTCAGTCTGGCAATACCGGGGCAGCCCCCGCCGGCAACCCGTCGACGCCGGCCAGCGGTAGTCAAGGCACACCGATTCCTACTGGAAGCCAAGGGACGCCCCCGGCCACTGGTGGCGCGGCGACACCGGCCGGCAGTCCGGCGGCGCCCGGGACGGCAGGTACGCCAGCGGCGCCCGGCACGGCAGGTACGCCAGCAGCGCCCGGCACGGCAGGTACCCCGGCGGCGCCCGGTACAGCAGGTACCCCGGCGGCGCCCGGCACAGCCGGCAGCCCAGAGGCGCCCGCGCCGGCCGGTAGCCCTGAAGCGCCGGCGGCTGGCCAGGCCCCGGGTAGCCAAGGAACGCCCGCTACGGGAGGTGCCCCGGAGGCACCTGCCACCGGCGGTAGCCCAGACGCGACGGGTGGTGCCCCGGCGAACCCAACGCCTGGCGCCAGCCAGGCGACACCGGCCGGTAGCCAGGGGACCTCTGGAACTGGCGGCCAGGGCGCGGGCTAAGGGCACGCCCTTTTCCAACCGACTCGATAAATAGTCCGACCCCTGCGGATACGACGATCCGCAGGGGTCGGTTATGTTGGGCGCCCCGCAGCCACCCCTCGAACCTGCAGCGGCGGCGCCAGCCTGGATTACGCGGGAACTGGCGCGGCTCGCCGCTCCCGCACGGGGTAACCGTTGCGCTCGGCAAGGGAGCGCAGTTGGCGCAGCGCGAAGGTCCGCGCGCGGCCGGTTTCCGGAACTACGACTCCCGCCCAGAGTCCTTCTATGCCAGGCAGTTCGCAGGCTTCTCGGGCGCACAGCCACCGGCGCGGGCAGCCGCGGCAAATGGTCTTGGCCTCGTCATCGGCAGCCGTCGTCCAACGCTCGGGGTCCTGTGTGCATGCACCCAGCGGAAGCTCGTAGAGAGCGGTTGCGGTCATGTGTCTGGTTCCTCCGGTAAGTGCCGCAGTCTCGCGGCTGCTGATTCGGAAGCGTATAGCACAAACCGTAGCGATGCAACAGAAAGCGCTACGCCCGGTGCTGCAGCTAGTGCTCTGCTTTACAGAAGCGAGTGGGACCGTCACGCAGGCGTGCCCGTCCGAAGCACTACCGCGCGGGGGATGACCGACCAGCGGCACGATCGCAGGTCGATGCACTATCGATCCAGGTCAAGGCGCTGGCTTAAGTGACGCGGGCGGGGTCGCTGGCAGCGCAGGGTACGTCGGAAATCCAGCGGTCTGGGCGCGCCGGTCGCGCTGCTGTTTGCAACGCTTTTCGGCCCGTGTGGCTGTAGCACTGACACAGTTAATGGGCTAGGGCCGATTGGCGCTAACGCGTTGATGTGACCAAAAAACGTAGCTGAGCCATAGCGGACGCTAGCCCGCAACGGTTAAGATCAGGCTGGCGGTCGAGAGCCCACGCCACCGCCAACTCAATCCAAGGAATCGCCAGAGATGACCAACGTCGAGTCGACTGTCGCGCCAGCTCTGTTGATCGTTCACGACGGCGACAAGTCTCATGCGATCGGACCTGGGCGCGGCGTCGTGACGATTGGCAGTAGTCCTCAGGACAGTGTGCAGATCGATGACCCGCGGGTCTCCTTGAAAGTGGAGTCAACCGACGGCCAGTGGCGGGTAGTTGACAACGGCTCCAACGGCATGTTCGTCGACGGACTACCGACAAGGTCGGTAACGGTCGCGGATCGTACGACGGTCCGTCTGGGCGGCGCCAGCGATGGCAAGACGCTGGTGTTCGAAGTTGTGGTGCCGTCAAAGGGCATCGACCAGCAGCGGTCGAATGAGGGCGAGGACCTCGACGTCACCGGTACCTGGCGGATCGACGACCTTGAACCAGGGGTGGTCCGTGCCGGCGCGGCGGCCGCGGCTCGCCGCCGTGAACTCGACATCAGTCAGCGCGGCCTCGCGGCCGACGGGGTCATTAACGCCGGAGCGCTCATCGCTTTCGAAAAAGGCCGCAGCTGGCCGCGCGAGCGGACCAGGGCCAAGCTCGAAGAGGTATTGCGCTGGCCGCCAGGTGCTATCGCCCGGATCCGAGAGGGCGGGTCGGTTCCCGGTGAAGAAGTCACCGAAGTCCTCTCTGGAGACGACCAGGTGCCGTTGATCGCACATGCGGTGATTGCCGCCGTGGACAGCTGCAACCTCGCTATCGCCGCCCTCCCACCGGTCGAGCATCCAGACTTCACCCGCGCAGCGGCGCCGATCCTGGCGGACCTGCGTCGGGTTGAGGCGGTCGCCGTCCGCGCCACCCAGATCGGCCGGGTTACGCCGCCGTTGATCAAAGCGCTCAGCACAGTCCGCCATCACTATGACCAGCTGATGATGCTGGGCGCGACGGCGCCTGCCGCCACGTTGGGGCAACGTTTGTACGCCGCGCGGCGCCGCGCCAACCTGTCGATAACAGAGACCGCGCAGGCGGCGGGGGTGGCGGAGGACATGATCGTCGCCGCGGAGCGGGAAGAAGCGCTGCCCACCGCGACTGCGGCTGCGATCGCGTCGCTGGTCGACCAGATCAGTTGGCGCTGACCGTCGCTGGGAGTGCTGGTCGGTCGCCGGAAATTGTGCGCGGCAGCCTGTCAGGGTGCCACTAAAATTTCGGGTGTGGGTCGATATATAGCGCTGGTCGACCTGCGACATCGAATGTTTCAGACCGATGAGCGCGCCGGCGACGCGCTACGGGTGGAAGTGTGGCCGCGCAGCTGCATCTCTACCGTCCAGCGGGTGGACGCAGCTACAACGCAGTAGATTTAGAACGACGTTGCCAGCAGATAGGAGTTGCCGATGGGCGGCGAACCGCGCGTGACGGCGGCGAATCGTGGCGCGTTGTTCTCAGTCGGCGTCGACCGGCAGATGTAAACGAGGAAGACGATGACCAGTCCCTATGCCACGGACCGCACCTCCGGCGATGTCGGCGACGTCGTCGGCGTCGAGGTGACCATCGACGGCATGTTGGTGATTGCCGACCGGCTCGGCCTGGTGGACTTTCCGGTGTCGCTCGCCATCCGGCCCAACATCCCCCAGCTGGAACTGCGCGAGGTCGTCTGGGATCAAGTGCGGCGCGACCTCACCGATCAGGGGGTGCTGGATATCTATGGTGCGCCGCATCCCAGTGTCGCGGCCATGGTCGACACCCTCAGCAGGGCGGACCGCACACTGGAAGCACGGTGGTGGCGCCGCGACGTCAACGACGGCACGATGGTGCGATTTGTCTTGTGCCGCAAGGGAGAACGCCATGTCGTCGCAGCTCGTGACGGCGACATGCTGGTAATGCAGCTGGTGGCTCCGCAGATCGGCTTGGCCGGGATGCTGACGACCGTGCTGGGTCCTGCGCCGGCCGCCGATGTCGAACCGCTCACCGGAGTCGCGAGCAAGCTGGCCGAGTGCACGACCGCAAGCCAAATCGCGCAGTACGGCGTCGCACCCGCTTCGGCGCGCGTATATGCGGAGATCATCGCCAACCCGACCAGCTGGGTGGAGATTACCGCCGGCGAACGCCACCCCGGCGGCACGTCGACGCAAACCGACTTGGCCGCCGGAGTCGCGGACTCACGGCAGGGCAGGGTGGTATCGCTTCCTCGGCGGGTCAACGGCGAGCTGTACGGCAGCTTTCTTCCCGGAACACCGGAAAATCTGCAGCGGGCGCTCGACGGGTTGGTCGAATTCCTGCCGTCGGGAAGCTGGTTCGAGCCCACCCCGGCCGAGTACTCGTAGTAAGAATCAGGAAGGACACACGGTGGATGGCACTCCGCCATACCCACTAGACGGCGACGACGATCGCGACGATCTGGCCGCATTGGACTTCTCCGTTGGTTACGACGACGGTGAGGAGTCCGTGCTCGGCGTGTTCGACGATTATCTGCCGAGTGATGAGACGACGGATGCGGGCAGGGATTGGAATGCGATCGCTGCCCCTGGCGTGGAAGAGGAAGAGCTTCAATCGCCGCTGTTCACAGTGACCAACCCGGCGGGGACGGTGACGGTGTCGGCGTTTATGGATGGGCACATCCAGGGGATTGAACTGACGGCGAAAGTGACCAACATGACCGAAGCACATCTGGCTGACGAGATACTCGTCATCGCGGATCTGGCCCGGCAGAAGGCCCGGTCCGCCCAGTACGAGTCCATCTCTGAGGCTATGCGTGAACTCGGGCAGGACAACGCGACTACGCGCGATTTCTTGGCACGCGAACTACGGCTGCCCTCGCCGGACGAGGCGACCGCAGCCGCAGCAGAGGTTTTTGCCACGCGATACGCGAGCGATCATGACTGAGCAGTTGGCCAACCTGTTCGCAAGCGCCGTCAACATGCTGCCCATGTCGCCGGCGCGGTCCATGGAACTGTTCACCGAAATCACCAGCTACGACGAGTCCGCCTGCGATGCGTGGATTGGCCGCATCCGGTGCGGCGATACCGATCGGGTGACGTTGTTCCGGGCGTGGTACTCGCGCATGAACTTCGGGCGGTTGGCGGGTGCAGGTGAGACCTCAATGACCACCCTCAACGCCAGGATCCCGATCGGCGGCCTGTACGGCGACATCACCTATCCGATCAATTCGCCGTTGGCGATCACGCTGGGCTTCGCGGCGAGCGAAGCCGCGGCCGGCAACTATGCGGACGCCATGGAGGCGTTGGAAGCCACGCCGTCCAGCGGTGCCGAGTACCTGGTGTCGTGGGCCAAGGCAGTCGTTTACGGCTCGGCCGAGCGTTGGACCGATGTGATCGACGAGGTCAGGGGCGCTCCGCATTGGACCGACAAATTCTTGGCTGCTGCCGCCGGCGTGGCCCATGGAGTCGCTTCCGCGAACTTGGGATTGTTCAGCGAAGCTGAGCGTCGGCTGACCGAGATGCACGACTCGCCGGCCGGGCAAGCATGTGGGCGAGTGATCGCCTGGCATCTGGCGATGATTCGGCGCGGACAAGGCAATGAAGAAGCAGCGACGCCACTGCTGGAGTGGCTGCAGGCAAACTATCCAGAGCCCAAAGTCGCTGCGGCATTAAGAGATCCGTCATACCGGCTGGTGCCTACCAGCGCCGAAAAGATCGCAGCCCGCAAAGACCCTTGGGATCCCTCAAGTGTTGTCGCCGACACCTCGGGCCAGGAAAAGCTGCTCGCCGAAGCCCAAGCCGAACTGGACCGCCAGATCGGGCTGGGCCGGGTCAAAGAGCAGATCGAGAGATACCGCGCGGCCACCCAGATGGCTAAGGTCCGCGCGGCTCGCGGCATGAAGGTCGCCCAGGCGAGCAAGCACATGATCTTCGCCGGACCGCCCGGCACCGGCAAGACGACGATCGCCCGCGTGGTGGCCAACATCCTGGCCGGGCTGGGCGTCATCACCGAACCAAAACTCGTCGAGGCCTCCCGCAAAGATTTCGTCGCTGAATACGAGGGACAGTCCGCGGTCAAGACCGCCAGGACCATCGACCGTGCCGTCGGCGGTGTGCTGTTCATCGACGAGGCCTACACGCTGGTTCAGGAACGCGACGGGCGCGCTGATCCATTCGGAACCGAGGCTTTGGACACCCTGCTGGCCCGGATGGAAAATGACCGCGACCGGCTCGTGGTGATCATCGCGGGATACAGTTCCGACATCGACCGGCTGCTGGAAGCCAATGATGGCTTGCGGTCGCGCTTTGCGACTCGGATCGAGTTCGACTCGTATTCGCCTGAGGAGATCCTCGACATCGCGAAAGTCATTGCCAGCGCCAATGACTCGGCGTTGAGCACCGATGCCGCCGACCATCTGCTGGAGGCGGCGAAACTGCTCAGTCAACGCACGGTCGGCGACAAGCCGGCGCTCGACGTGGCCGGCAACGGTCGCTACGCGCGCCAACTCGTCGAGTCCGGTGAGCAGTACCGGGATATGCGCTTGACCCAGGCGGTGGACTTCGAAACCCTGGACGTGGACCGGCTGCGTGAAGTCAACGGCCAGGATATGGCGGAGGCGATCAGTTCGGTGCACCGACGGCTCAACATCGGCGAGTGACAGATGGCGGGATTTCGGCTCACCACCAAGGTTCAGGTCAGCGGTTGGCGGTTCTTGCTGCGGCGCGTAGAGCACGCCATCGTGCGGCGAGACACCCGCATGTTCGACGATCCGCTGCAGTTCTACAGCCGGGCGGTGGGGCTCGGCATTGTGATCGCGGTGTTGATCGGCGTCGGCGCCGGATTGCTGGCGTATTTCAAACCGCTTGGCCGGCAAAGTGGCGACAGTCTGCTCGTTGACCGCACCACCAACCAGCTCTATGTGGTGATGTCGGGAACCGGAGAGCTGCACCCCGTTTACAACCTGACCTCGGCGCGGCTGGTCCTGGGAAGCTCAGGCAATCCGCACGCGGTGAAGTCCAGCGAACTGGACAAGATGCCCAAGGGCCAGCGCATCGGCATCCCGGGCGCCCCGTACGCCACCCCGGTTACGTCAGACGCCTCGTCGGACTGGACGCTGTGTGACACCGTCGCCAACCCGGAGAGTGTTGCTCCCGCCGTCCAGACGTCGGTGATCGCCATGCCTTTGGTTACCGATGCGTCGATAGGTCCGGTACGGCCCAATCAGGCGCTGATCGCCTCCTATCAAGGCAGGGAATGGGTGGTGACCAAAGCCGGTCGCCATGTCATCGATCTGACCGACCGCGCGGTCGCGTCGGCGGTAGGGATACCCGTCACCGCGAGGGCCACCCCGATGTCCGAAGGGGTGTACAACGCGATACCCGATGCCGGGCCCTGGCAGGTGCCACCGATTCCCGCCGCGGGCGCGCCGAATTCTGTTGGGCTGCCGGAAAATCTGGTAATCGGGTCAGTGTTTCAAACCCAGAGTGAGACGGGTCCGCAGAAATTTGTGGTGCTGCCCGATGGTGTTGCCCGGGTGAACGCAACCACGTCGGCGGCCTTACGCGCAACCAATTCCTATGGATTGATCGCACCCCCGTCGATCGAGTCCAGCCTGGTGGCGAGGATCCCAGAGCGGGTGTACGGCTCGCCGCTGCCGGATGAACCGCTGAAGATTCTGCCCCGACAGGAGGCGCCCGTACTGTGCTGGTCGTGGGAGCGTGAACCCGGCGACCAGTCCGCCAAAACCGCTGTGCTCACCGGCCGCCACTTGCCGATTTCACCAACGGCGATGCGCACCGGCATCAAGCAGATCGAAGGAACCACAACCGTTTTCACGGATGGTGGAAAGTATGTGCGCCTCCAGTCTCCCGACCCGAAGCACGGTGAGGCGTTGTACTACATCGATCCACAGGGTGTGCGGTACGGGTTGCCGGACGAAGAAACGGCCAAGTATCTCGGCTTGACGTCGCCCAAGAACGCGCCGTGGGCCGTCGTGCGATTGCTCGTAGACGGGCCGGTGCTGTCCAAGCAGGCCGCACTACTGGAGCACGACACCCTTCCCCCGGATCCCAAACCCCGGAAAATCGAAACCCGAGGCGGCTGATGACGACCAAGAAGTTCACCCCGACCGTCAAGCGAGGGCCCCGGCTGACGCCCGGCGAAATCACCGTCACGCCACCGGAAGACCTCGGCATTGAGATTCCGGCATCGGGCATCCAGAAGATGCTGCCGTACGTGATGGGCGGCGGCATGCTGGGCATGATCGCGATCATGGTCTTCACCGGCGTCCGGCAGCTTTCACCGTACATGTTGATGATGCCGTTGATGATGATCATGACCACGGTGGGATTCATGGCCGGCGGTGGTCCGGGCGGCAAGAAGGTTCCTGAAATCAACGCTGACCGTAGGGAGTACCTGCGCTATCTGGCCGGTCTACGAACCCGCGTGACCTCGTCGGCCAGCGCGCAGGTCACATTTTTCGGTTATCACGCACCACATCCCGACGATCTACTGTCGCTTGTCGGCACGCACCGGCAGTGGTCTCGCCCGGCGAATGCCGACTTCTACGCGGCGACCCGCATCGGACTCGGCTCCGAGCCGGCGGTGGACCGGCTGCTGAAGCCTGCGCTCGGCGGTGAGCTGGCGGGCCCCGACGCCGCGCCCCAGCCGCACCTTGAACCCGTAAGCCACATGTGGGTGCTGAAGTTCCTGCGCACACATGGACTTGTCCACGATTGCCCAAAACTGTTGCAGCTGCGCACTTTTCCGACCATCGCGATCGGCGGCGATCCGGAAGGTGCGGCGGGGTTGCTGAGAGCGATCATCTGCCACCTGGCCGTATTCCATCCACCGGACCTGTTGCAGATCCGGGTGCTCACCGAGGACCCCGAAGATCCGGAGTGGTCCTGGGTGAAATGGCTCCCGCATCTCCAGCATCAGACCGACACCGACGCCGCCGGGACGACTCGGCTGATCTTCACCCGGCCAGACGGTCTCAGCGATTTGACCGCCCGCGGCCCGCACACACCGGATGCGGGCCCCGGCGGTCCCTACGTCGTGGTCATCGATTTGACCGGAGGCACGGCGCGTTTCCCGGTAGACGGCCGTGCCGGCGTCACGGTCATCACGTTGGGTAATCACCGGTCGGCCTACCGAATTCGGGTCGACAAGGATGGCACCGCCGACGATCGCCTGCCTAACCAGACGTTCCGGCAGGTGACTTCGGTGACCGACCGGATGTCCCCGGCACAAGCCACCCGCGTCGCGCGAAAGCTGGCCGGGTGGTCCATCACCGGGACCATCATCGACAAGACCACCCGAGTCCAGAAGAAGGTGTCGACCGATTGGCACCAGTTGGTCGGCGCCCAGGCGGTCGAAGAGGTGCTGCCGAACCGTTGGCGGATGTTCGCCGACACCGACCAGGACCGGCTACGAATCCCGTTCGGCCATGAACTCAGGACCGGCGACGTCATGTGCCTCGATATCAAAGAGGGTGCGGAATTCGGGGCGGGACCGCACGGCATGCTCATCGGCACCACCGGGTCGGGCAAGTCGGAATTCTTACGCACGCTCATCTTGTCGCTGGCCGCCACGCATCATCCGGACCAGGTCAACCTGCTGCTCACCGACTTCAAGGGTGGTTCCACGTTCCTGGGTATGGAACGACTGCCGCACACTGCCGCGGTTGTCACCAACATGGAGGAAGAGGCAGAGCTTGTCAGCCGCATGGGTGAGGTGCTGACGGGCGAACTGGACCGGCGCCAATCGATACTGCGCCAGGCCGGCATGCAGGTGGGGGCCGCGGGCGCGTTATCCGGTGTGGCTGAGTACGAAAAGCACCGGGAGCGCGGCGCTGACTTGCGGCCCCTGCCAACACTTTTTGTCGTGGTCGACGAGTTCGCGGAGCTGCTGGCCAACCATCCGGATTTCATCGCCCTGTTCGACCGGATCTGTCGTGTCGGCCGGTCGTTGCGAGTGCACTTGTTGTTGGCGACCCAGTCGCTCAACACCGGCGGCGCGCGCATCGACAAACTGGAGCCCAACCTGACATACCGCATCGCGTTGCGCACGACTAGTTCGGCGGAATCCAAGCAGGTGATCGGAACCCCCGAAGCGCAATACATCACCAACAAAGAAAGCGGTGTCGGGTTCCTGCGGGTCGGTATGGAGGACCCGGTCAAATTCAAGAGCGTCTACACCGGTACGCCCTACGTTCCCGCCATGGACCTTGACGGGGAAGTAAACGGTGAAGCGCCCGGCGTCCCGCAGCGCAGGCGAGATGTGCGCATCCACCGGTTCACCGCGGCGCCGATCTTCGACCCGGCGGTGACGTCATGAGCCGCGTCGTCGACAATTTGACAATTAGCGATGAGGCGGGGGTACCACCCGCTTGCGGGGGAGAGCGGCGCTGATGAGCATCGAACAAGAACCGCGAGTACTGCGCGAGGTGGTGCTGGACCAGCTCGGCACCGGTGAAGCTATCGCGTACCGAATGTGGTTGCCGCCGTTGATGGATCCAACCCCGGTCAATGAGCTCGTCGAGCGTGACATCCGGCAACCGTTGCGATTCGGCCTGGGGGTCATGGACGAGCCGCGCCGGCATCGTCAAGAAGTGTGGGGCATCGACGTTTCCGCAGCGAGCGGCAACATCGCCGTTGGCGGCGCTCCGCAGACAGGTAAGTCGACTTTTCTGCAAACAATGATCTTGTCGGCTGCGGCTACCCATTCGCCGCGCCACGTGCAGTTCTATTGCATCGATCTCGGTGGTGGTGGGCTGATTTACCTCGAAGACCTGCCGCATGTCGGCGGGGTGGCGACCCGGTCCGAGCCGGACCGGGTCAACCGCATGGTTGCCGAAATGAAAGCCGTGCTGCGCCAACGGGAAAACATTTTCAAGCAGTATCGGGTGGGCTCGATCGCGGCGTATCGGCAGATGCGCGACGACCCGAATCATCCCGCTGCATCCGATCCCTTCGGCGACGTATTTCTGGTCATCGACGGGTGGCCGGCTTTCGTCGGGGAATTTCCCGACCTTGAACCGATAGTGCAAGACCTGGCCGGTCAGGGGCTGGCCTTCGGCATCCACACCGTGATCTCCACGCCACGTTGGACTGAACTGAAGGCCCGCGTGCGCGACTATCTCGGCACCAAGGTGGAGTTCCGGCTCGGCGACACCAACGAAACCCAGATCGACCGCATAACCCGCGAGATCCCGGCCAACCGTCCCGGCCGGGCGATCTCGATGGAAAAGCACCACCTGATGATCGGCGTGCCCCGTATCGACGGTGTGCACAGCGCCGACAACCTGGTCGAAGCGATGTCGGCGGCGGTGCAGCAAATTGCTGCCCTTCACACCGAGCAGGCGCCCGAGGTCAGGGTGCTGCCCGAACGTATCCATCTGCACCAACTGGATCCGAACCCGCCTGGACCTGATTCGGATTACCGCACCCGATGGATGATTCCGCTCGGCTTGCGCGAGGCAGACCTTTCGGTGGCGTACAACAACATGCAGGTCACCCCGCACTTACTGATCTTTGGCGCCGCGAAGTCGGGTAAGACGCGTATCGCGCACGCCGTTGCGCAGGCCATCTGTGCCCGCAACAGTCCTGACCAGGTGCGTTTCATGGTGGCCGACTACCGCTCCGGACTGCTAGACGCGGTACCGGATTCCCACCTGCTCGACGCGGGGGCCATCAACCGCAACGCCGCATCACTGGACGAGAACATCAAAGCGATGGCGATCAATCTGCGGAAGCGACTGCCGCCCGTCGACTTGACTGCCGCGCAATTGCGTGCGCGGTCGTGGTGGAGCGGACCTGACATCGTGCTGTTGGTCGACGATTGGCACATGATCGTGGCCGCTGCTGGTGGAGTCCCGCCGATGACGCCGCTGGGCCCGCTATTACCTGCGGCCGCGGATATTGGGCTGCACGTAATTGTCACGTGTCAAATGAGCCAGGCTGCCCGAGCAACCATGGACCGGTTTGTCGGTGTCGCATACGGGTCGGGATCGCCCACCCTATTTCTCTCCGGTGACAAACAAGAGTTCCCGTCCAGCGAGATTAAAGTCAAAAAAAGGCCTCCTGGCCAGGCGTTTTTGGTTGCGCCGGACGCTAAAGAAGTCATCCAAGCGGTCTATATCGACCCTCCAGAAGAAGTGTCTGCACCACCCTCTAACGGCGGTTAGGATCGATTCGACAACTTCAAACGCCGTAGGACGGGCTGATGCGCGAGGGGTGTCAAATCCCAGCCTGAAATGGTGCGCGGTCGTCCATAACGGTGAATGTGGATCTCCGCTACAAGGTGAGGAGAGATTTGAAATGCAACCTCTAGCAGTCGACCCGGCAATCGCCGCGATCGGTACACAGGTCGTCGCGAACGGCACCCGCGGGCTGACCGCCGGCACCACCGCCTCGGCGATGGTGACGAGCCTGATGCCGGCCGGAATCGACGAAGTCTCGGCACAGGCCGCGATGGCATTCGCGTCGGAGGGCGTGCAGGCGCTTGCGCTGAACTCGTTCGCGCAGGAAGAGCTGGCGCGAGCCGGTGCAGCCTACGCGGAGGCCGCCGCAATCTATGCAGCGGTCGATGAGGGTGCCGCAGGCACGTTGATTTAGAACGCCAGCCGAAGCAGTCACGTCGAGACCAGAGTTAGTACGCCATGGTCGGATTGCCGCCGTTAAACATCGATTTCGCTGCGCTGCTGCCGGAGTTCAACACCTTCCGGCTGCAGGCCGGGGCGGGCGCAGAGCCGATGCTGCAGGCCGCCGCGGGCTGGGAGGCGTGGGCAATCGCTCTGGAGACTCAGGCGCTGGAGCTGGCCGCGAGCATGTCTGCGCTCAGCGGAGCGTGGTCCGGTATGGCCAGCGAACGCGCGGTGGCCGCGACCATGCCGATGGTGGCGTGGCTGCAGACGGCCGCGCTGCAGGCGCAAAAGCGTGCCATGCAGGCAGCGGCACAGGCGGCGTCGTACACCGCCGCGGCGACAACCACCCCGCAGCTACCCGAGATCGCGGAAAACCACATCACCAACTTTGTTCTGAACGCCACCAACTTCCTCGGCGTCAACACAGTGCCGATTGCGTTCAACGAAGCGGACTACATCCGCATGTGGGACCTGGCTGCCGCGACGATGTACGCGTATCTCGCGGAGACCACCACCAATGTGATGTTCGAGCCGATTTTGCCGGCGAAGCCGGTTGTCATTCCGGGTGTCGCCGAGGTAGCGGCGGGCGCGGCTCTCGGTCAGTTGGCCGCAAATGCCCCGGGCGCCGTCTACCGCGACGCGGTGTTCGCCCGGGCAACCGCACAGGGCCTGGCCGAATCGGTCGGTTTGAAAGCGGGCGAGGCGGTCGGCGCGGGCAGTCAGGCGGCAACACTGGGGGAGGGGCAGGCCAATCACGCGCAGAACGCGCGCCCGTCCGAGCAGAATGAGCTGACGCAAGGTCCGCAGCAGTTCATGCAGTCGGGCATGCAGATGGTCACCCAGATCGGGTCGCAGGCGGGCCAAATCCCGCAGATGCTCCAGAGTCCGATGCAGCAGCTGACCCAACCACTGCAGCAGGTGACGTCGATGTTCAGCCAATTCGGCAGCGGCATGGGATCCGGCGATCACGGTATGCAGCAACTTGGCCTGATGGGGACCAGCCCATTCTCCAACCATCCGCTGGCCGGTGGGTCTGGGGCCAGCACCGGCGCGGGCCTGGTGCGGGCGGCATCACTGCCCGGCATGGGAGGCTCGGCACCGCGAACGCCGCTGATGGCCAGCCTGATCGACAAGGCCGGGCCGGTGTCGCCGGCCGCTGTCGAACCCGTCGGTGCAGCCGCAGGAGCATCGGCCACTGGCGGAACGGCACCGGTCGGTGCCGGCAGCGGCGGATCGGGCGCGATGGGCCCGACCGGGCAGCGCGGAAAGTCCGGCGGCACCAAGGGCGGGCTGAAGGCGCCCTCGCCGCTCACCCAGGACCTGGGCGAAGACGACGGCGACGACTGGTAGTCGCCCACCAAAGACTTCCCGGCCACCAGGGCCGGAAGACTCGCCCTGTGGCGAGGACAACAGGAAAAGAAAGAGATCAGCATGGGTTCACCAATGGAAGCCGATCCGGCTGTCCTCGCCACAGAGGCCGGCAACTTCGAGCGGATCGCAGGAGAGATCAAGGGCGTGATGGCCCGGGTCGAGGGAACAGCACAAGAGCTGATGCCGCAGTTGCAGGGTAGTGCCGGCACTGCCGCTCAGGCGGCGTTGAATCGCTACAACGAGGCCGCGCTCGCGCAGGTGAAAGAACTGGACGACGTCACAGAGAACCTCCACCAGTCGAACATCCACTACACCAGCACCGACGAGGATCAGGCTGCCGGCGTTGCCGCTGCCATGAACTTCTGACCCCGACTCGAGAGAAACGGAGCATCACATGGGACAGCCAATCACTTACAACTTCGCCGGCATCGAGGGCCACGCGACCGCTATTCACGGAGCGGTTGGTATCCAGGCCGGTTTGCTCGACGAAGGCAAGGGCTCGCTTGCGAGGCTGGCCGGAGCGTGGCAAGGCGACGCCCAAGGCGCCTACAACACCCTCATGATGCGGTGGGACCAAACGTCCAGCGAACTGAACCTGGCGTTGCAGAACCTGGCGCAGGCGATTCACGAGGCCGGTGCGACAATGGGTCAAACCGAGGCCGCCAACACGGCTAGATTTTTCTAGCCCGGCGCGCACGAGGGGGCGAGTACGAGTTGCTGAACTCGCCCACCTCGTGTCCCGCCGCAACCGACACAGTCTTGAGAGGTGCTCATGTCGGCCGACTATGACCGGCTCTTCAACGCCCCCGAGGACGAGCCCGGGGACGCAACGGCGCAGGTAGATCTGGATGCCGTTCGACGGTTCCAGCCGCCGCCTCCGATGCCGGCAAGCCCACCCGCATCCCACGACGCGCCTGCCCCGCCGATGCCCATCGGCGGGCCGCAGCCCCCGCCGTCGTGGCAAGCCCAGGCCGCGCCGCAACCGGCGCCGCGCACGGATATGCCGCCGCCGCCACCACCGAATGGCAGCACCGCGGCGCCCATGCCGACCGCCGGAACTACCGGCGCACAATACGAGCGACCGCGTACGCCACCGCCCCAGCCGCCGCCGATGCAGCCAGCGCCCGCGCCGAGCCAACATTTCGCCGATTCGCAGCAAGAGGCAGGTGGCTGGCGCGCAGCGCCGCCGCCGCCGAGCCAGCCGCAGACGTCCGCGGCGACGATCGGCAATCACCGCGCTATCGACGCGTTGTCGCACGTCGGCGTCAAGTCCGCGGTCAAGATGCCGTCGCAACACGGCTGGCGCCACTGGCTGTACCTGCTGACCAGGATGAACCTGGGCCTGTCTCCCGACGAGCTTTACGAATTGGACCTGCAGATGCGGGTGCGGCGCAACGCCCGCGATTCGTATCAGATCGGCGTGTTGGGCTTAAAGGGCGGCGTCGGAAAGACCGCTGTGACTGTGGCTTTGGGTTCGGCGTTGGCCAAGGTGCGGGGCGACCGAATCCTGGCTATCGATGCCGATCCGGGTGCCGGAAACCTCGCTGATCGCGCGGGGCGCCAATCTGCGGCCAGCATCGCGGACCTGCTCGCCGACAAATCGCTGTCGCGATACAACGACATCCGCGCGCACACCAGCATGAACGCCGCAAACCTCGAAGTGCTCTCCTCCGAGGAGTACAGCGTGGCACGCCGCGCATTCAACGACGATGACTGGCAGGGCGCCACCGACATCGTGTCGCGGTACTACAACCTGGTACTGGCCGACTGCGGGCCCGGGTTGTTCGATTCGTCGGCCAAAGCTGTGCTGTCGACGGTTTCGGGCATCGTCATCGTGGCCAGCGCATCAATCGACGGCGCGCGGCAGGCGGCGATCGCCATGGACTGGCTGCGCCAAAACGGTTACCAGGACCTGCTATCCCGCGCGTGTGTGGTGATTAACCACGTCGTGCCGGGTAAGCCGAATCTGGATGTCGACGATCTGGTGCAGCAGTTCGAACGCCATCTGCAGCCCGGGCGGGTCCTCGTGTTGCCGTGGGACAAGCACGTCGCGTCGGGAACCGAGATCCAACTCGACCTGCTGGGCTCGACCTACCAGCGCAGGATCCTCGAGTTGGCCGCGGCGCTGTCCGACGACTTCGACCGGCTCGAACGGCATTGAGCGCCCCCGCTGCCGCAGCCTCGGCGACTTCGGGCGCGACGCCGAGCAGACCGGCGACCACCCGCGTGACGATCCTTACCGGCAAGCGGATGACGGACTTGGTGCTGCCCTCGTCGACACCGATCGAGACCTATATCGACGAGACCGTCTCGGTGCTGGCCGACCTGCTTGAAGACACCCCGACTGATGTCCTGGCCGGCTTCGATTTCTCGGCCGGCGGCGTCTGGGCGTTCGCTCCTCCGGGTGCTCCGCCGCTGAAACTCGACAAGTCACTCGATGACGCCGGAGTCGTCGATGGGTCGTTGTTGACGCTGGTGTCGGTCAGTCGTACGGAGCGGTATCGACCGCTGGTCGAGGACGTCATCGACGCCATCGCGGTGCTCGATGAGTCACCGCAGTTCGATCGGCGGGCGCTGAATCGCTTTGTGGTGGTTGTCCTTCCGGTCGTAGCGCTGGTGCTGTCCGTGGCGTCGGCACTGGCCTGGAGTAACACTGGGCATCTCCTCTGGTGGGCGCCGGCGCTGGGCGTTTTGGCCGTCGGTCTGCTGGTCGGCAGTGTCGTCGCCAGAAGCCGGTACCGAAACCTGAAGATGGCGGAGAGCCTGCTCGTCGCGGCGTACCCGGTAGTCGCGGCGGCGGTCGCGCTCGCGATCCCGCTGCCGCGCGGTAGCGACTCGCTGGGTGCGCCGCAACTGGCGGCCAGCGCGGTGGCCATCCTGCTCTTGACTTTGGCGACGCGGGGTGGCCCGCGTCGGCGCGCCGAGCTGGCTTCCTTCGTCACCGTCTCGGCGATCGCGATCATGGCGGCGGCAATTGCCTACGGCTATGGCTGGCAGTACTGGGTGCCGGCGGGCGCAATTGGTTTCGGCCTGTTCGTCGTGACCAATGCGGCCAAGCTGACGGTCGCTGTCGCGCGGATTGCGCTGCCGCCGATTCCTGCTCCCGGCGAGACCGTCGGCAACGAGGAGTTGCTCGACGCCGTCGAGGCTCCCGAAGACGTGGACGAAGAGTCGGCGACCTGGCAGGCCATTTTGGCGTCGGTGCCCGATTCAGCGGCCCGGTTGACCGAACGCAGCCGGCTGGCCAGGCAGCTGCTGATCGGCTTTCTTTCGGCCGGCACTCTGGTGCTGGCTGTCGGCGCGATCGCGGTGGTGGTGCGCGGACACTTCTTCATCCACAGCATCGTGGTGGCCACGTTGGTTACGGTGATCTGCGGGTTCCGGTCGCGGCTGTACGCCGAACGGTGGTGCGCCTGGGCGCTGCTGGCCGCCGTCGTCGCTATCCCGACGGGTGTGATGGTGAAGGTGAGCTTGTGGTATCCCGCCAGCGCATGGCTGGTGTTGAGCATCTACCTCGCGCTCGCTGTCGTCGGAGTGATTGCCATCGGCGCAACCGGGAGTGGCCGTCGTGTCTCGCCGGTGACCAAGCGGCTTCTCGAATTGGCCGACGGCGCGGCGATCGCCATCGTCATCCCGTTGCTGTTGTGGGTCGCCAGCGTCTACGACCTGATTCGCAATATTCGGGGCTGATGCCGATGGCGATGTCGTCGGCTCTAATAGAGCCTCCCACACTGGGATTCGGCCCGTGAGCGGCGGGCAGGAGCTGGCCGTCGACGCCGACGCGGTCGGAAAAGTCGGCAGCACTTTCAGCCAGGCCGGCGGCGAACTGGCCGCACTCAAAGCGGACGCTCCCCTTGGCGATGCGGCCGCGGTGGGGTCGCAGTTGGCTACCGCGGGTGGTTGCCGGAAGGCGCAGTCGGCCATCGCTGCTCAGACGGCGGCCTTGGCGAAGGAAGCCGACGAATACGGCGGGAACCTGAAAACCGCCGCGGCCGAATACCGCAACACCGACCGCACGGCGGGTGAAGCGATTAAGAAAGTCAAATTCGGCAAGTAAGACGCCTTAGTTGATGCACTGACACCGCTTATCCCGGTGGTACGGTTTTGAAATCGGCCGTTCGAAAGGCATGGCTGCATGGGTGTTTCGGTCTCGACGGTGGAGGGGTCGCACCCTGAGAAGCTCGTCGGCGCTGCCGAACAGGTTTCCGGCAAGATCACCACTTTGGAAACCATCATGGCCGGTGAGCGCGAGGACTTGGCATACCTGCAGCAGTCCTGGCAGGGCGAGGCCGCAACCGCTGCGCTAGCCGAGGGTTTGCGAAAGCTGGGCAAACAGGAGCGGTTTCATCTCAGGTTGCAGGAACTGAAATCCGCGCTGAACAATGGCGGAGAGCAACTCGGCGCCCTGCGTAAAGCAATCGTGGAAATGGTCCACACGCTGGTGAAGTTGGGTTTCTCGGTCAGCAATGATGGTGTGGTCACGCCGCACCAGTGGCTGGTCGGACGGTTCCTGAACGGGATGGCGGAGAAGCTGACAACTGTCCTCCAGCAACTGCTGAAAACCTTCGACGAAGTCGATCAAGCCACTGCGGCGGCCATTGCCCAGGCGTGTGGCCCATCTATCCCTAATCCTCCGGTCAACGTGGCGGGCAAAGACATTCAGATTCCATCGCCGGACACCAGCCCCGAGGACGTCAAGAAGTGGTGGGATTCGCTCAGCGACGAGCAGCGGCAAGCACTCATCGCGCAACACCCGCCGCTGTTGGGCAATCTCGGTGGTATCCCGGCTGACGCGCGCGACCAAGTCAACGTCCAGGTGATGGACGACGACATCCATCGCGTCGAGGATCTTGCCAACCGCCACCACGTCTCGGCCGATGATGTGGTCAAAAACCCAGGGGCCTATGGACTTTCGGCCGATGACGTGACCCGGTATCAAAACGCCAAGAATACGCAGCGCGGTCTTTACCATGACATGGGGATTGACGACTACCACGGAGACTACAAAGGCCTTGCCCAGTATGCCAAAGACCACAACCTGGACATGTCCAAGCTGCGGCCGGCAATGCTTTGGGCCTACGACCCGCTGGCGTTCAACGGTAAGGGCAAGGCAGCAATCGCGATTGGAAACCCGGACAAGTCGCCGAACACGGCAGTCATCGTCCCGGGTACGGGCGCCAGCGTGAAGTCGGGATGGTTATCCGACGGCCACAATGATGCGATCAATCTCTACGACCAATCGGCGCTGGCCGATCCAACCCATCCCACAGCGGTGATCGCGTGGATGGGCTACGACACCCCCTCGAGCTTCAACGATCTCAACGTCGGGAACCCGGGCCTTGCCCAAACCGGTGGGGACTTGCTCGCGTGGGATGTCAACAGCCTGGGTGTCACCCACCAAGGCGGCGTGGGGGAGCACGTCACCGTCATCGGACACTCGTACGGGTCGACGACGGTGGCCGACGCGTTTGCCCGCAGCGGCATGCACGCCAATGATGCTGTGCTACTGGGTTGTCCGGGGACTGATGCGGCGCGCACTGCTGCCGATTTCAACCTCAATGGCGGCCACGTCTACGTCGGCGACGCTTCCACTGACTTCGTCGGTTGGCTCGGCGAAGCAGGCGGAGTGCCCAATGCGCTCAACGATGCTCTAGGAAATCCTGTTGGGGCGGCAGCGGGCTTGGGCACCGACCCGGCCCACGAGGGCTTTGGTGCGACGCGGTTTCGTGCCGAAGTTCCGGGCTCAGAATTCATCCGCAGAGAAGACCATTCGTACTACTACCACGTGGGCAGTGAGTCGTTGCGCAGCATGACCGACATCGTCAGCGGCCATGGCGACAATCTGGAACGCGAGGGACTGTTGGCCGGGCAGCGGGTGGACGTCCCCTATCCCGTCACACCGACCGAGGTGCAGGTTCCAGGCATCGGCAAGGTCCCGGTGCCGCACATCGATCTCCCGTGGACCGACCCGGAATGGAACCGGCCGGGGGCGTCTGTGACGGATGACCATGGTTTTTAGTAACCGTAGAGATAGCCGCTTACGGCGACGACCGGCGTTACTTGCCGTCGCCCCGCTTATCGCGGTCGTGGTTCTTGTCCTAGGAGGATGTTCGCTGATGTTTCCGTCGCAAAACCGCGCGGCCCAACCTCCCGAGCCGCTGTCCGAGGAGCAGGCCAAGGCCCAGGTGATCGACCCGGCGAAACAGATCGCCAAGGTCACCGACTTACCCGACCTGTCCGGCACTTTCGAGTGGGAGTCGTGCAACGACCAAGGGGATCCGCCCTATCGCGGCCGGGTGGACATGTTGTTCACGGTGCCCGCCGGTGTCGACCGCCAGGCCTACTTCCAGCAGATCGCCGCGACGATGGCTGGACAATCTGGCTGGTCCGCTGGCCCGCCACCGGGTATGCGTCCGTTCGGCGCCGCCGTCCACAAAGACGGGGTCATGGTCATCATCGGGGAGAGCGGCACGGTGGGGCATCACGGCTCCATCCGACTTTTCGGTGAGTGCCGCAACATGCAGGATCACCACACTGACAACGGCTTCCAACGCATCACCGACGAATTGGTCGGGGGATGAGGGCTCGTTTGACCCGGCCAGCATCCGCCCTCGTCTGTGGCGGCAAACTTCGTGCACGCGACGTGTCAACGGACCGGTATGATTTGTTCTACGAAGACGCAGCGTGGGGGTTTTAGCGATGGCGCAAGAGACGCTGAAAGTAGATCCAGAGCGGCTGGCGCGGGCTGCGGCGAGTTTGGGTGCCCATGCCGACGAAATTCCGGTGATTCCGCCGGGCTTCACCGTGCCAGGAAGTGACCCGCTATCGGCGGCGATCGCCGCGCACGTGCCCCAGCTGGAAGCTCCGGTCGTCGGGCCATGACCCTGGATCAACTCAAGGCGGACGCGCAGCGGGACGCTGCCAACGTCGCCAAGGCGGCCCAGCACTACGCGCAGACCGATGAGGCGCTGGGAAACAAGATCAGCCAGCAGCAGTTCGACGCGAACGGCGGCCAGGGGCAGTCCGGCGGTGCCGCGGGGTCGGGCGGCGACCCGGCGAGCCAGATGATGGGTCAGATGGGTCAGATGCTCGGCATGCCGATGGAGATGGCCGGCCAAGCCGTGCAGATGCCGATGCAGATGGTGGGCATGGTCGGAGCGCTTCCGCAGACCGTTATGCAGAGCATGCAAGGTCTGCAGGGCATGATGGGCCACTCTGGCCAGTTGGGCCAGCACGGCCAGGATGGGCAGCCGGCCGACGTGCCCCAGGATCAACTCCAACCGGACAAGCCGGAGGACAAGGACGACAAGGCCGAGGAGAAGCCGAGCGAACCGGCCGAGCCGAAACACCAAGCCGCCGGACCGCAGCGAGAGCGGCTAGAGCCCAATCCCGAGTCTCTTGGCGGTGGTGCAGCCGGCGGCCAGCCGGGAAGTCCCACTGTTCCGGTCACCCCGGCGCCGAGCCGGCCGGCGACGCCCGGTTCGGAGATTGACCTCTGACCGCCCGGCGGGGTTAATCCGCAGTTGCTCGAGGCTGTCGCCATTAAGTTCAGTGCAGGAAGGCTGTAGTTGAGGCCGCCTGAATAGGCGTGAGTTGACCTGACCTGGAGGTGTGTGTCTTGAGTTCGCCCCCGCCCCCGCAGGGCCCATGGCACACTGGGCCGCCCAGGCCTGGCCAGCCACCCACACCGCCGCCCGGGCAGTTTCCCCAGGGCCAGCCTTATGGCCCGCCGCCGGGACCGTATCCAGGTTGGCCACCGCATGGCCGGCCCAAGAAGAGCAACGCCCTGAAGTGGGCATTGGTAGCGGTCGCCCTGATCGCGATTGTCGCGGTGGCTGTGGTGCTGACGTTGATTTTCAGTCGCGGGGGAGCAGGCGGCGGGCAGAGCAATAGCGGCGGTGCGCGTTCGACACCGGGGATCGTCAGCGCCAACGACAGTGGCCCGGTTGCGGTCATCACTGACGAGCCGACCTGCGATAAATTCGGGCCGATTAATGACGGCCTCGCAAACCAGGCGAGAAACGGATGGGATAAGCGCGAGCCATCGATCTCGGCCAATGATTGGACAACGGATCAGCGTGCTCAATACCAGGCGGTCGGTACATTGATGCGCACTACTGCAGATCGGTTCGTACCCCTTGCGAAACAGACGCCGCACAGGGTTCTGCGCGAAATCTATGAACAATTTATCGTCTACGCGCGGGCATACGCCAACAGCATTGCTACCTACACGGCGTCGGATGACTATCTAGCACTTGTTGCTGTGGGCGCATCAACGGCCGTGTATGACATTTGCAAGGCTATCTCGCAGGGGTCGGCCAACGCGTGGGGATCGTCGGTGCCGGCGGTAGAGCCCCCCGCGCACCCCGGCACGCTCGGCGATCCAGCTAACCCACAGCGAGTTCTCCCCTCCCGAGATCCAGTCTGTGAGGATTTGGTTGCGATGACCGACCGGTACGTATCCGACACATCGGCATGGGAAACTGTGGACCCGCGAATTTCCGCGAATCAGTGGAATCCTGATCAAAAAGCCATCTTCGATGCGGTGAAGCCGGTTATGTCCGCCTACGCCGACAATATTGAGCGTCTCGGTAAACGTAGTAGGAATGCCGGGCTTCAGGATTTCGCTATACTGAGTTCCCAGTACCTGCGGGCGTACGTGGGGAGCCTACCAACCTATGTTCCGTCGGATAGTTTTTTGGTGGCGGCGGCTCACAACATAAAGTCGATCATCGTCGGGGCGTGCATCGTTGTTGGGAGTTAAGAGATGACATTGCCCCGCCGTCGGGCGATTGCGTCACGCAGATGATTGATCGGTCAGCGGCTAGCCCGGCGCCGCTAGCGGGTTGCCTCCTTGACGGCCCGCGGATTATGTAGTTCCGGCGTCGAGCGGGTGGCGCCGCTGAGCTGTGTGTGATGGTTCGAATGGCCGCTTTGGTGCAGGAGGCCGGTCGTTTGTCGCTTAACCTTGTAGAGAACAGTGTTCGGGTCGGTTCGAGCTGCACTTGAAGGGCCACCCGGATCAAGGCGCGTGGACGTGACCTGGAGGTGTGTGTATTGAGTGTGCCCCCGCCCCCACAGGGCCCGTGGCAGCCACGACCGCCCACACCCGGTCAGCCGCCCACTCCACCGCCCGGTTACCCGGCACAGGGCCAGCCGTACGGTCCGCCGCACGGGCAGTATCCCGGTTGGCCACCGCCTGGCCGGCCGAAGAAGAGCAACGCGTTGAAGTGGGCGCTAGGGGCGGTCACCCTGATTGCGGTCATCGCGGTCGCCGTAGCGGTGACGTTAGCTTTCACCCATCGCGGACCGGACGACGGCCCGACTAATAAGGGTAATCCACCTACCACATCCGGAATCGCCAGTGCGAACGATACTGGCCCCGTGTCCGTAATCACCGATGAACCGACGTGCGACAAATTTGTGCCCATAAATTACGGGTTTGCTAATCAGGCAGAAAATGGATGGGATGACCGGGATCCGGCCGTACCTGCGACGGAGTGGACGCCGGACCAGCGCACTCAGTTCGAAGCCATGGGGAACACGATGCGTAACATGGCAGACCAGTTTGTGCCTCTGGCGAAACAGACGCCACACCGAGTCGTGCGTGAAATCTACGAACAGTTCATCGCCTATGCACGAGCCTATGCAGACAGTATTCCAACCTATACCGCTTCGGATGATCAATTGGCTCTGGTCGCTGTTAAGGCGTCATCAGCGATGTACGCCGCATGCACCGCCATTTCGCAGGGATCGGCGAGTGCTTGGGGCCCGTCGGTAGCGGAGCTGGCAGCGCCATCGAAAACCGCCACTCCTAGTAATCCGGCAAACCCGGAAAGGTTCCTTGCAGTGCGTGAGCCCGTCTGCGACGACTGGACGCCATTGGCGACGCAATACAATGCAGATATCCGACCCTGGACAGAAATTGATTCACGTATTCCCGCGACGCAATGGACGCCGGAGCAGAAAGCGGTTATTGATGCTGTCAAGCCGGTGATGTCGACCTATGCCGACAATGTTGAAAAGCTTGGTCGACGTAGCAATAACTCAGTCGTGCAAGATTTTGCGTTTCTGAGCGCAGTGTACACACGCGGTTATATTCGAGGATTGTCCACCTATGTTCCATCAGATAGTTTTTTATCGGCTGCGGCCAATTACTCGAAGGAGATAATTAACCAGGCCTGCTTGGCGGTTAGAGGTTAGATAATGACGATTGCTCCCCCATCGGGCGATTACGCTCCTCAGATGATTGATGGGTTGTGGCCAGAGGCTGACGAAGATCAGCTGCAAGCTCGCGGGGACGTCTTCTCCCATGCTAGTTCGGAGTTAGGGAAGGTGATCGAGAATTGGGCGCGTGAGCACCACATGATTTTTAATGATGGTGTTTGGTCAGGTGGCGCGGCGAGCGCCGCCGAAAATGTCCTGCAGCGACGGCTTAACCTGATGCAGGATATGCGAAACAAGATTGACGCCGCCGCGAAGTGGTATCAGGATGCGCACGACAGAGTGCGTGATGCCAAAAACCAAATCGTGCAGACTGTGCGTGATCATCAAGACGTAATCGGCCGCATTGCCGATGACGACGAGGATCGCGACACAAAGGTCCAAAATGAGATCACTGCGGCGTGGAACGAGAATTCGGAAACCGTGTCCAGCGAAGGTTCCAAGCTGGGCTTCAAGCTGGAGATGCCGGAAGCGCCGTCTAAGGCCTCCAACCTGACCGAACCAGATGACGGCGGTGGGCGACCCCCTGGTGCACCTGTACAGGCAGCGGCGAATGCCGACGCGGGCGGCAGCAGTCGTTTAGCTGGTCCCCCGTCACCGCGCGCTCCACTTGTGCAGCCCGCGGCGAATAGAAGCGGAGGCGGTAACAGTCGCTTAGCCGGTCCTCCACCGGACGCTCCGCTTGTGCAGCCAGCGGCGAGTACGGGCGGAACCGGTAACAATCCGGCAGGCGGTGCCGGCCCCAAGCCCGGCGCACCCGGTCCGGCAGGGCCCGGCATCCCGCCAGCAGCTGCCGTGCCGCGTCCGTCGACGCTAACTTCGTCGGGCACGGGGGGTGCTTCCTCCGGGCCGACAGCTGGTTCCCAGTGGATGGGATCGTCTGGTGCTGGAGGCGCTCAAAATGCGGCGCCGACGACGGCGTCCGGTGCTCCGCAGGGCATGTCGGATGCTCCACAGTCGCAGGCGGGTTCGGGTGGCCCCTCAACTCAGCCCGCGGCGGGCAGGCCCGACTCCGGGATTGCAGCAGCGGCTGCCGCGGCGGGGTCGGCATCGCCTGCAGTATTGCCCGCCTCCGCGGGCGCAGCGTCGACGGCTGCCGCCGCGGCGTCGGCAGCTGCAGCCGGTGCGACACCCGCGGCCCCGTCGGCGCCGGTGGAACACACCGGAGGGGCGGTGTCGGGCCCGCGCGGCCATACCGTCGACAGCGGCGGAGGCGGCGGTTTCAGCGGCGGCGGTGGTGGTGGCGTCAGCATGCCATCGATGTCGTCGGGATCAGGAGGAAGCGGCTCAGCGCCCATGCCGTTGCTGCCGCCCGCGACCCCGCCGCCGGCGGGACCGGTGCCACCAGGTGGCGGCACCCCAGGCGCACCGGGTAGCGGCACGCCAGGCGCACCGGGCGGACCAGGTGTGCACCCGGCCTCCACGACTAGCTCCTCCCAGGGCGGTGTCGGTGGCTCGATGACCTCGTCGCACGCCGACGCCGCGCCTGCGCCGATCCCGGTGTCCTCGGCGCGGGCGCAAAAGGATGCGATCGCCGATGCGACGAACCGCCGTGGCGGCGGTGATGCATTGCGGGCAGCCCGTCGGCTCGGCGCGGCCCTCAACGCTCCAGACTTGCTCAACCAGGGTGATTTCCAGTTCTTCTGGATCACCGCTGTGACCAACGACGGCCAGATCGTCGTCGCCAATAGCTACGGGATGGGCTACATCCCCGAGCCGGTGACACTGCCCGAGGGTGTTCAGCTGGTCTCGGTCGACCCCGCCGTCCCGGCCGCCGAGCGGGCCCGCTGGGCCACCTATCCGATGCTGGCCATCCAAGGCTGGGCGGCGGCCCACGACACCACGCTGCGGGCCGTGATCGCCACCGAGGCCCAATTCCGCGAGTTCGATCCCGGCGTCTACCGGGAAGTGCTGCGTGAGGAAGACATTCCGGCGAGGGGGAAGATGGCCGGCCGATCCAGATTAGAAGTGGTCGCGCCCGGACAGGCCGCGCAGCTGGCCGGGGTCAGCGACCTGGGGTTGATCGACATGTTGCCGCCGGCCCCGGTGGACACCAATCCACCGGCCGACCAACGCGGCACGCTGTGGTTTGAAGTGATGAAGCACCTGATGAGCAGCGACCCCAATCGGGGAGTGCAGCATTTGCAGGCGTTCGTCACCTACGCCGCCCATGCCCAGGAGTTGGCGCTGCATAAAGCCCACACCGCCGTGCACGCGATCGAGCAACGCTCGGCGGTCGCCGACTGGCTTTACTGGCAACAGGTGAGCATCCTGGTGGCCGATGCGCTGGCCGGGTCCGCCGCGCCCTAAACCTAAAACGCACTAGACCGCTCGGTCAGTTTTCGGCCGTGTCGCTCAGCTCGTCAGTGATGTCGACGAGGACGGCATCAAGACGTTCCCGATCGGCTTCGATGGATGCAACCGCTTGCGTGGTCGCGCTTTGCAGCGCTTCATTCACCCGCTGCTCGACGGTTCTCGATCCCAGCCGCAGCGACCCGTCTTTGATAAAGACATCGGTGAGCCAGTGATGTCCGTTGAGGGTCACTTCGACGGTCTCGGATTCGTCTGTCGCCGTGAACTTTTCGGTCTCCATCTTGTGCAGCTGCTCGTCGAGAGCCGACTGCAACCGTTGCGCCTGCTTCAACACTGCCGCCACGTGCGGATGCATCTCTGAGGTCACTTCGACTCCTTGCCATCTTTGGCGTCCGGCACGTCCTTACGACGACGAGCCCCGATGACGCCTTCGGTCCAGGACCGATCCTCTTTGTAGAGTTCCTCGTCGGGAGCAAGCCCCGGGGTGCGGCGCCGTTCCTTACCTTGGCCCTGACCATGGCCGCCCATCGGCATACCCCCCATACCGCCGCCCATGGCGCCGCCAGGCATACCTTGGGCCGCTTGGGCTCCCGGCCCCGCTTCGGCAGCATTCGCCGGGGCGACGGCGTTGGCGCCCACCGCAGGCTGCAGCGGCGACCGCGGTGCGCCGCCACCGCCGCCGCCCGCGCCGCCACCTCCGTGGGCAGCGGGTTTGACCGCGGGCCCCTTCGGCAGGTGCGGCGTGGCCTTCGCCGCGGCCGGCATCCCGCCGGGCATACCCCCGGGCAGGCCGCCCGGCATGCCGCCGCCGGGTTTCCCGCCACCTTGGCCGGCACCTTGGCCGCCGCCGGGCATGCCGCCGGGTGCACCTCCGGTTCGTGCGGCAGCGGGCTGTTGCGGGGCGACCGGCTGTCCCATCGGCGACGGTGCACCACCTGGTGCGCCACCGCCCGGGGAGCCTCCACCACCGCCAGGTGATGACCCGCCCCCGCGGGGCTGCTGCTCGTCGTCCCCAGCCGGCACCGCCCGCCGACGCGGGTCACCGTTCGTGTAGACGGGCGTGGACGGAAGGGCTCCGTCGCGGGGTTCGGGCGGGGAGACCTTGTCGATGGTGGCGGCCGACTCATATTGCGCGCGCACGTGTTCGGAGTCCATATACAGCTTCAGGAGTTTCGCTCCGATCGCCTTCTTCTGCTCGTCGGTGGTGTCCGACGATTCCATTTGCTTTTTGAGCTGCTTCCACTCGTCGGCTATCGGTGTGTGCGCGGCTCGTGCTGTGGTGTGGGCATCGGCGATCTTGTCGGCCTCAGCCGCGAGTTCCTGCCAGGAGCCGGCGAGGCCGCTTAACCATCCGCCGAATTCGTTGAAACGCCCGTATGCGACCTCGGCGGCGGCGCCCTCCCAATCGCGGATCTTGACGTGAAAATGTTGAGCTGCCGTTTGAAGATTTGTCGCGATAGTGCGCCAATGGGCGGCCACCGCGCGAAGGGCAGCCCCTTGATCGCCGTTCGCCAGGTCGTTCTCTATTTCTTCCGGATCACCATGGGCGTGGCCCGCTTTGGTCGGCATCCCCGGTGCGGTCGGATGCGGCGGCGCCGGGATCGAGCAGTCGTCGGGCTTGACCGCACCGCTGGATATCGGCTTACCCGCGTTGATCTCACTGGTAGCCCGTAGATCGGTTTCGTCGTAGGCCTTTGCGACGTGATACAGCGACTCCGCGAGCCGCTTACCTTCGATGACGCCCCAGTTCTGGTATTCCCACAACGACTGTGCGCTATGGACGAGATTGGCGGTCGCGTCCAAGGAGGTTTTCAGCGTGGATGGCGGCGTGATCGGCGGCTGACCTGCCGGGTTGGCCCAGTCGATCCCGTTGATGTCGTTCGCTTTGCCCCGCAGGTCATTCGTATCGACTCTGAGTTCTTCTCCCATAGTTCCTCCTCAGAATGCGCCGTCCAGCACGCCCGGCGGCTAATTCTCCAGCGCGGTCTGAAAGCGACTTTCCTCGCGCGGGTGAATCAACCGGATCGGCAATTGGCGGTGACGCGGTGTGCCGATGAAGTTGTGCCGAAGAATGATCCTGCTCAGACCCCGCTGCGGGCCAAGGTAGGTCGTCGCGTTCGGCCACGCCACCTTGTTCACCGAGCCGATGCGTCCGTTGACGTAGCCGGCAAACTCCCGAAACCTCGGTTCGAGGGTGACCACGGCCCCGGCCGCCGCCGAGCGCACCACGAACTGGGTGAACAGTCGCGCATCGCCCAGGTTGATGCTGACGTCGATGTCATCGAACGGCATGTAAACGGGGTAACGCTCGGTGGTCTCGCCGACCAGGACACCCGCCGAGCCGATGGGCAGCTGGTAGTGCTTGTCGCTGACCGGTGTCTGACCCAGGATTGCGGCGCGCTGCCCACCGAACAGGCACGAAAAGCCGCGCGGCGTCTTGGGATTGGCCAACGTCGTCAGCAAGACCGTCGACTGCGGCGCCATGCCCGGTACCAACCGAACACGGGTGATGGTGTGGTCGGCGCGGGCCGACCACCACACGTCGGGGCCGCCCGGCGCGGTGTAGGCCGCCGTGAACGCGCTGCGCCCCTTGATCGCCGACCATGTCTCGCGTTCGAAGCTGATCTCGGTGGCCTGGTCGAAACTGTCGAAGCTGCGTGCGCACCGCGCGTCGATGCCATGGCTGGCCAGTTGATCGGCGATCCGCGTCGTCGATGCGACCAGATACCGGGCCAGGCCCGCCAGACCGGCCGCGCGGCGCTGCGCGGACCTGCGAGTCGTCTCGGGGTCGGCGCGCAGCACGATCCAGGTCCGGCGGTTGGCGGGAGCCGGATAGGGGCCGATCACCTGCTGATAGAGACCCACGACGTTGGCCGGAGCAGTCTTGCCGACTCGATACCCCGCGGCTACGACGTCGGCCTCCAAGTCGGGGCAGTGCGCCGCCACCAGTTGCTCCACCAACTCGGTGTCCACCACGTCGTCGGTCTTGGCCTCCCCGTTGAGGATGACTGTGGGAGTGAAGGGGCGCGGGATCAACTCGATGACCGAAACCAAGTGGTCACCCTGCCACCGCACGGCCACGTGATCGCCGGGCATCACGGTGGCGCCCACCGCGGGCTCCGAAGGCGGATCGGGAGCGGTGCGGTGCCGACGCCGCCATGAGTTCAGCGCTGCGATCCAGCCGGTTATGCGCCTGCCGCGGATCGTGACCACCGCCGCGAGCACCACCAGCACGGCCAGCGTAATTCCGGCCCACAGATAGCCCAGGCTCATGGATACCGCAATGCACGCCGGCGCCAGCGCCGCTGCCACCAAGGCGTGGCCGCTGGTGAACCGCAAAGACACGGCGCTGCTCATCGGCGTTTCAACGCACGTCGGGTCAGCGCGCCGAGCCCCATGATCAGAGCCAACGCCGCAGCGCCAACGACCACGATGGTGATCGGGCCACGGTCCGGGGGCGGGATGTACACCGGCGGCGGGATCGGCTTCACGTTGTACGGAGCTGTCTTGGCGCCGGCCGGAACGTCCCACGTCAGCGCGGCGATGGGGTCGATGACACCGGCGCCGACGGTGTCATCGGCTCCCCCTCCGGGGTGTCGGGCAGTGGCGGTGATCCGGTTGATGATCTGCGCCGGCGTCAGGTCGGGAAACCGCTGGCGCAACAGTGCGGCCACCCCGGAAACGTACGCCGCGGAAAACGACGTGCCGGTGATCGGGATCGGGCCGTCCTGGCCTTGCAGCGCATTGACCGGCGCGCCGTCATAGCCCAGCGCGATGATGCTTTCCCCCGGCGCCGCCGCGCCCAGCCACGGTCCGTGCATCGAAAAGTTGCTCGGTATTCCGGTCTCACCGATGCTTCCGACCGTCAAGACCAACGGGTCATACCACGCCGGCGTGACGATCGTCTGAACCTGTTTCCAGCCGCGTGGATCGTTGGGTACCGAAGGATCGGGCGGCGGATTCTGCGTGCAGTCCTGGCCGGTGTTGCCGGCGGCGACGACGATCACCGCGTTCTTGACGTTGACCGCATAGTTCACCGCCGCACCCAACATGGACTCGTCGATGGGCCGGGTCACCTTGACGCAGGCGGCCTCGCTGACGTTGATGACGTTGGCGCCGAGATTGGCGGCATGCACCACCGCGCGGGCCAGGCTGCGGATCGATCCGGCCGTCCGGGTGGTGTTGGGATCGTTGGGGTCGACTTGGGCGCCCTTGGGCTGGAACGCTTCTGAAGTCTGTCGTAGTGAGAGGAGCCGCGCCTCGGGCGCCACACCGACGAAACCATCGGTGGGAGCGGGTCGGCCGGCCACGATCGAGGCGGTCAAGGTGCCGTGGGAGTCACAGTCGGACAGCCCGTTGCCGCCGGCGTCGACGAAGTCCCCACCCGGCTCCGCGGGCACCCTCGGCGAGGCGTTGACCCCGGTGTCGATCACCGCGACCGTCACCCCGGCGCCGGTGGCGAATTTCTGCGCCTCGGCAACGTGCAGGTAGTCGTTGGCCCACGGCGGGTCGGCGAACTTAGCATCCGGGAACGACGTCGGCGCCGAGCAGATTCGGCGCTGCTCCATCGGTAGGTCCGGGCCCGTCTCGTCCGGCGGCATGGCACCCGGGTCGATTACCGGAGGTGCGATCGCGAAGGCGGGCGGTGCTGTCAGCAGCCCCAGTGCCAACGCCGCCACCATCACGGCGATACGCCGCACCATCGACTGCCCCTTTCGCCTACTGGCCTGGTCAGGCCGGCCGTCGGTTGAGCAACATCGTCTCACCCCGTGACGGCGTGCAGGCACCCGGTAATCCTAAGTCGGCGCAGACAACGCTGGTTCCGGTTTTTTGGCGGGGAAAGCCTGATTATCCGTTTGCGACGGCATCCGCCCACCGTGCGATTTCGGGCGTCACGGGGTCGGCAATGTCGTCGAATTCCGAATGCTTTTTGAGTACTGCGGCCACCATCTTGCACACCGGGACGACGCGTTTGCCGTCGGCCCGGGTGGCCTCGAGCGCGTCGCGTACCAGGATGCTCGCCAGGCCGCGACCGCCGAACTCGTCGTCGATTTCGGTGTGGTAGAAGACGCGCTGGTTGTCGCGGTCGGCGACGGCGGCGTATCCGACGGTTTTGCCGTCGACGGCGATGGTGTACTTGCCGTCCGCGGCGCTGACCGTGGTCTGGGCGCCGGTCTTGTCGGCAGTCATCGATGCTCCTTTCTGTCCGGCAGCGGGCGCGGCCGAAGCGTGGCGTTCGGAAGCGGGGGCGCGGGCAGGCGTTCGGGTGATCCCTGGTAGCCCCGAACGGCGCCGAAGCGTAAATCGCCTGCTTCCCACAGTCGGCGATACTCGGCGATCTCCTGGTGGCTGCGCCCGACGAAGTTCCACCACATCACCAATTGCTCAGTGAACGGCGTGCCGCCCAACAGCAGCGCGCGGGCCGGGCGATCGCCGGCGTTGCGCAGCTGCAGCGACGAGTAACCCACGCCCTGATAGCCCAGATCTGCGAGGTTCAGGGCAATTCCGGCCATGTCCAGAACCCCCTGGTCGCACAGCACGCCATGCTCGAAGGCCGAGTCGACGTCGAGCGTCACCGTGGCGCCTGGGTCCACGTCGATTTGGGCGCCCAGCAGCGGGGTGAACGTGTGCACCGGCGAGCGACTTCCGGCCAACTCGCCGAGAAAAACTCGCGCGACGCCACCGTGCAGCATGACGACTTCGGGCACGTAGTGGACGAAATCTCGGGCGGTGTTGCGGTCGGAGTCGGGCAGGGCCACCCATAGCTGAGCGCCATGCAGAATCGGCGCCGCGTCGGGGTCGACCGACACCTCGGAGTGGCAGATGCCTGCGCCGGCCGTCATCAAATTCAGTTCACCCGGCCGCACCTGGGCCAGCACTCCGGCGCTGTCGCGGTGCTCGATCTCGCCGCTGAACAACCAACTGACGGTCTGCAGACCGGTATGTGGATGGGGCGGCACATCCATGCCGGTCGAGTGACGCAGATCGTGCGGTCCGTAGTGGTCGGCAAAGCACCAGCCGCCGATCAACGAGCGCTGCCGCTGCGGGATTGTGCGCCGGACCCGGATCGCCCGCGGCCCGCCCAGTGGTACCTCGCGCGGATGTAGAACCTCCACACCGGCGACTTGTGTAGCGGCACAGGCGACTTCAGCCGGTGCGGTCTCCAGGTTACTCATCGTTCACCGTTCGTGCGTTGGCGATACGGGCCGATACCTCGACACTACCCGCGAGTGGACACGGCGCCGCGGTGTGCAGGCCAGGGGTTGTCTTTTTGTGTCGGACGGGGCGCCCCGATGCCATAGGATTTCTTGATATGGCGCAAAGCTTGCGTGTCGATCCGGCGGTTCTCAGGTCGACCGGATCTGTGCTGGCGCAGGTGGCTAGCGACCTCTCCGGAATGGGTCTAGGTCCCTCGCTGAGTGAGCTGGTCGGAGCTCTGCGCGGCTTTCACAGCGGCGCTGTCTGCCAGGAGGCCGGGACGGCGATCGACGATGCGTGCAAACAGGTGAGTGGCGATTTTTCCCAGCTGGCAGAGAAATTGCGATCAGCGGCTGAACAATACGAGCACGCCGACGAGCAGTTGCGCGGCGGTCTGGACAAGGCCGCCCACGAAATCGACGGCAATCACGGCGACACTCCACCACTGCCCACGACTGTTGCCGGCCCGCCCACTCACCAGTCGGCGCCGATGCCGGTGGATCAGGTGGACTACGACCAGACCAACGTCGCAGCCGGTCCGGAAGCCACCCGCGACTACATCGACCAGGCTCTCGACAAGCTCGGTATCACCGACCTCGCGGCAAGACAGCGTTGGCTGGACGGGTACACGACGATGACCTTCCGCGAGTCGAGCTATGACCCGAATGCGGTCAATGATTGGGACATCAACTCAGAACCGCCGAATTCGACGCATGACGTCTCCGACGGCTACGGGAATGGCTGCTCGCGGGGCCTGGCGCAATGTGTTCCGGGCACGTTCGCGCAATACCATCAGCCGGGAACGTCGAACAATATCTATGATCCGGTCGCCAATATCGCCGCGTCGATGAATTACGTCATGGGGCGCTACGGCGTTCATCGGGACGGGTCGAACCTGGCTGCACTGGTTCCCCAGACCAACGCTGAGGCCGACCCACAAGGCTATTGAGATGGGGCCGAGGATCTTTCGACGCGCCGCAGCTCTGACACTGTGCCTGATCATCGGCGCGGCCACCGCGTCGGCGGTGACCGCAGCGGCGACCACCGTGCCCGCTGCCGCGTGGATCAGCGCCGGGCAGCTGCCGCTCGACGACACCCAACGCTGGCCCGACCTCGCGAGTATCGCAGAAGCACCGACCGACAACGCCTTTCGGATCGAGCAGCTGTGCCGGGTCGATGCGCCCGCTCACCGATTGGTAGATGCCACTGGTGTCGACGCTGGCCGCGCCGGCGTTGACAAGGGTCAGGACGAATGGTCATTGCAGCAGCAGATTGTTCATTACCCGGGCGATACTTGGCGAATGGGCCAAACTGCTGATGCGCTGTTCACTTCGTTGCGAAATACGTTGAGCAGCTGCGGCTCTACAGCGCCGGGCACACAGGTGACGGTGACCACTCCGCGCTCGCATTGCCCGAGCAGTCAACGCGGCGGGTGCAGCCAGTTGGCGGTCACCGTCGACGTCCCGGCACAGCAGACCAGTGCGCATGTCTATCTGGCGAGCGTGGGCAGTTCGGTGACCGAGCTGACCGTGTGGTCGACTGGCACACCGGGCGTGGGCTGGACGGAGATCAGCGACGAGGATGTGTTCGCGGCGATGAACCCGCAACTGTGCACGGTGTGGGCATGCTGACCCGCTAGCGCGGCGGCCGGAGCGCTTTCATCGCGATGCGCTTCACCGGTTCGGGAATCCGGTCCTGCATGGACAGTGCGGCGCTTGCCGCACGTGAACGCAACGGAGTGCCGCGACCAAACATGCGATTCAGCGGACCACCTGACGGCTCGATCTCGAAATGCAACGGCAGCGCGCCTTCTGATGCGCCCAAGGCCTGCGAGATGACGATCCGCTGGATTTCGCTGGTGCCCTCAAAGATGGTGTACAGCTTGGCGTCTCGATACCATTTTTCCACCGGGTGGTCGGTGATGTATCCCCAGCCGCCCATCGTCTGGATGGCGCGCTCGGTAGCACGGACCGCGACTTCGCTGGCCGCCATCTTCGACATCGAGCCCTCGCCGCGGTTGAACGCGATCCCGTTGGCCGCCATCCAGGAAGCCCGCCAGGTCAACAACCGGGCGGCATCGATCTGGGTGGCGATTTCGGCCAGTGGAAACGCGATGCCCTGGTTGTCGATGATTGGCCCGCCGAACGCCTCGCGCTGGGTGGCGTAGGTGGTGGCATATTCCAGCGCCGCGCGCGCAATGCCGATCGCCTGGGCAGCCACCATCGGGCGGGTCTGTTCGAATGTGCCCAATGTCGCCGAGCTGGAACGCTTACCGCCGGCGGCGGCTTCACGTGCCTTGGCCAGCTTGTGCTCGAGTTTGTCTTGCCCGCCAAGCAGATTGGCTTCAGGGATACGGACACCGTCGAAACGTAGCTCTGCGGTGTGCGACGCCCGGCAGCCCAGCTTGTCAAGTTTGCGCACCAACTCCAGTCCGGGCGTGCCGCCCGGGACTACGAATAGTGCCTGACCGCGGTGGCCCAGTTCTTCATCGACAACTGCGTTGACTACGTGCACATTGGCGATACCCCCGTTACCGATCCACATCTTGTGGCCGTCGACGACCCAGTCGCCGCCGTCGCGCCGCGCCGTGGTTCGCAGATTCCGCACGTCGCTGCCGCCTTCAGGTTCGGAGATGGCCAGAGCCGCGAGTTTGAGGTCACCGGGTTCTCCAAAGCATTCCGGCGCCCACTCCAACATCTGCTCGGGGGACGCGGCCTGGCCGATGGCTGACAGTGCCAGCGCCGGCATGACGATCGCCAAACCGATTCCGGCGCAACCCCAGAACAGCTCTTCCATGAACATCGGCAGCGATAGGCCAGTCGGATCACCGATGAGGTCGCGGTAGAACAGTGGGCTGTAGAAACCCTGCTGGGCAGCTTCCTCCAGCACCGGCCAGGGAAATTCCTGTCGCTGGTCATAGTCGAGTGCGACGGGGCGGATGACTGATTCGGCGAATTCGTGGGTGCGCTGCGCCAGGTCGTGTTGTGCTGCCGTCGGTGTCAAGTCGAAGCTCATCAGTGCGCCCCTGTGGTCACAGCGTTCGGCCGATGTCGCCGATCACCTCGTCCGAACCGACTGTTGCCGCTTTGCGCCCAGCTCAAACGCGATCCGTCAGGCGGCCGACTGCGGGCCCGGCGAGGCCGGCAGATGGAACACCGTGGCGGTCGCCGCAACGGAGTCACACTCACGGCGCTCGAGGAGGGCAGCGTTTTCGGGCAGCTGCCTGGAGGTGATCTCGCCCGCCGCGATGCGGCGCAGCGTGTCGTGGGCGCGGGCGAGCTGCTCGCGCTTGCGGTACTGCCCGCCCGGCAGCTTCACGCCGGCCCACACGCCGTACTCCTCCCGATGCTGGACGGCGTAGCGAGCGCAACGTCGTTGCTGCGCTACCGGACAGCGGCGCAGGCACTGTAGCCGCGCCTCTGTGGCCGATTGCTCATACGCACGCGCCTTCGCGGCGCCGTCGCCGCCGTCGTCATCGGCATAGCCGAACCATAAATCGGGGTTGACTGAGCATGGGTATCCCATCGAGGCGCCTCCTCCGCGCTTGAAACGTAGGCGAAAGCGTATACACACCCGTAAGCACCGCGCAAGGAAACGCGATAGAAACAGATATATCCAAGGTCGTACCGAGGTCTGTGTAGTATCCGGATATGGCCGGAGCGCTGCGGTGAGCCGCGAATCGGCGGGCGCGGTTATCCGAGCCCTGCGCGAGTCGCGCGACTGGTCACTGGCCGACCTCGCCGCTGAGACCGGGGTCAGCGTCATGGGCCTGAGCTACCTGGAACGCGGCGCCCGCAAACCGCATAAAAGCACAGTTCAAAAGGTCGAAAATGGACTCGGGCTGCCCCCAGGCACCTACTCCCGGTTGGTGGTCGCGCAGGATCCGGAGGCCGAACTGGGCCGGCTGCTCACCGCCCAACCGCCCGAGGCTATCGCCGCTCAGGCAGCGGACACCATTGTGGTGGACCGCCACAGCGATACCGAAGTGCTCGAAGGATATGCCGAAGCGCAGCTGGACGCGCTGAACTCGGTAATCGAACGCCTCCCTGCGGTGACATCAAACGAATATGAGACGTATATTCTTTCTGTGATCGGCCAGTGTGTGAAGGCGGAGCTGTTGGCAGCCAACTCCTGGCGGGTGGCCGTCAATGTCGGCGGGGCTTCGGCGGACCGACTGATGCAGCATCTGCAGGCTTTAGAAGCCACTCGTAGCGCGCTTCTGCAGCGCATGCCGAAAAGCTTGAGCGCCCGCTTCGACCAGGCGTGCACCCAATCGTCGCTGCCCGAGCCGGTCATCGCGACTTTGCTCGGTGTCACCGGCGCAGAAATGTGGGGGATCCGGAATCGGGGCGTCATCCCGCCGGGCGCGTTGGCGCGGGTCCGGGCCTTCGCCGACACGATCTTCCCGTCGGCACCGGCAGATCAGACCAGCGGTTAGGGGAGGCGGTGAGTCCGAGCGAACTAGAGCTGCTCAATCGCGCTCATCGACTGTTCGCCGGCACCGGTCAGCCCGCGCAACTGAGGCTGGACACTCCTTACGTCGACGGATTGACGCAGCCGCCGGCAGCGGCCAACGACGGTTATCGGTTCGCGCTGCACAACAGCCGAGACGCACTGCGTTCGGCCGCCCGCACCGACGCCTCGGTGGCAGCCCTCATCGGCCGGGCGCACCGCGATCGCGCCACTGCCCACGGCCAGACCAGGAGCGTCGTCGACGAAGCTCGCGCCGATACCGCGGCCACACCGGACACCCCGATCGCACAACGAGAGGCAATCCGCCGGCGGGTGGCTCGGTTGCGCGTCCAGCGGATGCATGTGCTGTCCGCCCGTTCCCGGGCACGACGGCACCAGGCTGTGCTGCGGGCATTGCGGTACCGAGCAACACGGCGGCGCGCGACAGGCATGTTGCGGCTCTCGTCGCCGACCGGCCGCGCCGGAATCGCTGTCCGGGCGGCGTTGTCTCGGCTGGGCCGGCCGTATGTCTGGGGCGCCACCGGCCCCAACCAGTTCGACTGCTCCGGATTGACGCAATGGTCCTACAACCAGGCCGGAATCCATCTGAGCCGCACCACGTATCAGCAGATACACGAAGGAATCCCGATACCGCGCTGGCAGGTAAGGCCAGGGGATCTGATCTTCCCGCACGCCGGGCATGTCCAGATGTCCATCGGGAACAATCTCGTCGTCGAAGCGCCGCATGCCGGCGCCACGGTGCGAATCAGCCCGCTGGGCAGCAATGTGCAGATCAGGCGACCACTGCCATAGGCCGACGCGGCCCGGCGCCAGCCGGCTGAAGTGAATTGTCGACGGAGATGCGGCTGGCTACTGTCGCCGCATGGAGGGGCTGCCGCAGCCAAACCTCGGCGACGCAGCCGATGCCATCAGAGACGCTGAATCGTTTCTGGCACATCAGAACTCGACAGCGGCTCAGCTCGACCTGCAAGTAGTCAGCGCGATCATGAACGCGCACCTGAAGTCGGTGGACGGCCGGGCCGGACTGAATAACCTGCAGCAGGAGATCCAGGCGGCCGTGCGCACCCGAACCGATCTGGACACCCCCTCCGGAGCGCGGGACTTCCAGCGGTTCCTCGTCGGCAAGCTCAGGGACATCCGCGCCGTGGTGGCGAACGCAAACCTCGACGACACGTCGAAGTCAGCGCTGATGGCGGCTTGGACGTCGCTCTACGACGTTTCGAGGGTGGTGACTACCGACGAGCCGAGCGACGTCCGGCCGACGCGGATGCCCGCGGCCGCACCAACCGACAACGCGGAAACGGCAGACGCCGACATCGACCCGTTATTGGATTCGCTCTTCGCCGACGATCCCGACCTCGTCCCGCCAGCGGAACCGACGCCGGCACCATGGGCGTCCGCCCCGATGTCACCGGCGATACCAAGCATCCCCGGTCTTGGCGGGGGAGCGATGCCCGGCTGGGGCATGCCGGGCGGATTACCGCTGCCCGGTTTGCACGACGCGGGAACCGAACGCTCGCCGCAGCCTCACGACGAGATACCGGACGACGACCTGATGTCGAACGAAGAACGGATCCCGGAAGACGGGCAGCAGGACCCACCCGATGAGGACGAACCGGGAGACACGCCGCAGCCAGAACCGGCGCCGCCCGGCCCGACCACCATCACGTTGCCCAACGGTGAGACGGTCACTGCGGCCAGCCCACAGCTTGCCGCCGCGATCCAGGCCGCAGCCGGTGGGACACCCATTTCGGATGCATTTCGCGAGCAGGGCATCGCTATCCCGCCGCCGGGGACCGCCGTCGTTGATCCCCTCGACGCGTCGGGGCTGGCGCCGGGGGATATCGGCATGTTCACCAACCGGCATGCACTTGCTCTTGGCAACAGCAAAGCCCTTCTCAACGGCCAGATCCAACACATCTCGACCGTCAACGGGCCGGGTTTCCTCGGCTGGGAGCACCCGCCGGCACCATTGCCGGCTACCGCGCCACCGGCGGCCGGCACACCGGCGCCCACCCGGCCGGCCGCCACCACATAGTTCAGGGAGATACCGGATGGCAGATCGAATCCACGTGGAGCCCGCGAGTCTGCGGGAGTCGGCGATCCACCACGAGCAGATTGCAGAGTATCTGCGGACGATTCCCTCGTCGCATCCGGCGATCCAGGAAAGTCTCGACTCGCTGGGACCGGTCTTCGGCAACCTTCGGGATGCCGGACGCGAACTGCTCGACCAACGGCGGCGGTGCTATCAACAGCAGGCCGACGACCATGCCGACATCGCAGACAAGCTGCGCGCAGCAGCCGACCTCTGGGAACAGCACGAGGCCGACGCTGCGCGGAGCCTGGGCGACGTCGTTGACGACGAGCGATGAGCAACGCCATCCCGGCCTTCGACACCGTGCACCCGAGCGGACACATCCTGGTCCGCTCCTGCCGTGGCGGATATCTGCACAGCCTGGCGCTCAGCGCCGCGGCGATGGACACCGACGCCGTAACGCTGGCGAAGGCCATCTTGCTCGCCGCCGACGTTTCCTATCTGAAGGCCTCGCTGCAAGTGCGCGGCGAGATCGTTGCCGCCGGGCATAGCCCGTCAGCCGGTGTTCCCACTGCAGGCGACCTCGACGCGGCGATCGAAAAGCTGGTGGCGCATCGGCTGCGCCACCGAATCCGGCAGGACTAGCTCAGCCAGGCTCTGGCCGTGTCGGGGTGCGGCGCGATATCCGTCGGTGGCTCGATGGGATTGGCGCCGAACAACTCTCGCGCGCGACCCAGCAACAGGCGTACTTCGTCCAGCTCCAGCTGCAACGCAGAATTAGCCATGCCCCGAGGCTACGTACGCCACACCCATGCCCACAATTCACCGTCTGACATCGACCGAGGTAGACGGCAGGTCGCCTATCCAGGCGCGACGGTACGCTGAGCCGGTGGCGATCTTCGGCCGGAACACCGCGCGGCGGCGCCTTCGGAAAGCCGCGCGGGAATCCCTCGCGATCCCGGCCTTCGGCTCTGCGGTTGACTGCACCCCCTGGGTGACCGATGACCTCTGGCCTGCCGAACTTTCGACCATTACGCCTGAAAATGCCACGGTCGCGCGGTATCTCCGGGCTGACTTGGAACGGATTGCCCGCTCGGCCAACGAGGAGCTTCGCAGCATCAGGCGAGCCGGCATCGTCGGGCCGTCGCTACATGCTGAAGAAGCCCGCGTCGTCGACACTGCCCGCGGTGTTGCGGCCGCGCGGGTGGCGGCGGCGCTTCGCCAACTCGGCAATAGGCTGCAAGACCTTCCCACCCAATACCTGCCGCCCGTCGCGGCCGAACCCACTGGCGGGCCAAGCCTCGACGACACGCAGCAACTTCCGGTCATCACCGCCCCGCTCGCAGATCAACCACCGCGCGAGTCGTATCGGTCCAATCGGCGGGCGACGGCGAGCTTCCCGCGGACGCCCGCTGCCGAGGATGCCGAAAGCGGCGAACCGGAATCGGATCACGACCGGTTGCAGCGCCTCGTAGAGTTCATGGCCCGCCAGGAGCCCGGGTTGTGCTGGGCTGCCGGCGACCGGGAGAACCGCACTACCGTCGTCGCCACTGACATCGCCCATGGCTGGATACCGCCAGGTATCGCGGTGCCGGCCGATGTGCGGCTGCTCCCCCCGCAGCGTCGCACCGGCAGTGCGCCAGAACTTTTGGGGCCGACGACGGTCTCGGTGGCCTATGCTCCCGGCGACCACTTGGGTTGGTCTTTTGGTTGGGCAACCGAATTCGACCCGACCGCGTCGTCGTCAAAGCCTCGTCGGCTACCGCCCGTCGACGATCTGGGCTGGCTGCTCTGCGGGGCGACGCATTGGCGTGAGGGCTTGCCCCACCTCGTCCACACCTTGGCCAAGGCGGGCGCCGCCAGAACGGGCATCCTGGAACCCGAGATCGACGAACTGCGAGAACATCTCGCTACGGCGCGGCTCCAATTGCTGGCCCAGTACCCGGATGTCGACCACGCGCTGCTGCTCAATTGCTTGTTGCTGGCCGCCACCGACGGCATGGCCAGCGGTGACCGGTTGACGGCGAACTACCACTTCGCGTGGTACCAGGCGCTCCATACCAAACCGTGAATTGACGCTGGTCGCAGGCGATCACATACTTGCACGATGTCGGGGCGGGGGAGTCGCACGCAGCTGAGCGAAACCGATCTCGTCGAGTCGGTTCTGCGGGATTTGCGCGAGGCAGCCGACCGATGGGAGGCGCTTGTCACCGAGGCCGAGACGATCACTTACCGCGTTGACTTGGGCGACGTGCAGGCCGTCGCCAACGCCGACGGCAAGTTGATCGAGTTGAGCCTGCATCCGGACGTGATGACCGGCTACAGCCACGGCGAATTGGCCGACCGGCTGAACCTCGCAATCACCGCCCTGCGCGAAGAGGCCGAAGCCGACAATGAAGCTCGCTACGGCGGAAATCTCCGGTGACATGCGATCCGCTGACCGGGCAAGCACTGGAACTCTTGGCCCGTGGGCATGCGCTATACGCCGGACGGGTCGCCGCCGTACCGCCCCGCACGCCGGCCGTCCTGCTCAGCCATGCGTGGCCGCGCGACGCCCCAGAGTTCACGGCGCCGGCCATGCGGCGGATGGCGGCGGGGCTGCGCCATGCCGCTGCCACCGACACCGAGCTCACCGCGGTGCTGGCCGATGTAGAAACACAGCATGCCCAGGCCCGACACCAGACCCGCTCCGTCCTCGACGCGGCGCACGCCGACTCGATGCCGGCCGTCGACACCCCCGTTGGGCGACGGGAACTCGTGCGCCGCATCGCAGCTCGACTTCGCCTGCAGCGGAGGCACATTCAGCGCTCCCGCCGACAAGCCCGGATCCTCACTCACCAGCTCAGGCGGCTCGGCTACGCGCACCGGCGGACTCCGCGGGAGCAGCGATCGCCGGCAGCCGCCATCCCGCGCGACGCGGTGCGCTACGAGCGAACCTTTGCGCCCGGCCATGTCCGGGCGCGCATCGGCGCTGCGCTCGATCGCCTTGGCATCACGGACCCCGTCGCCCGTCGCAACTGGATGCGCGGGTACGAGACGTTGATCGCCCGCGAGTCGGGCGGGCGGCCATCGGCGATCGCGCCGGAGCCGGCCACCCAACCGGGACCTGTGCAGCCTGACGGCCACCGACTCGGGTATGCCCGCGGTATCACCCAAACGATTCCGGCCACTTTCGCGCGGTATCACCAATCCGGGACGTCGACCAATATTTATGACCCGATCGCCAATATCTGCGCGTCGATGAACTACGTGATGCGACGTTACGGCGTCGCGCCCGACGGGGCGAACCTTGTGGCGCTGGTTCAGCAGGCCGACCCACAGCGGCCGCCCAAGGGATATTGATCGTGCCGCTCAACCTGTCGAATCGGGATCAGAATTCCGGGCATCTCTTCTACAACCGGCGGCTGCGAGCCGCGATCACCCGCTATTCGGTTCGGATGAAGCACGACGACCGCAAACAGCAGGCCGCGCTGGCGTTGTCGCTGGTGTTCGTCATCCTTGGCATCGGGTGGATGGCATTGCTGCACTTCATGAAACCGGCCGGGCTGGTGGGGCACTCGGTAATCGTCGGCGACCGCGACACCGGCGAAATCTACGCCAAGGTCGATGGGCGGCTCTATCCCGCGCTCAACCTTGCCTCGGCGCGGCTCGCGGTCGGCAGCGCGGTTGCGCCTGCCTGGGTCACAGCCAGCGAGATCGCCAAGTACCCAACCGGACCGATGATCGGCATCCCTGGAATACCCGACAACTTCGGTGTCAGGTCGACCGCTGCATCGGCCTGGTCGATATGCGATACCGCCACCGCTCGGGGCAGCAGCGCAGCGCCGGTGGTGACGTCCATCGCGGGCCGGCTATCCGACGGGGACCGGATCGCCCCGATGGGGCCTGCACAGGCCATTCTGGCGAGCCACCGTGATGCGACGTACGTGATCTGGGGCGACCGTCGATCACGGCTGGACCTCAGCGACCGATCAGTGACCTTCAACCTGGGTCTCGATCCCGCCGTCACACGTCCGATCGCCATCTCCAACGCCTTATACGATGCTCTGCCGGCAACCGAACCGCTTGTGGTGCCGGAGATTCCGGAAGCGGGAGGACCATCGACGTGGCTGCCGGACCTGACCGTGGGCAGTGTGCTGCAGACGCGTGACGCGGCGGGGGCCATCAGCGGCTTCTACGTGCTGCTGGCGAGCGGTGTGCAGAAGATCAGCGGCTTTGTCGCGGATTTACTGCGCACCGCCGATTCGCAGGGTTCGGCCACACCCAGGTTGATTTCACCGGACAAACTGGTCACTGTCCCAGCCGTCGATGGGCTCGACGTCGACTACTACCCTTCGGGCAAGCTGACTTTCGTCGACACCACCGCGAATCCGGTCACCTGCCTGACGTGGGACAAGCAGGCCGGTGATCCTCAGGCGAAGATCGCCGTCGTCAGCGGCCGACGCCTACCGGTCCCGCTCGGCATGGACTCGCAGCTGGTGCGGTTGGTTCGCGATGACCGCAGCGCCGATTCGGTAGAAGCCGATCAGACGTTGGTGTTGCCGGGCGCGGCGAATCTGGTTGCGATCACCAGCGGCGCGGTGACGTCCGATAGCCGGGAAAGTTTGTACTGGCTATCGCCTCAAGGCGTGCGCTATGGAATCCAGTGGGACCAACAGACTTTCCATGCACTGGCCATCGATCCGCGTGGCGCGGTGCAGGCGCCATGGCCGATCGTACGGACGTTCGCGGCGGGGCCGGCGATCAGTCGCGACACCGCGCTGCTGGCGCACGACACCATCGCCGGCGGCGGCGCGGTGGCGCCGATCCCGGGTGCCGACTATCGCACGGCAGGAGGGTAGCCGTGTCGAAACGCAGTTTCGTCAGCGGCGCGCGCACACCGCCGCCGATCGTTCGGCCCACCCGAGTGGCGGTCGGTCCACCTCTCGCGCTGCCGCAGCGTGAACCACGCAACATCCTGTTGATGATCGCCTTTCCGGCGTTGATGGTCGGAATCATCGGCACGCTCGTGGTGATGTATGCGTCTGGTGCCCGTTCTCTGCAGTCCGGCGTCTTCCCGATGATGGGATTATTCGGCTTCGGCGCGCTGATGTTCAGCGGTCGCTTCGCCCGAGGCCGCCGGATCAGTTGGGGCGAGCAGGAAAAGCAGCGTCGCGTATATCTGCATCAGCTTGATGAGGATCGCGACGAAGTTCAGCATGCTGCGCAGCACCAACGACGTAGCCAACTGTTCGTCCATGCTGATCCCCGGCAGCTGGACGCTGTTATCGGCGGTCCGCGCATGTGGGAGCGCCAGCCGGGTGACCCGGATTTCCTCGACGTCCGCCTCGGGACCGGTGTCCAGCAGACCAGTGAATCAGCGGTGTCGTTGCAGTGGCCTGATATCCCCATTGGCGAAGAGCTCGAGCCGGTAACCGGCGGAGCACTACGGGATTTCATTGTGGAGCAGACCAAGATCCGTGATATCGGCAAGGTACTGAGCTTGCGATCGAGGCCCGGCTTCAGTTTCACCGGCGACGATTCCGGCGAGCTGCATGCCCTGGCACGATCGATCTTGTGCTCGCTCGCGGTTTACCACAGTCCCCGCGAGCTGAGATTCTTGTTGGTCACCCGTCAACCGCAACTGTGGTCCTGGCTGGTCTGGCTGCCGCACAACCAGCATGACGAAATGTTCGACGCGTGCGGGATGCGGCGACTGGTCTTCGCCTCGCCCACCGAACTCGAGGAGGTGCTTGACGCCGAGTTGCACCGTAAAGGCCGCGGGCCGTGGACACCGCCGACCGGGGCAAGCCCAACATCGATGCCGTCGCCAATGGAGGCGGTCGGCGGTCTGACGTTGGGTCCGCACTGGCTGATCATCGACGACGGTGTCGGAATGCCGGAACAGTGGGAGAGCGTCACCGGCCAGAAAGGCATGACCGGAATCACGTTGCTGCGGTTGGCGGCCCGTCGCGGTAGCGGTGTGGGGTTTAGCGATGAAAACGAGCGCTTCGTGCTTCGCGGCGGCAAGCTGTGGCACCGCGACGGCTTCTACGCCGTCGCCGATCGGCTCGCCGCGAATGCCGCTGACCGCTACGCGCGTGCACTGGCCCGGTGGTCCCCGAGCGGCCCCGGAGAATCGTCCGACACTGAAAGCCAGGCCGGCGAACTGCTGCGTGCGTTGGGTATCAGCGATCCCCGCGAACTCGACGTCGACCGGCTTTGGGCCGAAAGCCGCGGCCGTGGTGATCCGAACTGGGCGATGGTGCCCGTCGGCGTGAAACGCGGCAACGAGTTGCAGTACGTTATCTTGCGCGCCAAAGACTTCGGCGGCTACGGCTTCCACTCGGTGGTGATCGGCACATCCGGGTCTGGTAAGTCCGAGTACTTCTTGTCGTTGTGCAACGGGATCGCACTGTCGCATTCGCCCGAGGCGTTCATCGTGATCTTCGTCGACATGAAGTTCGAATCCGCGGCCCAGGACCTGGCGGGATTCCCGCACGTCGCCGGTTCACTCTCCAACCTCGGCAAGGATGATCGGCACCTCGCCGAGCGGATGCGCAAAGCCATCAACGGCGAGATCGCCAGGCGATACCGGCTTTTCAAGGATGCCGGTGCCCGCGATGCCAATGAGTACGAGGAGATGCGGCTGGCCGGGCGCGATGTGGAGCCGGTGCCCATCCTGTTGGTCATCATCGACGAGTATCTGGAGTTGTTCGTTCACCACCCCCAATGGATCGACCTGGTCATCCACATCGGACAAGAGGGCCGCGGGTGCAACGTGTTCTTCACCCTCGGCGGCCAACGGCTCGACTTGTCATCACTGAGCAAAGTCAAGAGCAACATCGCTTTTCGGGTGGCGCTGCGCGCCGAGACCGCGGAGGACTCCCGTGACGTGATCGGCAGCGATGCGGCCTTGCACCTGCCGTCCAAAGAGAACGGCTATGCACTGCTCAAGGTCGGGCCACGTGACTTGGAGCAGTTTCGGTGTTTCTACGTCTCGGCGCCGTTCGTATTGCCGAAAAAGGCAGCTGAACTGGATCACACCGTGAATGTCGGCTTTTCCAAACCCCGCACCCTCACCTGGGAGTATCAGCCGCTCAACGAGGCGGACAGCGCGGCGCTGGCTATCGCTGACGAGCCCGAGCAACCCGATGAATTCCTCTACGATTCCGACGGCTTCCGGAAGAAGAAGCTGGTCGACGTGATCCGAGAGTCGCTCGCCGCTCACCCCGCGCGTCCACCTCACCGGATCTGGCTTCCGCCTCTGGAAGTCAGCGAGCCGATCGATGCGCTGGTGTCGCGCTGGCGAGGCAAGTCTTGGCGAGTGGACTACGGCCAAAACCGGGGCCTGGTCTTCCCAGTCGGCATGGTCGACATGCCCGACGAGCATGCCCAGCGGGTGCACGCCATCGATGCCGAGATGGACAACATCATGGTGGTCGCCACCGCGCAACGCGGTAAGTCGACCACCTTGATGACGTTGATGGCTTCTGCGGCACTGATGTACCGGCCGGAGCGGGTGGCGTTCTTCTGCATCGGGGCGTCGCTGTATCCGGTCGAAGGAGTCCCGCACGCGGCGTCGGTGGTCAGTCTGACCGACAGCGAAGGCGTATCGCGCACCATAGCCACGGTCGAGGCCGTGATCCGAGCGCGGGAGGCGTCGTTCAAGCACTATCAAATCGACATCGCGGAATTCCGCGAGCGCCGCTTCGGCGCGGCCGGTGATGCCGACACAGACCCTGACGACAGATTCGGCGACGTGTTTTTGGTGATCGACAACTTCGGCGACTTCTACGAGAAGGACAGCGCCTTCGGTGATCGCGCGATCGCCATCGCCCGGCAGGGACTGTCCTATGGCGTGCACGTCATCACCAGCGCCAACGGCTGGCTGGTCGGACAGAAGCAGGCGCTGCTCAACGTGTCGAACGCGCGGATACAGCTGCGGCTCAGCAATCCCGACGAGTCGCAGATGGGTACCGGCATCGAGTTGCGCAAGGCCGCGCGAAACACCCTGGACAAGCCGGGGTTCGGCCTCACTCCGCTGGGATACGAGTTGCTGGTCGGGATACCTGAGATCACCGCCGCTGATGGCGCGCGGTTAGCGGCGCGCGACGTGGGAGCCGTCATCGCCGAACTGCCCGGCGTTCAGCGGCTCGAAGCCCTCGCCCGTCTGCCTGAACATGTTGCGCTGAAACGCATTATCGCCCGCTTCGCCGACAGCGCCGAGGCGGCCGATCCGCTGAACGTCGCGTTCGCGCTCGGCGAGAGCGCCTTGCAGCCGGTGGTACTGCCGATGCGGACCCTGCCTAATCTGCTGGTCGTCGGACGCCAATCGTGCGGCAAGACCACGACTTTGGCGGCCTTGGGGCAGGCGATCACCAGCCGATTCGGGCCTGACCAAGCGCAGATCACGATCATCGACCCAAAGACCGCACTGATCGGCAAAATCCGCGGCCCGCATGTGCGCGCCTACGCGTACACGCCCGAGGACATTGACGGGGTGGTCGAAGAGCTGGCGCAACTCATGATCCACCGGTTGCCGCCGTCGGGTCTGAGCCAACAGGAACTGCTTAGCCGCGACACCTGGGACGGCCCACGCCATTTCGTGCTGATCGACGACGAACAGGAGTTGCGGCCGCACGGGGGGATCGGTAAACCCGCCGCGACCGCACCGCTGTGGCGTTTGATCGAACGCAGCCGCGACATCGGTCTGCATGTCATCGCCTCGCGGCTGCCCGGCAACTGGGCCGGCGCGTCGGTGATGAACCCGTTCTTACAGAAGCTGATCGGCTCGCGGGCACCCACTCTGTTCATGGACAACGACCCGGCGACGGTGAAAGTCTTCGGTCGGGTCAGTGCGCAGCAGCTGCCGGTCGGCCGCGGATTGTTGGTGACAACCGACGGCACGATCGAGGGTGTGCTGGTGGGGGCGCCCGAGTGAGCTAAGCCATCGCGCGTCGGCCGGTCAGCGCACGGCCCAGCGTCAGCTCGTCGGCGAACTCCAGATCACCGCCCATCGGCAGCCCGGACGCGATCCGCGTGACGGTCAGGCCGGGGATGTCACGCAGCATCCGTACCAGGTAGGTGGCCGTCGCCTCGCCTTCGGTGTTGGGATCGGTGGCGATGATCACCTCGGTGATGTCCACCCCGTCGACCTGCTCACCGATCCTGTTCAGCAGCTCGCGGATCCGCAGTTGCTCGGGACCGACCCCGGACAGCGGATCCAAGGCCCCGCCCAGCACGTGGTAGCGCCCGCGGAATTCACGGGTGCGCTCCACGGCCTGGATGTCTTTGGGCTCCTCGACCACGCACACCAGCGAGCCGTCCCGGCGCGCATCCGCGCAGATGCGGCACCGTTCGTCGTCGGAGACGTTGCCGCACACCGCGCAAAACCGCACGCCGTCCCGGACCTTGCCCAGGACTGCGGCGAGCCGGTCGATATCGGCCGGCTCCACGGACAGCAGGTGGAACGCGATGCGCTGCGCGCTCTTCGGCCCGATGCCCGGCAGCTTGCCGAGCTCGTCGATGAGGTCCTGGACAGGTCCTTCAAACATGTCGGTGCGTCAGGACTCCGGCATGCCCAGCGCGCTGCCCATCCCGCCGGCCAGCGGGCCGAGCTGCTCCTGCGCCATCGTGGTGACCTGCTTGGAGGCATCGGCCAGCGCCCCGACGATCAAGTCTTGCAGCGTCTCGACGTCGTCGGGATCGACGACCTTGGGATCGATCTTGATCGCCACAACCTCGCCGCTGCCCTTCACGGTCACGTCGACCAGGTCGCCGCCGGCTTTGCCGTGCACCTCGGAATTGGCAAGTCGCTGCTGGGCGGCAATCAGTTGTTGTTGCATCTGCTGCGCCTGCGCGAGCAGCGCCGACATGTCAGGCTGGCCTTCGGGTTGCATGACAGTCCCCTTGCGTCGTGGTCTCGAGTTGGTTTCGGCTCGGTTTCGGCTAAGTCGATCGGGCGGTTCGAAACATCAAGCCTAGTCGGCGCCGGGCTACCGTGGCGCCGTGCGCGTATCAGTCGTTTGCCTGCGTGTCGGGATCGCGATCACCGCTGCCGTCTTCATGGTTGCTCCGGCGCCGGCCACCGCCGTGCCCAGCAACATCGCCGGGATGATCGTGTTCCTCGATCCCGGCCACAACGGAGCCAACGACTCTTCCATCGGCCGTCAGGTGCCCACCGGCCGCGGTGGCACCAAAGACTGCCAGGCCAGCGGCACGACGGCCAACGACGGCTACCCAGAGCACACGTTCACCTGGGACACCACGCTGCGGATCCGCGCCGCGCTCAACGCGCTGGGAGCACGAACCGCCCTGTCGCGCGGAAACGACGACGCGCTGGGGCCCTGCGTCGACCAGCGGGCCGCAATGGCCAACGCGTTACACCCGAATGCCATCGTGAGCATCCACGCCGACGGCGGTCCGGCGACCGGGCGGGGGTTCCACGTCAACTACTCGGCGCCGCCACTCAACCAGGCCCAGGCCGGCCCGTCAGTGCAGTTCGCCCGGATCATGCGCGACCAACTGCAGGGGTCGGGTATCCCGCCGGCTAATTACATCGGCCAGGACGGTCTCTACGGACGGTCCGACCTCGCCGGCCTGAACCTGGCGCAATACCCGTCGGTGCTCGTTGAGCTGGGCAACATGAAGAACCCCGCCGACTCGGCGCTGATGCAAACCCCCGCCGGCAGGCAGAAGTACGCCGACGCGGTGGTCAAGGGCATCGCGGGGTTCCTGGGCAGCCAGGCTACGTCTCCAGCTGTTTCTTGAGATTGGTCAGCACCTCGGCCTGAATCTTTTTCAGCCCCAACGGGGCGAACGTCTTCTCGAAGAAACCTTTCACCCCGCCCGCGCCGGTCCAGGTGGTCTTGACGGTGACGCTGGAACCCGGGCCCGCCGGCGCCACCGTCCAGTTGGTGACCATCGTCGAGTTGGCGTCCTTCTCGATGACGGCGTGACCGGCGACGTCGACACTGGCCTGCACATCGCGCACCCGGGATTTGGTGGCCTGCAGCTTCCAACTGGCAACGGTGCCCTGGCCCTGGCCGCCTTGCAGCACCCGGTAGTCGCGATAGTGCTCGGACAGGATCTTGGGGCGGACTCCTCTGTAATCGGCGATGGCGGTCAGCACCGCCTCGGGCTGCGCATTGATCAAGATCGTGCTGGCTGCGCTGACCTGTCCCATCAGGCAAGACTCCTTTGCTGTGGATGTGCTGACACTTGTGTGCCGCACGTTGCTGTATCGATGCGTTGGCCGCAGTCGGGGACTAGGGTAACTGTGGTGCCTGTTCGCGAAGCCGACTTACATCGGGCGGGCGTCGAGCGGTTATTGGAAAGCTATCGCTCCATTCCCGCGACGGCGTCTGTCCGGCTTGCCAAGCCCACGTCCAATCTGTTTCGCGCCCGCAGTAAGCGGACTGCGCCCGGGCTCGACACATCGGGGTTGACCAACGTCATTTCCGTCGACCCCGAGGCGCGCACCGCCGACGTGGCCGGCATGTGCACGTATGAGGACCTGGTCGCCGCGACCCTGCCGTACGGTCTGTCGCCGCTGGTCGTGCCGCAACTGAAGACGATCACCCTGGGCGGGGCGGTGACCGGGCTGGGCATCGAGTCGGCGTCGTTCCGCAACGGTCTGCCCCACGAGTCGGTGCTCGAGATGGACATTCTGACCGGGGCCGGCGAATTGCTCACCGTCTCGCCGCAACAGCACCCTGACTTGTATCGGGCATTCCCGAATTCGTATGGCACCCTCGGCTATTCGACCCGGCTGCGGATCGAGTTGGAGGCTGTCAAACCTTTCGTCGCGCTGCGGCACCTGCGATTTCATGCTCTGACCGACATGGTGGCGGCAATGGATCGCATCATCGACACCGGCGGATGGGACGGTGTCCCCGTCGACTACCTCGACGGGGTGGTGTTCAGCGCCGACGAAAGCTACCTGTGCATCGGTGCGCGGACCAGCACACCCGGACCGGTCAGCGACTACACCGGGCAAAACATCTACTACCGCTCGATCCAGCACGACACCGGCAGCAAAGAAGACCGGTTGACGATGCACGACTACTTCTGGCGCTGGGATACCGACTGGTTCTGGTGTTCACGCTCGTTCGGCGCGCAGAACCCCCGCATCCGGCGGTGGTGGCCACGCCGCTACCGGCGCAGCAGCTTCTACTGGAAGCTGGTGGCGTTGGACCAGCGGTTCGATATCGCCGACCGGATCGAGAAGCGCAACGGCCGCCCGCCGCGCGAGCGCGTGGTTCAGGACATCGAGGTGCCGATCGAACACGTCGAGGAATTCTTGACGTGGTTCCTCGGCAATGTCCCGATCACGCCGGTCTGGCTATGCCCGCTGCGGCTGCGTGGCCACGACGGCTGGCCGCTGTATCCGATCGGCGCGGGCCGCACCTACGTCAACGCCGGCTTCTGGTCGTCGGTGCCGGTCGGCGCCGCCGTGGGTGCGACGAACCGGTTGATCGAGGCGAAGGTCGGCGAGCTTCACGGTCACAAGTCGCTGTACTCCGAGTCCTATTACACCCGTGAGGAGTTCGACGAACTCTACGGCGGGGAGGCCTACAAAACGGTCAAGAAGATGTATGACCCGGACTCGCGTCTCCTCGACCTCTACGCGAAGGCGGTGCAACGGCGATGACGGCGATCAAAGAGGGTCGGGCACCCGCGTCGACCCACGGCAAGTTGAGCTTGGCCGAAATCCTGGCGATCTTGACTGAAGGCAGTAAGCAGTCGCTGAAGTTCACCGCCTACGACGGCAGCAGCGCCGGCCCCGACGATGCCGTACTAGGGCTGGATCTGCTGACTCCGCGCGGCACCACCTACCTGGCCACCGCGCCCGGTGAGCTCGGGCTGGCCCGCGCGTACGTCTCCGGTGATCTGCAGGCACACGGCGTGCATCCCGGCGATCCCTACGAGCTGCTCACCACGCTGGTCGACAAACTCGATTTCAAGCGGCCCTCGCCGCTGGTTTTGGCCAACGTCGTTCGCTCGATCGGATTCGAGCGACTGCTGCCCGTCGCGCCGCCGCCGCAGGAGGCGCTGCCTCGGTGGCGTCGTATCGCAGAAGGGCTGCGGCACAGTAAAACCCGTGACGCCGAGGCCATCCACCACCACTACGACGTCTCCAACACCTTCTACGAGTGGGTGCTCGGACCGTCGATGACCTACACCTGCGCGGTCTATCCCCATGCCGAGGCCACGCTCGAGGAAGCCCAGGAGAACAAGTACCGGCTGATCTTCGACAAACTGCGCCTGCAGCCGGGCGACCGGCTGCTCGACGTCGGCTGCGGCTGGGGCGGCATGGTCCGCTACGCCGCCCGCCACGGCGTCCGCGCGATCGGCGCGACGCTGTCCGCCGAACAGGCCGCCTGGGCGCAGCGGGCGATCGAGGCCGAGGGCCTCGGGCAGTTGGCGGAGGTGCGACACTCCGATTACCGCGACGTCCGCGAAGGCGGCTTCGACGCGGTCTCGTCGATCGGCTTGACCGAGCACATCGGGGTGAAGAACTACCCGGCCTACTTCGGCTTCCTCAAGACGAAGTTGCGCACCGGGGGCCTGCTGCTCAATCACTGCATCACCCGCCACGACAACCGGTCGAAGTACAGCGGCAGCGGCTTCACCGACCGCTACGTCTTTCCTGACGGGGAATTGACCGGCTCGGGGCGGATCACCACCGAAATCCAAGAGACCGGGCTCGAGGTTTTACACGAGGAGAATTTCCGTCATCACTACGCGATGACATTGCGCGACTGGTGCCGCAACCTGGTGGCGCACTGGGATGAGGCGGTCGCCGAGGTCGGTCTGCCGATCGCCAAAGTCTGGGGCCTGTACATGGCGGCTTCGCGAGTCGGCTTCGAGCAGAACAACATTCAGCTGCATCACGTGCTGGCCGTCAAATCCGACGCACGCGGCGACGACGGCGGGCTACCGCTGCGGCCGTGGTGGCAGCCGTAACTTTGCGGTAGCACCGCTAGGCGTTGTCGATGCGGCGCGCGCCGAGCTCGTTCTGCAGCAACTCCAGGGCCGCCTCTTCGGGATCGCGACGCGGCGCCAACGTGTCATCGCGGCCGGCCTCGGCGAGCATGCTGTCCTCTTCGGCGGGCTGAGCAGAATTGCCGTCCTCGACCGGTGCCGCAGCCACGCCGGGCTCACAGCGCACCCGCCAGTTGACGCCCAGTGCATCTTTGAGGGCTTCGGCGATGACGTCGGCGTTGCGTTGCTCGCAGAGCCGCCTGGCCAGCGGCGCCGACTCGTGGCTCAACACCAACGTATTGCCCTCGACCGCGCGGACAGTTGCCCCGGCCAGCATCACTTCGGTGGTGCGGCTGCGTTGACGCACCTTGTCGCGCACCGTGGGCCACAGCGTTCGCACCGCGGCCGCGCCGGGCTCCCCCGCGGTGGCTGCAGGTGCCGGTTCGGGGACCGCCGCGGGTTGCGGCGGAGTTGCCTTCGGCTGGGGCGGGGGCGGGGCGGCTTTCGGTGGGACGGCCATTGGCGGAGCGGCCTTCGTCGGGGCGACTGGCGCGGTGTCCGACGGGATGGACATGTCCAGCCGCGTCTCGATTCGCTCGAGCCGCTGTAGCAGCGCCGACTCGGTGTCACTGGCCGAGGGCAGCAGCAGCCGGGCGCAGATCACCTCCAGCAGCAGCCGCGGTGCCGTCGCACCGCGCATCTCACCGAGTCCGGCCTGCACCACTTCGGCGTACCGCGTCAGCGTCGCCGGCCCGATCCGGGTCGCCTGATCCCGCATCCGGTCCAGCACGTCTTCCGGAGCATCCACCACGCCGCGCGCTGCGGCATCCGGAACGGCTTGTAGCACAAGGAGATCGCGGAACCGCTCCAGCAGGTCGGTGGCGAACCGACGTGGGTCGTGGCCGGCGTCGATGACCGATTCCACTGCCCCGAACAGTGCCGCGGCGTCGCCTGCGGCCAGCGCATCGACGGCGTCGTCGATCAGTGCGACGTCGGTGGCGCCCAACAGGCCCAACGCTCGCTGGTAGCCGATCCGGTTGTCGTCGGCACCGGCCCGCAACTGGTCGAGCACCGAGAGGGTGTCGCGGGGCGAGCCGCCGCCGGCGCGGATCACCAACGGATACACCGCCTCGTCGACGGCGACACCCTCTTGCTGACAGATCCGTTCGATCAGTGCCCGCATGGTGCGCGGCGGCAGCAGCCGGAAAGGGTAGTGATGAGTGCGCGACCGGATGGTCGGCAGCACCTTCTCCGGCTCGGTGGTGGCAAAGACGAAGATCAGATGTTCGGGCGGCTCTTCGACGATCTTGAGCAGTGCGTTGAACCCGGCGGTGGTCACCATGTGCGCTTCGTCGACGATGAACACCCGGTAGTGCGACTGGGCCGGCGCGTAGAAGGCCCGGTCCCGCAGCTCGCGGGTGTCGTCAACGCCGCCGTGGCTGGCCGCGTCGAGTTCGACGACGTCGATGCTGCCGGGCCCATTGGGCGCCAGCGCGACGCAGGACTCACAGACGCCGCACGGGGTGGGAGTCGGCCCCTGCGCGCAGTTCAACGAGCGCGCCAGGATGCGCGCCGACGACGTCTTCCCGCACCCGCGCGGGCCGGAGAACAGATACGCGTGGTTGATGCGACCAGCCGCCAGAGCCGTCGACAGCGGCTCGGTGACATGCTCCTGCCCCACTACCTCGGCGAAGGTTGCCGGTCGGTACTTGCGGTAGAGAGCCACAGTCAGCAGGCTACCGACGAGGTGTGACGGACGACCGCCCACGCCCAGCGTGAAGCTGGCTTCACGCTTGTGCGCGAACGTGTCCCTAACTTCACGCTCGGCGTCATGGGGTCGACGATTTGACCAAGGATTCGGTTGCGGCCAGCAGCGCACACGTCGCCAGCCCATCGATGGCGTTGCGCAAGTCCGGTATCGACGGGAAGGTCGGCGCGATTCGGATGTTCTTGTCGTCCGGGTCTTTTCGGTACGGGAACGACGCGCCCGCCTCAGTGACCGCGATACCGGCATCCTTGGCCAGCGCGACGGTGCGGCGCGCGGTGCCGGGCAGCACGTCAAGGCTGATGAAGTAGCCGCCTTTCGGCTCGGTCCACGAGGCGATCTTGGACTCACCCAGGCGCTTGTCGAGGATCTCCAGCGCCAGCGCGAATTTGGGGGCCAGGATCTGCTGGTGGCGAAGCATCTGCAGGCGTACGCCGTCGGCGTCGCCGAAGAAGCGCAGATGCCGTAGCTGGTTGACTTTGTCCGGGCCGATCGACTTCTTGCCCGCGTACTGCAGATACCAGGCGATGTTGCCCAGCGATCCGCCGAAGAAGCTGACACCCGCACCGGCGAAGGTGATCTTCGACGTCGACGCGAAGACATAGGGTCGGTTGGGATTGCCTGCGGCGGCGGCCAGGCCCAAGACGTCCACTTGCCGGTCGAAGTCCATCGTCAGGGTGTGCACCGCGTAGGCGTTGTCCCAGAACAGCCGGAAATCGCTTGCCGCGGTATGCATCTGGACGAGGCGCCGAATCGTCTCCCAGGAGTACGTCACCCCGGTCGGATTGGCGAACACAGGTACCGCCCACATGCCCTTGATCGCTGGGTCGGCGGCGACCAGTTCCTCGATAAGGTCGACGTCGGGGCCGTCGTCGCGCATCGGGATGGAGATCATCTCGATGCCCAACGTCTCGGTGATGGCGAAATGGCGGTCGTAGCCGGGCACCGGGCAGAGGAACTTGATGTTCGGCTCGTCCCGCCAGGGCCGCGGCGAGTCCACGCCGCCGTGCAACATCGAAAAGACGATCACGTCGTGCATGAACTCGAGGCTGGCGTTGTTGCCCGCGATCAGGTTCGGCACCCCGATGCCGAGCAGCTCGCCGAATATCGCTCGCAGCTCCGGTAACCCGTGCAGGCCGCCGTAGTTGCGGGTATCGGTGCCGTCCGCGTCGCGGAAGTCCTCCCCCGGCAGGCTCAACAGCGCGTTGGACAAGTCGAGCTGTTCGCCCGACGGCTTGCCGCGGGTGAGATCCAGCGCCAGCTTCATGGCCTGCAGCTCGGCGTAGTCCTGCTGGTGGCGTGCGTGCAGAGCCGCGAGGTCCGCTGAGCTGAGGGTGCTAAAGGAGCCGACCGACACCATGCGCCCTTTCATCGTCAACGCCGTGAGTAACAAAAGTCGGACCGCCCCGCCGGCTCCGACATGGGGGACCCCGCGCACCCGCTAGAGCCCGTTGACCCTTGCTGCCTTCCGGCCCTGGGGGAGTTCACAGGATAAACGCCGCGCGGGGTCCACCGAGAGTGTAGTACCCGACTTGCGCAGTGACCGAAGGCGCTCTCTGACAGCTCGGCTACCATGGCCGACGGAGGATTCGCCTAGTGGCCTATGGCGCTCGCCTGGAACGCGGGTTGGGTTAATAGCCCTCGCGGGTTCAAATCCCGCATCCTCCGCGCTCGGTCTGGGGCGCGACCTGGCTCGATGGTCGTGCTAGACCGCCAAGTTGAGGAGGGGTATGGGGCGCACCGCCGCCACGCTGTGGCACGCGTCGTTCTCGATTGCTGCCGGCGTCCTCTATTTCTTCTTCGTGTTGCCGCGCTGGCTTGAGCTGATGGGCGACACCTCGCACACGTTGGGCACGGCGCTGCGCATCGTGGCCGGGGTGCTGATCGCCCTGGCCGCCTTGCCGGTCGTGTTCACGCTGTTACGTACCCGCAAGCCGGAGTACGGGACCCCGCAGCTCGCGCTCAGTCTGCGCACCTGGTCGATCGTCGCGCACGTGCTGGCCGGTGTGCTGATCGTCGGCACCTCAATCAGCGAACTCTGGCTGAATCTCGACGCCACCGGACAGTGGCTGTTCGGGATCTATGGCGCGGCCGCCGCGATCGCGTTGCTCGGAATCTTCGGCTTCTACCTGTCCTTCGTCGCTGAGCTGCCGCCGCCACCACCGAAACCGCTGAAGCCGAAGAAAGCCAAGCGACGGTTGCGGGGCAAGAAGAAAGCCGGCGAAGAGGTCTCGGCGGACGAAGCAGCCGAGGCGGACGAAGCCGAAACCGCTGAGACGGAACAAGCGGAAGCCGTCGCTGCCGATGACGAGACCGTCGCGGCCGACGATCAACCCACCGAGATCGCCGAGTCGACCGCCGAAGAACCTGAGTCGACCGCCGACGAACTGCCCGCCGCCGAGGACACCGTCGCCGCCGAACAGCCCCGCGGCGGTTTGCGTAACCGCCGCCCGAGCGGTAAGTCATCGTCACGCCGGCGTAAGCGTTCGCGCGGTGGAGTCACCGTCGAGGATTAGTAGGGCTATCAACCGCGCCGGTCCTTTCCTATGCTGAGCGAGTGCCAAATAACTATCGGGTCGTCCAGTGGACAACGGGAAACGTCGGAAAGAGCTCGGTTCAGGCGATCGCCGCGAACCCCATGCTCGAACTCGTGGGGTGCTACGCCTGGTCGCGTGACAAGGTGGGCCGTGATGTCGGCGAGTTGTGCGGCACCGCGCCGCTTGGCGTAGCCGCCACCGACGACGTCGACGCGCTGCTTGCGCTGAAACCCGACTGCGTGGTCTACAACCCGATGTGGGTCGATGTCGACGAGCTGGTGCGTATCTTGTCGACCGGCGCCAACGTCGTTGCGACCGCGTCGTTCATCACCGGCCACAATCTCGGCGCCGGCCGCGATCGCATCGCCGAGGCGTGCCAAAAGGGCGGCTCGACGATGTTCGGGTCCGGGGTCAGCCCGGGCTTCGCCGAATTGCTGGCGGTGGTGTCGGCAATGGTCTGCGATCGGGTCGACAAGATCACCGTCAACGAAGCCGCCGACACCACCTTTTACGATTCACCGGCAACCGAGCTTCCGGTGGGTTTCGGCAAACCGATCGACGACCCCGAGCTGCCGACGATGACGGCTCAGGGCACCGCGGTATTCGGCGAGGCGGTGCGGCTGGTTGCCGACGCGCTGGGCGTCGAACTCGACGAGGTGCGCTGCGCGGCGGAATATGCCCAAACCACAGCCGATCTCGACCTCGGCTCATGGACTATCCCGGCGGGGTGCGTCGCCGGCGTCTACGCCAGCTGGCAAGGCGTCATCGGTGGCAAAACCGTCGTGGAGCTCAACGTGCGGTGGCGCAAGGGCCAAACATTGGAGCCGGACTGGAAGATCGACCAGGACGGCTGGGTGATCCAGGTCGACGGACGGCCGAGCGTAAAAACCACCGTGAGTTTCCTGCCGCCACCGGATTTTCAGGCGGAGACGATCGCCGACTTCATGACGCTCGGCCACATCATGACGGCGATGCCCACCATCAACGCCATCCCGGCGGTGGTGGCTGCGGCGCCGGGTATTGCGACCTACACCGATCTGCCGCTGACGCTGCCTCGCGTAGTCGTGCCGGCGACCTGATGGGCGCGGAGCGAAATGCTAGCTCGCGGGGATGTTCTGCAGCTTGGGCGCCAGCTCAGGGCAGTAGAAGCTGACGGCGGTGCCGAGGAACTGGTACGCCTGCACCTGGGTGGTGCCCCTGGCCAGGTTGTTCTTCACGAACCGAGCGGAGGCGGCAGCATCGGGGTCGACCCCGTCGCCCAGCCGTCGGCAGGCGATCTTGGCCAGATAAGGGTTGTAGTCGTGAGGGCCGTACAGGCCGTAGGTGTTGAGCTGGTTGTCGAAATCGGTGTCGGGGTCGGCATATGCCGGGGCGGCCAGGCCGACTGCGGCGGCGACGGCGGCGATCGAGGCGAACCTTGCTACCTTCATGAGCTGGATGGTACCGCCCCGTGTCGGACTTGGAGACCGATCTGGAGTACGCCGACACGCTTGGTCGCCGCCACCGATCCGCGAGCCTGTCCAGGTCATTGCATGCCCTTCCCACCCGGTTTCCGTCTATCGGCCTATTCCGATTAGAGTAGCTAAGGTTACACACAAGCTAATTAGTTGAGTCTCTTGGCCCCCGCTCAGGATGGAGCCACCCATGACCATGACCGAGCCGATGACTCAGCCGATGCGCACCGCTGCGCCGTGCCATTGAATGGCTCGGGATGCGGAGGAGATCACGAGCGAGCAGCTAGCGGAAAGCGGGGCAAGGTTTTCAGATGTTTGAGCTTCTCAAACGCGTGTGGTTGCCGTTGCTTGTCGTAGTGGTCATCGCTGTCGGCGGGTTCGCGGTCTACCGAGTGCACGGTTACTTCGGTGCGCACGGCAACGCGGGTGGCTCGTCACAGGTGTTCGAAGACACCAAGCCGTTCAACCCGAAGGTCGTGGTCTACGAGATCTTCAGCCCGGACGGCACCGTGGCCGACATCAACTACCTCGATCTCAACGCTGACCCCAAGCGGGTCGACTCGGCACCCCTGCCGTGGTCGCTCAAATTGTCGACTACTGACCCTGCGGTCAGCCCCAACATCGTGGCGCAGGGGCACAGCGACACCATCGGCTGCCGCATCACCGTCGACGGTGTCGTCAAAGACGAAAGGATCCGCAGCGGCGTGAACGCCCAGACCTTTTGCTTGGTGAAGTCCGCATGAGCGCCGACGTCACCGAGGCGCCGACCGACACCCTGCCGGCCCCGGTCCAGGCGGTGCGGGAGCGCTTGCCGTTGTGGATCCACCGGCTGGCGGTGCCGATCATCCTCGCGTGGATCGCGGTCACGGTGCTGCTGAATGTCATCGTCCCCCAGTTAGACGTGGTGGGACAGATGCGCACAGTGTCCATGAGCCCCAAGGACGCGCCGTCGATGATCGCCACCAAGCGCGTCGGCGCCGACTTCAAAGAGTTCAAATCCGACAGCTCAGCCATGGTCGTGTTGGAAGGCCAGAAGCCACTGGGCGACGCGGCCCACCACTACTACAACGAGCTGGTCGCCCAACTGCGGGCGGACACCACACACGTCGAGAACGTCCAGGACTTCTGGAGCGACCCGCTGACTGCGGCGGGTTCGCAAAGCCCGGACGGCCTGGCCGCCTACGTCCAGGTCTATCTCGCGGGTAACCAGGGCGAGAGCCTGGCCAATGAGTCCGTCGAGGCTGTCCAGAAAGTTATCAAGGACACCCCGGCACCGCCCGGGGTCAAGGCGTATGTGACCGGGGCGGCGCCGCTGCTGGCCGATCAGCACATCGCCGGCGACCGCAGCCTGAAGCTGATCACCGGGATGACCTTCCTGGTGATCATCGTCATGCTGCTGTTCGTCTACCGGTCCATCGGCACGGTGCTGTTGGTGCTGGGGATGGTTTTCCTGGAGTTGGCCGCGGCCCGCGGCGTGGTGGCTTTCCTGGGCTACCACAACCTCATTGGGCTCTCGACGTTCGCGACCAATCTGCTGGTGACGCTGGCGATTGCCGCCTCGACGGACTACGCGATCTTCCTGATCGGCCGATATCAGGAGGCGCGTAGCGCCGGCGAGGATCGAGAATCCGCGTTCTACACCATGTATCGCGGAACCAGCCATGTGATCCTGGGTTCGGGGCTGACGATCGCCGGCGCGACGTTCTGCCTGCGCTTCACCCGGCTGCCTTACTTCCAGTCCCTGGGTGTCCCGTTGGCGATCGGCATGCTCACCATGGTCGCGGCCGCGATGACATTGGGTGCCGCGGTCGTGGTGGTGGGCAGTCGGTTCGGGCTGCTGGAGCCCAAGCGGGCCATGCGGATTCGGGGTTGGCGCAAGATCGGCGCGGCCGTGGTGCGCTGGCCGGGGCCGGTGTTGGTCGCGACGGTGCTGGTCTCGCTGGTCGGGCTGATCACCTTGCCCGGTTACAAACCCGGCTACGACAACCGCGACTACCTGCCAACCGATATCCCGGCCAATGAGGGCTATGCGGCCGCGGACCGGCATTTCTCCCAGGCCCGGATGAACCCGGATCTGTTGCTGGTCGAAACCGACCACGACATGCGCAACCCCGCCGACTTCCTGGTCATCGACAAGGTCGCCAAGGCCGTCTTCCGCACCTCAGGCATCGGACGCGTGCAGGCCATCACCCGGCCACTGGGCACCCCGATCAACCACGCGTCGATCCCGTTTGCGATCAGCATGCAGGGCACCACCCAGCAACTGAACATGCAGTACATGCAAGACCGCATGAAAGACATGCTGGTGATGGGTGAGGACATGGCTCGCACCATCACCAGCATGGAACAGATGCTCGAGATCACCCGCGGCATGGCCGAGACCACCCACAGCATGGTCACCAAGATGCACGACATGGAAGCCCACATCCAGGATTTGCGGGTGCACATGGCCGATTTCGAAGACATGTGGCGCCCGTTCCGCAGCTACTTCTATTGGGAAAAGCACTGCTATGACATTCCGATCTGCTGGTCGTTGCGCTCGGTCCTCGAAGCCTTCGACAGCGTCGACATCATGACCGATGACATCAGCAATCTGATGCCCGACATGGACCGCCTCGACACGCTGATCCCGCAGATGCTCACGGTGATGCCGCCGATGATCGAGACCATGAAAAGCATGCGGGTCATGCAGCTGACCATGCAGCAGACCATGGGTGGGCTGCAGGATCAGATGGAAGAAATGATGAAAAACCAGTCGGCGATGGGCCACGCCTTCGACGAGGCCAAAAATGACGACTCCTTCTATCTGCCGCCCGAAGCATTCGACAACCCCGATTTCAAGCGCGGGCTGAAGATGTTCCTGTCCCCCGACGGCCATGCGGTGCGAATGATCATCTCCCACGAAGGCGACCCCGCGTCTCCCGAGGGCATCTCGCGCGTCGAGCCGGTCAAACACGCCGTGCACGAGGCCATCAAAGGCACGCCGTTAGAAGGCTCCAAGGTCTACCTCGGTGGCACCGCGCCGATGTACAAAGACCTGGCCACCGGGTCCGCCTATGACCTGGTCATCGCCGGGATCGCGTCGCTGTGCCTGATTTTCATTGTGATGCTGATCATCACCCGCAGCGTCATCGCCGCCGCGGTCATCGTGGGCACCGTGACGCTGTCGCTGGGTAGCGCCTTCGGTCTGTCGGTGCTCATCTGGCAGCACCTCATCGGACTCAATCTGCACTGGATGGTGCTAGCGATGTCGGTCATCATCTTGTTGGCGGTGGGGTCGGACTACAACCTGCTGCTGGTGGCGCGGTTCAAAGAGGAGATTCACGCCGGACTGAACACCGGCATCATCCGCGCGATGGGCGGCAGTGGCTCGGTCGTGACCTCGGCCGGCCTGGTGTTCGCCTTCACCATGATGACGATGGCGGTCAGCGATTTGGCTGTCGTCGGCCAGGTCGGCACCACGATCGGCCTGGGCCTGTTGTTCGACACCTTGGTGGTGCGCTCGTTTATGACGCCGTCGATCGCCGCGCTGCTGGGCCGCTGGTTCTGGTGGCCACAGCGGGTACGCACCCGTCCGGCCAGTGGGCTGCTTCGGCCGTACCCGCCTCGTCCGGTAGTACGCGAATTGGTGGATCAACGGCGCTGACCAGGACCGCGCGCGTGCCTGCGTGACCTCTGCCGATCAGGTCGGAAATCACGCGGCGTGCGTTATTCTCTGGCCGTGGCGCAACTGACCTTCCAGCGTGCCCGCACCGCAGCGAAGAAGCGCCAGCGTGCGGACGCATTGGTGGAGGCCGCGCGCTCGCTGGCGCTGGAAATCGGTGTCGCCTCGGTGACGCTGACCGCCGTGGCCGCACGTGCCGGAATCCACTACTCGGCCGTGCGTCGCTACTTCACCTCGCACAAAGAGGTGCTGCTGCATCTGGCGGCGGAAGGCTGGGTGACGTGGGCGAACACGGTGACTGAGCGGCTGCGCCAGCCGGGTCCGATGTCACCCGCGCGGGTGGCGGAGACGCTGGCCCAAAGCCTCGCCGCCGACCCGCTGTTCTGCGATCTGCTGGCCAATCTGCATCTGCACCTCGAGCACGAAGTGGACATCGACCGGGTTATCGAGGTCAAGCGCATCAGCGACGGCGCCGTGATGTCGCTTGCGGATGCCATCGAGCAAGCCTTGCCGGCGTTGGGGCGATCGGGCGCGCTCGACGTCTTGCTGGCGGCCTACTCGTTGGCGGCGCCGTTGTGGCAGATCGCCCACCCGCCAGAAGGGCTCAGCGACGCCTACGCCGAGGAAGCCCAGGCTTCACCCGAGTGGAACATCGACTTCGTGTCCGCACTGACCCGGCTGCTCACCGCGACCTGCGTCGGGCTGATCGCACAATCAAGCTGAGCTACTGCTCACCAATCCCACACGGACATGTCGTTCGGGGGATAGTCCGCGCAGTGGTCGGTTTCTTTGGCGACGACGCCCTTGTTGTTGAAGAAGATCTTGAAGTTGTTGACCCATGCCTTGGTCATCGGGTCGGCGACGTCGCCCTCGTAGAGGTGGTCGGAGTATTGCCTGCGCTCTGCCGGCGACAGCGAGAAAAACCAGTGAGCCTTGTCCTGAACTGCCTGATGGAAGTTGGCATGGTTGTGGTAGTCGTTCATGTATCGCTCGTAATACACCGGCGCGTAATCACGCGCGGCGGCCAGCAGCTGCTCGGGCGTGCAGGTGGTCTGGATGATCCGCCGCGGTATCGGATAGTCCTCGGTGGAATCGGCCGAGGCGACTCGAGGGAAGGCTGTCGCGGCAGCAGCAAGCGCAAGTACCGCGACACCGGCGCGGATCACAGGGCCCAGACGAGAACGAAGCATGCGGACACTATAACGCGCTCGTAACGATCGTGGTTAGTTTGACTTATAATCGACGTCCCGGCTGGGCTGAACGCGTTTGGGCTCGCCGGGCATCTTGGGATAGTTGGGCGGATAGGGCAGATCGCCGAGCCCGCGTTCCTCGTCGGCAGCAGCCACCTCCAGCAGCGGAGTGATCGACTGCTGGACCGAATCCATCTGGGCCCACGGGTCGTCGCGGCGGGCCACCAGGTCGGGCACAGTGCCGATGGTGTAGTCGTCCGGGTCGGCGCTGGCAAGCTCGTCCCAGGTCAGCGGCATCGACACGGTGGCGACCGCAGTGCGCCGCACCGAGTACGCCGACGCGAACGTGCGGTCGCGGGCGTTCTGGTTGAAGTCGACGAAGATCCGGGCGCCCCTTTCCTCCTTCCACCACGACGTCGTCACCGCGTCCGGCGCGCGGCGCTCGACCTCGCGGGCCAGCGCGATCCCGGCACGGCGGACGGCGATGAAATCCCAGTCCGTTTTGATCCGCAGAAATACGTGTACGCCGCGACCCCCGGACGTCTTGGGGTAGCCGACCAGCCCGAGTTCCTCGAGCAGCGGCTTGAGCACATGGACCGCAATCGTGCGCGCCTCGGCAAAACCGGTTCCCGGCTGCGGGTCCAGGTCGACGCGCAACTCGTCGGGATGCTCGGTATCGGGACAGCGCACCTGCCACGGATGCAGGGTGATGGTGCCCATTTGGGCCGCCCACACGATTGCAGCGGGGTGAGTCACCTTGAGCGCGTCTGCAGTTCGTCCGGACGGGAACGTGACACGGCAGGTCTCCAAGTAGTCGGGATGGTGCTGCGGTATTCGCTTTTGGTAGATCTCCTCGCCGTCGATGCCCTCCGGGAAACGCTGCAGGTGTGTGGGCCGATCCCGCAGCGCGGTCAGCATCGGGCCGCGGGCCACCGCCAGGTAGTACTCGACGAGCTTGCGTTTGGTACCTGCGGAGCCCAGCTTCGGGAAGTAGGGCCTATCCGGGTTGGTCAGCCGGACCGCGATTCCGTCGACGTCGAGTTCTTCAGCGGGGCTTGCCATTACGACTCCAAGACGTCGGAGAGGTCGTAGTTCAGCGGCACGTCGAGCTGGTCGAAAGTGCAGCTTTCCGGGTCGCGGTCGGCGCGCCAGCGCACGAAGCGGACGGTGTGCCGGAAGCGGTCTCCTTCCATCTGGTCGTAGGCGACCTCGGCGACCCGGTCCGGCCGGATCGGCACCCAACGTTTGTCGGCCGTGGCATTCCACCGGCTGGGCTCCCCGTCGTAGACCACGTCATCGCCGACGCGCAGCGGTTCCAACTCGGCGAGCAGCTTCAGTCGATCCTTGGTGGTGAATGACGCTGCGCCACCGACCATGTGCAGCCGGCCATCGCGGTACAGGCCCAACAGGATGGATCCGATGCCTTCGCCGCTTTTGTGGATGCGGTAGCCCATCGCTACGCAGTCGGCGTCGCGGGCGTGCTTGATTTTCACCATCTCTCGCTTGCCCGGCAGATAGGCGCCGTCGAGTCGCTTGGCGACAACGCCGTCGAGCCCGGCGCCCTCGAAGGTGGTCAGCCAGTGCGCGCCGAGTTCGGGATCCTCGGTGGTTCCGGTGACATGACACCAGTCCATCGCGTCGACCAGCTCCGAAAGTGTCGCGCGGCGAATGCGAAACGGCTCGCCCAGCAGCGACGCCGAACCGGTGGCCAGTGCATCGAAGCCGATGAAGTGCGCCGGTGTTTGCTCGGCCAGCATGTTGATGCGGCTGGCGGCAGGGTGAATGCGTTGGGACAGTGAGTCCCAGTCCAGCCGGATCCGTCCGTCGATGTCACGGGGGACGACGATCTCGCCGTCGAGCACACAGCGCGGCGACACTTCACTGCGAATCGCCTCTAGCAGCTCCGGAAAGTAGCGACCGAGGTCTTTGCCGTTGCGCGACTGCAGCATCACCTCATCGCCGTCGCGGAATACCAATGCGCGAAATCCGTCCCACTTCGGTTCGTAGGACCACACACCCAGTTCGGCGGGAACCTTGCCGGCCGCCTTGGCCAACATCGGTTCGATCGGCGGCTGCATGGGAAGGTCCACGCGTTCATCTTGACACCACTGGCCGGTGTTTACCGGTCGCGGGCAGCGGGCACGCGACGAACATGCGACTGACTTCTCACCATCGACCCCGTAAAGTTGCGAAAAGGCGCTGGTAGCTAGCCATCCGACGAAGGCCTCAGGAGTCGAAAACGTGCAGACCATACAGCGGACAACGACGCTGCCCACCTGCGCGGACCGGGTCTGGCAAGCGATACAGTCACCGGCGACGATGCTGTACGTTTGCCGGGGCCTCTTCGGGATGCCGGCATTGAACGGTAGAGCAGAATCGCTGCGCCTTGGTGAACGCGGCACCGGCTGGCTGTGGGCGTTCCACCTCGTCCCGGCCTACCGCCACACCATCGAAGTGACCGCGGTCGACCACGGCACTCGGACCATCCGCACCCATGAACACGGCGGCGTCATCGCCAGTTGGGATCACACACTGCACGTTGCGCCGGTCGACGACCACAGCTGTCACTACACCGACACGATCGCCATCGACGCGGGGCGCGCTACCGCTGTGGTTGCGACGCTCGCGAAAGGCATTTTCCGGCACCGGCATCGACGCTGGCGCAAGCTGGTCCGTCAGCACCTGCTGCCCGAGGGACCGGCGTACGCAACTTAGCTGCTCAGCCCGGCGGCGTCAGCGCAGGAAATCGACAATGTAACCGGCGAGCTCTTCGCCGGCGTCCTCCTGCACGAAGTGCCCGGCATCCTGGACGACCGGATGCTCGATTCCCTGAGCACCACGCATCTCCCGCTGGAAGATCGGGGCCATCGCGCCGGTGATCGGATCGCCGTCGCTGAACGCAACCAGCATCGGCGTTTCACTGACACACAGCGTCGCCCACGCCGACCGCTGGGCCGGGGCGGCGGGATCGTCGGGCGAGGTGGGGATCAGGCCCGGCATGGCGCGCGGCGCAGCGCAATAGGTGTCGTCGGGAAAAGGCGCATCGTAGGCCGCGCGGGTGCCATCGCTCATCGGCCGGCGACAGCCTCCCTGCACGAATCGGCCGATGTCCAGCAACGGCTGATTCTGAATCGCCTCGCGAAACTGCCACCAGATCTTCGGCATCGGGATGTCACCGGTCGGCAGCCCGGTGTTGGCCACCACGATCCGGCTGAACCGGTCAGGATGCTCGGCGGCCAGTCGCAGCCCGATCAGCCCGCCCCAATCCTGGCCGACCAGGGTGACGCGCTGCAGATTCAGGACGTCGAACGCCAGGGTGCGTACCCACTCGACGTGACGGGCGTAGGTGTGGTCTTCGCGCTGCGTCGGCTTGTCGGAACGGCCGAACCCGACCAGGTCCGGGCACACGACGCGATGCCCGGCCTCGACCAGCACCGGGATCATCTTGCGGTACAGAAAAGACCACGACGGCTCGCCGTGCAGCATCAGTATCGGGTCGGCGTCATCGGGACCATCTTGGACCCACGCCATGCGCAACGTGCCACCGTCGCCGTCAGGAACATCGCAATACCTTGGCGGGTAGGAGAATTCGGGGATCTCGGCAAACCGGTCGTCTGGTGTCCGCAATGTCTGCATGGGTGCGAACATACCGTCGGATCAGGCGTCTTCGCGTAGGTTCGTCAACGCGGGCTGGGCCATCAGCCGGTCCAGGAATGGCCGTTGGCCCTTGAGTAGCTTGACTCGGGCTTGTGCCACCGTGAACCAGCTGACTCGGTCGACTTCGGGAAACTCTTTGATCATCCCCGAACCCTTGGGCCACTCAAGCTCGAAGGTGTTGCTGGCTGCACCGGTGACGTCGAGATCAGCCAGCACCGCAAACGCCGTGACAACCTTGCCGCCCGGCTGTTTCAGCGAACCGAAGTCGGTACGCGCGCCAGCCGGCACCGCAAGCCCGAGTTCTTCGACGAATTCGCGTTGTGCCACATCCCAAGGATCCTCACCGTTGATGTACTCCCCCTTGGGGATCGACCACGCGCCCTCGTCCTTTCGCGCCCAAAACGGGCCGCCCGGGTGCACGATCAGGACTTCCACCACGTCGTCGCGCACCCGGTACAGCAGCAGCCCGGCGCTCCGCTTGGGCATGCGCGCCTAAACCCCGACCGCACGTTCCAAGTCTTTGAGGGAGGTTTCCAGGTCTGCGAGCAACCGCTGCAGATGCGGCACACTGCGTCGGCAGCCGACCAGACCGAAGTCGAGGTTGCCGGCGTTGTTGACGACGGTGATGTTCAAAGCCTGCCCGTCCAAGGCGATCGACAGCGGGTAGTTGCCGTCTAGGCGGGCGCCGCGCCAGTACATCGGTTCGGTGGGTCCGGGCACATTCGAGATGACGATATTGAACGGCGGCGGCGCCGACGTGCCCACTCCCGGGACTACGGCCAGAGCCATCGGTGACATGAGAAACGCCGACAACGCCAGTGCCTGCAGTCGGGGCAGTTCGGAGAACACCTTTTTGTTGCCACGCGTCGATTCGTTGATCGCCTCGAGCCGCTTCGCCGGATCGTCGAGGTCGGTGGCCAGACTGCACAGGATGGTGCCGACCATGTTGCCGCCGCCGTCGGCGTCGTCTTCCTTGCGCAGGCTGACCGGCACCATCGCGATCAGCGGCGTGTCCGGGAGCGCATCCTGGTCGGCCAGGTAGTACCGCAGCGCGCCGGCGCACATCGCCAGCACGACATCGTTGAAGCTCACCCCGGTGGCCTGTTTGATGGATTTGATGCGGTCCAGCGACCACGACTGTGCCGCGCACCGGCGGGCGCCACCGATCGGAACATTGAGCATGGTGCGGGGAGCGGCGAACGGCAGGGTCAATTGCTGTTCGAGCAGCGCCGCGCGGGCCAATGAAAACGCCGACGGGCCAAGGGCGGCAACCGATCCCGCGAGTTGACTGATCGCTTGCCAGCGCGACCGGCCAGCCGAGTGTCGTCGACGGGGCAGATTCCAGATCGCCCGCATCTCCTGGTCATTTGGGTCGTTGGACAGCGTGCGTTGCATCAGCTTCATCGCGGAGACACCGTCGACCAACGCATGGTGAAACTTGGTGTACAACGCGAACCGGCCGTCGTTCAGCCCTTCGATGAACTGGCCCTCCCACAACGGCCGGTGCCGGTCGAGCAGGCTGCCGTGCAACAGCGAGGTTAACTCGAGCAAGTCGCGCACCCGCCCGGGCGCGGGCAGTGCTGAACGCCGCAGGTGGTAGTCGATGTCGATGTCATCCTCGTCGTCGTAGGCCCACCCGATGCTGGCGATACCGCCGAGAAGCCGGGCCGGGCGCTTACGGAAGGTCGGTTGAAACTCCCGGTTGGCGACGAGGGCCTCGTAGGTCTCGCGCGGAAAATCCGGTCCGGCACCTTCCGGCGGCTCGAATAAAGCCAGGCCGCCGACGTGCATGGGGTGCTCGCGGGATTCGCCCAGCAAGAATATCGAATCGGTGGGCGTTATCAGCTCCATCAACCCATTAAAGCGCGGTGGGCAGCAATGTCGGTCGGATTCAGCCGGGCCAGCAGACCCAGGCGGGATCGGGCGCGGCAGTGCAAGCGCCAAACCGTAACTGGCTCAGGGCATCAGAGCCCGGGGATGCCCGGGATGCCGGGAAGGCCGGGTATGTGCGGTCCGCCGCCACCGTGGCCCCCGCCGATACCCGGGATTCCAGGACCGGGGATCTTTGGACCCGGAAGCTTTGGACCCGGGATTCCCGGTCCCGGAATCCCCGGGCCCGGCACCCGCGGCGCCGGTATCGGTGGTGCAGGCAGTGCCGGAGGCGGCGGAAGCGCCGGCGGGGGCGCGGGTGCTGCCGGCGCAGGTGCGGGCGCCGCGGGTGCGGGCGCCGGAGCGGGTGCGGGCGCGGGCGCTTGCGGCGGGGGCGCGGGGGGCGGCGCCTTTTGGGTCGGCGCAACGACACTTTGTCCCAGGTTAGGCCGCTGGTTGACGTGCGGGCGGATGTCGAGCGCCAGTGCGATCGCTAGTGCGGCCACACCAACGACGAAGATCGTCAGCACGCCCAGAGCGACCAGGAATGGTTTGCGTTCGGGCCGGTCCTCGTCGGAAAAGAAGGGTTCGCCGGGATCTGCGGCGAGCGCGTCCGCGGTATACGCGTCGGCGTCATGGCCGGGGTCGGCGCTGTACGCCAGAGCTTGCTCGTCGGCGGCCGGCTCCGCCGCCGCCAGACCCGCGGCCAGGGCCATTTCCGGGTCCACGACACCGGTGCCGGGATCTTGGGCATATGCCAGTGCGGCGGTGGACGAGTCAAACAGCGGCGCGTGGGCCGACGCCAGCGCGGCCCCGCGAGCCAGCGCCGTTTCCGGGTCGTCAGCTGCGCTGACCGCCAGCGATGTCGCGGCATCCAACTCGGGCTTGATCATTCCGACGTCGACACCGGAGCCGACGACGAACAACCCCTCCGGGCCCGACTGGAGGCCGGCGGCGGCCCCGGTCATCGCGGTTAGCCGGGCGACGGCGTCGGTGTCGTCCTCAGGCAAGGGTTCTCGATGTACGTCGCCGACCGAACCATCAGCAGAGTCGACGACGGCCAGCGTCGCGCAGTCCGGTTCGACGAACAGCAGGCCGGTATGGGCATAGCCGAGGCTGGCGCCGACCGTTTGGGCCAGCGCGGCCGCGGCCAGGAAGGCCGAGACCAGCATGACGTTTTCGACCCGGCGGGAGGCGAGCGCATCGCGAAGCGCGCTTGCCTCGATGGGATCGGTCCAGGTCACGCCCGTCGACGCCAGCCGGTACCCGCCCTCGACGGCGCTTTCGCGGGTGCCCAGGATGGCCGCGACCACTTGATCGGCTGCGCTTGGGGTGGGGGGACTCTGGGCGTCCCCGTTCGTGGCGATCTGGAAGTTGTCTTCCTCGACGGTGGCACCCTGGCCGTTTTCGCCCTCGACCAGCACCATGCGGACGGTCGTCGGGGCCATCGACATGCCCAATACGATGTCCACAGCGCCTCCAAAGCAGTTTGCTGGCCGCTGAGGAGTCTGCGCGGGGAGCGATCCACCGCGTGCAGGCCCCCGGTGCTTCGACCCTACTCGGTCGGGCAAGCGCGCGACGGCCAAGCTTCACGTGCGGCAGCGGATTGTAGAGTTCAGGCAGCAACCGTTGGGGCGGCGCACAACACGCTTCATCGAGGACCGCCGAGGATCTCATTGGCAATCACACTTAGAGCGGCGATCTGCGCGGCGCTCTCGGCTCTGCTTTTGGCAAGCTGCGGTCACGCGGTTTTGTCCGGCCGGGCTGTATCGATGCTCTACGACCCAGACCGCGTCGGTGGGTTAGCCGTGTCAGATGGTCCCAGCGGTCCACGCGGCGTCCCACCGCCGGTCACCGATCGGGTTCACAACACCGACGGCGGTGATGACGACCGTCTCGCGCTGTTGGCGATCGACGACATCGAAGACTTTTGGCAACGGCATTACTCCGACTCGTTTTCACGCACCTTCAGCCCGGTCGCCACGCTGTTGTCGTACGACTCGAATGACCGGTTCGGCCCTGCGGTGTGTGGCAACGAGACCTACGGCAACACCAACGCGATGTACTGCCACCGCAACAACACGCTGGCATGGGACCGCGGCAGCTTGATCCCGACAGCCCGGAAGTACTTCGGGGACATGGCCGTCAATGCGCTGCTCGCACACGAATACGGGCACGCCGTCCAGCGGATGGCGAAGTTGATCCACCACTGGACCCCGACCCTCGTCCGTGAGCAGCAGGCCGACTGCCTGTCGGGCGTCTACCTCCGCTGGGTCGCCGGAGGTGAATCACCGCGTTTTCAGCTGAGCACGGGCGACGATCTCAGCCATATTCTGGCCGGCGCGATCGTCATCCGTGATCCGATCGCGTCGCCGACCGAGGCGTCGTCCAGTGGAGACCCGCATGGAACGGCCCTTGACCGCGTTACCGCCTTGCAGCGCGGTTTCGACAGTGGTGCCGAAGCGTGCGGTGAGATCGACAGTGACGAAATCCAGCAGCGCCGCGGCGACCTTCCGAGTTCGTTGTTTGAGTCGAAGAGCCAGCAAAGCGACGTCGGGATCGACGACGACGCCCTGTCGACGATGATGGAGTTGTTGGGAAAGATCTTCGCCCCGACCGACCCGCCGACGCTGTCGTCGGCCGGTACCAGTTGCAATCCCGCGGCCGGGTCCGAAGCCGTCGTCTACTGTCCCTCGACCAACACGCTTTCGGTCAATATGCCTGTGTTGCAACGGATGGGAGCGCCATCAGACGAATCGCAGCTGGGCTTGCCGCAGGGAGACAACACCGCCCTGTCTGTTTTCACGTCACGGTATGTGTTGGCGCTGCAGCGCGAGCGGGGCCTGCCCTTGGATTCGGCTCTGGCGGGCATGCGCGCAGCCTGCCTGACCGGGGTTGCGCAGCGCAACATGGCCGAGCCGATTTCCCTGCCGTCGGGCAAAATGCTCGTGCTGGGCGCTGGTGACCTCGACGAAGCCATCTCGGGCCTGCTGACCAACGGGCTGGCCGCCAGCGATGTGAACGGCTCCCCGGTGCCGGCCGGCTTCTCCCGCATTTTTGCGTTCCACTCCGGGTTGCTGAGTGGTGCCGGCCAGTGCTACCAGCGATTCTCCTGATGGGTGTGGTTCTAGTGCCCTACGTGCCGCGAGCCAGTTCAATAATGGTTGGTGGCGCAGGAGAAGAGGTGCAATGAGCGGTCCGCACGGGTCAGACCCACCCGAGCCTTTTCGTCCGCCGCCCAGTCGCCGGTGGCAGCAGCCGGTGCCGCCGCGTCGAGACGAAAGGCCAAGGGGCAGGCCGGAAGAGCGAACAGTACAGCGGCCGTTGCAGCCGCGACGCCCGAACGCGCCCAAGTGGTATGAAGTAAACCCGCGCAGGCCGGTCGCGCAGAATTACCCGGTGCCGCCGCAGCCCGATCTCCGGCCTCGGCGGTCGCCCCCTCCTCCGCCCGTACCGCCTCCGCCCTATCGCCAACCGCCCCCCAACTACCCGGTCGCAGGCCGTGCCGGGCAAGCGCCGCCGCCAGAACAAGCAAAGCCCTCGCCAGGCACGCATATTCGTAACGTCTGGCTTGGGCAGGGCAAGACCTCTGAGCGTCGCTTGCTGATAGCAGCGGGCATTGCGGTGGTGTGCCTTGCAGTGGTGGCGCTGATTCTGGGCGTGTGGCAGCTCGGGTCGTTCCACGGCAACGAACTCGATGTCAACAAGGCTCAGGTCGGTGTCCGGCAGATCCTCACCGATCCCGTATCCGGGTACGGACGCAACAACGTCTCGACGGTCAGGTGCAACGACGGCCGCAATCCGGTTGTGCAGAAGGGCGTCACCTTCACCTGTGAGGTGCACATCAATGGAACCAAACGCCAAGTGGCGGTGGTGTTCCGCGACGACAACGGAACCTACGAGGTTGACCGTCCCCGGTGAAATGTTGGTAGCACCTGGCTCACGACTGTTCCGCGATCTGCTTGTCGATACGCTGCTGGTCGTCGCGGACGGCCCCGATCATCAGTGCCAGGGTCTTGTCGTCCCAGTTCGGGTGGCCGATGTTTTCCAGGCTTCCGACGACGGTATCGAGGTGACAGACCAGCCGCTCTGCCAGGCTGACAGGCAGCCGCCCGTAATCGAAACGCCCCTTGCAATCGGATAGCGGGCGTCCCAACAACAGCGAAATCTCACTGCCAACGTCGAGTCGGGCGGCAAAAAAGGTGTCGATCGAAACCATGACCCCGATGTGCGGTTCGCGTGGCGTTGCCAATGTGCTGTTCTCCAATCCGAGGCATGCCTGGTGGAATACAGCCGTAGGGATGTCGGGCCACCAGAAGGCGAGTAACTGTCAGGTGGAGGACCGCTCGCTGGCATGTCGGCTCCTCCCTCTGTAACAGCGTCACCCCTGCTAGGCACCTTGACGCGAATAGAAGCGCACTTTATTACACAGACGTCCAGTTGACTAGATGTAACGGCTAAGACAGCGGAACGGACCACCAGAACGGGATTTCACACAACGACGGAAGATCGCACATCAGGCGCGGTGGCGAAGGGATTTGAACCCGAACTACAGCTCTGGCCACAAGCGGCGAAACTATACCGGTTCTTACAGCTACTATAGCTTTTGACGATTTCCTATAATTCGCGTGGGATCATTGGTAGGCGGATTTAACAGGCAGGCAGGCGACTATAGAAACCGCCGGAAAGGTATATTTGTGCAGCTCGAAGTCTTCCAAGACTCCCCGGCGGGTGGCCTAGTCCCCATCTCCGGCCACGATGCCTACCTCGGACGCGATTACAGCCACTACGCATTCGTGCCCGCACCCCTCCCCGCAGAGATTCAACTGAGCCTGGGGGCACACAAGCTGGCGGATCAAGCCAGCTTATCGGTCGGTCGCCTGGACTTCGCCGTCAAGCGACTACCAGACCCTGGGCTACTCGTGCGGCCGGCCCTGCGCCGTGAAGCACGCAGCACGTCCGCGCTCGAAGGCACATACGCGACGCTGGAAGAGGTTCTGGAGGCTGACTACGTCGAGGAAGCCAACCGCACGGCCGAAGTTCGCGAGGTCCTCAACTATGTTCGGGCTGCAGAACAAGCCCTCAAATTAGTTGAGACGAAACCAATCTGTCTAAACGTCATTGCTCCACTCCAAGCGACCTTGGTGGACAGAACGCGCGGTGACAGCTGGGACAAGGGACGGCTCAGAGAATCCAACGTATACATAGGCGAGCAATCAAAGGGTATCGAAGCCTCGAGGTTCGTGCCGCCGCCTTTTGGCGAATACCTCAAAGAGGGTGTGTCTGACTGGGAAAGGTGGATCCACGCGGACGATGACTACCCACTGCTGATCAAGATTGCGATGGCTCACTATCAATTCGAGACACTTCATCCATTTTCGGATGGCAACGGCCGACTTGGCCGGCTCATCGTGACCCTACAGCTCGTCACAGAAGGTGCGCTTACCTACCCGTTGTTGAATTTGTCTCCTTGGCTTGAGCCACGGAAAGACGAGTACAAGGATTTGCTGTTGGGGATCAGCAAGACGGGCAACTTCGACCCCTGGGTCAGATTCTTTTGCGAGGCGGTGCGCCACCAAGCAGAGGACGGAGTCAAGCGAATCGAAGAACTTTTGGCTTTCCAGTCTGAGCTGCGCCATCGGTTGGCTGAGAAGCAAGCCCGGGGTGTCGTCAACGCGGTCGCAGACAGTCTCCTCGGGTATCCGATCATCACGATTCCCGAGGCTGCGAAACTTCACAAAGTCACCTATCCGCCCGCCAAGAAGGCAATACAAACGCTGGTAGAGCTCGGCGCGTTGCGGGAGATGCCCGGGCGATTGTTCGCCTATGGCGCGAAGGGATACAGATGCGATCCAGTGATGGAGGTCTTGAATCGACCGTGACCGTCGCGACGCCGCGGCGCAGCAATGCTCGACGGCTGTGATTCGACTGTTCGCACAACGTCTTTGCTGATCAGCACGGCGTGGTCTGGCGTGAATTGCTTGGAGCCGTAACGTCTCATATCCCGAGGCTCGGCCAGCGCATCTCATGTTCGAATGCGGCCGCCGTCAGCGGCCTTTCCCGCTTGAGGAGGAATCTCTGTGACCTGCGAAGAGGTGTGGAGAAGATTTTTGGCGGTGGCGGAGGGATTTGAACCCTCGGACGGGGGTTACCCGTCACACGCTTTCGAGGCGTGCTCCTTAGGCCGCTCGGACACGCCACCGCCGGACAGCCTACCGAACCGACGCCCGCTCACCCCAATCGCTGCCGGGCGAAGAAGTCCTCCAGCAGCGCGGCGCAGTCGCCGGCCAGCACCCCGCCCCGCACGGCGGGCCGGTGATTGAGCCGCCGGTCGCGCACTACGTCCCACAACGAGCCGACGGCACCGGTTTTGGGTTCCCACGCCCCAAAGATCAGTCGCGCGACCCGGGCCATCACCAGCGCACCCGCGCACATCGTGCACGGCTCGACGGTGACCGCCAGGGTGGCGCCCTCCAGCCGCCAGCCGTCACCCAGCACCTCGGCGGCCGCCCGGATGGCCAGGATCTCCGCATGCGCGGTCGGATCACCGAGCGCTTCGCGGGCGTTCACCGCACGGGCCAACTCGGTGCCGTCGGCGCCGACCACCACCGCGCCCACCGGGACGTCACGCGGGCCCGCCGTAGTGGCAACCGCCAGCGCGGCGCGGATCAGGTCTTCGTCGCCGATCACCGACCGAGTTTGATGGCGGCGACCCGCAGCGCCCGGCTGCGTCATTCGTGGCGACCCGCCGCGCCCGGCTGCGCCGCGCTTGCGATCGCCACGGCCGCGCTTGCGATCACCGACCGAGACGGTCGAGCACCGTCGACAGCTGCTCCGCGAAGCCCATCTCCCGGGCGATGCGGCCCAACTGCTCGTCGGCGTACAGGTCGGTCTCGTCGAGAATGATGCTGAGCACTGCCTCGGGCAGCCCGACGTCGGACAGCAGCCCCAGGTCGCCCTCTTCGAACGGGTCGGCGTCTTCGAGGTCCTCCGGCTCGATGTCGGCGTCGAGCTTGTCCAGCACTTCGGCGGCGATGTCATAGTCGAGGGCCGCAGTGGCATCCGAGAGAAACAGCCGGGTTCCCGACGGCCCGGGACGTACGATGACGAAGAATTCGTCATCGACATCGAGAAGCCCGAAAACGGCTCCGGCGCTGCGTAACTCGCGCAGTTCAGTCTCGGCTTCAGCCAAACTCGTCAGGGCCTTGCGCCGCATTGGAGCGCAGCGCCACTGCCCGTCTTCGCGCACCACGGCAACACCGAAGCCATCCGGCGTATCTGCCTGCGCGGAAGCCCGCTGCGGTGCCATGCGCGCAACGCTAGTCGGTGGCCAGCCCCTTGACCAGCCGATCGGCTGTTGCTTGAGCGACCGTCGGACGCCGCTGTTCTGGCGAATATGTCAACCTTGGAGGGTGGCAAATACACCGGTGTGTGTGCTGGGGCTGGGACTGATCGGCAGCTCGATCATGCGCGCCGCGGCGGCGGCGAACCGCGAGGTCTTTGGCTACAACCGGTCGGTGGAAGGGGTGCAGGCGGCTCGGTTCGACGGCTTTGACGCGACCACCGAACTCACCGAAGTGCTGACCCGCGCCGCCGATGTCGACGCGCTGGTCGTGCTTGCCGTCCCGATGCCGGCAATCCCGTCCTTGCTGACCTACATCCGCGAATTGGCCCCAAATTGCCCGCTGACTGATGTCACCAGCGTCAAAAGTGCGGTGCTCGAGGAGGTCACCGCAGCGGGTCTGCAGGCGCGTTTCGTTGGTGGTCATCCGATGACGGGCACCGCGCATTCGGGCTGGGCCGCCGGTCACGTGCGGTTGTTTATCGGCGCTCCGTGGGTCGTCAGCGTCGACGACCACGTCGACCCTGCGGTGTGGTCGATGGTGATGACCCTGGCGTTGGACTGCGGTTCGGTGGTCGTCCCCGCCAGGTCCGACGAGCACGACGCCGCCGCGGCGGCGATTTCCCATCTGCCGCATCTGCTCGCCGAGGCACTGGCCGTCACCGCCGCCGAGATCCCGCTGGCGTTCGCGCTGGCGGCCGGATCGTTCCGCGACGGCACCCGGGTGGCGGTCACCGCGCCCGACCTGGTGCGGGCCATGTGTGAAGCCAACGCCGACCAGGTGCTGCCGGCCGTCGACAGGTTCATGGAACTGCTCACGAGTGCGCGTGAGTCGCTGGCGCACAACAACTCTGTGGCCGAGCTCGTCGAAACCGGGCATGCCGCCCGCACCCGCTACGACAGTTTTTCCCGGCCAGAGATCGTCACCGTCTTCGTCGGCGCGGAAAACTGGCGTGCCGAGCTGGCTGCCGCCGGCCGGGCAGGCGGGGTGATCAGATCCGCTCTGCCAAGCCTGGATAGTCCACGATGAAGCCGTCGGCGTCGACGGTGACGGTGACGTCCGACACCGGGGAGTGCACCTTGACGCTGTCTGGGCCTGCCGAGCCGGCACTGCTGTAGCTGACGACGGCCGACGTGAGTGACATATCGGGCAAGCTCACGTAAATGACCGGCACCGTCACCGAGTCGGGCCGTTCGTGTAGCCCCCGCCGGCGGATCGGCAACGTGTTGAAAAACGGGCTGAAGACCACATCGATGTCCAGGGCGCCGTCGAATGCGGCGCGGGACTCACCGCGCTGGTCGGTCACCAGCCACATGTTCTCCTCGTCGCGTGCGACGGAGAGCTGGCGTTCCCGCTCGGCCAATGTCACTGTCAACCCGAACCGTTTGCTGGCGCCGGTCTCGTCGGTCTGCAGGTCGTAGTAGGCGCTGAAGCCCGGGTGGTTGTCGGCGGCGGCAGCCACGATACGGCCATTAGCCTTGATTCGGTTGCCGGACAACTGCACTCGCGCCGACTCCATCCGAGCGCAATCGGGGGAGCGCCACGTCAAGATCGCCGGCCAAGCGCTCGGCGTTGTATCCGATGGGGCTGGACTCACCGGTACACAGTAGGCGACGGCCAGCCGGGTTTTGCAGCCTGGTCAACCTTGCTCAAGCCGGCGCAACCGCCGCGCCGCGTTGATCGCTGCTCGCGGACGGGTTTTCCGGATGTGGTTTTGTTCGGCACCCGAACGGGCAAGATGGCAGTATGACCAGCGATCCACCCGTATCGCCCGATCAGCCACCCCCGGTGCCCGCACCGCAGCCCGAAGCCGCCACCGAACGGCCGGATTCGTCGGTGATGTTCACTCGCGCCGGCGCCATCTGGACCGCGCTGACCATCGGGTTCCTGATTCTCATCGTGCTGCTGATCTTCATCACCCAGAACACCGCATCGGCACAGTTTCAATTTCTCGGCTGGCACTGGAGCCTGCCGCTGGGCGTCGCCATCCTGTTGGCTGCAGTGTGCGGCGGGCTGATTACCGTGCTGGCCGGTACCGCGCGGATCTACCAGTTGCGCCGCGCGGCAAAGAAGCACGCGAGCCGGCGCTGACCGGTCTACAGCCGTTGGTTGCGGGGCAACAGGTCCCACACGTGCTCGGTGCCGTTGACTGCGGCGACGGTGGCTTGCCCGGATCGGGAGAACAGCAGCCGGGTCACCGACGCGTAGTCGATCGGAAACGACAGCAGCCGCCCGGTATTCAGGATCTCGTGTAGCAGCACGTTGATCACTCCGCCGTGGCTGAACACCGCCACGGTGTCGTCCGGATCGCCGGCGCCAACGACGTCGTCGACGGCGGCACCGACCCGAGCACGAAAACCGGCCTCGTCGACCGAGCTGGGCAGGTGCCCGGCAGCCATTCGGGCCCACTCCTGCGGGTTCTCCGCACGGATCTGCTCGATGGGGATATAGACCGGTAGGTCGCGGTCGTACTCGGCGAATCGCTCGTCGACCTCGACCGCCAGGTTGCGGGCCGCTGCGACCGGCTCCGCGGTTTGGACGGCGCGGCGCTGCGGGCTGCTGACTATCCGAGAGATCGGAAACCTCGCCAACGCCTCGGGCAGGCGCGCGGCCTGCGCTACGCCGTCATCGGACAAGTCTGGGTCGGAGCCCTGACCCGGCTCACTACGAAGCGGCAAGGCATGCCGGACCAGCAGCAACTGCATCTGCCCAGCCTCGCACGTCACCCGCGGTACCCAGCAGGCAGCCGGAGAATGCTATTCTCCGCACAGAGAGTGAGGTGTGCCAGTGAAGCAGGCCAGTGGCGGCAAGCGACTCGACGCAGACATTCTGGGCCGTTGGCTGGATGCCAACGGTGCGCCGGGCAGCGGCGAAAAGCCGGTGCTGGAGCAGTTGTCCGGTGGCTCCCAAAACACGCTTTATCTGATTGCGCGCGGGAAAGAGCGCATGGTGCTGCGCATGCCGGGCCCGCGAGCCGACGCTGCCCGGATCGACGGTCTGCGGCGCGAGATCCGGCTGGTGCGGGCGTTGTCCGGCACCGATGTGCCACATGCCGAGCTGATCGCCGCCGACGATGCCGGCGATCAGCTCGGCATGCCTTTTTACGTCATGCGTGCGATCGACGGGTGGAGCCCGATGGACGGCGGCTGGCCGGCGCCGTTCGATACCGACGTGTCTGAGCGGCGGGGTCTGGCGTTTGAACTCGTCGACGGCGCGGCGAAACTCGGCCGGGTGGACTGGCGCGCGCAGGGCCTGGAGGGCTTCGGCCGTCCGGATGGATTTCACGAGCGGCAGGTCGACCGCTGGCTGGCCTTTCTCGAGGCTTTTCAGGTGCGCGATCTTCCCGGCCTGCACGAGGCTGCTGACTGGTTGCGTCGGCACCGGCCCGCCCAGTACACGCCGGGCATCATGCACGGCGACTACCAATTCGCCAACGTGATGTTCGCCCACGGCACCCCGGCTCGCCTTGCCGCGATTGTTGATTGGGAAATGACCACGGTCGGCGATCCGCTGCTGGATCTGGCCTGGTGCCTGCTGGGCTATGACGGCGAGCATCCGCGCACCGACGGGTTCTATCTGGACATGGCCGGCATGCCGACCCGCAGCGAATTGCTCGAGCACTACGAGAACGTCAGCGGGCTCTCGACGCAGAACATCGACTACTACCTGGTGTTGGCCAACTGGAAGCTCGGCATCGTGCTGGAAAAGACTTACGCTGCTTCGGTGAAATCCGACAAGGTCGATCCGAAGGTGGGCGCGGCGATGGGCGCGATGGTCCCGCAGTTGATCGCCACCGCTGCCGGGCTGTCCCGGTCGCTATCGGCGACGCGCTGACATGGGTTACGCCGACCAGCTTTTCGACCTGACCGGCCAGGTGGTCTTGATCACCGGTGGGAGTCGGGGCCTGGGGCGTGAGATGGCCTTCGCCGTCGCCCGCTGCGGCGCCGACGTGGTGATCGCCAGCCGCAACATCGACAACTGCGTGGCCACCGCCGCGGCGATCGAAAAGAAAACCGGCCGTACGGCAATGCCATACCAGGTGCATGTCGGACGGTGGGATCAGCTCGACGGGCTCGTCGATGCGGTCTACGACCGGTTCGGCAAGGTGAACACACTGATCAACAACGCGGGCATGTCGCCGATCTACGACAAGCTCACCGACGTCACCGAGAAGCTCTTCGACGCGGTGCTCAACCTCAACCTCAAGGGCCCGTTCCGGTTGTCGGCGTTGGTGGGCGAGCGCATGGTGGCCGCCGGCCGGGGTTCGATCATCAACGTCAGCACCGCCGGCTCGCTGCGCCCCACTCCGGACATCATCCCGTACGCGGCTGCCAAGGCCGGTCTCAACGCGATGACCGAGGCGCTGGCCAAAGCGTTCGGGCCGGCGGTGCGGGTCAACACCCTGATGGCCGGCCCGTTTTTGACCGACGTCAGCAAGGCGTGGAATCTGGAGCAGGCGACGCAGAACCCGTTTTCGCACCTGTCGCTGCAGCGCGCCGGCGATCCCGCCGAAATTGTCGGTGCCGCACTATTTCTGGCTTCTGACGCGTCCAGCTTCACCACCGGCTCGATTCTGCGGGCCGATGGCGGCATCCCCTGAGCGGAGGTTTCGACATGGCATGGGATTTCTCCACCGAGCCGGAGTTCGAGAAGAAGCTCGACTGGATCCGCGAATTCGTCCGCGAGGAGGTCGAACCGCTTGAGGTGCTCTTTCCGGGCTGCGAGTTCCTGCCGCTGACCGACGAGCGTCGCCGCATCGTCGACCCGCTCAAACAGCAGGTGCGCGACCAGGGACTGTGGGCGCCGCACCTGGGGCCCGAACTCGGCGGGCAGGGCTTCGGCGCGGTCAAACTGACGCTGATCAACGAGATCCTGGGCCGAAGCCCGTGGGCGCCGATCGTGTTCGGAACCCAGGCGCCCGACACCGGCAACGCCGAGATCATCGCTCGGTTCGGCACGCAGGACCAAAAGGATCGCTACCTTGCCGGCTTGCTGTCGGGCGAAATCTTCTCCTGCTTCTCGATGACCGAGCCCCAGGGCGGCGCCGACCCGCGGGTGTTCACCACTCGCGCCGTCCGCGACGGCGACGATTGGGTGATCACCGGACGAAAGTACTTCTCCTCCAATGCCTCTGTCGCGTCGTTCTTCATCGTGGTCGCAATCACCAACCCCGACGTGGCGGTGCATCACGGGGCGTCGACTTTCCTGATCCCGGCCGACACTCCCGGCCTCAAGGTCGAGGCGAACCACCACCTGGTCGGCGCCGACCCGCACGAGCCCGGCCATTCGCTGGTGCACTACGACGACGTGCGGGTGCCGTCCGCCGCGCTGCTCGGTGAGCCCGGACAGGGCTTCCTGATCTTGCAGACCCGGCTGGCCGGCGGCCGACTACATCACGCGATGCGCTCGATCGGCATGGCACAGCGGGCCGTCGAGATGATGGCCCGGCGGGCAAAAAGCCGCTTCACTCAAGGGACTTTGCTGGCCGACAAGCAGTTGGTGCAGGAGTTCGTCGCCGACTCCTACACCGAGCTAGCGCCGTTCCGGCTGACCGTGCTGCACGCCGCATGGCTGATCGACAGCGGTGACGAGCACGGTGCTCGTGCCGAAATTGCCACGTGCAAGATCCTGGCGTCTCAGGTGCTGAAATCGATTGCGCTGCGGGCAATTCAGGTACACGGTGCCCTCGGCCTGACCGATCAGCTGCCGCTGGTCAACGTCCTGCTCGGCGGTATCGCGCTCGGTCTGGCCGACGGACCGACCGAAGCGCACAAGGTCAACCTGGCCCGGATGCTGCTCAAGGGCGTCGAGGCCGAGAGCGCGGAGTGGCCCAGCGAGATGCTGGATGTTCGTCGCGAGGCCCTGCGCGCCAAATACGGTGCTCTCGTTGACCAGTAGGGTGACCGCAGCCGTCGAGCGTGCGCTCGATGATCGACAACGCGAGGCCACCGAGGAGGTTGAACGGATCTTGGCGGCCGCCGTGCGGGTAATGGAGCGGGCGGCACCCGAGCCGCCGCGCGTCAGCGACATCGTGACCGAAGCCGGATCGTCGAACAAGGCGTTCTACCGATATTTCGCCGGCAAGGACGACCTCATCCTGGCGGTCATGGAACGCGGCGTGGCGATCGTCGTTTCCTACCTTCAGCACCAGATGGCCAAGGCGCCGTCCCCGGACGGCAAGATCGCGCGCTGGATCGAGGGTGCACTGGCCCAGGTCGCCGACCCGCACCTGATCAGCATGAGCCGGGCAGCCGCCGGGCAGATGTCTGCCGGCGGCAATGTCACCGAGGAGATCATGCGGCCGATGCGTGATCTGCTGACCGAACCGGTTGCGGCGTTGGGCAGCAGAGACGTTCAGCGCGACGCCGACGCAGTGTTCTACTGCACCGCGACGACCATGCGCCGTTATCTGGATTCGGCCGAGCGGCCCGGCGCCGACGACGTCGCGCATTTGGTGCGGTTTTGTCTGGGCGGGCTGGGCGTCTGATGCGGGCGGTCGTCTGTCGACGCTACGGTCAGCCGGAAGATCTGGTCCTCGAGGAGGTTGTCGACCCGACGCCGGGGCCGGGCGAGCTGGTGGTGCGAGTGCGGGCCGCGGCAGTCAACTTTCCCGATGTGCTGCTGGTCGGCGGCAATTACCAGGTTCAGATTCCGGTGCCGTTCACACCCGGTAGTGAGCTGGCTGGCGACGTGCTCGCCGTTGGCGAGGGTGTCATCTTGGCACCCGGCGACCGGGTGGTCGGTACGACGTTCGTCGGTGCCTTCGCCGAGCAGGCCCTGCTTCGAGCCGAGTTGGTATCGCCGATACCCGACGGCGCCGACTATGCTGCCGCCGCGGCATTCGGCGTCACGTATCGCACCGCCTATCACGCGCTACGCTCGGTTGCCGCAGTCGCGGAAGGGGATTGGGTCGTCGTGCTCGGCGCCGCCGGCGGTGTCGGCTCGGCGGCCCTCGACTTGGCAGTCGCCATGAACGCCCGGGTACTAGCCGCGGCGTCGACGCCGGAAAAGCTCGAACTGTGCCGACAGCGCGGGGCTGAAGCGACAGTCGACTACGACCGCGAGGATCTGAAGACCCGGATCCGTGAGGTCACCGAAGGCGGCGCCCGGGTTGTCATCGACCCGGTTGGCGGAGCGTATGCCGAACCGGCGCTGCGCGGTCTGGTTCGCGGCGGGGTTTTCGTCACGCTCGGCTACGCCGCCGGAGCCATTCCGGCTATCCCGCTCAATCTCGTTCTGCTCAAGGGCATCACGATCTGCGGCATGGAAATCCGCACGTTCATCGCCGATCACCCCGAGGAGGCGATGCGCGACATGCGCGAACTGGAGCAGATGTTCGCCGACTGTCGGGTCCGGCCTTACATCGGCGCACGCTTCGCGCTGGCCGACACGGCAGCGGCGTTACGGCACGTCGCCGAGCGCAAGGCGATCGGCAAGGTCGTCATCGACGTCGACGCTATGGCGTGACGATGTTGAACCCCGGGTCGGGGCGATCGAGGGAGCCCAAGAAGGCTTGCAGCGCCTGCTGATCTCCGGAGATCTCCAGGCCGGGTGAGGTGAAATCGCCTGCGGCGGCTGCCAGCAACCGGGACTTGGTTTCCAGCCGCACCGTCACCGAGGCTGTCGCGGCATCGGGGGAAGCCCTGCGGTGCACCAGCACACCGTTGCGCAGTGTGACCCGATAGTTGGTGTCCAGATCCGCGAAGGTGATGTCGAGCGCAAGGTCCAGTTCCCAGGAACGTGGCCCATTGACGGTGATCGCCAAGCTATCGAAAACCTGCTCTGGTGTCAGCTGCAATAGTAACGACGGGGAGGCCGTCTGGGTCGCGGTGCCGACGTTGCCGTCGCGCAACTCGACCGCACCAGACAGGAAGAAATTCCGCCAGGTCGCGTTTTCGGCACCGTATGCCAACTGCTCGAGGGTGTCGGCATAGAGCGCTCGGACTCCAAAATGTGTGCTGTCGGCGAACACCGCGTGGTCGAGCAACGTTGCCGCCCAACGGAGGTCGCCGGCATCGAAGGCCTGCTGGGCCAACTCGACCACCCGGTCGATCCCGCCCATCGCGTCGACGTAGCGGCTGGCCAACGCCTCGGGAGGATGCGGCCACAGTCGGCCGGGGTTGCCGTCGAACCAGCCCATGTAGCGCTGGTAGATCGCCTTCACGTTGTGGCTGACCGACCCGTAGTAGCCGTGGGTGTGCCACGCTTGCTCCAGTGCAGGCGGCAATTCGAGCATTTCGGCGATCTCCGCGCCGGTGTGACCCTGGTTGAGTAGTCGCAGTGTCTGATCGTGCAGGTAGGCGTACAAGTCCCTCTGCAGCGACAGGAATTCCTGGATCCGATCGCGTCCCCAGGTCGGCCAGTGGTGCGAGGCGAATACCACGTCGGTGCGGTCGGTAAAGGCATCGATGGCCTCGGTGAGGTACCCCGACCAGGCGTGTGGATCTCGCACCAGCGCGCCGCGCAGGGTCAGCAGGTTGTGCAGATTATGGGTCGCGTTCTCGGCCATACATAATGCGCGGAACTGTGGGAAGTAGAAATGCATTTCGGCGGGAGCCTCAGTGCCCGGCGCCATTTGGAACTCAATCTGCACGCCGTCGATGGTGTGGATCTCGCCGGTCGACCGAATGTCGATCGTCGGAACGATGAGGGCGACCTCGCCGGTTGACGGTGTCTGACCCAGCCCGCAGCCGACTTGTGCTTGCGGATGGCGGGCGAGCAAAGTGCCGTACATGTAGGTCGCGCGTCGTGCCATCGCCGTTCCGGCGTAAACGTTTTCCTGCACGGCGTGCTCGGTGAACCCCGCCGGTGCCAGCACCGCCACCCTCCCGTCGTCCACCTCCGCTTGCGACGTGACACCTAACACGCCGCCGAAGTGATCCACGTGACTGTGGGTGTAGATCACCGCGATCACTGGACGGTCACCACGATGGGCGCGGTACAACGTCAACGCGGCGGCAGCGACTTCGGTGCACACCAGCGGGTCGATGACGATGACGCCGGTGTCGCCCTCGATGAAGCTGATGTTGGAGAGGTCCAATCCGCGGACTTGGTAGAGACCTGGGACCACTTCGTAGAGGCCGTGTTTGGCGGTCAGCGTGGACTGTCGCCACAAGCTGGGGTGTACCGATGCCGGTGCGTCGCCGCTGAGAAACGAGTAGGCGTCGTTGTCCCACACCACGCGGCCGTCGGCAGCCCTGATGATGCAGGGTGTCAACGCCGCGACGAATCCCCGGTCGGCGTCGGTGAAATCTCTTGTGTCGTCCAAGGGTAGTGGCGGGGTCGAAGGCTGCGGTTCCACAGTTACGACGCTGCCACTGATCCGCCGCGTCCGCAGGGTTACTCCGCATTCAGCGAGCTCTGAGGCAATTCTCCGAGAATCAATTCTGCCAATTTCACTATTTCGGTCGATTCACCCCGCATACTGCCGAAACGATCCGTCAGCAGTCGACGGGTCTTTCACATGACGAAGGAGTACAGGTGAACCGGTCAGTCACAATCGCTGCGGCAGCGTCGGCGATCGTAATCGTGGGTCTCTCAGGCTGTACGAGTAACAAGTCGACGACGGGCGGTACAGAATCCTCGTCGCAGGGGTCCAGCGCGTCGGCGCAGAGCACAGCCGGCGCGTCAACCACGAAAGTCACCATTGACGGCAAGGACCAGAACGTCCAAGGCACGACGGTGTGCAGCACCGCGGGCGGCAACGTCAACATTGCCATCGGTGGGCAAGCGACCGGTATCGCCGCGGTTCTCACTGATGCCAACCCACCCGAGGTGAAGTCGGTGGGTCTGGGCAACGTCAACGGCGTCACCCTCGGCTACACGCCCGGTACCGGGCAGGGCAACGCGACGGCGAGCAAGGAGGGCAACACCTACAAGATCAGCGGGACGGCGACCGGAGTCGACATGGCCAACCCGATGCAGCCGGTGAACAAGCCTTTCGAGATCGACGTGACTTGTTCCTGACCCAGTTGGCAGACGGAGTTCGGCGGCGCTCGACGCCGCCGAAACCGTCTGCAGTATGAGACTCGGCCACTACGTCAATCATCAACCGGCCCGCGGTCGCCGCGGACCGGTTGCGCGTCAGTGCCAAACCGCTATCCAGCGAGGTCGCATTGCTTCGATGAAAAGATAGGGAAACGTCGGATATCTCTCTGCGCGTCGGGCGCCTAATGTCGCAGGGGTTCAGGGGCTCGGCTTTTGACAAGCCGCGAGCTTGCAATCTGAGAGCAGAGGATCGAGTCGTGAAAACCACGGCCAAAGATTCGGCACCGTTACCGCTGACCGCGGTGATGGCCGGTTTGGCCCATGCCGTTCCGGCGCTCTTACCGCCAGCGAATGTGAGTGATTCCAACGTCGATGTATGTGTCCGTTGATCTCGCGCGAAGTTTCGCGACCCATCGCGCACGAGGCACGGCGGCAGATGTTGTCAATCGGAATATTCGGCGTGGTCGGCTCCATCGCCGTGATGGCCTGTTTGATGGGCTCAATGTCGTGCGCCACGCGGCTCGATCACAGCTTGATCTCGACGTCGACAGCGCGCACGCCGCCGGCGATTCCGCTGGCGCCGAACGATCACGGATACGTTCGTGTCGAAACCAAATCGAGGGCAACGGGCTGTTCCATCACGACCGAACTGGTTGCCTGCCAAACCTCAGCGAACAACTGGCCCCGTGGGCCGCGCGGGCTGCCCTTTCACGTCGCTAGTGTCAGCGCAGCTGGCGACTTCCACTGGGTCGAAGCCAATCTCGGCGTACTCGAGGGCCGTGTCACGTTGGATTATGCGTTCTACAGCGCACACGGCTGGGCCATCGCCGCCAACTAGGAGGGCACGACGTTCACCAATGACCGCACCGGTCACGGCATGTTCGTCAACGTTTGGAACGTCAAGTCCTTTTGAATGCTGGACGGCTAGCCACGCGAACGAGCCGTGATTAGCGATGTGGTCGCTCGGGATGTCGAAAAGGATAGGACAACGCCTGTTTCGACCGTCGAAGCTTGGAAATGATCCGTAACCAAAAATTAGGAACGCTCATGGCGAACACACTCAATCATATTCTGGGCCAGTCCGATGAGACCCCCGCACGGATCGGCACTCGATTCGTGCTTATCGGACTGGCTCGGCTGGCTTGTGCTGCAATCGTTTTGAGCTGTCTGACGGGTTGTCAATCCCATCAGGACAGCCCAAGTGGGCCAACCAGGACCGGCGGGGCCGCGACGCACGCCGCCAAGCCGATCGATGTGTATTCGATGCTCACTTCGGAGGATATCTCGGGGCTACTGGGGACTGTCGTGCCAGGTAAGTCAGCCTTCGCAAATCCCGAGATGGGTGACTGCTGATGGAAGAATCCCACGACAGAGGAATCGGTATCTATCGAAATCGGAAGCCCCGGTACGGCCCCCGATAACACCTTGCCCCCGCTGCAAGCGGGTTTCCCCGAACCCGAACCCGGACCCGATGGCATGCGTTTCATGGGCGGCGGCCAAGTCGAGTTCGCCGCCGGCAATAGGTCTAACACGGTCCAGGTGGCGGTGCTGAGGCTGCTGTCGGCGGACCAAGCGAATTCGGCCGCCGTCAATCTCATCCGAAAGATCACACCACAGGTACCTGAGTAGGGGTGGCTTGCTTCAACCGGTTGTTAATGCATCATCGGCGGCGAGGGGAAGGCGCACGGTGAATTCGGTGTGGCCGGGTGCGCTTTGCACCGCAATCGTGCCGTGGTGGGCCCGGATCACCGCCGACACGATCGCCAGGCCGAGGCCGGTGCTGCCGCCCTTGCGGGAACGCGAGGTGTCGCCGCGAGCGAACCGCTCGAACACCTCGGACTGCAGCTGCTCGGGGATCCCGGGGCCGTTGTCGATGACCTTGAGCACAGCGTGTGTGGGGTCGGCGGCCAACTGCGTCGTCACCACGGTGCCCGGTCCGGTGTGCACGCGCGCATTGGTGAGCAGATTGCCCAGGACCTGCTGCAGCCGTGCGGCATCGCCGCCCACGATCACCGGCTCGGCGGGCAGGTCGAGCTTCCACTGATGATCCGGGCTGGCGACGTGCGCATCGCTGACCGCGTCGACCGCCAGCCGGGACAGATCCACCCGCTCGCGCTCCAGCGGCCGGCCGGAGTCCAGCCGGGCCAACAGCAGCAGGTCTTCCACTAAGCACGTCATCCGTTCGGTCTCGGATTCCACCCGGCTCAAGGCATGCGCCACCGCATCGCTGTCACTCTCGCTTGGTCGCATGCGTTGCGCCAGTTCGGCATAGCCACGGATGGCAGCCAGCGGGGTACGCAGCTCATGGCTTGCGTCCGCGACGAACTGGCGCACTCGAGTTTCGCTGGCCTGCCGTGTCGAGAGCGCGGTCGCAATGTGGTCGAGCATCCGGTTGACCGCCAGCCCGAGCCGCCCGACTTCGGTGTGCGGGTTGGCGTCTGGTTCAGGCACCCGCACCGGCAGCGCCACCTCACCGCGGTCCAGCGGCAGGTTGACCACTTGCCCGGCGGTTTGTGCGACCCGGGTCAGCGGCGCCAGGGCACGGCGGATGATCATCACGCCGGCGGTCGTCGCGGCGGCGACCGCAACGATGGTGACGACCCCGAAGATCAACAGCACCTGAATCAGGGTGTTGTCGACGGTGGTCAGGGGCAGTCCAGTGATGATGACATTGCCACCGTGCCGGGCATAGGCGGCGACCACCCGGTAGCGCCCCAGACCGTCGAGATCACGAGTCACTGGCCGGCGGTCGGGGGCGACATCGCGCAGCTGAGCCTTGGCGGTGTCGGTCAAATTTCCCCGCTCGCCCTGACCGGTGAGATAGCCCGCGTCGACCGTGGCACCGTCACCGAGAACCGCCGCCACGATGCCGACGGGCTGACCGGGCGCGTCGAGGAACAGCGGGCCGGGGCCAGGGCGGTGGATCGGGCGGTGGTCGCGCCGCCAGGGCAGCGGCGGCGGCGGTCGCGCACTGTACATGTCCGCCGAGCGGTGCGCGACCTTGCGCAGTTCTTGGTCGACCTGGCCGACCAGATACTGGTGCAACGCGAGCTCGGTCACCGCGCCGATCCCGACGCACGCGATAGCCAGCACGATGACCTGGCCAACCAACAGCCGAACCCGGAGTGACCAGGTTCGCCGAGCGCTAGCCGGCCGGCTTGAGGACATAGCCCGCGCCACGCAGCGTGTGGATCATGGGCTCGCGCCCGTTGTCGACCTTCTTGCGCAGGTAGGAGATGTAGAGCTCGACGATGTTGGACCGGCCGCCGAAGTCGTAGCTCCATACCCGGTCCAGAATCTGCGCCTTGCTCAACACCCGCTTGGCGTTACGCATCATGAACCGCAGCAACTCGAACTCGGTGGACGTCAACGAGATCGGTTGGCCGGCGCGGGTCACCTCGTGACTGTCTTCATCGAGAACCAGGTCGCCGACCACGAGCTGGGCACCGCTGTCGACCGTCGTCACCCCGGTGCGGCGCAACAGCGCACGCAGCCTCAACACCACCTCTTCCAGGCTGAAGGGTTTGGTGACGTAATCGTCGCCGCCGGCAGTCAACCCGGCGATGCGGTCCTCCACCGCGTCCTTGGCGGTAAGCAGCAACACCGGAAGTTGGGGATTGTGTTCGCGCAGTTTGCGTAAGACGTCGAGCCCGCTCATGTCCGGCAGCATGATGTCGAGGACGACAACGTCAGGACGCTGTGCGCGGGCCGCCGCGAGCGCTGACGCCCCGTCGCCGGCGGTGGCGATGTTCCAGCCTTCGTAGCGCAGTGCCATCGACACCATTTCGGCCAGCACGGCCTCGTCATCGACCACCAGCACATTGATCGGGTTGCCGTCGGCGCGGCGCATCACGACACGCTCGACCGGTGCCGGGGGCTGGCTCACAACACCTAAGTATGCGCGCAGGAATGAGCCGTTACTGTGCCAAGCCTATGCGCTGGCTGTGAGCCCGACGGCGGGATTAATACCAGTATCGGCGGCCGCCGACCGGCCGGCCGACGCTGCCCAGGATCCAGAGAATCGCACCGACGACCAGCAAGATGATTCCGAGCACCCATAACAAGTGGATGCCGAATACGAATCCGAGGATCAAGAGAATAATTCCGAGGACGATCATGACATCTCCATTTCAACGAGGTGTTCGATGTCAATTGCGGGCATCGAACTGGGCTGCGGCAGATGACAGTCCGCCACCTTCGGGTTAATGCCGGCGTAGTTCAGCGGTCCGGCAATTACGGTGACGGCGATGGTCCCCGCAGAGGCGCAACTCGTGTCACCGCCTTTGAAGTAGTCGCGCTGCCAAGCAGCAATGACTCCGATGATCAGCCATACCAGCACAAGCGTGCTGATAGCTCCGCTATACCGCATTGCGACCTCCATTGTGTCCACACAATGCACTGTTGGACCCGTGTTTACCCTGCCGCCCGGTTTTCAAAACCTGGCCTCAGCCGGCCGTGGCGCGCGATGGTCGGTTGAGCAGCAAGTTACGAGGTCCGTATCTCTAACCGCCCCTTTCAATCCGAGCAGGGCCCGCGCACGCGCTTGCTAACAGCGCGGGCACCATCGTCATCGGTAACCGAGCAGCTCGGCCATCCTCGGGATGACCACCTGCAGCGCCTTGAATGGCCGAATCATGACCTTGACCGAGGCGATCTTCTCATCACTATTCCAGTGCACCATGTCGATGCCGTTAACGTAGACTCCGTCGATATTCGCCGCGAATTCCAAGATCGCCGAGCTGTCGTTGTACCATTGCTCCACATAGTGAAAGTCGCTGTTCGCGAACAATTTTCCTGCCGCCGTCAAGTACTCGACGGCTTTAGCGCGGCCTTCCTGCGGAGTAAAAACGGCCGGTGAGTAGAAGAGTGCATCCTCGGCCAGCAATTCGCCGATTTCGTCGAACCGGCCGGCCTCGACGATTTCGGTCCAACGCTGCATCACGGGTGGCGTCATAGCGCGATCCTTGCAGACGGTAGCTTCAGCAACGTGGAGAACCTGGAAGCGGTCGCGGACTGGATGTCGCAGCAGGGGCTAGGCGAAGGCGCGCTGGAGGACGTTTCCGAGCTCAGCGGTGGGACGCAGAACATCATGCTGCGGTTCACCCGGTCCGGACGGTCGTATGTGCTGCGGCGCGGGCCCCAACACCTGCGCCCGCGCAGCAATACCGTGATTTTGCGGGAAACCCGGGTATTGGCTGCGCTGGCCGGATCCGATGTACCCCACCCCGGCCTGATCGCCACCTGCGATGACACCAGCGTGCTCGGCGATGCCGTCTTCTATCTGATGGAACCCATCGACGGATTCAATGCTGGCGAAGAGCTGCCGGCGCTGCACGCCGGCGATCCCAGTGTGCGGTTCGGGATGGGCCTGTCGATGGCTGACGCGTTGGCCAGGCTGGGTGCCGTCGACCATGTTGCTGTCGGCTTGGCCGATTTCGGCAAGCCGGAGGGGTTCTTGGAACGCCAAGTACCACGGTGGCTTTCGGAGCTGGAGTCCTACAGCGAGTTCGAAAACTACCCCGGCCCCGACATTCCCGGCGTCGACGACGTCGCGAAATGGCTCGATCAACACCGGCCGTCGCAGTGGAAACCGGGCATCTTGCACGGTGACTACCACGCCGCGAACGTGATGTTTTCCCGGACCGGCCCGGACGTCGTCGCGATCGTAGACTGGGAGATGTGCACAATCGGCGACCCGCTGCTGGATCTGGGCTGGCTGCTGGCCACCTGGCGGCAAACTGACGGATCCAGCGTGTTCGCGCACACGCTCACCGAGGTGGGCGGATTGGCCAGCGCCGAGGACCTGATCGAGCGCTACGCGGCCAACACCACCCGCGACCTGACGCAGATCACGTGGTATACCGTGCTGGCCTGCTTCAAGCTCGGCATCGTGATCGAGGGCACGCTGGCGCGCGCTTGTGCCGGCATGGCACCGCGGGAGGTCGGCGACCAACTCCACGCGGCGACGGTGAAGCTGTTCGAGCAGGCTCTGGAGCTCATGAGTGATTGACTTCGAAATTCCGGCTGACCTGGCCGCACTGAGCGCTGAGATCCGGTCCTTTGTCGCTGAGCAGATCGTTCCGTACGAGTCCGATCCCCGCCTCACCCGACACGGTCCCAACGATGAACTGCGCGCCGAGTTGGTCGAGTTGGCCCGCGCGGCCGGCCTCCTGACCTTCCAGGCACCCAAGCGTTTCGGCGGACGCGAGCCGTCACACCGCGAGCAGGCGGTGCTGTTCGAAGCGGCTGGTTGGTCGACGCTGGGCCCGGTGGCCCTCAACTGTGCGGCCCCGGACGAGGGCAACATGTACCTGCTCGGCAAGGTCGCCGGCCAGCAGCAGGCAGAGCAGTTCCTGGTGCCGGTCATCGACGGCCGGCAGCGGTCGGTGTTCGCGATGACCGAACCCGACGGCGCCGGCTCAGACCCCGACCAACTGGCCACCACCGCGGAGTTCAACGGCGACGAGTACGTCATCACTGGACTCAAGTGGCTGATCACCGGGGCGCAGGGCGCGCGCACCTGGATCGTCATGGCGCGGGTCGCGCCGAACCCGCACGGCCCCGACGGACCGACCCTGTTCTTATGCGACGGGCAAACGCCCGGCATCGAGCTCGAACGGGTGATGTCGACAATGGACCGCAACTACGTCGAGGGCCACGGCGTGGTGCGCTTCGCCGGCCTGCGGTTGCCGGCATCGGCGGTGCTGGGGGAAGTGGGTCAGGCGCTGCGCTATGCGCAGCTGCGACTGGCCCCGGCCCGGTTGACGCATTGCATGCGATGGCTGGGAGCCGCGACGCGCGCACAGTCGATCGCAGTGCAGCACGCCCGCACCCGCACCGCTTTCGGTAAGCCGCTCGGCGAGCACCAAGGGGTTAGTTTCATGATCGCCGACAACGAGATCGCTTTGCAGCAATGCCGGCTGGCGATCTGGTGGGCGTGCTGGACGCTGGACAGCGGCAGTAAGGGCAGGCATGAAAGCTCGATGGTGAAGGCCTACGTGTCCGAGGAGTTGTTCAAGGTCGCTGACCGCTGTGTGCAGATTCTTGGCGGCATCGGCATCTCTGATGAGACGCCGGTCGGCATGATCTTCTCCGACATGCGAGCCTTCCGGCTCTACGACGGCCCGACCGAGGTGCACAAGTACGCGATCGCCCGACGGGTGCTGCGCTCACCGTAGATGAGGCGCGCCGTCTAGTCGGCGATCAGTTTTACCGCCGTCAACGCGTCATCCAGCGTCGGGTACATCGAGAAGACCTTGTCCAGACCGGTCAACTGAATCGGCCTATTGGTCGCGGCGTTGTTCGACACCACCGCCACTTGAGCCGATTTGCTGACCTTCTCCTGAGTGGCCACCAAGATCCGGAGCCCCGCCGACGCCATGAATTGCACCGCGGACAGTTCAATGACGAGCACCGTCGGATCCTCGGCAATCGCCCCGGCGATCGCCGCCTCGAATGCGGCCGCGGTGCTCAAATCGATTTCACCGCCAATACTGACCACCGTGACACCGTTGCGGTGCCCAATAGAGGTGGTAATCGGAACTGGAGCAGACAACGGCCATCCTTATTGTGTGGCGTGGTATCGCTCGTGGCAGGGACGGTGCCGACCCATGACCCGCCGTCGCAATCTGCTTGAAATAGTACTTCACCGGATGCCCCGCGGAGACTAAGTTACTCTTGCCCCAAATATTGTGCGGGCTGCCGCCGGGTATCGCCGAGAGCGGGAGGTTCGATGTCGGATCCATCGCTAGGTTTTGCAGGAGCCAGTGCCGTCACACAGACGGTGGCGGTCTCCAGCGAGGGTTTGCTGCCGCAACTGGTTGAGCATCTGCGGCAGAACCGCACCGCCCTGCGCGAGGAATGGGCCGGCCGCATCACCGAGGCGGAGTTGCTCACCGCAATGGGCCCAGACGAGATCTTCTCCGAAGCCACCGCCGTCTACGACAACTACGTCGAAGTGCTCGAGACCGGAAGCGTTGAGGCGCTGCAGGACTACGCGCGCGACTTGTCCGAACGAATCATTCCGCGCGGGGTGGAAACGCACGAGGTCGTCGGCATCGTACTGCTGCTGCGCGACGTGCTTGCCCGTTCGTTGTTCAAGAAGTACCAGTCGGACTTCGACCTGCTCAACCAAGTGCTGGATGCCTACGAGCCGGCCGCCAACCGGATCGCCAACACCGTCGCGGTGAGCTTCGTCCAGGAGCGCGAGCGCATCATCCGGCAGCAGCAGGAGGCCATCCGCGAGCTGTCCACGCCGGTACTGCAGGTGCGTGAACAGCTGCTGATTCTGCCGATCATCGGCATCCTTGACAGTCAACGCGCCCGGCAGGTCACCGAGCAGCTGCTGCGCGCGATTCGGGCCAACCGGGCCAAGGTCGTGGTCATCGACGTCACCGGTGTCCCCACCATCGACTCGACGGTGGCCAACCACTTGGTGCAGACGGTCGACGCGTCCGGGCTGATGGGTGCCAGCGTGATCATCACCGGGCTGTCTTCGGAGATCGCGCTGACCCTGGTGACCATCGGCCTGGACCTTTCGAAGATGAACGCGGTCGGTGACCTGCAGGGCGGCATCGAAGAAGCCGAACGCCTGCTGGGCTACGAAGTCACTCGCACCGGCGAGAAGAGCGGGTGAGCACAGCAATTAAGAGCAATTGAGAGCGCCCATGCCGGTACCCATCCTGAAACAGGGCGCGATCCTCATCGCTTCGGTGCAGGCCGCCCTGACCGACTCCGACACCGAACGGCTCCGCGAAGACCTGATGGAACGCGTGAGCCGGTTCCGCGCACAGGGCATCATCGTCGACGTCACCGCCATTGACGTGATGGATTCGTTCGCCGCTCGGTCGCTGCGCACCATCGCGCACATGACCCGGCTGCGCGGTGCGGATACCGTGATTGTGGGCCTGCAGCCGGAGGTGGCATTCGCCATGGTCCAGCTTGGGCTGGTATTCGACGACATGTACACCGCGCTGGACCTGGAAGAAGGCCTCGCGCTGCTGAATCGGCAACTGGGCCTGCGCAAACCGATCGGACCCGACGGTGCTGGATGACGTGCTAGTCGGCATCGATAATCCGGACGACATCGTCTCCGCGCGGCAGGCGGGCCACCATTTGGCTCGCGAGCTGGGTTTCTCCTTGACCGACGTGACCATGATCGCCACAGCGATCTCCGAAATCGCACGCAACATCACCAGCTACGCCGGTCGCGGTGCGGTTCGGGTCATGGTAGCCGACCGGGAGGGGCGAAAGGCGTTGGTAGTGCGCGCCGAAGACGACGGCCCGGGCATCGTCAACATCGAAAGGGCGCTCGAGGACGGGTATTCGACGGGTCGTGGTCTGGGCATGGGCCTGCCCGGCGCGCGCCGCCTGATGGACCGGCTGATCGTGGAGTCCACGCCCGGGGAGGGCACCACCATCGAGATGTGGAAGTGGATTCCGCCCAATGGCTGAGCAGGGCTGGCTCGGGCCGTTCGAGTGGGCGGCGAAAGGCCGCCCACTGCCGGGCGAGCAGGTTTGCGGTGATCGTCCGATCGCAGTTCAGGTCAACGGAACCGGGGCGTTGATGGGCGTACTGGACGGACTTGGCCACGGCGCAGAAGCGGCGAGAGCGGCGATGTGCGGGGTCGAAGTCCTGCGCGATGCCTGCGCCGAGCCACTCGATGTCCTGGTCCGGCGCTGCCACCACGCACTAGCCGACACCAGAGGCGCCGCAATGACATTGGCGCAGATCGACTTTCCGTCCAACACGCTCCGCTGGATCGGCATCGGTAACGTCAGCGCCAACCTTGTCGCCAAAAAGCCGGGCGGTGTCGAGGTGCGGTCGTCGGCGCGGCTGGTCGGCGGCATCGTCGGGTACCGGCTCCCCGAAATCCTTAAGCCCCAGGATGCCGCAATCCGTCCCGGTGACTTGCTCGTCATCGCCAGCGACGGCATTACCGATGACCATCTCGACGAGATCGATTTCGCCGCACCTGCTTTGGCGATCGCCGAACAGATTCTGAGTCGATACAGCAAAGACAACGACGATGCGCTGGTGCTCACCGCGCGACACCGAGGCGCATCCGGATGACGAACGCCTACGACTTCCACGTCCAGTATGTCGCCGCGCTGCGGTCTTACCTGGCGGTGCGCACCGAGGCGAGCCTGGCCGTCGCTGAGGAGCTCGGACGTCGTGCCTTGCAGGAAAGCATCAGCATGCTCGAGATCATCGAGAACCACTTCCGGCTGGTCAACGACGAACTCGCGAGCGAATCCGCGGTCGATAGATCGGCGGCTCTGGAATTCTTGTTGCAAGCCTTTGCGCCGTTGGACGTCGCGACACGCGGATTCCTCGACGGCACAAGGCGTTACGAGGAGCAGCGAGCCCGCGCGGAAGACCTCGCCGATCGGGACGAGTTCCGCAATGCGCTGGTCAATTCGCTGCAGGAGGGATTTTTCGTCGCCGACGACAATGGCGCCGTCATCGAAATCAACGAGGCATTCGCCAAGATCACCGGATACCCCTCATATGACGCGCCGTATGAGTGGCCGCATCCGTGGTTAGTCGACAAAAGGGCGGCGCGGGTGCAACAGTCCCGGCTCGGCACCGAGAGTCATGTCCAGTACGAGACGCCGATCCGGCATTGCGACGGCCGCCTGGCATGGGTCGCGGTAAACATCAGCCGAGTCGCGGGACAAGGTGTCGATGGGGTGGTGTACGTCGGAACGATTCGCGACATCACTGCGGAGCGTGCGTTTGCTGCGCGGGAAAGCGCGGTGCTGCGCCTGGCCACCGCCGTGGGTGTGGCGAAAAGTGTGAGCGAAGTACTTGCGATCACCCTCGACGAGTGCCGAACGGCGATCGACGTCACGCGGGTGGTGGCCGTCACGTGGCCCACTGACGGGGGAGACCCGATCGTCCAGGTGGCAGCCGAAGCTGCCGCCTCATCGTGGCACGAACTGGATCCCTTGCTGCAGGAGACGTTTCAGCAGGCTCGCCACCAGTTGCCGCTCACCGTGCAGCCGATCGAGTGGGCCGACACCCCCGGCAAGTCACGCGGAATAGTTGCGGTGCTCTCCGGAAGTGGTGACGTGGCAATGTGGTTGGAACTCCGTGAACCTCGCCGGGTCAGTGCAGAGGATCGGCTGCTGGTCACGGTCCTGGTCGGGCATCTCAGTCTGGCAGTACAGCATGTTCGTCAGTTCGAGAGTGCCCGCGAGACTTCGCTGACACTGCAGCGAGTCATGTTGCCGACTATGGATCCTCCGACAGGTTTCGCGGTGCGCTACGAACCTGCTGTCCTGCCGCTGGAGATCGGCGGCGACTGGTATGAGGTATTGCCGGTTGGCGAAAACCAAATCGGCATCATTGTGGGTGACTGTGTGGGCCGTGGCTTGTCTGCGGCCGCGGTGATGGGGCAGCTTCGCAGCTCTGCACGTGCTCTGCTGCTGACCAACACCGAGCCAGCCACAGTGCTGGAACAACTCGATTCAGCCGCCGAGTTCATCCCGGACGCCTTCTGTACCACGGTGTTTGTCGGCATCCTCGATACCGAATCGGGCGAGTTGCGTTACAGCAGCGCCGGGCATCTGCCGGCCCTGCTGGTGGCGCCGCAATCCGAGCCAACATTGCTGTCGGACGCCCAGTCGCTACCAATCGCCGTCCACAGCAACAGTTCTCGTCGCCAAGCATCCACTGTGCTGCACCCGGGATCGACGTTGATGCTGTACACCGACGGTTTGGTGGAGCGGCGGGACGCGTCGATCGACGACGGAATCGCCCGCGTCGCAGACGTCGTGGCAGACGGGATGAATCTGACGGTCGATGCCGTCGCCGATGCCGCGCTGGCAGCGATGGCGCCGGCCGGTGGGTACGACGACGACGTTGCGATCGTGGTCTATCGGCACCCGTATGCCTCGCTGGCCATCGAAAGTGAGGCGATTGCAGACGAATTGGCTGATATCCGGCATCGGCTCATGGCATGGATGCGGGACTCCGCCGTCCCGGAGGATTTGGTCGCCGATGTCGTCTTGGCGGTCAACGAAGCCTGCGCGAACAGCATCGAGCACGGCTACCGCGGGCAGCAGGCGGGCAAGGTACGGGTAGATGCCGGATCTGACGGGGCGGAGTTGCAGATCCGGATCACCGACTCGGGCTCGTGGAAACCCGCCGCGTCCGATCCGGGTAACCGCGGACGGGGGCTGCTGCTGATCCGCTCGGTGAGCGACAGGCTCGAGCTGGACTGCACACCGTCGGGCACGACGGTCGAGATGACCTTCCGATTGCCGGCCGAGCAGCGCGTCCATGCCGCCTCGGAGGGGAGCTGACCAGTGCCGTCCGAGTTCGTCGACACGCTCGTCGATGACGAGACCGTGCGTCTGGTCGAGATGTTCAAAGACCTTCACCGCCACCCCGAATTGGGGTTCGCGGAAACGCGCACCGCCGGGATCGTCGCGCAAACATTGACCGCGTTGGGTTTCGACGTGACCACCGGCATCGGCGGAACCGGTGTCGCGGCAGTCTTGCGCAACGGACCCGGCCCGACCGTGATGTATCGCGCGGACATGGATGCCCTGTCGGTCGAAGAAGCCACCGGCCTGGACTATGCCAGCACGGTGCGGGTCAGTCGCGACGACGGCGGCGAGTCACCGGTCGGGCATATGTGTGGTCACGACGCCCATGTGACCTGGATGCTCGGAATGGCCGGTGTGCTGGCGAAAACGACAGATGCCTGGAGCGGCACCGCGGTGTTGGTCGCTCAGCCGGCCGAAGAGTTGATCGCCGGCGCGCAGGCCATGGTCGACGACGGCTTGTATGACACCGTGACCAAGCCGGACTTCTTGGTCGGCATGCACACCGCGCCCGGCCCGGTCGGCATGCTGGTTGCCTCCGGTGGCACCAAAATGGCCGGCACCGACCAGCTCGACATCGTGTTCAAGGGGGTCGGCGGCCACGGATCGATGCCGCAGTTGACCAAGGATCCGGTCCTGATGGCCGCCCTGGCCATCGTCGAGTTCCAGGCGATCGTCAGCCGGACGATCGCGCCGCAGGAAACCGCGGTGCTGACCGTGGGTTCGGTGCAGGCCGGTTCGGCCAACAACGTCATCCCGGACCAGGCGCTGGTGAAGGTCAATCTGCGGTGGTTCAGCCCGCACGTGCGTGAGCAGCTGATCGGCGGCGTGCGGGCGGTCAGCGAGGGCATCGCCCGCACCTACGGGATGCCCGCAGACCAGCTGCCGGTGATCACGATGAAGGGCGGATCCACCCCGCTGGTCAACGACGAACGACTCTGCGAGCGGATTGCCACCGCGCTGGGCGGGGTGATCGGCCCGGAGAACGTCGTGACGGACTTCCCACCGCTGGCGGGTTCCGAGGACTGTCATCTGCTCAAGGGTCCGCACACCGACGTTCCGTTGAGCTATCTCCTGGTCGGCGTCGCCGACCCGCAGGTATGCGCAGAGGCGTGGGCGGCCGGCAAGTTGTTTCCGTATTCGCCGCACAGCCCCGACTACGTCGTCGACTTGGCCGCCATTCCGTGCGGCACGAAAATCGCGAGTCACATGATGCTGGAACTGCTGGGGAAGTGAGCGCGCCCGAAGAGATTCGAACTCCCAACCTTCTGATCCGTTGGCACGGGAAGGTTTCACGGCCTGGCACGATGCAGTCCTACTGATCTGTAGCTGGCGTTGTGGAGATGCCCGGCTGTCGTCAGCGTTATCGTCAGACTGGTCGTCCGCGCCCGGCTGCCGAGACCCGAACAATCAGCTGGCGCTACGCGCAGGGCTGATCGGCAGGCTGCATTTACACGGCGCGGTGATCACGATTTGGCCCCGCCATACGTCTAGTTGATGCGGTTGGTGATTGTCTGAGCGACGGTGCGAGCGGTCTGCTCTGGCTGTTCGACACCGAGCGCGGCGACATTGACAAGCGTTGAGGACTTCACTTGAAAAATAACTGTCCATGCTTCTTTATTCAGCGCCACCCCGGAGGGATCAGTGTTGTCGATTGTGTAGTCGTAATTTCGCACATGCAGTGGGGGGCAAGCTTTCAGATTGGTGACCAGGCGGTCAAACGCGTTACGCGCCGTGGTCACATCTGGATAGACGGCAACCGCTTGGCCGACGTCAGCAATTCCGCGGACCTGAGTTTGGCCCTGTCCTTTGAAGATATCCGCGCTGTACGTGGCCGAGGCAAATTGTTTCCAGTTACCGTCGAACGCGCTCTGCTGGTCAAACACTGCCTGGCATGGGGCCGGCAGGTCCGAGCTCTTATGGTGTGGCTGGTGCGTGTCCGATCCGGCCGCCGCGGCGAGGTTGCTTACTCCCGCAATGCGGCGCACGTCATCGACGCTGACGATTAGTGAGTCTGCGGTGATCGCGGGCGCTGGTTTGCTGCTGCTTGGGTTCACTCGTGTATTCGGGTGGCTGCAAGCCGGTAATGCCATTACGGTGCTGCAGCTGAGTGCGGCTACCGTAGCAGCGGTGGTTAAGGTTTTGGGAAGTGTTGACATGCGCTCTGCTTTCGATTGCCGGCGCTGCGGCCGCAGGAATCCGGTGGCGGACGCGATGAGCATGGACGTAGCTGTGTAATTTCGGATTCTCATCCCTGGCTATGCGGAAAGTTGTCTCCTGTCGGGCTCATCGAGTCGGCGGGGGTGCGGGGGTTATGGTCGTCGGAACTCCGCAGTCCAGCAACTTGCTCGACAGCTCTGTGAGCTTTGCGGTGAGTCGCCAGTATTCTGCATCGTAATCAGCTACCGCGGCCAGATCGGTGGGATCAGGCGGGTTCGCGTTGTGCTCGTTTATATCCGCTTGCAGATCAGCCCAATCGTGCAAAAGCTCAGTGGGATCTTCGCATTTAGACGGGCTTGGAGTTGGTGTTGGTCCCTGCTTAAAGTTGGATACGCCAGGCTTGCCGAGCCTGGCGGCGCCGGCTTCGACGAGTTGCACGTTCTCCCTGTGCGTCGCGTTGACGAGTCCTTCGATGAAGTAGTCCTTCTGTTCGGCGGTGGCCTGCGGGTGGTTGGCGACTTGGGCGATCTGCTTTTGCGTGTTTTCCACGTTGTCGCTGATCTGCTGTTTGGTGTGGACCACCACGGCGGCGCAATCGCGGTAGAGCTTGCTGGCCGTCGCCGAACCTTGCACGTGGGATTGCAGCCTGTCGATCTGTTTGCGGTGTTTGGCGTGGGCGGCATCGGCGGCTTGACCCAACCACGCCTCGTCGTCGAAAAGCCTGCTGCGGGCCTGTTGAAACACCCACAGCTGCTTGGCTCCTTTGCTAGATCTCGGCGTGTAGGGTGATCGACCTAACCGCTAGCGTGTTGGGCGTGCGCTGGAAACAGGCAATTTCGTCGGTCTGCCTGTTGTTGGTGGTTGGCTGCACGTCGGAGGCGGACGTAACTGCGAATGATTCCGACAACGGTCGGCGTATTCAGATTAACAGCGGTCAGACCTTCGACATCGCTTGGAGGACGACTACCTGACCTCGGGCTGTCAATGGCGCGACGAGCAGAAGTACGACGTCGCGGTCCTCAAATACCTCGGGGCGCGCTATCAGCCCAGCCGGGCGTCTTCCGGTGACAACGGCGGAGGCACCTACACGAGCAGGTTTAAGGCTGTAGGTCCGGGAACAGTGCATGTCACACTCGTGCAGCAAAACAACGCGAACCCGCCCCATGTCGCTCGCCATTTTGCGCTCGATGTCACTGTGCATCAGGCAAAAGCGGGATCGAGGCCGTCTCGTGGAAGACCAAGGGCCCAAGTTCAACAACGCGGCCTTTCTTGCTAGTTGAGCAGGTAGAGCGTGACGCCGTGGCAGGCATGGGTTCGTTGCTTACCGGCAAGGCGGGGACGGCGGCCGAACGGCAGTGGCGATGCCACTGCCGTCGATGATCAAAAACACTTAGCAAACGAGGCAATACATTTGATCTGAGCGCGCCCGAAGAGATTCGAACTCCCAACCTTCTGATCCGTAGTCAGATGCTCTATCCGTTGAGCTACGGGCGCCTGTGTTCACTTGTTGTCGTACCTTTGCGGCGACCCGCTTCGCCCGGCTTACGCCGCGCTCGCGATCGCCTCAGTGGCGGAGGCGAGAGGATTTGAACCTCCGGTCCCCGGTAAGAGGACAACTCATTAGCAGTGAGTCCCATTCGGCCGCTCTGGCACGCCTCCTTGGATTCCTGAGGGTACCGGACCCTGATCGCGGCCCCGGAACCGCCGCGGAGCACAGCGTACACAGTCGTTTCATATGCTGTCGAAATGACTGCCCGCCTGCGCCCTGAGCTGGCCGAGTTGGCGGCCTACGTCGAGGGCAAGACGGTCCCCGGCACGATCAAGCTTGCCAGCAACGAGACGGTGCACGGGCCGCTGCCCAGTGTGCGGACGGCCGTCGCCCAGGCCGTCGACGATGTCAACCGCTATCCCGACAACCACAACGTCGAGCTGCGGCTGCGGCTGGCGCAGCATCTGGACTGTGGCTTCAGCCCCGAGCACATCGCCGTCGGCTGCGGTTCGGTAGCGCTGTGCCAACGGCTCGTCCAGGCCACCGCGTCGGTCGGCGACGAGGTGCTCTACGGCTGGCGCAGTTTCGGGATGTACCCGCTGCAGGTGCGGGTGGCCGGCGCGATCCCCGTCGAAGTTCCGCTGCGTGACGAGACATTCGACCTGTACGCGATGCTCGCGGCGATCACCGACCGCACCCGGCTGATCTTCGTCTGCAACCCGAACAACCCGACGTCCACGGTCGTCGACCCGGATGCGCTGGCCCGGTTCGTCGAGGCGGTGCCCTCGGACATCCTGATCGCCATCGACGAGGCCTACGTCGAATACATCCGCGACGGGATGCTGCCCGACAGTCTCGGCTTGGTCCGCGACTACAGCAATGTCGTTGTGCTGCGGACGTTTTCGAAGGCCTATGGGCTGGCTGGGCTGCGGGTGGGTTACGCGGTAGGCGACCCGGAGGTGATCACCGCCCTGGACAAGGTGGTGGTGCCGTTCACGTTGACCAATGTGTCGCAAGCGGCGGCGATCGCCTCGCTGGACGCCGCCGACGAATTGCTGGCCCGCACCGACGCGGTAGTGGCCGAACGGGAGCGGGTTTCTGGCGCACTGCGCGATGCCGGCTTCACCCTGCCGCCGTCGCAGGCCAACTTCATCTGGCTGCCGCTGGCCGAGCGCACGCCGGATTTCGTGGCGCAGGCCGCCGACGCCAAGATCGTGGTGCGGCCGTTCGGCAATGACGGGGTGCGGATCACGATCGGTGCGCCAGAGGAAAATGACGCCCTGCTGAAGTTCGCGAAAGGATGGGTTTGATGAGCGACGAGTTGGCGCGCAAGAAGTTCACCGAGTTCAAGGAGCGCACCGGGGCTATCGAGGACGCCGAGCTTGACGACTACTGGGCGAGTCTGCCGCCGGCGACCGTCGACGGCCTGCTGGGCGAGTGGAAGGGCGGTGAGTTCGTCACCGGTCATCGGATGAATGGTCAACTGGAGAAGGCCCGTTGGTTCGGCAAGTCCTTCAACTCGGCCACCGACGTGCAGCCGCTGGTGTGTCTCGACGACGACGGCAACAAGTATTCCAACGTCAAGATGGGCAAGGGCGAGGCCAGCCTGTGGTTGGAGGAATTCCGCGGCGAGGTCACCGCCAGCATGGTCTACGACGGCCAACCCGTGCACGACCACTTCAAGAGGATCGACGACGACGCGGTGATGGGCATCATGAACGGCAAGGGCGTCGTCGATAACGGCCGCTACTTCTATTTCTACTTAGAGCGGGTCTGACGGTTTCCGCGCGAGGGTGCGTGTTCCCGGTTGATTCACGGCGTGTCGCACCGGGGACACGCACGCTCGCGCCAAGGGGCGCGCGGCTAACGGGGATCCCGGCCGGTGAAGGCGACCAGGCGGTCCAGCGCCGGCGCATTGTCGGCGACGTCGACGGGGTCGTCGAACCCGACTGTCGCGCGGCCCTGCGGCGTGATGTTCTTTTTGGCAAGGGCCAGGACATAACCGGCGACGGAGTCCGCGACCTCGACGGGGTGACCGGTTGCCTTCGCGTAATCCCAAGCGTGGACGAGGAATTCAAGCGAAAAAATGCCCGCGGCGACGTTGGCCGGCAACTCGTGAGGACCGATGGTCACCGTGCCGTCAAGACCGCGACGGTGCCAGGCGTCCAGCGCGGGCCGCGCCGCGCCGACGATCTGCCGCTCCACCGAGTCATCGGCGCCGCGGTCGGGAAACTCTGCGCCCACCGCACCGCCGATCACGGTGATGGAGTTCAGCAGATGGTCGGTCAACTGCGACACGTCGTACTCCGAGCACGGCGTGCGCTTGGACAGGTCGTCACGCGCGATTGGATGCAGCACGCGTTGAAGCACACCCAACGTCGCTTCTGCGCTGGCCAGTTCGTCGGTGGGCGGTGAGTCGGGGCCGGGCCGCAGGTCGGAAGGCATGACCTCCACGGTACGGTCTGGCCATGGGTGAGCCGTACGAATCCGTCACTGTCGAGACCAAAGACCACGTCGCGCAGGTCACGCTGATCGGCCCGGGCAAAGGCAACGCGATGGGGCCGGCGTTCTGGTCGGAGTTGCCCCAGGTATTCGCCGCACTGGACGCCGACCGCGAGGTACGCGCCATCGTGCTGACCGGGTCGGGCGCCAACTTCAGCTACGGGCTGGATGTCAAGGCAATGGGCGGGACGTTGGCCTCGGTGCTGTCCGAGGGCGCATCGGCGCGCCCGCGGGCCGACTTTCACGCCGAGGTGCTGCGCATGCAGCAGACGATCAGCGCCGTCGCCGACTGCCGCACCCCGACCATCGCGTCCGTGCACGGGTGGTGCATCGGTGGCGGCGTCGACCTGATCTCGGCGGTGGATATCCGTTATGCCAGCGCAGATGCCAAGTTCTCCGTCCGCGAGGTGAAGCTGGCGATGGTCGCCGACGTCGGCAGCCTCGCCCGGCTGCCGCTCATCTTGAGCGACGGGCACTTACGGGAACTGGCGCTGACGGGCAAGGACATCGACGCCGCGCGCGCCGAGAAGATCGGGTTGGTCAACGACGTATTCGCCGATGCCGACGCCACGCTGTCCGCCGCGCACGCCACCGCCGCCGAGATCGCCGGCAATCCGCCGCTGACGGTGCATGGCATCAAGGATGTCCTTGACCAGCAACGTATTTCGACGGTGTCGGCGAGCCTGCGCTATGTGGCGGCGTGGAACTCGGCGTTCCTGCCGTCCAAGGACCTGTCCGAGGGAATCTCGGCAACGTTCGCCAAACGCGCGCCGCAGTTCACCGGAGAGTAGGACGATTCGGCGCGGCCAGCGGTGGGAACCCTCCCGCTATGTCTACCTATCGAGTGCTCAACCCGCAGGGCGACGTCGTTGCGACCAAGGACATCGCCAGCGCCGACGACGCGCACGCGTGGTTCGTCGACGCCAAGGCCGATAACACCGAACTCGGCTGGCGGATGGAGGTCAACATCGACGGCGACTGGCGGTTTTTCGACGACACCGAAGGCGACCGCGCCTGAGGTGGCGTTTGTCCGCCCAGTCGGCGGGCAACCCAACCGGGCATGGATTCCGAACGCTTCCGCCAGCTGCTGACCACCCGCGGCCCGTTCGCATCGGTGTATTTCGAGGACTCGCACGACACCGAGGATGCCGCCACTCAGCTTGAGCTCAAGTGGCGAGGGCTGCGCGACCAGCTCGCCGAACAGGGCTTCGACGAATCGCTGACCGCTGAGATCGAACGCGCCGTGATGGATTTACGCGCACCGGTCGGGCGTAGCGGCCGCGCGGTGGTGGCCGGCGCCGACGGCGTCGTGCTCAACGAGCATCTGCTGCGCCCGACCGCAGCGCCGGTCGTTCGAGTGTCCGAGTTGCCCTACATCGTGCCGATCGTCGAGCAGGGCTTCGAGGACGCCAATTATCTGCTCGTCGCGGTGGACCACACCGGTGCCGACATCACCGTGCACGTCGACGGCACGCTGAGCTCGGAGACCGTCGACGGAGGCGGTCATCCGGTACACAAGGCGTCGGGAGCTGAAACCGCCGGCTACGGCGATCCGCAACTGCGCACCGACGAAGCCGGCCGCAAGAACGTCCGCGCGGTCGCCGACCGTATCGCCGAACTGGTCGACGACGCGTCGGCCGACGCCGTCTTCGTGGTCGGCGAGGTCCGGTCCCGCTCGGATCTGCTGGCGACGTTGGCCGCGCGGGTGAGCGCCCTCGCGGTGCCGCTGCAGGTCGGTGCCCGGCACAGCGGGCACGACTTCGACGAGGTGCAGCAGGCTATCGAGGAGGAGCTGCTCAAGCGCCGGTTGGCCGTACTCGACGAAGCCGCGCAGCGTTTCACCGCCGAAATCGGCCGGCAATCCGGGTTGGCCGCCGAGGGGCTCGGCCCGGTCTGCTCGGCGCTGCGTCAGGGTGCGGTGGAAACGTTGATCATCGGTGACATCGGCGACGCGACGGTGGTCGCCGACGAGGAGTTCACAGCGGTGGCGCCGAACGCCGACGTGCTTTCCGAGCAGGGCGCTGCGCCGGCCCGGACGTTGCGGGCCGACGAAGCGCTGCCACTGCTCGCGGTTTCGATCGGAGCGTCGCTGGTCCGCACCGACGAACGCATCGACCCGGCCGACGGCGTGGGTGCGGTGCTGCGATACGCCCCGACGCTGCACTGAGCCACTCCACGTACCCTCGCGGGATGGACAATTCTGACGGCAGCATCCAGGTGCCGGCCGACCTCGACGCGGTCACCGCGGTGGGGGAGGAAGACCACTCCGCGATCGACCCAAAAGCCGTCGAACGGATTTGGGCGGCGACCCGGTATTGGTATCAGGCGGGCATGCACCCGGCCATCCAGCTGTGCTTGCGTCATAACGGCCGCGTCGTGCTCAACCGGGCGATCGGGCACGGCTGGGGCAATGCGCCGACCGACCCGCCGGACGCCGACAAGGTCCCGGTCCGAACCGACACCCCGTTCTGCGTGTACTCGTCGGCCAAGGCGATCACCGCGACCGTCGTGCACATGCTGGCCGAGCGCGGGCAGTTCTCGCTCGACGACCGGGTGTGCGAATACATTCCCAGCTACACCAGCCATGGTAAGGACCGGACCACGATCCGGCATGTGCTGACGCACAGCGCGGGGGTGCCATTTCCGACCGGACCGCGGCCGGACCTCAAACGGGCAGACGATCACGAGTACGCGCAGGAGCAGCTCGGCAAGCTACGTCCGCTTTACCGGCCGGGCCGGGTGCACATCTACCACGCGCTGACGTGGGGCCCGCTGATGCGCGAAATCGTCTATGCCTCGACGGGCAAGGACATCCGTGAAATTCTGGCCACCGAGATCCTTGACCCATTGGGCTTCCGCTGGACCAACTTCGGTGTGGCAGAACAAGATCTGCCGCTGGTTGCGCCCAGCCACGCGACCGGCAGGCAACTACCTGCCCCGATCGCGGTGGCTTTTCGCAAGGCGATCGGCGGGACGGTTCACCAGATCATCCCGCTCACCAACACACCGCTGTTCTTGACAACGGTTGTCCCGTCGTCGAACACCGTGTCCAATGCTGATGAATTGTCGCGGTTTGCCGAAATCTGGCGCCGAGACGGTGAACTCGACGGGGTGCGGGTACTGCAGCCCGACACGATGCGCGGTGCGGTACGCGAATGCCGCCGACTGCGACCGGATTTCGCGACCGGGCTGGCACCGCTGCGCTGGGGCACCGGATTTATGTTGGGCTCCAACAGGTTCGGGCCGTTCGGACGCCACGCACCGCAGGCGTTCGGTCATCTGGGTTTGGTCAACGTCGCGATCTGGGCCGATCCCGGGCGCGGGCTGGCCGCCGGGCTGGTCAGCAGCGGCAAACCCGGCAGGGATTCCGCGCCCAAGCGCTACACCGCGCTGATGGACTGCATTGCCGCCGAAATCCCGCGGGTAGCCGGCGCTGCGGCATAGGCGGAAACGCTCGCGACGGACGGTTTCCGCAGCTCACAACGCGGTGGCGGAGGGATTTGAACCCCCGGACGGTTTTAGCCGTCTCTCGCTTTCAAGGCGAGTGCATTAGGCCGCTCTGCCACGCCACCGCCGATAAGGGTAGCGGGACGTCAGCTCCGGTCGCCCGACAGCTTCAGTGCGGCAGCGATCCGGCGACAGTTCTCTCCCGTCGCGGCGATCTGAGAACGCGACAGCGGGCCGAGGAAATAGGTCCGTACATCTTGGGCATAGGTCACCAGGGCCTGCGCCGCCACCGCCCGGCCGTTGTCGGTGATGGTGGCCACCACGCCACGCCGGTCGTCGCGGCTGGCCTCGCGCCGCACCAGCCCCTGCAACTCGAGGCGACTGATCTGCCGGGTCAGGCGGCTCGGCAAGGCCGGCAGCGCGTCGGCCAGATCACCCATCCGCACTGAGCCGCCGGGTGCGTTGCAGAGCATGTCCAATACCCGGACATCGATCAGGGATAGCTGATGAACGTCGACCAGTCGCCGGTTGAGCGTCGCATACAAGCGCAGCGCAGAATCCAAGAAGTTCTGCCACGACTTCTGTTCGGCGATATCCAGCCCGGGCATCTCACTGGCAGTCCGGCCGGCGATGAGGCCGCCCATTACGTCATGTTATGCGACACATCGTCTTTGGAACAGCAGGAATTCCCAGGTAGTAGCGTGTCGGGAATGCACGCCATCGTCGCTGAATCTGCCGATCAACTCCTGTGGCAGCAAGTGCCCGACGCAAAGCCGGGCCGCGGCGAGGTGCTGATCAAGGTCAGCGCGGCCGGCGTCAACCGCGCCGATGTGCTCCAGGCCGCCGGTCGCTACCCGCCGCCGCCGGGCGCCAGCGAACTGCTCGGCATGGAGGTGTCCGGTGTCGTCGCCGAGGTGGGCGACGAGGTCACCGACTGGTCGGCCGGGCAAGAAGTCTGCGCTTTGCTGGCCGGCGGCGGGTACGCCGAGTACGTCGCTGCTCCTGCTGGTCAGGTTCTGCCGATCCCCGACGGTATCGACCTGCACGACGCCGCCGGGCTACCCGAAGTCGCATGCACGGCGTGGTCGAACCTGGTGCTGACGGCCGGGTTGACCGACGGCCAGCTAATCCTGATCCACGGCGGCGCGAGCGGAGTGGGCAGCCACGGGATCCAAATCGCCCGCGCGCTGGGCGCCCGGGTGGCGATCACGGCGGGGTCTCCGGCCAAGTTGAAACTCTGTCGCGAACTGGGCGCCGAGATCACCATCGCCTACCACGACGAAGACTTCGTCGCGCGAGTGAAAGAGGCTAGTGACGGCGCGGGCGCCGACGTCATCCTGGACATCATGGGCGCGGCCTATCTGGACCGCAATATCGATGCGCTGGCCGCCGACGGGCAACTGGTCATCATCGGTATGCAGGGCGGCGTCAAGGGCGAGCTCAACATCGGTAAGTTGATCGGCAAACGGGCCCGGGTCATCGGCACCGCGTTGCGGGGCAGGCCGGTGGCCGGTCCCAGCGGTAAGAGCACCGTCGTCGAGGCGGTGCGAAAGTCGGTCTGGCCGATGATTGCCGACGGCCGCGTCCGCCCGGTCATCGGTGCTCGCATGCCGATTCAGCAGGCCGCCGAGGCTCATCGGATGCTCACCTCAGGCGGGGTGACCGGCAAGGTCGTGCTGACGCTGGAGTAGCGCGACCAGACGCAGAATCGCACGTTCGGGCACCGAATCGTGCGATTCTGCGTCTGCTCACCCAAGCGACGCCAGCGCTCGCACCAATTGGTCGACCTCCGCCATCGTCGAGTAGTGCGCCAGACCCACCGTGACCGCCCCGCCGACGTCGTTGACACCGATCACGTCGAGTACCCGCGAGTTGGCATTAGAGACAGCCAGAATCCCGTTGTCCGCCAACCGTTGCACTACCCGCTCGGCCGGCACCTCGTGAACGGCGAAACTGACGACGGGTATCCGCGTCTCTGGCCGGCCGATCACCATCACCAGGGGCAGCGAGCGCAGCGATGTCATCAAGTAATCGAATATCCGGCTCATGTACGACGCGGCGGATTCCATCGAAACCGCGAGTCGTTCGCGTCTGCTTCCGCGAGCCGACTCGTCGAGCGACGCGAGATACTCGACGCTGGCGACGAATCCGGCCAGCAACCCGAACTGGTGCACGCCGACTTCCAGCCGGGCCGGGCCGGTCGCGAGCGGGTTCGCCGAGACCGAACCGAACGAATTGATCAGCGCGGGATCGCGAAATACCAACGCCCCGATCGGCGGACCGCCCCAGCCGACCGCGTTCACTGCCACCACGTCGGCGTCGATCTCGTCGATGTCGATCAGTCGGTAGGGTGCCGCGGCGGAGTGGTCGACCACCGCCAGGCCGCCGACGTCGTGAATCAACTTGGTTGCCGCACGAAGGTCGGTGACGGTGCCCAACGTTCCCGACGCCGACGTCACAGCGACCAAGCGGGTGGACTTGCCGATCAGGCTCTCCCATTGCCAGGTCGGCAGCTCACCAGTCTCGATGTCGACCTCGGCCCACTTCACCTTGGCACCGAATCGGTTTGCTGCGCGAAGCCACGGGGCAATGTTGGCCTCGTCGTCCAGGCGGCTGACGATCACCTCGTAACCCAGGCCGGCCCGCGAGGACGATGCATCGGCCAGCGAGGCCAGCAAAACCGCGCGATCGGCGCCCAGCACCACCGCGCGCGGGTCGGCGCCCACCAGGTCGGCCACCGCAACCCGCGAGGCCTCCAGGACGGCGGCGCTGCGCTGTGCCGAGGGATGCGGGCCGTCGGCGCTGGGGAACGATCCGCGGAACGCGGTCGACACCGTGGTGGCCACCGAGTCGGGGATCAGCATCCCCGCCGGCGCGTCGAAGTGCACCCACCCGTCTCCCAGCGACGGGTGTAGTCCGCGCACCCGGGCGACGTCGTATGCCATGCCAGCCACCTTAAGAATCCCGCAAATTCCGCAAACCATGACGGTAGCGGGGCGCCCGGATGCGTCCCCGCCGTCCCGAGCCAGGTCACCCGGCCAGCCATACTAGTCCAGTGGCGCTGACGTTCGGAACGCTGATCGCACTGTTTTTGCTGATCGTCCCGGGGGCAATCGTCGCCCGCAGCGCTCAGCTAACTTGGCCCATTGCCGTGGCGGTTGGCCCGGCGCTGACCTACGGCGTCGTCGCGCTGGCCATCATTCCCTTCGGCGCGGTCGGAATCCCTTGGAACGCTTGGACAGCTCTGGCCGCGCTGGTCGTCGTGGCGGTACTGGCTGCGGGTTTGCGGGCGGGGTTGGCCCGCTACCGCGACGTGGTGGGCGAATCGCGGGCGGTCACCGGCCGGCCGGCGCTGACGGTGGCTGCCGGAGTGCTGCTGGGAGCGCTGCTGATTGGGTACGCAGCGCTGCGCGGCATCCCGCACTGGCAATCGATCCCCAGCACTTGGGACGCGGTCTGGCACGCCAACACGGTCCGGTTCATCCTCGACACCGGCCAGGCGTCCTCCACTCACATGGGTGAGCTGCGCAATGTCGACACCCGCGACGTGCTGTACTACCCGTCGGCGTTTCATGCGCTGGTCGCGGTGGATTGTCAGCTGACCGGCGCCGCGCCCACCACCGGCTACACCCTGAGCTCACTGGCGGCGGCCATTTGGCTGTTCCCGGTCAGTGCCGCGGTGCTCACCTGGCGGGTGGTGCGGGCCCATACCAGCGTGGGACGCACCGCCTGGGCGGCGGCCGCCGCGGCGGCGCTCTCGGCGTCGTTCACCGCGGTGCCCTACATCGAATTCGCCACCGCCGCAATGCCCAACCTGACAGCCTACGGACTGGCGGTGCCCGCTTTTGCGCTGGTCACCACCACGCTGCGGCACCGCGACCGAATCCCGGTGGCGGTGCTGGCGCTGGTCGGGGTCTTTTCGGTGCACATCACCGGCGGCGTCATCGCCATCCTGTTGCTGGCGGGGTGGTGGCTGCTGGAGGCGCTGCGCCATCCGGTGCGTGGCCGCCTCGCGGACATCTGGACGTTGGCCGCCGTCGCGGTTCCCACCGGCCTGGTGCTGCTGCCGCAGTTCCTCGTGGTGAAAAAGCAGGAAGACATCATCGCCGGACATTCCTTCCTGACCTATCTCAGTTCCCGGCGGGGGTTGTTCGACGCGGTCTTCCAGCATTCCCGCCACCTCAACGATTTCCCGGTGCAGTACGCGCTGACCGTGTTGGCAGCCATCGGGGGGCTGGTGCTGCTGATCAAGATGATCTGGTGGCCGCTGGCGGTCTGGCTGCTGCTGATCGTGGTGAACGTCGACTCGGGCACACCGCTGGGCGGCCCGGTGGGAGCGGTCGCCGGCCTGTTCGGCGAGTTCTTCTACAAAGATCCGCGCCGGATAGCGGCGGCGACGACGTTGCTGTTGACACCGATGGCCGGTATCGGTCTGCTGGCACTGGTTGTGTTGCTGATGGGGGTGGTCAGACGGCTGGGTGGCCGGCGGCTGCCCGCCCCGACCCTGGGCACAGCCGGTGCGGTAGCGCTGTTGGCCGTCACGCTGGTCGGCGCGTGGCACTACTTTCCACGGCACCGGTTCTTGTTCGGCGACAAATACGACTCGGTGATGATCGATCAGCGAGACCTCGAGGCGATGGCCTACCTGGCGCGGCTGCCCGGCGCCCGCACCACGCTGATCGGAAACGGCAACACCGACGGCACGGCGTGGATGTATGCGGTAGCCGGCCTGCATCCGCTGTGGACGCATTACGACTATCCGGTGCAGCAGGGGCCCGGCTATAACCGCTTCGTCTTCTGGGCCTACGCCGACGACGCTGACACCGACCCGCGAGTAGCCGAGGCAGTTCGGGTACTCGATATCCGCTACGTCCTGACCAGCAAGCCGGTCGTCAGGGGGTTTGCGATGCCCGACGGGCTAGTGTCACTCGAGAACTCCAAGTCGTGGGTGAAGATCTATGACAACGGCGAAGCCCGGATTTACGAGTGGCGCGGCGCCCCTACGGCTCCTAGAACATGAGGATGGTGACTGGATTGAGTACCCAAGACGACGACGACAACATCGAGATCATCGGCGGCATGGACCCGCGGCTGATCGCGGGCGGCGAGGACGACGACTCCGACGACCGGTCGCTGACCGACCTCGTCGAGCAGCCCGCCAAGGTCATGCGGATCGGCACCATGATCAAACAGCTGCTCGAGGAGGTCCGGGCCGCCCCGCTCGACGAGGCCAGCCGCAACCGGCTCCGCGAGATCCACGCCACCAGCATCCGCGAGCTCGAAGACGGGCTGGCGCCCGAACTGCGCGACGAACTCGACCGGTTGACATTGCCATTCAGCAACGAAACCCCGTCGGACTCCGAGCTGCGCATCGCCCAGGCCCAGTTGGTCGGCTGGCTGGAAGGGCTGTTCCACGGAATCCAGACCGCGCTGTTCGCCCAGCAGATGGCTGCCCGCGCCCAGCTCGAACAGATGCGCCAGGGCGCCCTGCCGCCCGGGATCGGCCGGAGCGGGCACGGCCCGGGTACCGGGCAATACCTGTAAGCAGACACTGGTGAGCACGCCGCAGATCGAGACACGCGATGCGTGGGTGGAGTTTCCCATCTTCGATGCCAAATCGCGCTCGCTGAAAAAGGCATTCCTCGGCAAGGCCGGCGGCACGATCGGGCGTAACGCGTCCAACGTGGTCGTCGTCGAGGCGCTGCGGGACATCACGATGTCGCTGAATCTGGGCGACCGGGTCGGCCTGGTCGGCCACAACGGGGCCGGGAAATCGACTCTGCTGCGCCTGCTTTCCGGGATCTACGAGCCGACGCGGGGTTCGGCTTCGGTCACCGGCCGGGTGGCGCCGGTCTTCGATCTCGGCGTCGGTATGGACCCGGAGATCTCGGGCTACGAGAACATCCTCATCCGCGGCCTTTTCCTCGGTCAGACCCGGCGCCAGATGCTGGCCAAGGTCGACGAGATCGCCGAGTTCACCGAACTCGGTGATTACCTGTCGATGCCGCTGCGCACCTATTCCACCGGAATGCGGGTGCGGCTGGCGATGGGAGTAGTCACCAGCATCGACCCGGAGATCCTACTGCTCGACGAGGGTATCGGCGCGGTAGACGCCGAGTTTTTGAAGAAGGCCCAGACCCGGCTGCAGCGGCTGGTGGAGCGGTCCGGAATTCTGGTTTTCGCCAGCCATTCCAACGAGTTTCTGGCCCGGCTGTGTAAGACCGCGATGTGGATCGACCACGGCAGTATCCGGCTCACCGGCGGCATCGAAGATGTCGTGCGGGCCTACGAGGGTGAGGACGCGGCGCGGCATGTGCGTGAGGTGCTGGCCGAGACTGCCGCGGACGAGGTGTCGGGATGAGTCGAGTGTGTGCCGTCGTGGTCACCCATCGGCGCCCCGACGAGCTGACCAAGTCACTGGATGTGCTGACCACCCAGAGTCGGCTGCCCGATCACCTGATTGTGGTCGACAACGGGAACGAGGACCGGGTCCGGGAGCTGGTGACCGGCCGGCCGATCCCCACGACGTATTTGGGATCGCGCCGAAACCTCGGTGGTGCAGGGGGTTTCGCGCTGGGCATTCTGCAGGCCTTATCGCTGGGCGCGGATTGGGTGTGGCTGGCCGACGACGACGGCCGCCCGGCCGATGCCGAGGTGTTGGCGACCCTGCTGGCCTGCGCGCAGCAGTACGGCCTGGCCGAGGTGTCGCCGATGGTGTGCAATGCCGACGACCCGCAGCGGCTGGCGTTTCCGCTGCGGCGCGGCTTGGTGTGGCGCAGGTTGGTCAGCGAATTGCGCACCGAATCGCATCAGGATCTGCTGCCCGGGATCGCGTCGCTGTTCAACGGTGCACTGTTTGCCGCCCCGACGTTCGAGGCGATCGGTGTACCCGACTTGCGGTTGTTCATCCGCGGCGACGAGGTCGAAATGCATCGTCGGCTGGCACGCTCCGGGCTGCCGTTCGGGACCTGCCTGACTACGTCGTATCTGCACCCCTGCGGGTCCGCCGAGTTCAAGCCGATCCTGGGTGGCCGAATGCACACCCAGTACCCCGACAACGCCGCCAAGCGGTATTTCACCTACCGCAACCGCGGTTATCTGCTATCGCAGCCGGGTCTGCGCCGACTGCTTCCCCAGGAGTGGCTGCGGTTCGGCTGGTTCTTCCTCGTTTCTCGCCGCGACCCAGCCGGACTGGCGGAGTGGTTTCGGTTGCGGCGCTTGGGCCGTCGCGAACAATTCGGCCGACCCGGGGGCCTGCGTGACCATCATTGACGCTGCGGCGCAGTCCAAGACCTTCACCCGCGCCTGGCGCGATCTGGCCGATGGCTTCCGGCGCCGTGAGCTGTGGCTGCACCTGGGCTGGCAGGACATCAAGCAGCGGTACCGCCGCAGCGTGCTCGGCCCGTTCTGGATCACGATCGCGACGGGAGTTACCGCCGTCGCGATGGGTGGCCTGTACTCCAAGCTTTTCCATCTCGAGTTGGCGGTGCACCTGCCCTACGTCACGCTCGGCCTGATCATCTGGAATCTGATCAACGCCGCCATTCTGGAAGGCGCCGACGTCTTCGTCGCCAACGAGGGGCTGATCAAACAGTTGCCGGCGCCGCTGAGTTTGCACGTCTACCGGCTGGTCTGGCGGCAGGTGATTCTGTTCGCCCACAACATCGTTATCTACGTCGTTATCGCGATCATCTACCCCAAACCGTGGTCGTGGGCCGACCTGACCGTGATCCCGGCACTGCTGCTGATCGTGCTCAACGCCGTATGGGTGTCACTGTGCTTCGGCATCCTGGCCACCCGCTACCGCGACATCGGCCCGCTGCTGTTCTCCGTCGTGCAGTTGCTGTTCTTCATGACACCGATCATCTGGAACGACGACACGCTGCGACATCAGGGCGCCGGCCGGTGGGGCAAAATCGTCGAACTCAACCCGCTATTGCACTATTTGGACATCGTGCGTGCGCCGCTGCTGGGCGCCCAGCAAGAACTGCGGCACTGGGTGGTGGTGCTGGTGCTGACGGTGGTCGGATGGGTGCTGGCGGCCATTGCGATGCGCCAATATCGTGCGCGCGTGCCGTATTGGGTGTAGCCGCCGGTTGACCACCGTCCGTCGCGGGTATGCGAGAAAGCGGACAAAGGAGTCGTTATGAGTTTGACCGACAAGGCCAGAAACAAGTTGCAGAAGGTCAAGGGCACAGCGAAGGAAACACTTGGCCGCGCCACCGGAGACCGCGACCTGGAAAACCGCGGTGTCGGCGATCGGGTTGGATCAGATTTGAAGGATGCCGGCGAAAAGGTCAAAGACGCATTCCGTGGCCGCGGCCGTGGACGTGGCCGGCGACGCGCATGACGGCGGAAGTCAGCTGCGCCGTCGCACCTTGCCGACGAACGCGGCGCCGAACGCCTTCGCCGAGTAGGGATCTTGACCGGTGATCAGCTCGCGGTCCTCGACGACCTTGCTGCCCATCGGCAGCACCGTCTGCTCTACCTCGGCGCCGCGAGAGGCCAGCAGCTGAGTCGGATCGTCGATGAGATGTCCGCGGAAGCGGCGGGCCAGCGGAATGGTCGACAGCATCGTGTCGACGTCGGTCTTGAAGCACGTCATCCGGTAGCCGTCGTAGATCCAGCGGCCGTCGATGCTCGGCGCCGCGGCGAGTGCAGCCGGAGCATGACAGATCAACCCGGTGGTCCGTTGCGCGTCATGGAAATATCGCATGAGGGCCCCGAAGTCGTCGTTGAGAGACTCACCGGTGAACGCGTCGCGGTGCAGCAAGTCGACCAGTGGCGCATGCCCGCCCGGCACAAAGACAGCGTCGAAACCGGCCAACCGATGCATGTCCTGGGCGATCTCCTCGAGTTTGGCGGGTTGTGCCAGACCGAGTTCCAGCAGCCGTCGATAACTGGAGAGGGCCGCATCGCGTTTGCCTCGCGACAGACCGAAATACAGCAGACTGCAGGAGGTTCCGTCGATGGTGGGGATGCGCCCACCGGGCGTCGCGAACGACAATTCAAAGCCCGCGGCCAGCATCGCGTCGGTCGGCTCGACCAACTCGCCCAGATACGTGCCGGTCGGCTCGCTGCGGCCTTCCCGCAGCGGAATCCGATCGGCCGCCGACACCACGACCAGCACGCGCGGGGAAGTCATCTGCACGGTGTCGGCAGTACCCGCAATCGTCGTGCATCAACCGGTCGCGCAATGGCACCACTCGGAACGACGGCGCGGGAATATATTGACGGAACAACCAGAAAACAATCGAGGCGCTCCGGGTGGCAATCGCCGCTGCGCCCTGAGGGACAGGTGCGAAGGTGAGCGAGGAAGTCGAAGCTACGGGGTTGTCGGATGTGGCGCGCGAGCGCATCACCGCGGAGTTGGACCGGCTACGTGAACGCCGCGACCGGCTGGAGGCCGAGGTCAGAAACGACCGCGGCAGTGTCAGTGACCATGCAGACGCCGCCGATGCCATCCAGCGCGCCGACGAATTGGCCGGCCTCGACGAGCGGATCGTCGAACTCGACAGGCTGCTGCACACCGGGCCGTCGCCGTCGAACGGAACCGGCGCGCTGCCCGGCGGCACCGAGGTGACCCTGCGGTTCGGCGACGGTTCAGTCGCCACAATGCAGGTGATTTCCATTGTCGAGGAGACGCCGGCGGGCCACGAAGCCGAGACGTTGACGGCCGGCAGTCCGCTGGGGCAGGCCCTTGCCGGCCGTCAGCCCGGCGACAAGGTCACCTATACGACACCGAGAGGGGAAAGCCAGGTCGAGCTGCTCGACGTGAAGTACCCGAGGTAGTCAGCCCGCCCGTAGACTTCCCGCGATGGCCGAAATCGCCCCACCGCGCGCAGACCTGAGCTTGACGACACAGGTGTGGCGGTTTGTCGTCACCGGGGGCTTCTCGGCGATCGTCGACTTCGGGCTTTACGTACTGCTCTACAAGTCCGTGGGCCTGCAGGTGGATCTGGCCAAGGCCATCAGCTTTGTCGCCGGCACGATCACCGCTTACCTGATCAACCGGCGGTGGACTTTCCAGGCGCCGCCCAGCACTGCCCGGTTCCTCGTCGTGATGGCGCTGTACGGGATCACCTTCGCGGTGCAGGTCGGGCTGAACCACCTGTGCCTGGCGCTGCTCGACTATCGGGCCTGGGCGGTTCCGGTCGCATTCGTGATCGCGCAGGGCACCGCCTCGGTGATCAATTTCGTCGTGCAGCGTTCGGTGATCTTCCGGATGCGCTGAGGCCCCGGGCCAGGCGGTACCCTCTTTCACTGATGTTGCCCACGTTTCCCACCACCACGAAGCGGCTGACCGGCTGGGGCCGCACCGCGCCCTCGGTGGCGCAGGTACTGGCGACGCCGGACGCCGAGGTGATCGCCAAGGCGGTGGCGCAGGCCGCCGACGCCGGCGACCGCGGCGTGATCGCGCGCGGGCTGGGCCGGTCCTACGGTGACAACGCGCAAAACGGCGGCGGCCTGGTCATCGACATGACGCCGCTGAATCGCATTCACGCGATCAGCGCCGACACCGGCCTGGTCGACGTCGACGGCGGCGTCAACCTGGACCAGTTGATGAAAGCCGCGCTGCCGTTCGGGCTGTGGGTTCCGGTGCTGCCCGGCACCCGGCAGGTCACCATCGGCGGGGCGATCGCCTGCGATATCCACGGCAAGAATCACCACAGCGCGGGCAGCTTTGGCAACCACGTCCGGTCGCTGGACCTGCTGACCGCCGACGGCGAGATCCGCCGGTTGACACCGGACGGCGACGACGCCGAGCTGTTCTGGGCCACCGTTGGCGGCAATGGTCTGACCGGCATCATCCTGCGTGCGGTGATCGCGATGACGCCGACCGAGACGGCGTATTTCATCGCCGACGGCGACGTCACCGCCAGCCTCGATGAAACGATCGCTTTCCACAGCGACGGCAGCGAGGCCAACTACACCTACTCGAGCGCCTGGTTCGACGCGATCAGCGCACCGCCGAAGCTGGGCCGGGCGGTGATTTCTCGCGGCTCGCTGGCCACCGTGGAGCAGCTGCCGGCGAAGCTGCGGCGGCACCCGTTGAAATTCGACGCGCCGCAGTTCTTCACCGCACCGGACGTCTTCCCGAACGGGTTGGGCAACAAGCTGATCTTCGGCACGCTGACCGACCTGTGGTACCGCATGGGCGGCACCTATCGCGGCAAAGCCCAGAACCTCACGCAGTTCTACCACCCGCTGGACATGGTCGGGGAGTGGAACCGCGCCTACGGCCCAGCCGGTTTCACCCAGTACCAGTTCGTGGTGCCTACGGAGGCGGTCGAAGAGTTCAAGGGCATCATGTGTGACATCCAGGCCAGCGGGCACTACTCATGGCTCAATGTGTTCAAGCTGTTCGGCCCGAGCAACGGTGCGCCGCTGAGCTTTCCGATCCCGGGCTGGAACGTCTGCGTGGACTTCCAGGTCAAACCAGGCCTCAACGAGTTCCTCAACGGACTCGACCGTCGGGTGCTGGAGTTCGGCGGGCGCCTCTACACCGCCAAGGACTCCCGCACCACCGCCGAAACCTTCCATGCCATGTACCCGCGCATCGACGAATGGATTGCGGTACGCCGCAAGGCCGATCCCACCGGCGTGTTTGTTTCCGATATGGCCCGACGTTTGGAGCTGCTCTAGATGGTCTTTGACGCCGTTGGTAATCCGCAGGCCATTCTGCTGCTCGGGGGTACCTCCGAGATCGGGTTGGCGATCTGCGAGCGCTACCTGCAGAACGCACACGCGCGAATCGTGCTGGCCTGCTTGCCCGACGACCCCGGCCGCGATGACGCCGTGGCGCAGATGAAAGCCGCCGGCGCCAAGGCGGTGGATCTGATCGACTTCGACGCGGTCGACACCGACAGCCATCCCCGCGTGATCGAGCAGGTGTTCGCTGACGGGGACGTCGACGTCGCGATCGTTGCCTTCGGGCTGCTCGGCGACGCCGAAGAACTGTGGCAGAACCAGCGCAAGGCCGTGCAGATCGCGGAAATCAACTACACCGCAGCGGTTTCAGTGGGCGTTCTGCTCGGTGAGAAGATGCGTGCTCAGGGTTTCGGCCAGATCATCGCGATGAGCACGGTGGCCGGCGAGCGGGTGCGTCGGTCCAACTTCGTCTACGGCTCCACCAAGGCCGGCTTGGACGGTTTTTATCTCGGTCTTGCAGAAGCGCTGCGGGAGTACGGCGTTCGGGTATTGGTCATTCGGCCGGGGCAGGTTCGCACCAGGATGAGTGCCCATATCAAAGAAGCGCCGATGACAGTGGACAAGGAATATGTAGCCAACCTCGCGGTCACCGCTTCCGCGAAAGGTAAGGAATTGGTTTGGGCGCCAGGAGCATTCCGCTATGTGATGATGGTGTTGCGACACATTCCGCGGCCCATCTTCCGCAAACTGCCTATTTGAGCAGCATGCGAAACGCGCTGGCCACGATCGGCCAGATGCTGATCGCCGCCGTGGTGGCATTGCTTGTCGCGGTCGTCGCGCTGAACGCCGTCGCCAGAGTGAACTGGCCGGCCTTCCCGTCGTCGAACCAACTGCACGCGCTGACCACGGTCGGCCAATTCGGTTGCCTGGTCGCTCTGCTCGGTGCCGGCTGGTTGTGGCGGCGGGGCCGGCAGCGGCTGGCGCAACTCGGAGCGCTGGTGTTCGTGTCGGCGTTTTCGGTGGTGACACTGGCGATGCCGTTGGGTGCCACCAAGCTCTATCTGTTCGGCATCTCCGTCGACCAGCAGTTCCGCACCGAATATCTGACCCGGCTCACCGACAGCGCGGCGTTGCAGGACATGACCTATATCGGGTTACCGCCGTTCTATCCGCCGGGCTGGTTCTGGATCGGCGGGCGCATCGCCGCGCTGACCGGAACGCCGGCCTGGGAGATGTACAAGCCGTGGGCCATCACCTCGATCACGATCGCGGTAGCCGTGGCGCTGGTGTTGTGGTGGCGGATGATCCGCTTCGAATACGCGCTGGTCGTCGCGACGGCCACCGCCGCGGTGACCCTGGCCTACAGCTCCCCGGAGCCCTACGCCGCGATGATCACCGTGCTGCTGCCGCCGGTGCTGATCTTGACTTGGTCGGGTCTGCGTGCCGGCGCCCGCCGCCGCCCCGCCGAACGTGAAGCTAACTTCACACTGGGCGCCGAACGTGAACCCAACTTCACACTCGAGCCAGGCGCAGCCCGAGCCGGCGGGTGGGCGGCGGTGATCGGGGCGGGCATCTTCCTCGGCTTCACTGCGACCTTCTACACGCTGCTGCTGGTCTTCAGCGCGTTCACAATCACATTGATGGCGGTATTAGTGGCCGCAGCCCGGCGGAGTATCGACCCACTGCTGCGGCTGGCCGTCATCGCCGTCATCGCGGCGGCGATCGGCGCGACCACTTGGCTGCCGTACCTCGTACGCATGATGCGTGACCCGGTCAGTAACACCGGCAGCGCGTTTCACTACCTGCCCGCTGACGGCGCCGAGCTGACCTTCCCGATGCTGCAGTTCACCCTGCTCGGCGCGCTCTGCATGGTCGGCACACTGTGGCTGGTGCTAAGCGCCCGCGCCTCGGTGCGGGCCGCCGCGCTGGCGCTCGGTGTGGCCGCCATCTACCTCTGGTCGCTGCTCTCGATGCTCACCACATTGGCCCGCACCACGCTGCTGTCGTTCCGGCTGCAGCCGACGCTGACTGTGCTGCTGGCAGCGGCCGGGGTGTTCGGCTTCGTCGAACTGGCGCTCGCGGTCGCCCGCGGACGCGACCGCCGGGTGATCGGTGTGGCCGTGGTCGTGGGGCTGGCCGGAGCGATCGGCTTCAGTCAAGACATTCCCAACGTGCTGCGGCCGGACATCACCATCGCCTACACCGACACCGACGGGCACGGCCACCGCGGCGATCGCCGACCGCCCAGCGCCGAGAAGTACTACCCCGCCGTCGACGCCACGATCACCCAGCTGACTGGCAAACCCCGCGACGAAGTCGTCATGCTGACGGCGGACTACAGCTTTCTGTCCTACTACCCCTATTGGGGCTTTCAGGGGTTGACGTCGCATTACGCCAACCCGCTTGCGCAGTTCGACAGCCGGTCAGCGGCGATCAAGGCCTGGGCCAAACTCAAGACCGCCGACGAATTCGTCCACGCTCTGGACACCCTGCCCTGGCAGCCGCCGACGGTATTCCTGATGCGGCGCGGCGCGAACGATACCTACACGCTGCGGCTGGCCGAAGACGTCTATCCCAATCAGCCGAACGTCCGCCGCTACACCGTTGACTTCAAAGCCGCGTCGTTCGCCGGCCCGCACTTCACGGTCAGGGATATTGGGCCGTTCGTCCTGGCAATCCGCAATCCAGGGACCAGTGGCTGATGGCGACTGAATCCACCAAGGCCGGGGAATTAGCATCTAGCTCCGTGAGCCGCGCCGTCGACAACGCAGAACGAAGCGATGAACAGCAGCGGCACCCATCGACCGACGCGGGTAACAATCACCGGGTCGCGCGGATCGTGGCCGTGGTCGCTGGACTGCTCGGTGCGCTGCTGGCGATCACCACCCCACTGCTGCCGGTCAAACAAACCACCGCCCAGTTGAACTGGCCACAAAACGGCGTGCTGGGCAGCGTCGACGCACCGCTGATCGGCTACGTGGCCACCGACCTGAACATCACCATTCCGTGTCGGGCCGCTGCCGAACTGACCGGTGCCAAGTCGGTGCTGTTGTCCACCGTGCCCAAGCAGGCACCGAAAGCCGTCGACCGCGGGCTGTTGATCGAACGGGTCAACGACGATTTGCTGGTCATCGTCCGCAACACACCGGTGGTGGTGGCGCCGTTGAGCCAGGTGCTCAGCGGCGCCTGCCAGAAGCTGGTGTTCACCGCACACGCCGACAAGGTCACCGGCGAATTCGTCGGGCTGACCCAGGGACCCAACGCCAAAGACCCCGGCGCACCGCTGCGCGGCGAACGCGGCGGCTATGACTTCCGGCCGCAGATCGTCGGCTTATTCACCGATTTGAGCGGGTCGGCCCCGCCGGGCTTGACCTTCTCGGCGACCATCGACACTCGCTACAGCAGTGGCCCGACCTGGCTGAAGCTGGCGGCGATGATCCTCGGGGTCTCGTTGACCGTCGCCGCATTGATCGCCCTGCACATCCTGGACACTGCCGATTCCGCTCGGCGCCGCCGCTTCTTGCCGCCGCGCTGGTGGACTATCAGCGGGCTGGACGCCTTGGTCGCCGCCGTATTGGTGTGGTGGCACTTCGTCGGCGCCAACACCGCCGATGACGGCTACATCCTGACCATGGCCCGGGTATCCGAACACGCCGGATACATGGCGAACTACTACCGGTGGTTCGGCACGCCCGAGGCGCCGTTCGGCTGGTACTACGACCTGTTGGCGCTGTGGGCGCATGTCACCACAGCCAGCATTTGGATGCGACTGCCCACCCTGCTGATGGCACTGGCCTGCTGGTGGGTGATCAGCCGGGAAGTCATCCCCCGACTCGGCGATGCCGTCAAACACAGCCGCGCCGCGGCATGGACGGCGGCCGGGGTATTCCTGGCGTTCTGGCTGCCGCTCAACAACGGGCTGCGGCCCGAGCCGATTATTGCCCTGGGCATCCTATTGACCTGGTGTTCGGTGGAACGGGCAGTGGCCACCAGTCGGCTGCTGCCGCTGGCGATCGCCTGCATCATCGGCGCCCTGACCCTGTTCTCCGGGCCGACCGGCATCGCGTCCATCGGCGCGCTGCTGGTGGCGATCGGGCCGCTGCGCACCATCCTGCACCGCCGTTCCAAACAGTTTGGGCTGCTACCGCTGGTGGCGCCCGTTGCGGCCGCGGTCACCGTCACAACGATCGTGATTTTCCGGGATCAGACGCTGGTGGGCGAAGCCCAGGCCAGCATGCTCAAATCCGCTGTCGGGCCCAGTTTGGCCTGGTTCGAGGAGCATGTCCGTTACGAGCGGTTATTTCTGGCTACTCCCGACGGCTCGGTTGCCCGGCGGTTCGGCGTGCTGGCGTTGCTCGTCGCGTTGGCCGTGTCGGTGGCAATGTCGTTGCGCAAGGGCCGGATTCCGGGCACCGCCGTCGGGCCCAGCCGTCGGATAATCGGCATTACCGTCATCTCGTTCATCGCGATGATGTTCACTCCCACCAAGTGGACCCACCACTTCGGTGTGTTCGCCGGTTTGGCCGGCTCGCTGGGTGCGCTGGCTGCAGTCGCGGTGAGTGCGGCAGCGATGCGCTCTCGGCGCAACCGCACCCTGTTCACCGCGCTGGTGATGTTCGTCCTGGCGCTGTCATTCGCCAGCGTGAACGGCTGGTGGTACGTGTCCAATTTCGGTGTGCCGTGGTCGAATGCGTTCCCGAAATGGCATTTGGCGTTCGCCACCGTGCTGGTCGGGCTGACGGTGTTGGTACTGCTGGCGGCGGCATGGTTCCATTTCGTCAACAACGGCGACTCCCCCGGCCGCCACACGGGCTCTCGACTGGCATCAATCATCCAGTCCCCACTAGCGATTGCTGCATGGGTGCTGATCTTCTTCCAGGTGGTGTCGCTGACCCTGGCGATGGTCGGCCAGTATCCGGCGTGGACGGTGGGTCGCTCCAACTTGCAGGCGCTGACCGGCAAGACCTGCGGGCTGGCCGATGACGTCTTGGTGGAGCAGGATCCCAACGCCGGCATGCTGGCACCGGTCGGTGTGCCGGCGAAAGACGCGCTGGGCGCCGGATTCAACCAAGGTTTCGAGGCCAACGGCATCCCCACCGACGTCTCCGCCGACCCCGTGATGGAACGCCCCGCCGACCGCAGCTTCGTCAGCGACGATGGGATGGTCACCAGCAGCGAGGCCGGCACCGAAGGCGGCACCACTGCGGCGCCGGGAATCAACGGGTCACGCGCGCGGCTGCCGTACAACCTGGACGCCGTCCGGACGCCGGTGCTGGGCAGCTGGCGCTCGGGCCTGCAGGTACCCGCGGCGCTGCGGTCGGCGTGGTATCGACTGCCGCCGCGCGACGAGGCCGGGCCGCTGTTGGTGGTTTCGGCAGCGGGCCGGTTCGACTCCGGCGAAGTTCAGGTGCAGTGGGCGGGTGATGACGAAAAGCCCGCGGGTACAGTAAGTTTCGGCGATGTCGGGGCATCACCGGCCTGGCGTAACCTGCGTGCGCCGTTGGCGGCGGTGCCCGGCAGCGCCACCCAGGTCCGGGTGATCGCCTCCGACGACGACCTGGCGCCGCAGCACTGGATCGCGCTGACCCCGCCGCGAATACCGCGGTTGCGCACCTTGCAGGAGGTAGTGGGCTCTCGAGATCCGGTGATGCTGGACTGGCTGGTCGGCCTTGCGTTCCCCTGCCAGCGACCGTTCGGTCATCAAAACGGCGTCATTGAGGCCCCGAAGTGGCGGATCCTGCCCGATCGGTTCGGCGCCGAGGCCAACTCGCCGGTGATGGACAACCTCGGCGGCGGCCCGCTGGGCCTTACCGAACTACTGGACCGGGCAACCACCGTGCCCACCTATCTGAAGGACGACTGGTTCCGGGACTGGGGCGCGCTGCAGCAGTTGACGCCGTATTACCCCGCCGCGGTGCCGGCCCACCTCGACCTTGGCTCGGCGACACGCAGCGGCCTGTGGAGCCCGGGGCCGCTTCGGCACTAAGGCGTTGCGCCTCGGCCCGCCGAATCAGCAGACCTAACGCCGTCGCCTACGATCGACCCTCGTGCCCCACGACGATAAGACGGACCGGATCGCCCGGTTGGTCGCCATCGTCGCGGGAATTGCCGGGGTGTTGCTCTGCGGCGTAGTTCCGCTGCTTCCGGTGAAGCAGACCACCGCGACGGTCCTGTGGCCGCAGGGCGCCAAAGACGGCCACGTCAGCGCTATCACCGCACCGCTGGTGTCCGGTGCGCCGCGGGCGCTGGACATCTCGATTCCCTGCCCGGCCATCGCGACTCTGCCGGCCGCCGGCGGGCTGGTGTTGTCGACGCTGCCGACCGACGGCTTCGAGACCGGCAAGAGCGGCCTGTTCGTCCGCGCCAATAAAGACACGGTCGTCGTCGCGTTCCGCGACTCGGTAGCCGCGGTCGCGCCTCGCTCCGCTATCGCCGCCGGGGGCTGCAGCGTCCTGCACATCTGGGCCGGCGCCGGCGGCGCGGGCGCGGACTTCGTCGGGATTCCCGGTGCCGCGGGCACGCTGGCCCCCGAGAAGAAGCCCCAGGTCGGCGGCATCTTCACCGACCTCACAGTGCCCGCACAGCCGGGGCTGTCGGCGCGCATTGACATCGATACCCGCTTCATCACCGCACCGACGCTGTTGAAGAAAGCGGTGATGGTTCTCGGCGGCCTGTCCGTGCTGGCCGCGATCGTCGCGGTGGGCATCCTCGACCGACGATCCGGCCGGCGTGCACCGCGCAACTGGCGACACTTCTGGCGGGCGGGTATCGCCACCTGGCTCGCGGATATCGGCGTGCTCACCGCGCTGCTGATCTGGCACGTCATCGGCGCCATCTCGTCAGACGACGGCTACAACCTGACCATCGCCAGGGTCTCCCAGCAGGCCGGGTATCTGGCCAACTACTACCGGTTCTTCGGGACGACGGAAGCACCGTTCGACTGGTACCCCGCGCTACTGGCGCACCTGGCCACGGTGAGCACCGCCGGGGTGTGGATGCGACTGCCGGCCACGCTGGCCGGCGTCGTCTGCTGGCTGATCATCAGCCGCTACGTGTTACGGCGGCTCGGTCCCGGCAAGGGCGGCCTGGCCGCCAGCCGGGTGGCGGTGTGGACTGCCGGCGCGGTCTTTCTGGCCGCCTGGCTGCCGTTCAACAACGGGCTGCGCCCCGAGCCGTTGATCGCGCTGGGCGTCATCGTCACCTGGGTGCTGGTGGAGAGCGCGATCGCCACTCGACGGCTGGTCCCGGCGGCCGTCGCGATCATCGTGGCGATGCTGACCGCAACGCTGGCCCCGCAGGGGTTGATCGGTATCGCCGCGCTGCTCACCGGCGCTCGCACGATCGCGCGCATCATCGCCCGGCGCCGCGCGACCGACGGCTTGTTGGCACCGCTGATGGCGTTGGCGGCATCGCTGTCGTTGATCACCGTGGTGGTGTTCCGGTCGCAGACGCTGGCCACGGTGGCGGAGTCGGCGCGCATCAAATACAAGGTCGGTCCGACGATCGCCTGGTATCAGGAGTGGCTGCGCTACTACTTCGTCACGGTGGAGAGCAACGTCGACGGGTCGATGTCGCGGCGATTCGCGTGGCTGGTGCTGTTCTTCTGCTTGTTCGGTGTGCTGGTCGTGTTGCTGCGGCGCGGCCGAGTCGCAGGTCTGGCCAGCGGCGCGGTGTGGCGGCTGATCGGCACTACCGCCGTGGGTCTGCTACTGCTGACGTTCACGCCGACGAAATGGGCGGTGCAGTTCGGCGCGTTCGCCGGGCTGGCCGGCGCCCTGGGCGCGGTCACCGCCTTCGCGTTCGCCCGAGTCGGCCTGCACAGCCGTCGCAATTTGTCGCTGTATGTCACGGGTTTGCTGTTCGTGCTGGCCTGGGCGACGTCAGGGATCAACGGCTGGTTCTATGTCGGCAACTACGGGGTGCCGTGGTTCGACATCCAACCGGTGATCGCCAGCCATCCGGTGACGTCGATGTTCCTGGCGCTCTCGATCGTGACCGGGCTGCTGGCCGCCTGGCAGCACTTCCGGCTGGACTATGCCGGGCACACCGAGGTCAAGCCGAGTCGGCGCAACCGGATTCTGGCGTCAACGCCGCTGCTGGTGGTGGCCGCGATCATGGTCGTCATGGAAGTGGGCTCGCTGGCCAAGGCCGCCGCCGTCCGCTACCCGCTCTACACCACCGCCAAAGCCAACGTGGCTGCGCTCGAGTCCGGACTGGCCGACACCGCTTGCGCGATGGCCGACGACGTGTTGGCCGAGCCGGACGCCAATGCTGGTCTGCTGCAACCACTTCCGGGACAGCAGTTTGGACCGGCCGGACCGCTGGGCGGCGTGACCCCGGTCGGCTTCACCCCGACCGGGGTCGGTGAGGATCTGAGGTCTGACCCCGTGGTGTCCAAGCCCGGGCTGGTCAACTCCGACGCTTCCCCCAACAAGCCCAACGCCGCGATGAGCGACTCGGCGGGCACCGCCGGCGGTCACGGCCCGGTCGGGGTAAACGGATCGCGAGCCGCGCTGCCGTTCGGCCTGGACCCGGCCCGCACCCCGGTGATCGGTAGTTACGGCGAGAACAGCCTTGCCGCCACCGCGACGTCGGCCTGGTACCAACTGCCGCCCCGCACCCCGGAGCGGCCGCTGGTCGTGGTCGCGGCCGCCGGTGCCATCTGGTCTTACAAAGAAGACGGCGACTTCAGCTACGGGCAGCAGCTGAAACTGGAGTGGGGCGTAACCCGACCCGACGGCAGCACCGCGCCGCTCGGGCAGATGTACCCGATCGACCTCGGCCCACAACCGGCGTGGCGCAATCTGCGGTTTCCCCTGGCCGGGGCGCCGCCGGAGGCCGACGTGGCCCGCATCGTCGCCTATGACCCCAACCTGAGCTCCGAGCAGTGGTTCGCCTTCACCCCGCCCCGGGTGCCGGTGCTGCAGACCCTGCAGCAGCGGGTCGGATCACGGGCGCCGGTGCTGATGGACGTCGCGACCGCCGCGAATTTCCCCTGCCAGCGACCATTCTCCGAACACCTCGGCGTCGCCGAACTCCCGGACTACCGCATCCTGCCCGACCACAAGCAGACGGCGGCGTCGTCGAACCTGTGGCAGTCGGCCGAGGATGGCGGGCCGTTCATGTTCACCACCGCGCTGCTGTGGACCTCCACCATCCCGACCTATCTGCGCGACGACTGGTACCGGGACTGGGGATCGGTGGAGCAGTACCACCGCGTGGTGTCGGCCGACCAGGCGCCGGACGCCGTCATCGATCAGGGTGTCGTCAAGGTTTACGGCTGGAGCCGACAAGGGCCGATTCGAGCATTGCCATGAGCGATCGCAAGCGCGGTGAAGCCGGGCGCAGCGGGTCGCGAACCGACCAGCCCATGACGATGACCCAGGAAAACACCGCCCGCGACACCAGCACTCGCGACGTGCAGGTGGCACGGTGGGTGGCGACGATCGCCGGGCTGATCGGCTTCCTGCTGTCGGTCGCGACACCGCTGCTGCCCGTCGTGCAGACCACCGCGACGCTGAATTGGCCGCAACAGGGGCAATTCACCAACGTGACTGCGCCGCTGATTTCGCAGACACCGGTGACGGTGACGGTGACGGTGCCGTGCTCGGTGGCGAACGCGATGCCGGACAAGGGTGGCCTGGTGCTGGGCACCGCGCCGAAGAGTGGCAAGGACGCTGCGCTGCAGGGTCTGTTCGTGAACGTCACCAGTCAACGGGTCGATGTCACCGACCGCAACGTGGTGATCGCCAGTGTGCCGCGCGCCCAGATGAGCAACTGTCAGCGCATCGAGGTCACCTCGACGCACGCGGGCACCTTCGCCACCTTCGTCGGGGTGCCCGGACCAGCGGGACAGCCCTCGGGGTTCCCCGACCCCAACCTGCGCCCGCAGATCGTCGGGGTCTTCACCGATCTCACCGGTCCGGCGCCGCCCGGCCTGCAACTCTCGGCGACCATCGACACCCGGTTCTCCACTAAACCCACCGCACTGAAACTGGCCGCGATCGTGCTGGCGATCACCGCCACCATCGTGGCACTGGTTGCGCTGTGGCGGCTGGACCGCATGGACGGCCGCCGGCTGCACCGCATCATCCCGGGCCGCTGGCACGGCTTCAGCCTGGCCGACGCCGCGGTCGTCTTCACCTTCCTGCTCTGGCATGTGATGGGGGCCAACTCATCCGACGACGGCTACATCCTGGGCATGGCCCGCGTCGCCGACCATGCCGGCTACATGTCGAACTACTTCCGCTGGTTCGGCAGCCCGGAAGATCCGTTCGGCTGGTACTACAACCTGCTGGCGCTGATGACTCATGTCAGCGACCAAAGCATCTGGATCCGGTTGCCCGACCTGGTAGCCGGGCTGGTGTGTTGGCTGCTGTTGTCCCGTGAGGTGTTGCCGCGGTTGGGGCCTGCGGTGGCGTCGAGCAAGGCCGCCGTCTGGGCGGCGGGCCTGGTGCTGCTGGCGGCCTGGATGCCGTTCAACAACGGGCTGCGGCCCGAGGGCATTATCGCCGTCGGGTCACTGATCACCTACGTGCTGATCGAGCGGTCGATGAACTCCGGGCGGATGACGCCTGCGGCGCTGGCGATCATCGCCGCGGCGTTCACCCTCGGCATCCAGCCGACCGGTCTGATCGCGGTGGCCGCACTGGTAGCCGGTGGACGTCCGATCCTGCGGATTCTGGTGCGACGGCATCGGTTGGTGGGCACTTGGCCGTTGGTGGCACCGTTGCTGGCCGCCGGCTTTGTGGTGCTGACCGTGGTGTTCGCCGACCAGACATTGTCAACGGTGTTGGAAGCCACCAGGATTCGCAGCGACATCGGACCCAGCCAGGCCTGGTACACGGAGAATCTGCGCTACTACTACCTGCTTCTGCCTACCGTCGACGGGTCGCTGTCCCGCCGCTTCGGCTTCTTGATCACGGCACTGTGCCTGTTCACATCGCTGTTCATCATGTTGCGGCGCAAGCGGGTTCCGGGCGTGGCGCGCGGGCCGGCGTGGCGGCTGATGGGCGTCATCTTCGGCACCATGTTCTTCCTGATGTTCACCCCCACCAAATGGGTGCACCACTTCGGCTTGTTCGCCGCCGTCGGGGCGGCGATGGCGGCGCTGGCCACCGCACTGGTCTCGCCAAAAGTGCTGCGCTGGTCACGCAACCGGATGGCATTCGTCGCGGCCGTGTTTTTCCTCTTGGCGTTGTGCTTCGCCACCACCAACGGCTGGTGGTACGTGTCGAGCTACGGTGTGCCGTTCAACAGCGCGATGCCGAAGATCACCGGAATCACGGTCAGCACAGTCTTTTTCGCGTTGTTTGCTGTGACGACGCTCTATGCGGTTTGGCTGCACTTCGCCCCTCGTGACCGCGGCGACGGCTGGGTGGCCCGTGCGCTGACGGCCGCGCCAGTGCCGATCGCGGCCGGTTTCATGGTGTTGGTGTTCATCGCGTCGATGGTGATCGGTGTGGTGCGCCAGTACCCCACCTACTCCAACGGCTGGGCCAACCTGCGGGCATTCTCCGGTGGGTGTGGGTTGGCCGACGACGTCCTGGTCGAGCCGGACGCCAACGACGGCTACATGGGCTCGCTGCCCGGCGATTACGGCCCGTTGGGACCGCTGGGCGGTGTCAACCCGATCGGCTTCACACCAAGTGGTGTCCCGGAACACACTGTCGCAGAAGCGATTCGGATGCCGACACCGCCGCAGCCGGGCACCGACTACGACTGGGACGCGCCGACCAAGCTCAAGACGCCGGGCGTCAACGGTTCGACGGTGCCGCTGCCGTACGGCCTGGACCCCGCGCGAGTTCCATTGGCGGGCAGCTACACCACCGGCGCGCAGCAGCAGAGCCGGCTCACCTCGGCGTGGTATCAGCTGCCCAAGGCCGATGACGGGCATCCGCTGGTGGTGGTGACCGCGGCGGGCAAGATCACCGGAAACAGCGTGCTGCACGGCCACACCGAAGGCCAGACCGTCGTGTTGGAGTACGCGCGGGCCGACCTGGCGCCGGCCGGGCGGCTGGTGCCCGACGATCTGTACGGTGAGCAACCGAAGGCGTGGCGCAATCTGCGCTTTGCCCGCGCCGACATCCCGGCCGACGCCACTGCGGTGCGCGTCGTGGCCGAAGACCTCTCGCTGACGCCGGAAGACTGGATCGCGGTGACCCCGCCGCGGGTCCCGGAGTTGCGCTCGCTGCAGGAATATGTCGGCTCGTCGCAGCCGGTGCTGATGGACTGGGCGGTTGGGCTGGCCTTCCCGTGCCAGCAGCCGATGCTGCATGCCAACGGCGTCACCGAGATACCGAAGTTCCGCATCACCCCGGACTACACCGCCAAAAAGCAGGACACCGACACCTGGGAAGACGGCATCAACGGCGGTCTGCTGGGCATCACCGACGTGTTGCTGCGCGCCCACGTCATGGCCACCTACCTGTCCGAGGACTGGGCCCGCGACTGGGGGTCACTGCGAAAGTTCGACACGATCGTCAACGCGCAGCCGGCGCAGCTCGAGCTCGGTACCGCGACCCGCAGTGGTTGGTGGTCGCCCGGGCAGATCCGAATTAAGCCGTAACGATTCGTCGCGGCTGCTCGCGGCAGCCGGGTCGGTTCACTGACGGGCTTGCTTCAGAGCGCCTCAAATCTTGGTGTCGGGCCTATCGGTATGTGCTTTTAAACTGGGATAAACCTTTGTTGCGTGGGACGGGGTGCGACTGTGGGTTCGTTGGACGGGTTTTACTCGACGTGGTCGAATGCCCGGGCAACCCTTGGGCAGGGCGCTCCTGAGCAGGGGGAGCGGCTCGATAACAGTGTGCAGTTGCGGCAGATGCAGTCCAGCGTGGACGCTGCAGCACCAGGCTCGCGTTGGACGGGTAACGCAGCTGATGCGTATGCGACCGCTAATGCCGATCACGCCCGTCGATTCGGCCGGATGGCTGAACTGGATCGACGCCTTGGTGCGGAGGTGAATCGTTCCGCGGCAGTGGTGACGGTGGGGCGCCAGAATCTGGATGAGATCAAACAGTGGGTGCAGGATGCGACCGCGTCGGTGCCTGCGAGTGCCAACCGCGACGAACTGGAGACTCAGATCGCGCGTAGGGGTATTCGTGATGTCGCCGATGTGGTCCGCCAGTCCAACAACGAACTCAACAGCATCGGAGGACGCATACGCGCGCTCGGCCAGGAATACGCAACCCTGGGCGGGAACAACGGGCCTGAACCGAAGATCCAGACGCTGGTGAGCGACGAGGGATGGCAATATCCGTGGGATCCGCCGCCCCCGCCTGACTCGGCACCGGGCGGTGGCCGCTGGCAACTCGACCCCCGGCCTTACCCCAGCGGTCCCGGCGGTGGTCCGCCTATAGGCCCATTTGTGCCGCCTCAGCCTTGGCATCGCGACATCAAGCCTCCCATTGAAGGCGGCCCGACTGGTTACCAAGATGTCGTCGGCAGCCCGCCTAATGGGTGGGGCGTTGATCCGACGTGGAGAATGCAGGAGAACTACAAATTCCGTTTGACCGGTGAAACGTTCAACGGACAGCCCGATCACGTCCGTTGGGTCCAGCGAGACGGCAACTGGTATCAAGCGAAATGGATCGATTACAACTACGAGGCCGAGCATATGCGTCGCGGTGTGAGCGGAACGGGGTTCTTTACACCGAATTTCGGCATGAACGAGTGGCATCCGATTGACATCAAGGAGATCTACCAGGCGCAGGCACATAACCCGCGCCTTACCATGTATTTGCCGACTCCGGATGGCGGCCAATTCGTACTTGATCCCAAGCGTCCCATGGCGACAGCCCCATGACACGAGTTCTACCGCCCACTCGGACGCTTCGGACCGCAGTCTTGCTCGTACTCGTTATCACCGTCGTATCGGGTGCGCTCGCGGCGTCATGGATTTCACGCCACAAAGAAGCGGTGGCGTATTCGGTGTCGGACTGCGAAGTCGTGGCTGAAGTAGCGCGCGAATGGCGGTCGGTGGGCGAGTCCGAGAATGCCGCGGCCATGCAGGTGGGCGGTCGCGAAGATCCCGAACGCTGGACCGTTCTCGGCGATGAAAGCCGTCAAGCGGCGGACTTGGTCGCATCGCCGGACGCCAAAAAGAATTTGAGCGCATGGGCGGACGGATTTGCGGAATTTGGCGACATCGCACGAAATTCGCCCAACGTTCCTGAGGATGCCCGGTTCAAGCGATATGTCGAAGTAGTCAACAACATAGCTCGAGCCACGAATGCGTTACAGGCGGCATGCCCTGACATCTCGACGCCGGCGCAATAAGGTAGCGGACGGCTCTCCGTAGTTCGGCGGCAACCAGGTATGCGCCGGGACACAGCTGCCAGCGGCGACGGTTGCCGGGTGCCGGCGATGGGTAGCCGCAACGGATCGGCATCGTCAATGGATGGAGGCACTGTGCGCGCTGAAGAAGGGGACGAAACCGTCAAGGGCCTGGCTGACGAAGCCGGGCAAGCGAAGAAGGAACTCAAGGAGTCCACGGCGGCGGGAAAGAAGGCCCAGGAAGAGTCCGACGAGTCCGACTGACCCGCAATCGCCGAGATGGCCGTCATCGCGTTCGATGTCAACGGGACCTTGCTTGATCCCCAGGCGTTGGATCCGCTGTTGGGCGGGGCGGACGTGCGCCGGCGCTGGTTTTCGCTGATGCTGCAGAACGCGTTCGTCGGCGGACTGACCGGCAACTACATCGACTACCCCAATGCACAGCAGGCTGCGTTGGAGATGCTCGACCTGCCGCGCGAAGCCGACGTGATCGCCGGGATGAAGCAGTTGCCGGCCTACCCTGACGTCGGGCCGGCTCTAGACCGGCTTGCTGATTTCACGTTGGTGGCGCTGACCAACTCGCCGCTCGACTCAGCGACCACCGCGTTGGAAAACGCCGGGATCGCCGGACGGTTCGCCATGATTCTGTCCGCTGACGATGTGCGGGCATTGAAGCCGCGCGCCGAGGCCTACGGGCATGTGGCGACATCCTTAGGCGTCGGCCTGAGTGAGGTGCGTTTAGTCGCCGGGCACGGCTGGGATGTCGCCGGGGCGCTGGCGGCCGGCTGCCTCGCCGCCTTTGTGCGACGACCGGGGGAGGCTCTGATTCCGCTGGATCCGCAGCCGGACATTGTCGGCGACGATTTGGTCGAGGTGGCCGCCAAGATCGCTGGTGCGGGCGGCTGACGTTGCGTCGGGGTCTGGTGGCACTGCTCGGGGCGGTGGCAGTCGCATGCAGCTCGCCTTCGCCGAGCAGCGCTGAACCGCCGAACCAGCTGAGCTATGTCGCGATGGGCGACTCGGCCGCTGCGGAGCCCGGTGTGCCGGACCCCGCGCCGCCGCCCGGTTGTCAGAAGTCGACCAACAACTATCCATCGGTGTTGGCCCGACGAATCACCCCGGCCGTCTTCCGCGACGTCACCTGCAGCGGCGCCACCACGGAGGACATCACCACTCGGGCGCAACTGACGCGTGATGGCACGGTGCCCCCGCAGATCGACGCCGTCGACGCCGGCACCAGCTTGATCACGGTGACGATCGGCGGCAACGACGTCAGCTTGGCTGCCGATGCCGCACAGTGCCGGGCAACGTCGCTGGACGCGCCGCCATGCGTGGAGCGCTTCGTGGTCGACGGCACCGACAGCATCTCCGCAGCGATCACGGCCCATACGCCGCGGTGGGCCGCGATGATCGACGCCATTCGGGCCAAGGCGCCGGGCGCGCGGATTGTCTGGGTCGGATACCCGACGTACATCCGGCCCGGTGGCTGCTATCCGCAGCAGCCGGTGCTACCTCAGGACGCCACCTACTTCGAGTCGAAAATCAACGAGCTCGACGACCGGCAAATGCAACTCGCCGCCGACAAAGGGATCGACTACTTCGACACCCGGCCGATGTCGGTGGGCCATGACATGTGTGCGCCGCCTAACGCACGCTGGGTCGAGGGATTCGTGCCCGTCAACCCCGCGGCCCCGCTGCACCCCAACGCCATGGGCGCCGCCGCGATCGGTAACGCACTTGCCGACTACACCGGCTAGGGGCCGCCGCGCGCACCCGGCGAGCGTGCGCAAACCCGGGAAATTTCACGGCGTTTCGGCCGGGGACACGCACACTCGCGGCGGAAGGCGGCGCCCAATTAAATCGGGGTCAGGCCGTGCTTGCGCTGCACCCGGTCGAACTTCTGTTTGTCACGCAGTATTCGCAGCGACTTGCGCAGCAGCAGCCGGGTTTCGTGCGGCTGGATCACGCCGTCGATATAGCCGCGCTCCGCGGCCGTCCACGGGATGGCCATGTTGAGGTTGTAGCCTTCGATGAAGTCTTTCTTGACCTGCTGCGCCTCGGGCGTGGTCGGGTCCGGGAAGCGTTTCATCAGCAGCTGGGCCGCGCCGTCGGCGCCGATCACCGCGATCCGCGCGGTGGGCCACGCGAAGTTCAAGTCGGCGGCCAGCTGTTTGCAACCCATCACCGCGTAGCCGCCGCCGTAGGCCTTGCGCACGATGAACGTGACCTTCGGGACGTCGGCCTCGACGAGCGCGTTGAAGAATCGCCCGCCGCGCTTGATGATTCCGCTTTTTTCTTCCTGCACCCCGGGCATGGCACCTGGGGTGTCGACGACGAAAACCAGTGGGAGATTGTAAGAGTCGCAGAACCGGATGAAGCCGGCCGCTTTGTCGGAGGCCTCGGTGTCGACCGCCCCCGACATGTGCATCGGCTGGTTGGCGATCACGCCGACCGGCCGGCCGTCCACCCGGGCGAACGCGGTGATCATCGCCAGGCCACGCTGGGCCGCCACGTCGAAGACGTCGCCGTCGTCGAAGATACGCAACAAAATCTCGTGCATGTCGTAGGCGGTGTTGTCCGCATCCGGCACGATCGAGTCGAGCTCGAGATCGCTGGGAGTGATCTCCGGCTCCAGGCCGGGGTTGACGATCGGCGGGTCGTCAAAGGTGTTGGCGGGCAGGAAGCTCAGGTAGTCGCGGACGTACTGGAAGGCGGCGGCCTCGTCCTCGACGACCTGGTGGATGTTGCCGTAGCGAGCCTGGTTGTCGGCACCGCCCAACTCGTCGAGGCTGACGTCCTCGCCGGTGACGTCCTTGATCACGTCCGGGCCGGTGATGAACATGTAGCCCTGGTCGCGTACCGCCACCACCAGGTCAGTCTGGATCGGCGAATAGACCGCTCCGCCAGCACATTTGCCCAGAATAATGGAGACCTCCGGAACCAGGCCGCGCAACATCTCGTGGCGCCGGGCCAACTCGGCATACCAGGCCAGCGAGGTGACCGCGTCCTGGATACGGGCGCCGGCCGAGTCGTTGATGCCGACGATCGGGCAGCCGGTCATGGCGCACCACTCCATCAGCTTGGCCACTTTGCGGCCGAACATCTCCCCCACCGAGCCCTGGAACACGGTCTGGTCGTGGGAGAACACCGCCACCGGACGGCCGTTGATCCGGCCGTGCCCGGTCACCACCCCGTCGCCGTACAGCGCGTTCGGGTCGCCCGGTGTCTTGCACAGCGCGCCGATCTCCAGGAAGCTGCCCGGGTCCACCAGCGCGTGGATGCGCGCCCGCGCGCTGGGGATGCCTTTCTTGGCCCGCTTGGCGACCGCCTTCTCGCCGCCGGGCTCCTTGGCCAGCTCCAGCTTCTCCTGCAGGTCGGCCAGCAACTCCGCGGCGGTCTTGGTGGTCACTAGGCTTGCCCTCTTTCCTTAACCCGCGGCTTGAATCTTGTTGAGCGCCTGAGTCATATGCGCGCCCACCTTGGCGATGATCGGCTCATCGATGGCTTGGATGTGCTCCCCGCCGATCGGCACGACTTCCAGATCGGCAACATAGTCACCCCAGCCGCCGTCGGGCTTGCGGGTGGCATAGGCCGGCTCGAACATGATCGCGTCGTCGTGGTAGCGGTCGGCCAGGTACAGCACGACGTGCCCGTCGTAAGGCTGGATCTCGACCGTGCCCAGCGCCCGGTTGTCCAGGTACGACGTGCGCTGGTGCTCGATGATCCCGCCCGGGATCTGCACACCGCTCTGCGCGACGATGTCCAGCACGAACTTGACCTGGCCCTCGTCGTCGAGCTTCTCCAGCTCCTCATACGGGATCTCCGGGACCTCGACGTTGAAAGTCCGCTCGGCGAAGCGGGCGTAGCGGTCCCAGCGTGCGCGCGTCCCTTCCTTGCTCTGGTCGATCGGCTCGCCGGGCAGCGCGAGGTCGATCAGCCCGACGAACGCCACGTCGCAACCCTGCTGCTTCAGCCCCACCGCGCACGCATAGGCCAGCGCCCCGCCCAGCGACCAGCCGGCCAGGATGAACGGCCCGTCGCCCTGCAATTCGCGTAGCTTGGGAACGTACTGCGCAGCGCGCTCCTCGATGGTGCCCTCGACGCGCTCCAAGCCGTACATCGGGGTGTCCGGTGGCAGGCGATTGAGCAGTGGCTCGTAGACCACCGTCGAGCCGCCGGCGGCGTGGAACACGAACACCGGCGGCTTGGTGGAGCCTTCGGGCCGGGCCCGGATGGTGCGCACGAAGCCGTCGATCTCACCGGCCTCCAGGTATTCGCGCACCGTAGTCGCCAGCGCCTCGACGGTCTCGGCGGCTTTGACATCCTCAGCGGTGATCGAACCCTCGGCACGTTCCGACAGCCGCTGCGCCATCTTGGCGGCGGCGTCGTCGTCGAGCTTGGGCAACGCGTTGAAGATGCCGCCCGGGGATTTGCCGGTGACGATCGCCCAAGTGGCGAAGGTGATCCGCTCGGCAGCGTCGCGCGGCGGCACATCAGCGCCCAGCGCCTCGGTGACGGCCTGCTGGTTGAGCACCTGCGCGGCGGCCGCCAAATTTGGTTGCGCCGCTGGGCCTTCCGGGTTGGTCGGCGGTGGTGGGATCGCCACATCGGACGGCGGCGCTTGCGGATCAGGCGCAGGTGCTACCACCGAAGCCGGCGTCGCACCGGAAACCAGCGCGGCCTGCTCCTTGGCGATCTCGTCGGCGGTCAGTGTCTTCTGATGCTCGTGCAGTTGCTGCACCTCATCGCGATGCTCGATCGCGTACTTGATGAGTTCCTCGACGTTGTAGAGGTTGGCGTCGCGGACCGCCTGCAACTGGATCGGCGGCATGTCGAAGTCGTACTCGACGCGGTTCTTGATCCGCACCGCCATCATCGAGTCCAGGCCGAGTTCGACCAGCGGCACCTCCCACGGCAGGTCCTCGGGCTCATAACCCATCGCCATCGACACGATGGCCGCCAGCCGCTCGCCCACGGTCTCACCGGATTCGGGAGACCACCGCTGCAAACCTCCGACTTGGCGTGCGGTGAGGCTGTCCTGCACGGTGTCGGGTTGAGGTTCGACCGGCGCAGTCTCTTCCGGTGCGGGCGTTGCTGCGACTCCGGTTCCGGCGCCCACCGCCGTCGGCAACATCGACGCTTGACCGGCCCGCGATACCAGCGCGTCGTAGACCAGGGTGAAGGACTCGTCGATGCGGGCATGCACCTGAACGGCCGCCCCGCCGGGGTGCCGAGTCAGGGTGGTCACCAGCCGGGCGTTCGCCCCAGGCACTGCCCGCTGCTCCGAGGCAGCCAGCTGCGCTTCCGGAAGCACCTGCGCGGCAGCGGCTTTCACCAACGCAGCCAGATCGGTCTCGCCGCGCGGCGCGTATTCCCAGACATGGCGGCCATCAGGCGTCGCAACGTGGTTGCCGGGCATCATCACCGATGCGTCGCCGGAGAAATGCGCGTCCAGCCAGTGCTCCTTGCGCCGGAACCGGGTCGGCGGGATGCTGGCGTAGTCCTCGGGGCCGATGGCGCGAGTGAAAAGCGTTCGGATGTCGAGGTCGTGGCCGTAGACGAACAGCTGCGCCATGGTCGAGGTCATCGAGTCGACGTCGTCTTGTTTGCGGGCCAGTGTCGGAATCAGTTGCGCATCAGGCAATCCCGCGGCCGCGGTGGTCAAACCGATTTGCATCAAAGCGACCGGGTTTGGCGCCAGCTCCAAGAACGTGGTGTGGCCACTGTCGACGGCGTTGCGGACGCCGTGGGTGAAGTAGACCGAATGCCGCATCCCTTTGAGCCAGTAGGCGACGTCGTGGATCGGCTCGCCACCGGGCCGGATGTAGTTACCCTCGTGCACTGTCGAGAAGATTCCGACGCCGGGGCTCATCGGCGTGATGCCTTGCAGCTCTGCGGAAAACTCGCCGAGCAGTGGATCCATCTGCGAGGTGTGGCCGGCGCCCTTGGTCTGGAGCTTGCGGGCGAAGCGACCCTCGGCCTCACAGCGGGCGACAATCGCGTCGATCTGCTCGGGCGGGCCGCCGATCACGGTCTGGCTCGGTGCGGCGTATACGCACACCTCCAAGCCGGGGAAGTCGGCGAACACCGTCTTCAACTCGTCGGCGGAGTACTCGACCAACGCCATAAACCGGATGTATTCACCGAATAGCATCGCCTCGCCCTCGCCCATCAGATGCGAGCGCGAGCAAATCACCCGGGTGGCGTCGGCCAGCGACAGTCCGCCGGCGAAGTAGGCCGACGCGGGCTCACCCAGCGATTGACCCACCACCGCAGCGGGTTTGGCGCCGTGATGCTTCAAAAGCTCGCCTAGCGCGATCTGAATCGCGAAGATGGTGACGTTGCTGGTTTCGATGCCGTACTCATGCGAGTCGTCGAGGATCAGCTCGAGCACCGAGTAGCCGCGCTCGTCTTGAACCAGCGCGTCGACCTTCTCGATCCACTGAGCGAAGACCTCGTTGCGCAGATACAGGTTCTTGCCCATCTTGCGGTGCTGCGCGCCGAACCCTGCCATCGCCCACACCGGACCGCTGGTCACCGGCCCGTCAGTGCTGAACACGTTGGCCTTTTGCTTACCTTCGGCGATCCCCCGCAGTCCCTTGATCGCGTCGTCGTGGTCGCGGGCCAGCACCACCGCACGAGAGCGGCCATGGTTGCGCCGAGACAGCGACCGGCCGATCGACTCCAGCGACGACGCCCGCCCTTCCGGGCTTTCCATCCAGTCGGCCAGTTCCGCGGCGGCGGACTTCTTGCGGGAAGTCAAAAATGCCGATACGGCCAACGGCACCAGCGGTGCCGAAAGCTCTTCAGCGGCAAGCTCTTCTAGAGCGATCTCCTTGAGCCGCAGCGCCTCATCGGTGATGCCGGGCAGTTCATAATCCGGCTCCCCGGTCCCGGCCCCGTCGGTCTCGATGAACTCGCCGTACTCGTCGAACCGCACATGCTCGGCGGGCCGTTCCTCGGTGGCAGCCGCCGGTTCGGCCTCCGGTTCCGGTTCACGCTCGACGACGTCGCGGGGCAGCACCTCGCGCAGCACCACGTGCGCGTTGGCGCCGCCGAAGCCGAAGCTGGACACCCCGGCGACCGCGTAGCCGCCGTAGCGGGGCCAGTCGGTCGCCGAGTCCAAAACGCGCAGATGCGTTGCGTCGAAGTCGATGTAGGGGTTGGGACCGGCGTAGTTGATCGAGGGTGGCAGCTTGTCGTGCTGCAACGACAGCACCATCTTGACCAAGCTTGCGGCACCGGCCGCCGACTCCATGTGTCCCACATTGGTTTTCACCGCGCCGAGCAGGGCCGGCTTGTCGGCCGGGCGGCCACGGCCGACCACCCGGCCCAGCGCTTGAGCTTCGATCGGGTCACCGAGCACGGTGCCGGTGCCGTGCGCTTCGATGTAGTCGACACTGCGCGGGTTGATGCCGGCGTCCTTGTAAGCCCGGCGCAGCACGTCGGCCTGCGCGTCGGGGTTGGGGGCGATCAGACCGTTGGACCGGCCGTCGTGATTGACTGCGCTGCCGGCGATCACGGCGAGAATCTGGTCACCGTCACGGCGGGCGTCGTCGACCCGCTTGAGTACCAGCATCGCGCCGCCCTCGGAGCGGGTGTAACCGTCGGCGTCCGACGAGAACGACTTGATGCGGCCGTCCGGCGCCAACACCTGCCCGATCTCGTCGAAACCGAGTGTCACCGCCGGGGTGATCAGCGCGTTGACGCCTCCGGCGACGGCCACGTCGCATTCACCGCTGCGCAGCGCCTGCACCGCCTGGTGCGCGGCGACCAGTGAACTCGAGCAAGCGGTGTCGACCGCCACCGACGGCCCATGGAAGTCGTAGAAGTACGACACCCGGTTGGCCACAATGGAACTCGCCGTACCGGTGATCGCGTACGGGTGCGCGACGGTCGGATCCGACATCGCCAGGAAGCTGTAGTCGTTGACCGACGTGCCGACGTACACACCGACGGATTCGCCGCGCAGGCTCGAGGCCGGGATGCGGGCGTGCTCGAACGCCTCCCAGGTCAACTCGAGCGCCATCCGCTGCTGCGGGTCGATGTTGTCGGCTTCGGTCTTCGACAGCGCGAAGAACTCCGAGTCGAAGCCCTTGATGTCTTTGAGGTAGCCGCCGCGGGTGCGAGCCTTGCCGACCCGTTCGGCGATCCGCGGCTCCTCCAGAAACTCCGACCAGCGGCCCTCGGGCAGGTCGGTGATCGCGTCGCGGCCTTCCAGCAGCGCCTGCCAGGTCTCCTCGGGGGTGTTCATGTCGCCCGGCAACCGGGTGGCCAGGCCCACCACCGCGATGTCGACCCGTTCCACCGGTCCGCTTCGCGTCCAGTCCTGATCGGAGTCGGCGCCCGCCTCGTCCATCGGGTCGCCCTCGACGATCCAGGTGGCGAGCGTCTCGATGGTCGGATGCTCGAAGGCGGCCGCAATGGACACCGTGACCCCGGTGCGGTCCTCGATATCGGCGGCCATCGCCACCGCGTCCCGCGACGACAGCCCCAACTCCACCATCGGGGTGGCCTCGTCGATCGTCTCGGGCGCATGCCCGGTTGCTTTGCCGACCCAGTCGCGCAGCCACTGCCGCACCTCGGCGACGGTCATGTCGGTGCGGGCAGCGGCCGGGGCCGCGGAGGTGTCTGTATCAGTCATGGTCGTCGAGAATCAGTCCGCCTGGTCGGGGAAGGCGTTCGGGGAAGCGGTGCCGCTGCGCAGGCTGCCGTCGATGTAGGCGGTCCGGCACGCACGCCGGCCGATCTTGCCGCTGGACGTACGCGGAACCGATCCAGCCGAAACCAGCAGCACATCACGCACGGTCACGCCGTGCCGGACGGCAATGGCCGCCCGGATGTCGTCGGCGATCGGTTGGTAATCGAGCTTGTGCGCGCCGGGTGCGCGTTCGGCGACGATCACCAGTTGCTCGGAGGAGTCTTCCGGGTCGTACTTCAGCCCGGCGTGCGGGTCGTCGAACACCTGGGCGGGCAGCTGGTTGGCCGGCACTGAGAATGCGGCCACGTAACCGGTGCGCAAGGCCCGACTGGCTTCCTGCGCCGAGTACTCCAAGTCCTGCGGGTAGTGGTTACGGCCGTCAATGATGACCAGGTCTTTCACCCGGCCGGTGATGTAGAGGTGGCCCTCGTGGTAGGTGCCGTAGTCACCTGTGCTCACCCATAGCCCGTCGTCGGGTGCGCCCTCGGCGTGCGACGGGCTGGTGCGCGACTTGAGGATGTTTTTAAAGGTCTTTCGGGTCTCTTCTTCGCGGGCCCAGTAACCGGTACCCATGTTCTTGCCATGCAGCCAGATCTCGCCGATCTGGCCGTCGGGCAATTCGGAGGCGGTCTCGACGTCGACGATCGTTGCCTGTTCGTCGACACCGACCTTGCCGGCGGAGACCTGTGCGACGGCGTTGGGCGCGTTGGCGGCCACCTCGACGAACCGGTGATTGTTCAGAGCGTCCCGGTCGACGTGGACGATCGTGGGTGCCTCGTCCATCGGGGTGGTCGAGACGAACAGCGTGGCCTCGGCCAGACCGTAGGACGGCTTGATCGCCGTGTCGGGAAGGCCGTACGGCGCAAACGCCTCCTGAAATTTGCGCATCGACGCCGGCGACACCGGCTCACTGCCGTTGAGGATCGACCTGACGTTGCTCAGGTCCAGTGGCGGGTCGTCGTCTTTTGGCAGGCCGCGCAGCGCGGCGTGTTCGAACGCGAAGTTCGGCGCGGCGGAGATTGTCTGGCCGGTGTCGTCGTCCTTCCGGGCGAGCTCGCGGATCCAGCGGCTGGGCCGACGCACGAAGGCGGCGGGCGTCATAAAGGTGAAGCTGTAGCCGACCACCGTTGACAACAACGAGGTGATCAGGCCCATGTCGTGGAAGAACGGCAGCCAGCTGACGCCGCGGTCGCCATCCTTGCCCTCCAGCGCATTGATCACTTGGACCACGTTGGTGGGCAGGTTGAGATGCGTGATCTGCACACCCGCCGGGGTTCGGGTGGAGCCGGAGGTGTACTGCAGGTATGCGATGGTGTCGGCATCGGCCGGCACGCCCTCCCAGGTGGTGGCGACGTCGTCGGGCACCGCGTCGACGGCGATGATCCGGGGCCGCTCCTTGGCCGGGCGGCTACGGAAGAACTTGCGGACACCCTCGGCGGAGTCGCTGGTGGTCAAGATTGCCGACGGGGTGCAGTCGTCGAGCACCGCGTGCAGACGACCGACGTGGCCCGGCTCGGCCGGGTCGAACAGCGGCACCGCGATCCGTCCCGCGTAGAGGGTGCCGAAGAATGCGACGAGGTAGTCCAGGTTCTGCGCGCACAGAATCGCGACGCGGTCACCCGGTTGGGTGACTTGCTGCAGGCGGGCGCCGACCGCCCGGTTGCGGGCACCGAACTCCGCCCAGGAGATGTCCCGCGCGACGCCGTCGCGTTCGGTGGAGTAATCCAGAAACCGGTAGGCCAGCCGGTCGCCGCGAACCGATGCCCACTTCTCGACGTGACGCACCAGGTCGGTGTTGTCGGGAAACCTGATCTTTCCGTCCACGATGAACGGGTTGTGGTACCCGACGTGGGACCTGTTGGCCATGCGACTCTCCTGTCAAGACACAGCTAGATCGGATTACGGCTGGATGATGTCCGCGGACGGCTACATCCGACTCCGGGACGGCTGGCGGGATGCCGCCCAATTCGCCTGCGCGTTTGTCGCGAACGCCAAACTTCCCAGATGGTACAGAAACGCGCTGTGCGATCAGCACGGCGTCGACCCAGCAGACCAACCTCAGCTCTTCTTAATTTCCTCTTAATGTTAAGGGGCGGTGCGCTGCGAACCAAATCCGAAGGTACCGCTTGACACAACTGTTACCCGTGTTTGGGATGCGGCGCGTTTTCGATGAGATTGCGGGTCCAGTTCAAAGTCCACTCGGTGGCCGACTGCCCGTCCACGCTCCAGAACTGCGTGGTGGCATACAGCGCGTGGACGGGTTGGCCTGCGCCGCCGGCCAACGTGTCCAGCGTGCCCGGCAGGTTGACGATGCTGAATGCTTCCTGCGGGGCCGCGCAGATCAGGTCGCCCTGGCCGCAGATCTCATTGGTTCGCCCGTTGAGGTCACCGAAACCGCCGGGCCGCGCGCCGGTCATCGTCAAGCCCATGGTCGACAGCACCGGCACCTCGTGCAGGGTGATCTCGGCGCCCTGGCCCGGTGGATTGGGGCCGACGTCCTGGCCCACGCCCTGCTGGCGGCGCCCGTCAGCGATCAACGTCACACCGAGCACCAGGTCTTCGTCGACGGGGCCGCGCCCGTTGCCGACATCGCTGGCGATGTCACCGGCGATTACCGCCCCCTGGGAGAAGCCGACCAGCACATAGCTGGTCAGCGGGCACTTGTCGTTCATGTCGGTCATTGCCTTGAGCGCCGCTGCGGTGCCTTCCTTGCGGCTGTCGTTGTAGGAGATCTGGTTGTCGCCCGACAGCGGATTGTGGAACTGCGCGGTGTAGGGAACGGTGTACACCTCGACGCGGGCGGCGTCGAACTGCTCGGTGATCGGACGGGTCACGTTGAGCAGCAAGGCCTTCGGAAAGTCAACCGGGTTGAGCGGGTTGAGCTGCAACGACGACTCCCAGGTGCCGGGAATCGATAGCAACTGCACGTCGGGGCAACTGGCGTCTTGGAAGGCCGGTCGCGGCTTCTTCGGATGTGCGGGCCCGCTGGTCGGCGGCACGATGCTGGGTGGCACCGCGCTGGGCGGGGTCTCCGGGTTACGCAGATAGAGCACCACGAACACCAGCACCAGGGCCACGACAAGCGCCGTCGCGGCGGCCGCGCCCAATGCCAGGATGCGGTGGCGCTTGCGCCGGGAGTTAGCAGCCTTCTTAACAGCCATGTCTCCTGCTAGCAGAGTCGGTCGGTTGCCCGGTCGACGTGCCATGCAGCGGCCGTCGCACCCTGGTTCACGGTACCGGGTTCTTGGCCTCGACCCTGCCCGCCGGTGATGCGGCCGCTCTCGAGCCTGCGCTGACGGCGTCGAGTCTGCGTCCAGATCGTCGTCCGCGGCCGGATTCCGCGCTCACCGCAGTTTCGGCGCAGTGGGCGCAGACTCGGCGTCGGGTCGGCTATCTAGCGAATCGCCCCGACGATGTCGCCGGACATCGCCGCCAGCTGTGCGCTCCAGGAACCCCAGCCGTTGTCGCCGGCCGGGAAGTCGAAGTGCCCGTTGTGGCCGCCGTCGTTGCGGTACTGCTGGTAGAAGAATCGGCCGCTACCGGTGGCCGTCGCCTCCTGGCCGATCATCGCGGCCGGGTTGCTGGCGCCGCCGCTCGGGTTGTACACCCAGATCCGGCTGTTGTTCTGCGCCAGCATCGAGGCGTGCGCGTAGGGGTCATGCCATTTCCACCGGCCCAGCTGTGGCGCACCCCACATACCGTAAGAGTCCACCCCACCGAACTGGGCCATGCCGGCGGTGATCGCGCCGGTCTCGTCCGTACCCGACGGGCGTAGGAAGCCCGACAATGACCCGGCGTAACCGAACCGTTCGGGGTGGAAGCAGGCGAGGGCCATCGCGCCGTATCCGCCCTGCGAGGCGCCGACGACCGCATGGCCTCCGGGCGCCAGGCCTTTGTTGGCGGCCAGCCAGTCCGGCAGCTCACTGGACAAGAAGGTGTCCCACTGCTTGCTGCCGTCCTGTTCCCAGTTGGTGTACATGCTGTAAGCGCCGCCCGCCGGCGCGACCACCGAGATTCCCTTGCCCGACAGGGTGTTCCCCGCGTTTCCCGCATTCATCCAGTTGCTGACGTCGGGGGCGGCGTCGAAGGCGTCCAGCAGGTATACCGCGTGTGGGCCGCCGGCTATGAAGCTCACCGGGATGTCGCGGCCCATCGCGCCCGACGGCACCATGAGATTTTCGACACCTGCCGCATGCGCCGAGCCGGTCTGCGTCGCGGTGATACCGCCCAATGCGACGGCAAGCACGGCAGCGAACAGCATCCGCAGCAGCATCGACAGGCCCCTCATGTCCACCTCACTCGTGTCGCTCCACCAACCCCCGCGCAGCCCCGTCCCGCAAGGTAGTGAACCACACCGGATGCGACAGGAGGGCCGGAAACGACTAACGGCGGCGACCCGAAAGGTCGCCGCCGTCAGCGGTAATGATTGGCGCCTAGCCGTGGGTGCCCTGCGCGGCAACCGGCGTGCCGCCGCTGCCCTGGTTGGCAGGGGTGCCCTGGCTGGCCGCGCTGGACGCGGTGCCCTGAGGCGCGCTCTCGGTGGTACCACCACCGCCGCCGGGCGTTGCGCCCAGCACACGCTGCAGGTCAGGCTTCATCGCGTTCAGCTGCTGGCCCCAGTACTCCCAGCTGTGCGTGCCGTTCTCCGGGAAGTTGAACGTGGCGTTGTGGCCCCCGGCGGCGTTGTAGGCGTCCTGATACTTGATGTTGCTGGTCCGCACAAAACCCTCGAGGAACTTGGCCGGCAGGTTGTCGCCGCCCAGCTCGGACGGCTTGCCGTTACCGCAGTAGATCCACACCCGGGTGTTGTTGGCGACGACCTTTCCGACGTTCAGCAACGGGTCGTTGCGCTGCCATGCCGGATCCTCCTTCGGGCCCCACATGTCGGCGGCCTTGTAGCCGCCGGCGTCACCCATCGCCAGGTTGATCAACGACGGCCCCATCCCCTGCGACGGGTCCAGCAGGGCCGACATCGAGCCGGCGTAGATGAACTGGTCGGGGTGGTAGGCCGCGAGAGTCAATGCCGACGCGCCTGCCATCGACAAGCCGACCACGGCACCGCCGTTGGGCTTGACCTGCTGGTTGGCCTGCAGGTATTGCGGCAGCTCGCCGGTCAGGAAGGTTTCCCACTTGTAGGTCGTGCAGCCGGCCTTACCGCAGGCAGGCTTGTACCAGTCGCTGTAGAAGCTGGACTGCCCGCCGACCGGCATGACCACCGACAGACCGGACTGGTAGTACCACTCGAAGGCCGGGGTCTCGATGTCCCAGCCGTTGAAGTCGTCCCGTGCGCGCATTCCGTCGAGCAGGTACACCGCCGGCGCGTTGGCTCCGCCGCTCTGGAACTGGACCTTGATATCGCGGCCCATCGCCGCCGACGGCACCTGCAGGTAATCGACCGGCAGACCCGGCCGGGAGAACGCCCCCGCGGTCGCGGAGCTGCCGACGACGCCGATCAGCCCTGGCAGCAGCGCTGCCCCGGCGGCGCCGACAACGAGACGGCGCGGCATCCCCTTGACCGCGCCGCGAAGTCTGTCAACAAGCTTCATCCGTGCTTTCCTCATCCTTGGTTGGCCCATATTCGGGTCGAACTGCGTGCGCTAGATATGCGCTAGGTGCAACAGTGCTCGTGTAGTCAACCACATCGTGGTGCGAACTCTCTCATCGAGAACAGCGTGAAAGCCGGCGGCGGTGCGCCGTCTGGCGCGGCCAGCGGGTCGGTTTCGGCCGCATGATGAATGTGCCCACGAGGGATTCACCGCCGGTGAGCAGTCTCATCCGGCGTTGCTGTCGGAGGCAACACCGTTCTGGTGCTGCCACGGCAAGCGAGTGGCGAAAATTTTCTGCGCAATGCCCACCGGGAAGCGCCGCCGCGGGGCTCACGGGCCTGCCGCCGGCAGCCCCGTGTAGGGGGCCACGCCGGACTCCGGTACTTCGAGTCCACACCTGAGCAGCTCGTAGCGCGGGACACGGTCGATCCGATATTTGGTGAACTCGTAGGCGTGCAAGAAGTTCGACAGGAACCGGCGCGGACCCATTGGGCTGCGCACCGAATTCAGCACGGCCTGGGTGGCTGGGCAGTGCAGTGCTGCCTCGGCTTGGGTGACCCACTGCGCGTCAAGGTATCCGGGAACGCCCGGGTACCACTTGACCCACGGGCCATCGGCGATCACCCAGTCCGGGAACAGGTTTTTGTCGTGACCGATGCGGCCGTACTGCAACCGCGCGATATGGGCAGCCAGCGGATTGGCCAATCCGATCTGGTCGAGCACCCTGACGTCCAAGCCGACATTCATGCTCGACATGCCGAGGTTGGTGAAAAAGACGGCGTGCGGCCCCTTTTGGGGCGGCGCGTCGGTGGTCGACGGCGGGATCGCCGGCACCAGGTCCCAGCGGTCGTAGTCACCGGAAGGAAGCAGTAGCGCTCCGTCCGGGGTGTTGTTGAGCGCCACCAGCACCGCGCGCATCCGCGGATAGTCCAGGTAGTCAGCGGCGGTCAGCGGATGCGCATGCCCGGTAGCCTGCGCGTAGAAGCGGCGCTCGTCGACGATGCCTGAGTAGGTGACCCGAGTGGCGCCGTCGCCCATTCCCGGCGAGTTCGCCGCCCACAGCGACCAGCCCGCGACCGCCAGCCACAGCGCGCTGATCGCCCCGGCCAACCAATAGCCGGTCTCCCGGGAGAACTTCGTGCCGTCGGGAAACATCACCGGCACCACGGCCACCGGTGCCAGCAGACAAAAGATCGGCACCAGCAGGACCCGCCCGTGCATGAAGTCGCCGCCTTGCCGGATCCAGTACAGGGCCTGCAGCAATCCACTGAACACGACGAAGGCCACGACGGCGGCCGGGCTTTGTACGGTGCGCGCCAACCGTCCGTAGCCGGCGGGCGGTGCGTGTCGAATCCACCAGGGCCGACCGCGGGTGGCCACCAGCAGTAGACCCAGTACCAACACCAGCAGGGCGGGGACCCACAACGCGTAGGGCTGGTTGAAGTTGGACAGATAAATCAGGCCCTGCGGCCATTTGTCGCCGGCTGCGTCCTTGGCCAGCGCCGTGCCGGGGAACAGCAGCGCGTAATAACCCATCCGGAAGATCTGGTAGGCCACCGGAAGCAGCCCGCCGGACACCACGATCAGCAACCGCCACCGCCAGCCCTGTGCAGCGACCAGCATCATGATCAACGCCAGACCGCCGATCAGCGCCAGTTCGGGACGCACCAGGACGCTTAAGCCCGCGACAAACGCCAGTACGCCGATAAAGATTCGGCCCGGCGGACGCGATCGCAGCGCCTGCGACCAGCAGACCATCAGCCACCAGAGCAGCCCGAGGTAGGCCAGCACCAGGCCGCTTTCCAGCCCGGACGTGGCGAAATCGCGCGCCGGCGGTATCGCGATGTAAACCAGCGCACCGGCCGGGAGCATCACCGCTCGTCGCCCGAGCAGGCTGGGCGCGTACAGCCGGCCCGTTCCCAACATCAGCAGCGCCATGCCCAGCAGGCTCAGCGCCAGCGCCAGCGTCAGCGCCACGTATTCCATCCGCATCGGCCCGGCCAGCCAGGCTCCTGCATAGACCAGGTAGGTCCACACCACCGAGGTGTTGGCCTCCACCCGCTCGCCCGCGTTGAACACCGGCCCGTTGCCGGCCAGCAGGTTGCGCACTGTCCGCAGCACGATCAGCCCGTCGTCGGCGATCCACCGCCGCTGCCAGGCCCCCCAGCCGAACAGCACGGTCACCACCGCGACGCTCACCCACAGGCTGACCCGAACCGTCGTGTCGTAAGGAAACGCGGGCCGGCCCGCCGGCGCCAACGCCGGCCGGCGAGACGAGACCGGGGCGGCGTTAGCCGAACGCAACAGCAGCACCAACGGTTCCGATCCAAGCCAGCGCCAGCAGCTGTAACACCCGATCGCGCAACGCAATATCTTCGGGTTCCCCGGCCAGCCCGCCGTCGACGTCGACCGCGTACCGCAGGACCGCGATCGTGAACGGAACCATCGACACCGCGAACCAGGTGCCCGAGTAGCGGTCGCGCTCGAAGGCCCACAGCCCGTAACAGACCACCAGCGCGGTGGCCGACATTGTCCACACGAACCGGAGATAGGTGCTGGTGTAACTCTCCAGCGATTTGCGGATCTTGGCACCCGTGCGTTCGGCCAACTGCAACTCGGCGTAGCGCTTGCCTGCCACCATGAACAGCGACCCGAATGCCGCCATCAACAAAAACCATTGCGACAGATAGATATCGGCGGCCGCACCACCGGCGATGGCGCGGATCAGATATGCCGAGGAGACGATGCAGATGTCGATCACGGCTTGATGCTTGAGCCCGAAGCAATACGCCAACTGCATGCCGATGTAGACCGCCATCACCACGGCCAGATTGCGGGTCAGTAGGCAGGCGACCACCAGCGAGGCGACACCGAGCACCGCGGCGATCACGTAGGCCAGCCACTCCGGCACAACACCGGCCGCGATCGGGCGGAACCGCTTGGTGGGATGTTCGCGATCGGCCTCGACGTCGCGGACGTCGTTGATCAGGTATATCGACGACGCGGCCAGGCAGAACACCACGAACGCGACGGCCTCTTTGGTCAGGACGTCGACGTAGTCGTAGCGGACGTCGGTGCCCAACGCGGCCACCGGGGCCGCCAGCACCAAGATGTTCTTCACCCATTGCCGCGGGCGGATCGCCTTGACGACTCCGACGATCAGGTTGGCCGGAGGTCCGGTCACCGGCACCACGTCCTCACTCATTCGGCACCTCACCTTTGAGCCGGCCGTCAACCCACATCGTGACCGCTGCGACGGCGGCGCCAACGCCGACGCCGGCGGCCACGTCGCTGGGATAGTGCACCCCCAGCAGCATCCGGGACAACGCCATCGGTGGCACCAGCAGGGCCGGCAGCGATGACCCGGTGACCCGGGCCAGCAGGATTGCCGCCGCGGTGGTGGACGTGGCGTGCGCAGACGGAAAGCTCAGCCGACTCGGTGTGCCGACGTTCACCGCGACTGCCGGATGATCCGGGCGGGTGCGCCGTGCCAGTCGCTTGATCAGCACGGCCGCCGCATGCGCAGCGAAGGCCCCGACCCCGACCCGCAGCCACGCCCGGCGCCGCCCCGGCTGCAGGAGCGCGCCGAGCGCCGAGACAGCCAGCCAGCCGATGCTGTGCTCACCGAAATGTGACAAACCGCGCGCGGCGGCCAGCATCCCCGGTCGATCGGCCAGCGCCGATTGGACAGCCACCAAAACAGCCAGTTCACCACGCGGCGCAGCAGTTTCAGTCACGACGTCAGCCATCGCGGGGCACGCCGTCTGCCGCGTCTTTGTGGGCCGGGGGGCACGGCCCGCTGGCGGCGAACAGCACCGTCTCCCACTTCTGCTTGCTGGACAGCACCGGCAGGGCTTCGCGATAGACGCGGCGCATCTCGTCGAACCGACTGGCCAGCCGGCGCTGACGACGCAGCGATTGCCACAACAGGCTGAACATCTTGGCCCGGTCGCGTTGGCGGTACACCACGCCGCGACCGTCGGCCGTCGTGACGGTGGCTCCGTCGAGGGTGCACAGTTTGAACCACCGGGCGTCCTGGGTCGGCACGTTCAACTGGGGACGCTGGTGGTGTCGCGGGTCGGCCTTGGTGAGGTTATGCAGCGTCCCGCGGGCCAGCCGGTAGCTGATGGCCAGCGGGTTCACCGGCGGCTTCATCTGGGTGTTCTTGCGTGACGGCGCCGGCAGTTCGCTGGCCGCCGGCAACACCACCGCATCCGAATAGGCCTTGCGCAGGCGGTGCACCTCCGGCAACGCGGATTCCAGGATCGAGAAGATGTGCTCCGGCCCGGCCAAGAAGTCGTCGATCGCCCTGTTTTGAATCGCGACCGTCGAATACTCCAGGCAGGCAAGGTGTTTCAGCGTGGCTTTCAGATGGCTGCGCAGCAGACCGATGATGTCGCCGTCCCAGTGCATGGCTGCCACCACCAACCGGTTACGCAGATGGAAGTAGGCCTGCCAGTCGATGGCGTCGTCCTTGTCGCTCCACGCCATGTGCCAGATCGCGGCGCCGGGCAGCGTGGCGGTGGGGTAGCCGTGTTCGGCGGCCCGCAGGCCGTAGTCGGCGTCGTCCCATTTGATGAACAGTGGCAGTGGTTGACCCAGTTCTTCGGCGACCTGCCGCGGGATCATGCACGTCCACCAGCCGTTGAAGTCGGCGTCGATGCGCCGGTGCAGTTGATTACTGCGAATGTTCTTGGCGCTCAGTGCATATTCAGCGAAGTCGTGGTCGTATTCTGCGTGCGGCGCGGCGGTCCACATGAACTTCGACCGGTCGACGACCTCACCCATGATGTGCAGGTGGGACGGCTCTTGAAGGTTGAGCATCTGGCCGCCCACCAGCATCGGCGACTTGGCGAAGCGGTGCATCGCCAGCACCCGCAAGATGGTGTCCGGTTCGATGCGGATGTCATCGTCCATGAACAGGATCTGCTGGCAGTCGGTGTTTTTCAGCGCCTCGTACATCACCCGGCTGTATCCGCCGGAACCACCCAAATTAGGCTGGTCGTGGATCGAAAGCCGGTTGCCCAGTGCAGCGGCAGCTTCGGGGAAATCGGGGTGGTTACGGGCCTTCGTGGTACCTTGGTCGGGTACGATCACGGCACCGATGACGTTGTCCACCAACGGATCTGACGTGAGCTCGCGCAGCGCGCTGACGCAGTCGGCGGGCCGGTTGAAAGTCGGGATGCCGACCGCGATATTGCCCACACCCGGCGCCGGCACCGGTGCATACCAGCCGGCGCTGTGCAATGTGACGTCGCTGTCGGTGGTGATGTCGAACCAGACCCAGCCACCGTCCTCGAACGGCTGCAGACCGATCTCGAATTCGACCACTGCCGGCTGGTCTGCGCCGCTGGCAAATCCGCGCCCCTCGACGAAAATCCGGGCTCCGGTGGCCTTGGACCGATAAACGTCAACCCGCCCGGCGCCGGTCAGCTCGGCGCGCAGCAAAACCGACGTCAGCGTCGTCCAGCGCCGCCAGTAGCTGGCCGGAAAAGCGTTGAAATAGCTGGCGAACGACACCTGGGACTCGGTGCCGATTTGCAGCGAGGTACGCGTCGCCGCGTGCGCCCGTCGGGCGTTGGTCTTCGACTCCTCCAAGTAAAGCTTGCGCACATCGAGCGGCTCGCCCGGGCGCGGCAAAATGACACGGGCCAGTAGGCTCACGGCTTTCTCACTCATCCGCGGATGCTTTCTTCTAACGGCAGGCCATCGCGCAGGTGCGGCGCAAGAACGTTGTCGTACATGTTCAGTGCGCTGGCAATGGCCATGTGCATGTCCAGATATTGGTAGGTGCCCAGCCGCCCCCCGAAGAGCACTTTCGACGACGCGGTCTCGGCTTTGGCCCTGGCGCGATATGCGGTCAGCAGGGCACGGTCGGCCTCGGTGTTGATCGGATAGTAGGGCTCGTCGTCGTCGTCCGCGAACCGCGAGTACTCCCGCATGATCACTGTCTTGTCGGTCGGGTAGTCCCGCTCGGGATGGAAGTGGCGAAACTCGTGGATGCGGGTGTACGGCACATCTGGATCGTTGTAGTTCATCACCGGCGTGCCCTGGAAATCTCCGGTGGGCAGCACTTCGACCTCGAAATCCAGTGTGCGCCAACCCAGCTGGCCATCGGCATAGTCGAAATAGCGGTCCAGCGGGCCGGTATAAACAACAGGAGCCGACGGGGACCCTCGGCGCAGCTCGTCCCGGACGTCGAACCAGTCGGTGTCCAGCCGTACCTCGATGCGGTCATCGGCGGCCATGTTTTGCAGCCACGCGGTGTAGCCGTCGACCGGCAGCCCCTCATAAGTGTCGTTGAAATAGCGGTTGTCGAACGTATAGCGCACCGGCAAGCGGGTGATGTTGGCCGCGGGCAGCTCCTTGGGATCGGTTTGCCACTGCTTGGCGGTATAGCCCTTGACGAACGCCTCGTAAAGCGGCCGTCCGATCAACGAGATTGCCTTTTCCTCGAGGTTCTGCGCGTCAGCGGTGTCGATTTCGGCGGCTTGCTGCGCGATCAGCGCGCGCGCCTCGTCAGGGGTGAAGTAGCGGCCGAAGAACTGCGAGACCAGGCCGAGGCCCATCGGGAACTGGTAGGCCTGCCCGTCGTGCAACGCAAACACGCGGTGCTGGTAACCGGTGAACTCGGTGAACTGCCGGACGTAATCCCACACCCGTTTGTTGGATGTGTGGAACAGATGCGCGCCGTACTTGTGCACCTCGATCCCGGTCTGCGACTCGGCTTCGGAGTACGCGTTGCCGCCGATGTGTGGGCGCTTCTCGACGACCAGCACGCGCTTGTCGAGTTGGGTGGCCACACGCTCGGCGATCGTCAGGCCGAAGAACCCGGAGCCGACGACAAAGAGGTCGAAACGAGAAGTCATCGGTTGCCTAGGGTATCCGACTGCGCGGCTCCAGCCCGCTACGCGGCTCCGGGAGTGCCGGGTTGAAGGTGACATTCGTCGAGCGTCGCGCACAACAGCTAAGCCACACATGGCGAAACAGTGCCCGCGAGGTGACGAAGGTCGCGATTGGTTCACGATTCGATATCGCCACACTAGTCCCAGCAGTCACATCAGTACCATCGATCACGTGGCCTGATTTCAGGCTCCATGTCGCGCTTCACCGGCATGACACCGACGACCATGCAGTCCAGATTGAGGAGACTTCCGTGCCGAACCGACGTCGACGCAGGCTCTCGACGGCTATGAGCGCAGTCGCCGCTCTGGCGGTCGCAAGTCCTTTTGCTTATGTCACTGTCTGCCAGCTAGCGGCTGATTCCGAGCCGGCGCCCGATCATCAGGAGTTCGTGCAGGCGGCCGTCATGACAGATCTGCCCAACGAATTGATGTCCGCCCTGACCCAAGGACTTTCACAGTTCGGGATCAATATGCCGCCGGTGCCGAGCCTGGGCGGTAGTCCCGCGGCGGTCTCGTCGGGCTTGACCAGTCCCGGCCTGACCAGTCCTGGCTTGACCAGCCCCGGTTTGACCAGTCCTGGGCTGACCAGCCCCGGTCTGACTTCGCCGGGCCTGACCGCGCCGGGTCTCGCCGATCCGAGTCTGACCACCCCTGGTCTCACAACGCCAGGTCTGACCACGCCGGGCGCAACGCCGGGTCTGACCACGCCAGGCCTGACTCCGGGTGCCACGCCGGGTCTGACCACGCCGGGTCTTACCGATCCGAGTCTGACGACTCCGGGGCTGACCAACCCGGCCGGGTTGACACCTGGACTGACCAGTCCCGCGGGTATCGATCCGTCGCTGACCAGCCCGGCTGGGACGCTGCCTGGCCTGACGTCACCCGGCGAGGTGCCGATCAGCGCACCGATCGGATTGGATCCGGGCCTCGGCGGCACCTACCCGATCCTGGGCGATCCTTCGTTGGGCGCCGCACCGGCCGCATCGGGCGGCAGCGGCGGAATCGTCAACGACATGATGAGCGCCGCCAACCAACTGGGTGCCGGGCAGGCCATGGACCTGCTCAAAGGGCTGGTGATGCCATCGATCACGCAGGCTATGCAGGGCGCCGCGCCGGCGGCGGCTGCTGCCGCGCCGGCCGCCGCCGCTGTGCCGGCAGCAACCCCCTAACAGGGTTATGAGTTAAGGACCTGCCCCCTGACGGCACCGCAGAGCGAGCCCCGCGTTCGCGGCCAGACTCTGCGGTGCCGTTACCAGGTGGGCGAACTTCGTCCACCCCGGTGCCGTGTCGCATCACAGGCAACATAGGCCACTTAAGTAACATCGGTTCGTGCCGCTCCGCCGCCATCCGCCCAGGCTGCTGTCCACCGCGATTGCGGCAACGGCCGTCATCCTGCCGTGGGCGGCGGCTCCGACTCGGCCACCCGGGGATCATCCGCGGGGTGGAGACACGCACCTGAGCCAGCAGCCACTGATCGGCGTTGGTGGCGGCGTCACAGTCCGCGAAATCAGCCAGCCCACAGCCTTTTCGATGGTGGCGCTCACCGGCGGCGACCTGACCGGAACCTCCGCACGGGTGCGCGCCAAGCACACCGACGGTTCCTGGGGCCGCTGGTATGACACCGAGACGCTGGGCCCCGACGGCGCTGACGGGACGTCGCCGCACGTCGCACGCGGCACCGAGCCGGTTTTCGTCGGCAACACAACCACTGTGCAGATCGCAGTCAGCCGACCGGCCGGCGCGCCGGTGACGTCGCCGCCACCGAGCGCGACCTCCGTCAAGCCCGACCTCGGTTACCTCCCGGCGACGGTTGAACAACCGATGCCGCAAAATCTCTCCGCGATCCTGATCTCGCCCCCGCAGGCGCCGGCCGATCCGCAGTGGACGCCGCCGACTGCGGTCATCGCGCCGGGCCAGCCACCCAACGTCATCGGTCGCTCCCGATGGGGCGCCGACGACGTGGTGCGATGCCACAACCCGCCGTACCACGACCGGCTTCATGCGAGCGTGGTACACCACACGGCCGAGAGCAACGATTATGAGCCGGAGGACTCGGCCAGGATCGTCCAAGCGATCTACGCCTACCACACCAGAATGCTGGGCTGGTGCGACATCGCCTACAACGCGCTGGTCGACAAATACGGGCAGGTATTCGAGGGACGGGCCGGTGGGCTCACCGGCCCGGTGACGGGCGATCACACCGGCGGATTCAACCGCGGCACCTGGGGCGTGGCAATGATCGGCAACTTCGACGACGTGCCGCCGACGCCGATTCAGCTGCGCACCATCGGCCGGCTGATCGGCTGGCGGCTCGGCCTGGATCACGTCGACCCGTTGGGAACGGTCACCCTGACCTCGGCAGGCGGGGCCAACACCCATTTCCCGACGGGGGCCACGCCCACACTGCCGACCATCTTTAGTCATCGCGACGTCAGCAACACCGATTGCCCGGGACACCTCGCCTACCCGCTGATGCCCGAGATCCGCAATACCGCTGCCCGGTTCAACGACCCGCCCGGGCCTGCTGACCTGGCCGCCGCGCTGGAGGGCGGCGCGATCCATGCCCGATGGCAGGAAATTAGCGCAGCGAACGGAGCGCTGGGGGAGCCGACCTCGCCAGAAGCCGTCGCGGCCGGATCCGCGCGGTATGCGACGTTCGACCATGGCGCGATGTACTGGTCGCCGGAAACCGGTGCGCAACCGGTCACCGGCGCCATCTACGAGGCCTGGGCCTCGCTGGGTTACGAGCGGGGCGCGCTAGGCCTGCCGACCAGTGCCGAGATTCAAGAACCGCTGTGGATCAAGCAAAACTTCCAGCACGGCACGTTGAACTTCGACCGGGAGGATGGCCGCATCACCCGGGTCATCGACGGCGTCGCGGAGGTACTGCCACCGGCGTCACCGGGAGGTCCGCCGGTACAACTCGAGCGGTTCTCGCCCCTGGTCGGCTAGACGCGTTACAGCCACCACCGTTCCAGGACGCGCGCTACGCCGTCGTCGGTGTTGGGTGCCGTGACCTCGTTGGCGGCGGCCATGACCTTGGGATGCGCGTTGCCCATCGCCACGCCGTGCCCGGCGCGCAGCAGCATCGGCAGGTCGTTGGGCATGTCGCCGAAAGCCACCACATCGTCGTCGCTGATGCCCAGTGGGCGGGCGAGCTCGTCGATGCCAGTGGCTTTGCTGATGCCGGGCGGCACGATCTCGATCAGGCCATTGTTGGTGGAGTACGTGATGTCACCCTCGACGCCCAGGTGTTTGGCCAATTCGGCTGCCATGTCCTCGCTGCGGGCGCCGGCCTTGCGGATCAGCAATTTGACCGCGGGCGCGCTGAGCAGATCGTCGATGGACACTTCGGTGTTGTCCGGGTTGAGCCAGGCATGCTCGTAGCCCGGCGAGCTGATGAATTGTGGTGTGGCGGTGTCGTGCGCCCGGCTGCCGACCCTCTCGACGGCCAGTCCGGCGCCCGGGATGGCGCGAGTGGCGATGTCGGCCAGCTCCCCCAGCAAATCCACCGACAGCGTTCGGGCCGACACCACACGGTCTGTTGCCGGGTCGTAGATGACGGCGCCGTTGGCGCACACCGCCATTGGGGCGAACCCCAGCGCGTCGACAACCGGTTTCACCCAGCGCGGCGGACGTCCGGTCGCCAAGACGAACTGGGCACCGGCGGCGACGGCGGCGCTCACCGCCTGCCTGGTACGCGGAGTGATCGTGTCTGCATTGTTGACCAGGGTGCCGTCCACGTCGCAGGCAATGAGCGCCGGCAAGGTCACCGAGAAACCTCGCTGCTCGGTGGCCTCACCGACGAGGGCCCTGTTTGCGTGCCCGTTCGGCCAATTCCGCCACGCGAAGGCGCTTTGACTCATCGGGAGTCGGCGCATTGCCACCGAGCCGCCGCGGCACCCAATACTCGCCGGTGGGGTGTGGATAGTCTTCTTGAACCCGGTACAGCATTGTTTTCATCACATCGCGCAGCACGGCGGTGAGCCGCTCTGGATCCCCCATAGGCGAGAGCGGCGAGCCGATTGCGACGGTGATCGGAACCTTGTTGAGAAATAAGTTCTTTGGATGATCTTTGGGCCAAATGCGCTGCGCACCCCAGACGATCATCGGGATAATCGGCACCTGTGCCTCAAGCGCCAGCCTGGCCGCTCCGGTCTTGAACGGCCGCAGTTCGTAACTGCGGCTGATTGTGGCCTCCGGATGCAGCCCGACGAGCTCGCCTTCCTTGAGTTGTTGCACCGCCGCGGCGTACGCGTCAGCCCCGTGCTCTCGGTCCACCGGGATGAGCTTGATGTGCTTGATCACGAAATTGACTGCCGCCACATCCTGCATCTCGGCTTTGATCATGAATCTCAACCGCCGCCGCCGCTGATATGCGGCCATCGACGCAGGAAGCCAGTCGAGGTAACTGGTGTGGTTGAGTGCGATCAACCCACCTCCGTGGCCGGCAATGTTCTCCAGCCCGTGGTAGGTCACTTTGGTGCCGTTAGCCGCGATCAGAGGTGGCACCACGATTTCCATCATGCGGAAAAACGGCTCTACCATTGTCGTACTCCTGTTGTTCGGCTTGCCTGGACGGCAGGTGCCGGCGGGGATTGTCCGTACCTCGGTTTCATCGGTCACCTTCCGCACGCTTGCGCGCCCGCTCGGCCAGTTCGGCCTCTTCGAGAACCTGAGCCTCGGCCAACGTCGGGGCACCGCCACCGAGCCGCGAGGGCACCCAGTACGCACCTTCGGGATGTGGATAGTCCTCCTGTACTCGGTGCAGCACCCTCGTCATTTCGTCGCGCAATTCGGATTCGAGCGCGTCGACGTCATCGTGCGGCAACAGTGATGGACCGGCCGCCACGGTGATGGGGATCTTTTTCCGGCCGAGGTTTCTGGGGTGGTCTTTGGTCCAGATCCGCTGAGCGCCCCACACGATCAGCGGAACGATCGGCACCTGCGCGTCCAGCGCCATCCGGGCGGCACCGGTCTTGAAGTCCTTGAGTTCGAAGCTGCGGCTGATCGTCGCCTCGGGCATCAATCCCACCACTTCGCCCTCACGCAGCCGCTGGACGGCGACCGCATAGGCGTCGGCTCCCGCGCCGCGGTTCACCGGGATGGTCTTGGTGTGCTTGATCAGGAAATCGACCGACTTCACCTGCTGCATCTCGGCTTTGATCATGTACCGGATGCGCCGCCCGCGGTAATGCACGGCGAGGGCGGCCGGCAGCCAGTCGACATAGCTGGTGTGGTTGATGGCGATCACCGCGCCGCCGGCCTGCGGAATGTTATCCAGCCCCTGGTAGGTGATCGGGCTGCCCACCGCCTTGACCAGGGCTTTCGCGGTGATCTCAAGTGTGCGGAATACCGGTTCCATGCAGCTACTCCGGTGTCGCCTCCGAATCGGAAGCCCGCCGGGCGGCCTTGGCCGCGGCGCGCCGCGATGCTTCCTCGGCGTCCAACCGGGCGGCCTCCGCCAACGTCGGGGCGCCGCCGCCCAGCCGGTGCGGGACCCAGTACTCGCCGGCAGGATGCGGACCGTAGGAGTCTTGCACCCGCTCGAGCAGGTGCTGCATGCGCGAATGCAGCAGCACGGTCAGGTCCGGCGCGGGCAGCGTCGGCATGATTGGTTCGCCGACCGCCACCGTGATCGGCACCCTTGGCCGCAGCAGCGTTTTGGGATGGTCTTTGGTCCAGATCCGTTGGGCACCCCACACGATGTGCGGGACGATCGGGGCGTTGGCCGCAATGGCCATCCGGGCGGCACCGGACTTGAGTTCCTTGATCTCGAAGCTGCGGCTGATCGTCGCCTCGGGATAGACCCCGACCAATTCGCCGGCCTGCAGCGCCGCGACCGCCGCTTCGAAGGAGGCGGCGCCGCTATCGCGGTCCACCGGAATGTGCCGGCAGCCGCGCATGATCGGCCCGGTCATCCGGTGGTCGAACACTTCCTGCTTGGCCATGAATCGCACCTTGCGCCCGCGATGCTGCTTGTAGGCGGGCAGGCCGGCGAAGGTGAAGTCGAAATAGCTGGTGTGGTTGATTGCCACGACAGCGCCGCCGGTCTCCGGCAGGTGCTCCACCCCGCTGACGGTGAACCGCAAACCCTGTAATCGCCATGTCAAGCGGGCAAGCTGAATCACAGTCCCGTACACCGGTTCCACCTCACCAACCCTAGTGTTTTGCCGCTGTGAGAGTGCGCGGGCAGTCAACACACGGCCGATCGAGACGGTTCGCCGCTGGGTTGCTTGCGCGGCGACCGGCCGCGCCCGGTTTCGCCGCCCTTGCGATCGCCGCTGGTCTGATTGCGGCGACCCGCCGCGCCCGGCTTCGCCGCCCTTGCGATCGCCGCTAGGCTCGGGGCGGCACCATCCGCTCGTCGAAAGGGTTTAGTGCAGGTCACCAGCGTCGGTCATGCCGGCTTTCGGATCGAGACGCCGGCGGGCAGCATCCTGTGCGACCCGTGGGTCAACCCGGCCTACTTCGCGTCGTGGTTCCCCTTCCCGGACAACAGCGGGTTGGACTGGGACGTCCTGGGCGATTGCGACTACCTCTACGTCTCGCACCTGCACAAAGACCACTTCGACGCCAGGCTGCTCAGTCGGCATGTCAACAAAGACGCTGTGGTCTTGTTGCCGGACTATCCGGTGGCCGACCTGCGTGATGAGCTGGCCAAGCTCGGATTTCATCGGTTCTTCGAAACCACCGACTCGGTCAAGCATCGAGTCGGCGGGCCAAAGGGCGAGCTGGAGATCATGGTCATCGCCCTGCGCGCTCCCGCCGACGGGCCGATCGGGGATTCCGCGCTGGTGCTTTCGGATGGCCTCACGACCGTTTTCAATATGAACGACGCCCGGCCGGTGGATCTCGACGCCCTGCATTCGGAGTTCGGCCATATCGACGTGCACATGCTGCAGTACTCCGGCGCGATCTGGTATCCGATGGTCTACGAGATGCCCACCCGCGCCAAAGAGGCGTTCGGCACCCAGAAGCGGCAACGCCAAATGGACCGCGCCCGCGCTTACATCGCACAGGTCGACGCCACCTGGGTGATCCCGTCGGCGGGCCCGCCATGCTTCCTGGATCCCGAATTGCGAGACCTCAACGACGACCGTGGCGACCCGGCCAATATCTTTCCCGACCAGATGGTGTTCCTCGACCAGATGCAGGCGCATGGTCATGACAGGGGTCTGCTGATGATGCCTGGCTCCACCGCGGATTTTTCTGGCGCGCAACTGCTCTCATTGAGTCACCCGGTTCCTGAAGAGCAGGTCGAGGCGATCTTCACCACCGGCAAAGCCGCGTATATCGCCGACTACGCCGAACGGATGGCGCCGGTGCTGGCTGCCGAGAAGGCCGGTTGGGCACCGGCTGCCGGCGAGTCGTTGCTGGAGCCGTTGCGCGCGGCGTTCGAACCGATCATGCTGGCCAGTGACGAAATCTGCGACGGTATCGGCTATCCGGTCGAGCTGATACTCGGCTCGGAAACCGTGGTAGTCGACTTCCCGAAACGTACTGTGCGCGAACCCATTCCCGAGGAGAAGTTTCGCTACGGGTTTGCAATCCCGCCGGAGTTGGTCCGCACCGTGCTGCGCGACGACGAGCCCGACTGGGTCAACACCGTCTTCTTGTCCACCCGGTTTCGGGCCTGGCGGGTCGGCGGCTACAACGAGTACCTGTACACATTCTTCAAATGTCTGACCGATGAGCGGATCGCCTACGCCGACGGCTGGTTCGCCGAGACCCACGACGACACCGCGACGATCACCCTGGATGGCTGGCAGATGCAACGACGCTGTCCGCATCTGAAGGCCGACTTGTCTAAATTCGGCGTGGTGGAAGGCAATACCCTGACCTGTAACCTGCACGGCTGGCAGTGGAATCTGGAAAACGGCCGCTGCCTCACGGCGCGCGGTCACGAGCTTCGGTGCGAGCGCCAGTGAGCACCTCCCCGCAGCACTACGACGACGGCCTGGTACAGTTGGACCGCACCGCAATCACCTTGCGGCGCTATCATTTTCCCTCAGGCACCTCCAAGATCATTGCCCTGGACAGGATTCGCGGCTACCAGGCCGAGCCGCTCGGGACGTTCATGCACCGATTCCGGATCTGGGGGAGTTCAGATCTTCGTCGGTGGCTGCCGCTGGACATTCGCCGGCCGTTGAAGTCGACTTTGATCACGCTGGACGTACCGGGGGCCCAGCTGAGCCCCGCGTTCACGCCGGAGGATCCGGAGCAGTTCACCGCATTACTGGACCAGCTACTGCACCGGTCGGGTTAGCAGCCGGCGTCAGCCAGCGCCTGGTGCGCGGCGTTGTAACCGGGAATAAAGGTGATGCCGGGCCCGCCGTGGCATCCCGCACTGCCCAGGTACAGTCCCTGGATCGGGATCGGCTGGCCGGCAAAGCCGTTGGGACCCGGCCGGTTGGGACCGATCTGATTCGCGTTCAGCAGCCCGTGGCAGTAGTCGCCGCCCGGGGCGCCGAACATCACACCCATGTGCCGGGGCGTGAAGGTGGTGTGCCGAATGATGCTGCCTTCGAAATTCGGTGCCAGCCGGGTGATCTTGTCGATCACGCGCTGACCCATGTCAGCTTTGGCCCGACCGTAGTCGGCATCTCCTTCGATCGGGAACCACAACGCGAATGCCGAGGCCGCGTGTTTACCCTCGGGCGCAAGGTCCGGATCGTTCTGCGACGGGATCTGCAACACCACGGTCGGGTCGGCCGGAACCGTCCCGCGGCGGCAATCCTCCCACTGCTGCTGGACTTCTTCGGGTGTGCAGAACAAACCGATCGACGCCTGCATGGCGGAGTCGTCGAGCGCCTCGTAGGGCGCGGCGAATCTGGGGGGCTCCTCCAGCGCGAAGTGCATCTGCAGGTAGCTGCCGCGATGGTCGATCCGTGCGTAGCGCTGCCGGATATCGGGGGACAGCGCGGCCGGATCGATCAACTCGTTGAGCGTGAGGTCAGGCGCGATGCCCGAGACGACGACGGGAGCGGTGATGGTGTCGCCCGCCTCGGTGCGTACCCCGCTGACCCGGCCGTCGGCGAGCACGATCTCGGTCACCTTGGTGCGGAGTCGAACTTCGCCGCCGTGGCTTTCCAGCAGTTGGCACAGATGCGAGGTGAGCGCGCCGATGCCACCGCGCAGCTTCTTCATCTGCATGGTGTCGCCGTCGGGAACACCCAGTCCGAAGGCGAGCGCGGCCGCGCTACCCGGTGTGGCCGGGCCGCGGTAGAGCGTGTTGACGGCCAACACGGTCATCGATCCGCGTAGCGCGCCGTGCTTTTCGCGGTCCGGGAGATAGCGGTCCAACACGTCGGTGACCGAGCCGAATAGCATGTCGTCGATGGCTGAACGTTCGAATTCGTTGGTGGCACAGGCATACATCTGATCGATCGTCTTCGGCGGTGTCCCGGCCTCGAACCGGCCCAGCGCGCGGGTGGGCGCCTGGCTCCAGGCCATCAACCCGGCCATGCCGTTGACGGCATCAGCGCCGTGCACATCGCTCAAGTGGGCGAATAATTTGATCGGGTCGCTGTATTGGATCAGCGGGTCGTCACCCATTCCGCGCAACGCGACTGACATGACGTCCAGGTCGATCGTTGGCAAGGTCTCCAGGCCCAGCGCTTCGACAACCACGGACGCGGTCGGGAACTGCACTGAGCCGGCGATTTCGAATCGGTAGCCGTCGAACAACTCGACCGTGGAAGCCATCCCGCCGGCGTAAAGCTTGGATTCCAGGCACAACGTGCGCAGTCCGGCGCGTTGCAGCAGCACCGCTGCGGCCAAACCGTTGTGCCCGGCACCAATGACGATCGCGTCGTAATCGGCCATCCGCATTGCCCTCCCTGACTCTGCAGCGCAGGCTGGCATGGATCCCTAGTTTTGTCAATTATGACGAAACTGGCCCCAGCACGCCCAGCTGAAGCGAGTCGAGCGCCGTCCGGCATAGCCGGGCCAGTTCGGCCAGCGACCGGTCCTCACCGAGCATCCAAACCTCCATCGCGCCGAACACCGCGGCGCCGATGCAGCGAGCGGCCACCGTGATCTGCAGCCGGTCATCCGGCGTACGGGGTCCGCCGGGCGCAAGCCGCTCGACGATCGCGTCGGAGAAGTCGGCCTCCACCTGGCGGATATGCCGCACAATGCGTCCGGGATCGAGTTCTTGGGCCCGCAGCGCAGCAATTCGGGTCACCGCCTCAACGTCATAGGGAAACGCGAAGATCGCTGCCTGCACCGACTCGATGATCGACTCGTCGGGCCGACGTGCGTTCAGCGCGGTGCGAAACCAGTGCAAGCCGGCGTCGTAGTCGGCGAATAGCAGGTCGTGCTTGGAGGTGAAATGCCGATAGAAGGTGCGCAACGACACTCCGGCATCGGCCGCGATCTGCTCAGCCGAGGTGTCTTCGACGCCTTGGGCTAAGAACCGCACCAGGGCCGCCTGGCGCAAGGCTTCGCGAGTGCGTTCGCTGCGCGACGTCTGCGGCGGTCGGGCCATGCCGGTAACCTACCGTGCCGTTCGACCGCCAGAAATGTCAATATTGACAAAACTGCGTGAGTTGCCGAGACTGCCCGCATGATGTCGCTTCTCGTACACGCAGTACTGGGTCTGACCGTGATCGGCGTGATCGTTGCCTCGAACCCCGCGGTATTCAGCCGGCCGTCCGGCGGTTCCCGGTTCTCGGCGCTGGAATGCCTGTACTACGTCATCGGTATCGCGTCGATCGTGTTGGGCTGGTATTTCAATATTCGGTTCGTGCGTGAGTACTCGACGGGATCTGGCAATCCGTTTTGGGGGCCTGGCAGTTGGTCGGATTACATCCGGCTGATGTTCACCAATCCTGCGGCCAGTTCGGCCAGCCAGGACTACACCATCATCAATGTCGTTCTGCTGCCGCTGTTCACCATCATCGACGGGTACCGGCGGGGCCTGCGGCGGCCTTGGCTGTATTTCGTGTCCAGCCTGTTCACCAGCTGCGCCTTCGCGTTCGCGTTTTACTTCGCCACGATCGAGCGACAGCACCGGCACGCGCAGCGGCACGCGACGCCGACCGCGGTGGACGCCTAGGAGCCTGGCTCCAGCAGTTCGGTGCCCACGAACGGCACCAGTGCCTCGGGGACTCGCACGCTGCCGTCGGGGCGCTGGTGGTTCTCCAATATGGCAACCAGCCAACGGGTGGTGGCCAGCGTGCCGTTGAGTGTTGCGGCGGTCTGCGGCTTGCCGTTGGCGTCCCGGTACCGGGTGGCCAGCCGTCGGGCCTGGAACGTGGTGCAGTTCGACGTCGAGGTCAGCTCGCGGTAGGCGCCCTGGGTGGGCACCCACGCTTCGCAGTCGAACTTGCGGGCCGCGGAAGAGCCGAGATCGCCGGCTGCGACGTCGATTACGCGATACGGCACCTCGATGCGGGACAGCATTTCGCGCTGCCAGCCGAGCAGCCGGCTGTGCTCCGCCTCGCTGTCGGCCGGTGTGCAGTAGACGAACCCTTCGACCTTGTCGAACTGGTGCACCCGGATGATGCCGCGGGTGTCCTTGCCGTGGCTGCCGGCTTCCCGTCGAAAGCACGACGACCAGCCCGCATACCGCAGCGGACCTTTGGAGAGGTCCAGGATCTCGTCGGCGTGGTAGCCGGCCAGCGGCACCTCGGAGGTGCCGACCAGATAGAGGTCGTCGGCTTCGAGGTGATACACCTCCTCGGCGTGCGCGCCCAGAAAGCCGGTGCCCGACATCACGTCCGGGCGCACCAGCACCGGCGGGATCACCGGGACGAAGTCGTTGTCTGCCGCGAGCCGGATGGCCAGCTGTAGCAGCCCCAGCTGCAGCAGCGCGCCCCGGCCGGTCAGGAAATAGAACCGCGAGCCGGACACCTTGGCGCCCCGCTCCATGTCGAGGAGACCCAGCGATTCGCCGAGTTCCAAATGGTCCCTCGGGTTTTCGATAGCAGTCGGCTCACCGACGACATCGAGGACCGTGTAGTTGTCCTCGCCGCCGGCGGGCACCGGATCGAGGATGATGTTAGAGATCGCCATGTGGGCAGCGGTGAATGTCGCCTCGGCTTCGGCCTGCTCGGCCTCGGCGGCCTTGACCCGCTCCGCCAGATCGCGGGCCTGCTGCAACAGCGCGGGGCGGTCGTCGGCGGATGCGGCGCCGACCTTCTTGCTGGCGGCCTTCTGCTCGGCCCGCAGCGAATCGGCGGCCGAGATCGCGCTGCGCCGGGCGGCATCGGCCGACAGCAGCGTGTCGACCAGGCCCGGGTCCTCGCCGCGGCTGGTCTGGGAGCGCCGGACGGCGTCGGGGTCTTCGCGCAACAGCTTCAGGTCGATCACGGCCTAGAACACTACTTTTCTTCGGTGCCGCACCAAGCGTCGGCCAACTCCGGCACGACCGGGGCCGACCTCGCAGGCAACTTTTGCATCAACTGTCACGCTCCGCATCGGGCCTGTCAGAATGGAGCCGATGTTGGACGCACTCGGACAGGACGATGCGCTCACCGACCAGCGGCAATCTCGGCCGGCTCGGTTCGGCTGGCTGCGCACCCTGCACGCTTCGGCAACCCGGCGGGCACTGCTGCTGACCGCGCTGGGTGGTCTGCTCATCGCCGGGCTGGTGACCGCACTGCCGATCAACGGCGACGGCGGGCGACTCGCCGGCTACATCGACCCGGTGCCCAGCACCGGCACCAAGGGCAACGCCGCTTTCAACCGCGCTGCCGGCGGCGACTGCCTGATGTGGCCCAATCAGACCCCCGATGCCGCGACGATCGTCGACTGCAAGGACGAGCACCGGTTCGAGGTCGCCGAGTCGGTCGACATGCGGACTTTCCCTGGTTCGGAATACGGGCCGGAGGCCGCCCCGCCGTCGGCGGCCCGCATCGAGCAGATCGGCCAGGAACAGTGCGAGTCGGCGGTGCACCGCTACCTCGGCGCCCGCTTTGACCCGCACAGCAAGTTCACCATCAGCATGCTGTGGTCGGGCGACAGGGCGTGGCGGCAAGCCGGTGAGCGGCGCATGCTGTGCGGTCTGCAATTGCCCGGCGCCGGCAACGAACAACAGGTCTTCAAGGGCAAGGTCGCCGATCTCGACCAGTCGCGGGTGTGGCCGGACGGCACCTGCCTGGGTATCGACCCCACGACCAACCAGCCCACCGACGTCCCGGTCGACTGCGCCGCCCCGCATGCGATGGAGGTCACCGGCACCGTCAACCTGGTCGCCAAGTTCCCCGACGCGCTGCCCCCCGAATCCGAACAGGATGCCTTCGTCAAGGAGTCGTGCACCAGGCTCACCGACGGCTACCTCGCCCCGGTGCAGTTGCGCAGCACGACGTTGACGCTGACCTACAGCACGCTGTCATTGCCGAGCTGGTCTGCCGGCAGCCGCGAGGTGGCCTGCAGCATCGGCGCGACGCTGGGTAACGGTGGCTGGGCGACGCTGGTGAACAGTGCCAAGGGCGCGCTGATGATCAACGGCCAGCCGCCGATTCCGCCGCCGGACATTCCGCAGGAGCGACTCAACCTGCCGCCCATCCCCATGCCGCCGGCCAATTCCGGGGGAGCCCCTTCGTCATCGGCCGCCGGGCAGACGGATCAGCAACGGCAAGGCAACCAGCATTTGCCGCAGCAGCCGGGCGCACCTGCCGTGCAGCCGCCGCCGGCGGCACCCGCACCGCCGGCGCCCCAAGCGCCGGCCCCGCCGCCGGCGGCACCCGCACCACCGCCGCCGGCTCAGGAAGTGCCGCCGCCCCCGCCCGCCGAACCCGCACCGCCGCCGCCCGCCGAACCGGCGCCGGGGGGGTAACCGGGTGGCGGTGCGAATGGACCCGCAGCGATTCGAGGAGCTGGTGTCCGACGCGCTCGACCTGATCCCGCCCGAGCTGGCCGCTGTCATGGACAACGTCGTGGTGTTGGTCGCCGACCGGCATCCGGACGACGCCGAGCTGCTCGGCATCTATGAGGGAGTGGCGTTGACCGAGCGCGACTCCAACTACGCCGGGTCGCTGCCCGACGCGATCACGATTTACCGCGACGCGCTGCTAGACATCTGCGACTCCGACGACGAGGTTGTCGACGAGGTGAAGATCACGGTGATTCACGAGATCGCGCACCATTTCGGCATCGACGACGACCGCCTGCACGACTTGGGCTGGGCCTGACGATCCCGGCCCGTCGGGCGCGGCACCAATGATTTGTCGGCGCAGCGTGCTAAGAACGGGCCATGACTACAGGCTGCCGCGATTGCCGGGCCGGCTTGGATCACTGCCACGGCACGATCATTCGACATTCACTGCGCCGGTCGGAGTGCACCGAGCCCGAGTGCACCAGCCCGGAGCTGATTCCGCATGCCTTCGTGGTCGACTGCGACGCGGTCGGCTGCGAGTGCGCAGAATCCATCGCGCTGGCGATCTGATCGTCGACTGCCCGGCCCGGGCGGTCAGCCCATCGGGTCGGTGCCCGATTCCACGGCGTCGGCCACCGGTGTCGCCTGCGGCTCAGGAGAAAAAGGTGGCGACAGTGCGCCCCACTGCACGCAACTCCAGCGCCCGTCAGTGATGGGCGCCAACACCACCGACTCGGCATTGGCCAAGTGGTGGTCCAGCACGAAGCTGCCGTCGACTCCGGCCAATACGGCCGCGGCCAGCCGAATCGCCGCCCCATGGCTGACGACGACGATGTCACGGTCCCACTCGTCGTCGTCGAGATAGCGCATCCGCAATTCGGTCAAGACCGGCACGTAACGGTCCAGCACCTGGTTGGCGGTCTCGCCGCCCGGCAGCGCAACATCCCAGTTGCCCTCGTGCCAGCGCTGGTAGATGGCATTGAACTCGGCGACGGCGTCGTCATCGCTGCGGTTTTCCAACTCGCCGACCTGCACCTCGTGGATGCCGGTGACTTCGCTGGCCGACACGTCGACGGCGGCGCCGATCTCCGCGGCGGTCTGCGCCGCCCGGGTAGCGATCGAGTGCACCAACAGCCCCGGCGGTCGCAAGCCGTTGTGCGCGAACGCGCGCGCCTGATCGCGGCCCAACGGCGTCAGCTCGCTGCCCGGCGGGCGGGTATCCAGCCGGCGGTCGACATTGCCGAACGACTGGCCGTGCCGCAGCAAAACCAACCGGCCGCTCATTGCCGCCGACCCCGTAACCGCGTCAGCCAGCGCGACGCCTCGTCAAGTTGCGGTGGCGCGGCGCCGGCGGCCACTCCGGTAGGCCAGGAACCCAGATAACGCACGTCCGTACAACGACGGTAAAGGGCTTTGAGTGCCTCGCCGACCGCGTCGTCGTCGATGTGCCCGACGCAATCCAGAAAAAACACGTAGGTGCCCAACTCTTTTCGGGTCGGGCGGGATTCGATCCGAGTGAGGTCGATATCGCGGATGCCGAACTCGATCAACGCCGCTACCAGGGCCCCTGGCGCATTCTCGATATGCAACACCACCGACGTCCGGTCGGCCCCGGTGCGCGCCGGTGGCGGACCCGGCGGCCCGACCAACACGAACCGGGTGCGCGCGTTGGGCTCGTCGACGACCCCCTCGGCCAGCGCGGCCAACCCGCGGTGGGCCGCGGCCAGCGGCGAGCTCACTGCCGCGTCCACAAGCCCGTCGGCGACTTGCTGCGCGGCTTCGGCGTTGGAGTTGGCCGGCTGCAATTCGACGGCGGGGAGGTGCTCGGCGAGCCAGCGCCGTACCTGTGCAGCCGCGACCGGAAAGGCGGCCAGCGTCCGCACGTCGGTCTCGGCGCGACCAGGTTTGACGGCGATGGAAAACGCCACGTCCAGGGTCACTTCGGCGAACATCTGCAGCGGCGACCCGATGGCCAGACTGTCCAGCGTCGGCACCACCGACCCGTCGATCGAGTTCTCGATCGGCACGCAGGCGTAATCAGCCTCGCCACTCCGGACGGCGTCCAGCGCAGCCGGTGTGCTCACGACCGGCACCGCTTGCACCGCGTCGGGACTCTGCTGGGGAACCATGCCGGCATCCCGCATCTGCAGCAGCGCGGCTTCAGTGAAGGTCCCCTCCGGTCCGAGATACGCGATACGAGCCACGACAAAACCCTATCGGGTCGGCAGTCTTGCGCCGCTGCAGCCGAGCTAGTTAAGTTAGGCTTACCTCACTTCAAGGATGGTGATCGATGACTCTCGCCAACTGCGCCACGCCGACGACCGCTGAACGGATCCGCAGCACCTGCTTGCGGGCCGGTGGTGCGCTGCTGGCCGTCGACCGGGCGGAGCCGGTCACCACGCCGTTGCACCACCTGCTGTCCGACGGGTCGTTCGCGGTCGTGGCCGCCGCCGACGGGGAGGTGGCCGAGCAGTTGGCCTGCGCTGCGGCAGGGGCGCAAGCTGTGCTGGAGCTGGCCGACTACGCGCCGTTGCCGCTGCGTGAGCCGGTGCGCTCGCTGGTGTGGATCCGCGGCCGGTTGCGGCCGGTGCCACTGCCCATGGCCGGCGAAATGCTTGACCTGATTGCCGCCGAGGACCCGAATCCAGCGCTGCTGCAGGTAGAGACGGCGGCATCCCGGCCCGCGGTCGAAGGCGACACCCGCTACACGCTGCTTCGGCTGGAGATCGAGTCGGTGGTGGCGACCGATACCACCGGGGCCGAATCCGTGGGAGTCGCCGCTCTGCTGGCCGCACGCCCAGACCCGTTCTGTGCCTTGGAGACATGCTGGATTAGACACCTCGACACCGCTCACCGCGACGTGGTGGCGCGACTGGCCGCCAGACTGCCCGCGCGGCTACGGCGCGGCGATGTGCGACCGCTAGGTATCGACCGGTACGGGGTGCGGCTGCGCGTCGAAGGCGCCGACGGCGACAGCGACGTCCGGTTGCCATTTCGCAAACCGGTCGACGACGTCGTCGGCCTGAGCCAGGCCATCCGGGTGCTGCTGGGCTGCCCCTTCGTCAACGGCCTGCGGGCCCGCGGTTATTCCTAGTCGGTTTCGTCACGACGCCAGCACGGTGACGGCCGTCAGCTAATTCGACCGGTTACCGTGTCGAGGTGACCGCACCCGATCGCCAGCTGGTGCAGCCACGCGCGCTGTGGATCGAGGTCGGCGTAGTACTGGGCGTCACCTTCGGCTTGGCCGCCGTCACCGCGGTTCTGCAACTCACCGACGCAGTACTGCGGAATTTGAGCGCGCAGCGGATTCCACTCAACCCGAAGCGGTCCTACTTCGACCTGATCGATCTGGGGCTGAACGCGGCCTTCGTCGGGCAACTGATCGCCTGGGGCGGCCTGGGCTTGTACCTGTTGTGGCGCAGCGGCTTCACTCCCGCCCGGATTGGCCTCGGCCGCTTTGACTGGCGTACCGACCTGTGGGGCGGTGCCGGTCTGGCCGCGCTGATCGGATTACCCGGGCTGGGCCTCTACTTCGCCGCGCGGGCCATCGGGCTCAACGCCGAGGTCGTCCCGTCCAGTCTGAGCGACACGTGGTGGCGGGTGCCGGTATTGGTTGCGGCCGCGTTCGCCAACGGGTGGGCAGAAGAGATCATCGTCGTCGGTTATCTGTTGACCCGGCTGCCTCAGCTGGGCGTCAACCCGCGCGTGGCGCTGGCATGCTCCAGCCTGCTGCGCGGTGGCTACCACCTCTACCAAGGCTTCGGCGCGGGCCTCGGCAACATCGCCATGGGACTGGTGTTCGGGTACGCCTGGCAACGCAGCGGCCGACTGTGGCCGCTGGTGATTGCCCATGGGTTGATCGACACGGTGGCCTTCGTCGGTTATGCGCTGCTGGCCGGCCATCTCGGATGGCTGCGCTGATGAACCGCAACCAGCCGACCGGACCGCGACGAGAGCCGTCGCCGATCATCCAGCGCGATATCGGCTCCCAACCACGCCATCCCGACCCACCGCCGCCAAACCGGGGCACCAAACCGCAACGCGCCCGTCCCAGTCGGCCTCGGCGGCGTCGCAAACACGCGTGGGGGCAGGTGATTTCGTTGACCGCGCTGATCACGGTGCTGTTGACCACCGCCGCAATCCTCGGCGGTGCGCTGTGGATGGACACCGCGCTGGACCGGCAACCGGTGCTGGCCGACTATCCCGGTCGGCCACCCTCCGGGCGCGGCACCACCTGGCTACTGGTCGGGTCGGATAGCCGAGAAGGGCTCACCGCCGAACAGCAGCAGGACCTGACCACCGGCGACGACATCGGCAACGGCCGCACCGACACGATTTTGGTGGTACACGTCCCCACGTTCGGGTCGACGCTTCCGACGACGATGGTGTCCATTCCCCGCGACTCCTACGTGCCGATCCCCGGTTATGGGCGGGACAAAATCAATGCGGCGTTCGCGATGGGCGGCGCGTCGTTGCTGGCGCAGACGGTCGAGCAGGCCACCGGTCTGCGACTAGACCATTACGTCGAGGTCGGTTTCAGCGGGTTCGCGGTCCTCGTCGATGCCCTTGGCGGGGTCACCGCCTGCCCGGCGGCGCCAATCGAAGACCCGCTGGCCGGGATCGACCTATCTGCCGGCTGCCAGACGCTCGACGGCCGCACCGCCCTGGGTTATGTACGCAGTCGCGCCACCCCGCGCGCCGACCTCGACCGCATGGCCAACCAGCGGCAATTCATGTCGGCACTGTTGCACCGCGCTACCAGCCCCGGAGTGTGGCTGAACCCCTGGCGCTGGTATTCGGTGCCGCATGCGGCGGCGGACGCGCTGACCGTCGACCAGGGGGCCCATGTCTGGGACTTGGCCCGGTTGGGTTGGTCGCTGCACGGCGCGACAACCACGGTGACGGTGCCGATCGGCGAATTCACCGGCAGCGACTCGGGCTCCGTCGTGGTGTGGAACCACGATGAAGCCGCCCAATTATTCGACGCGCTGGCCGCTGACGCACCGGTGCCGGCGGCGGTTGTCGAGGGACAGCCTTAACGGTCGGGTGAGCAATTCGCGACGACCCGCGATTAGCTCACCCACCAATATCTGAACACGGTCGATTAAAGCATTAAACGTAGCCTTGCTTAACTTAGGCAAAGCTCGCCTGAGTAAGTATTACCTTGGATGACAATGGCCTCTGACCAGGGGTAGCGTTGCAGTCATGACCGATCGCGATGCCCACCGAACAAAATTCCATGCATTAATGCAGGAGCAGATCTACAACGAATTCACCACCGCACAGCAATATATTGCAATGGCTGTCTATTTCGATGATTCCGACCTGCCTCAGCTGGCGAAACACTTTTACAGTCAAGCTGTGGAAGAACGGAATCACGCGATGATGCTGGTGCAATACCTGCTCGACCGCGAGGTCCGCGTCGAGATCCCCGGCGTGGACCGGGTACGCAACCAATTCGACACGCCACGGGACGCATTGGCGCTGGCCTTGGATCAGGAACGGTCCGTCACCGACCAGGTGAGCCGGCTGGCCGCCGTCGCGCGCGACGAAGCCGACTATCTGGGTGAGCAATTCATCCAATGGTTCCTCAAGGAGCAGGTTGAAGAGGTGGCGTTGATGACGACGCTGTTGCGGGTCGCCGACCGCGCCGGAGCCAATCTGTTCGACCTGGAAAATTTCGTCGCACGTGAAATCGGCTCGGCGCCTCGGCAATCCGACGCACCGGCCGCGGCCGGCGGACGGCTCTAGAGTCGCTGCTTAGTCGAGCCCTGCGCCGGTCAGCCCGTCCTGCAGCCAAGCTTTGACGCGGCCGGGGTGGCGGGTGGCCAGCCATGCCACCCCCACGTCGCGGCAGAAAGTGACGTCGTCGTAGTGGTCGACGTTCCAGCAGTACAACGCCCGCCCCTGCGCCGCGGCGCGGTCGACGAGCTCGGGATGCTCACGCAGCGTGGCAATCGACGGCCCTACTGCGGTAGCGCCAACAGCCGTCGCTGCGCTACTGCCCAGGTAACGGGCAGCCTTCCCGAGCAGCACCGTGGGCAGCAACGGCGCGGCGCGCCGGACACGCCACACCGCGGCAGCCGAAAACGACATCACCACTGCGCGTGACCGATCCGCGGAGGCGGGGGTCGCGATGCCGAAGCGCTGCAACAGCGCCAGCACTTTGCTTTCCACCAGCGCGCCGTACCGCACCGGGTGCTTGGTCTCGATGAAGATCTTCACAGGGCGGTTCCAGTCCAGCACCAACTCCACCAACGCGTCGAGCGTCAGCAGACCGCTGTCCCCGTGTCCACCGTCGGGACGCCAGCTACCGTGCCACGCCCCGTATTCCAGCTCGCGCAGTTCTGCGAGGGTCATCGTGCTGACCAGGCCGGCGCCGGTCGACGTCCGGTCCAGCCGGCGGTCATGCACACAGACCAGATAGCCGTCGCGAGTAAGCCGGACATCGCATTCCACGCCATCGGCCCCCTCTTTGAGGGCGAGGTCGTAGGCGGCCAGCGTATGTTCCGGGCGAGCAGCTGAGGCGCCCCGATGGGCAACCACGAACGGGTGCCGGGCGAGCACCTCGTCGGCCGGCGTCATACTCCTATGCTGCCGGTTCCGCACCCTCCAACTCAACCGCCGGAGCGGATCCCGCCGCACTGCCGCGATCGTCGGGAACCATCACCCACCGGCGGGCCGGCCGCTCGACCGGTTTGCGCTCGAATCCTTCGAAAACCCGCCCAGCGGCGGCCACCGTGGCCGCCGCCACGAGGTAGGCAAAGATCATCGCCACGGTGTTGTTCGCAATACCCTGAGCATCCTGAGCTCCGCTGGTGGCGATGGCGAACAGGGACACCGCGGTGCTGCCGAACCACATGATCCACCACAGCAGGATCGGCTTATGTAACCGTTCGTAGATGCCCTCGGTGTCGGCTAATTCGATGACATAGACGGGGGCCCACACCAAGTTCAGCAGCGGCACCAGACAGCCTGCCCACAGTGCTCGAGGCCCTCGGCGCTCTGGTCTGCCGCAATGAGCGAAGGCGGCGGCCCGGCGCGCGATCAACCATCGGGTCAGCACAATCACACAGGTGACTACCACCGCGATCGCGGCGATGCTTGCCAGCACGCCCAGCCAGAACGCGGCGCCTGCCACGATCGGGTTCAGCAGCGTGTTGCGGTTGATGACGAGCAGCAAGTAGCGCACGAAATGCACCAGCGCGGCGATGCCCAGCACCACGACGCCGGCGAACAGCGTGCTGCGCACCCATGCCACCGTCGGCCCGCGCTCTGCGCTCGGCATCGGAGCCGGCCCGCCGGGGCCAGCCCGGTCCGCCAATCCCCATCGGGGTATGACCGTGTAGCGCGGGGTTGGCCCCAGCGGCAGCCGACGCCGACGCGCAGGCGGTGGGGCGCCGGGACGCACCGCGATCCACCGGTAGCCGGACGGCAGCCGCGACGCCGTCCGCTGCGCAGCGACCGGTTGTCCGGCACCGCGCGGCGCCCAGCGCGGATCGGTGGTCGGCGCCTCGCTCGAGGGCGCCAGCAGTGTCCCTCGGCAGCGGGGGCACCACACCCGCTGGCGATCACGCACATTCCAGCGTGTGCCGCACTGGGAGCACACTTGGATCACCGGACCAGCTTAGTGACGATGGCAAGCCCCGGCGGCGCAGCGGGTCGCCACCGGGCAAGGCGGTCAGACGGTGCCGGGTCTACCGTCGTCGGTGATCACGGGCCGCCCGGCACCCGCCCAGGCCAACATCCCGCCGCCGACATTGACAGCGCGGTAGCCGATTTGCTGTAAGTACTGCGCCACCCGCATGGAGCGGCCACCGGCATGGCAGATGACGTACAACTCAGCGCCGGGATCGATCTCGGCGAGCCTCGTCGGCACCTCGGCCATCGGGATGTGCTGAGCATCTGTTGCGTGGCCGCGCTGCCACTCGTCGTCTTCGCGCACATCCAACAGCACCGCCGCGGCGGCCTCGAATTCGGCGGGCAGGGCAGCGACGTCTACTTCTGCGACCACCGGTTCACCACCCACGCGGTCGATCTTGGCACGCGCCCGCGAGTTGTGCAGCGTGCCGCAAACGCCAGCAACCGGCAGCTATCCACAGTTTCCACAGGTTTATTCACAGGGCGCGGTGCCGCACGGCACCCGTCGAGGCGGTTCCAACAGGCCTGTTGTAACCGCGGTTGTGGATAACGACCGTGTAAGGGGGCCGTCGGTCGACAGCCCAACGCTCGGTCGAGCGAAATGTATCGCCACGCTAAACACCCACCGGCGGATGCCCGATGGCCGCGAGTCCGACTAGACGGCCGGCCCGTCCGAAAAGCCGGACAGCGGCGACACCGGCACTCAACGTGCCGCGCTGCGGCGCAGGTCAACCGCCTTTTGGCGGATCAATTTTCCCCGCGGTTCATGAGGCGTTATTATCGCGACCACTGAAGTTGCTTGTGACTCATCTCACTGGGGGCGTGTTGGACGTGCAGGTCAGGGTCATTCGATGACGGCACAACCGATCGGGCCGCAGCCGGCGGCGTCGTCGTCACATTCGTATGCCGGCTCGCCTGCGTGTAATCGCTCCTACTTGGTGGCGGGAGTGCGCGCGGGCCTCATCGCCCTGGTGTTGCTGGCCGTCCTCGTGGTCATCGTTTTGGTCTAAAGACGCGTCCGCCGGGTATGCAACTCGTTGCACTCGTTGTTGCGGTGCGCGTAGTCATGGAGCAGGGTTGATTACGCTAGCCCCCCGCGGGGTGAACGCCCTGCGAGTGCAGCGTCGGACGCAGCTCACCATCGGTCGTCAGACGCAGCTCACCAACGATGAAGGAAAGGAACCCCGTGGCTGAATACACCTTGCCAGATTTGGACTGGGACTACGGAGCGCTCGAGCCGCACATCTCGGGACAAATCAACGAGCTTCACCACAGCAAGCACCACGCGACGTACGTCAAGGGTGCCAACGATGCGCTGGCCAAACTCGACGAGGCGCGCAGCAAGGATGACTACTCCTCGATTCTGCTGAGCGAGAAGAACCTGGCGTTCAACCTCGCCGGCCACGTCAACCACACGATGTGGTGGAAAAACCTGTCCCCCAATGGCGGTGACAAACCGACCGGTGAGCTCGCCGCCGCGATCGACGACGCGTTTGGGTCGTTCGACAAATTCCGCGCACAATTCACGGCGGCGGCCAACACCGTGCAGGGATCAGGCTGGGCGGCACTCGGGTGGGACAACCTCGGCGAGAAGCTGCTCGTATTCCAGGTATACGACCACCAGACCAACTTCCCGCTGGGCGTCATGCCACTGCTGTTACTTGACATGTGGGAGCACGCGTTCTATCTGCAGTACAAGAACGTCAAGGCCGACTTCTCCAAGGCGTTTTGGAATGTCGTCAATTGGGACGACGTGCAGTCGCGCTACGCGGCTGCGAGCTCGAAGACCAAGGGATTGATCTCCGGCTGACTTTCGAGCAGTTTTCGGGGCGTCGCGATTTTCGCGACGCCCCGATTTTTTTGGCCGTGATCTTTTGCGACACCGGCGATTGATTGGCCGTGTCGGCTTGCGGGTATTCCAGCGCTAACGCATGCTGAGCACATCGACCCGCTTGCATATCGCGGAGGGCCACATGGAAACAGGGTCAGGCCGGGCCGTCGAAGTCGCGCCATTCCACTCCCATGGCGTCCTGAAGGGGTTCGTGATCTCTGGCCGTTGGCCTGATTCGACCAAGGAGTGGGCACAGCTGCTGATGGTGGCCGTCAGAGTGGCGTCGTTGCCTGGATTACTCTCTACGACAACGGTATTCGGAGCGCGTGAAGAGCTGCCGGATGCACCTCAGCCCGGCACGGTCGGGCTGGTGCTCGCGGAGGGGCCGGTCGTCGGCGAATCAGCGGTTACCCCAGGCTATTTCGCCGATCATCAGCCGCCCGCGTTGTTGATGTTGCATCCGCCGTCCGAGACGACACCGTCGTTGCCTGAATGCAACGGAGCAGCTTCGGGATGCGTACTGTTACCGGGGCTGCCGTATCTGGGCCTGGAACATCGCGCAGCATGGGTAGAAGCAGAAGCCGACGGCACCATAACTTCGATGGTCAGTCGCGTCGGTGTCGATCCCATCAGCCACCCCGATACAGCGATTCTGGCGATGCTGCTTGCCGCATAACGAATTCCGGCGACCGCCGACGATTGGGCGAATCATTAATAGCCCCACGTCGAATCGAGAAATACGGCTACCCGAACTCCGTCGGCCCGCTGGTGCGTTTCGGATACGACCGCTAGCCTGAGGGCGCGTTGGACGAGCGAAGGGAAACCTCGATCGTCAGCGACGCGCTGAAAGGTCGCCAAACATGCTCGCAGCCGCGCTACTGAGCTTCGGAGTGGTCTTCCTCGCCGAACTCGGCGACAGGTCGCAGCTCATCACCATGACGTACGCGCTCCGTTACCGCTGGTGGGTGGTTTTGACCGGGGTGGGTATCGCCGCTTGTGTGGCGCATGGAGTCTCGGTGGCCATCGGCCATTTCCTGGGTCTGACGCTGCCCGCCAAGCCGATGGCGTTCGCGGCCGCAATCGCGTTCCTGGCGTTCGCGGTGTGGACGTGGCGCGAGGGCACCAATGCGGGCGACGACGTCCGCCCCGTCCGTGAGCCCCGGTTCGCGCTTCTCGCCGTCGTGTCGTCGTTTCTGCTTGCCGAGTTGGGAGATAAAACCACGCTGGCGACCGTCGCGTTGGCGAGCGATAAGAACTGGGCCGGCGTTTGGATCGGTACGACGGTCGCCATGATCGTCGCCGACGGCCTGGCGATCGCAGCGGGCATCCTGCTGCACCGGCGGTTGCCGGAGGGGCTGTTGCACGTGTTGGCCAGTCTGCTGTTCCTGTTGTTCGGGTTGTGGATGCTGTTCGACGGGGCGCTGGGCTGGCGCTGGATCGCCGTCGCCGTGACCGGGTCGGCCGCCCTCATCGGGGGAACCTTCGCGGCGGTGCGGTTCATCCGCCGGCCGCCTGTCGCGGCCCTGATCCCAGAGGCGTCGCGGGGCATGGGTTGAGGCGCGTTACAGGCCCGACAGCAAAGTTAGTTCTCGGCTCGTCGTCGCCGTGCGCTGGTTGCCCGGCGCGGGCTTCGCGCACCCGAGCGAGGCACCGTGCGCCAGTGCCCGCGACGACGACGACGAAACTGCTGCACAATTCGCTTGGTGCATCTTGTGTATGCGCTGTGTGCGACAAGCGTCGCGTTTCGGCCTGCTGTCGACGGCGGTACCGACCGCCCTCGCCAATTCCTCAAGGGTTTGCACTTGGTTGTGGCGATAAGTGTCGCTACGATGATCAGCAAATACGTGTCTGAGTCAATTCGTGCTACCAACCTGGTGGAGGTCATATCGATGAGCACGACGTTCGCTGCCCGGCTGAATCGCTTATTCGACACCGTGTATCCGCCCGGACGTGGGCCGCATACATCTGCTGAGGTGATCGCGGCGCTGAAGTCGGAAGGCATCACAATGTCGGCTCCCTACCTGTCGCAGCTCCGTTCAGGCAACCGTACGAACCCCTCCACGACGACGATGGCCGCGCTGGCAAACTTCTTCCGTATCAAGCCGGCTTACTTCACCGACGACGAGTACTACGAAAAGCTCGACCAAGAGTTGTCCTGGCTGGCCACGATGCGTGAAGACGGTGTCCGACGTATTGCGATGCGCGCCAGTGGCTTGTCGCCGGAAGCGCAGCACGACATCGTGCAGCGGGTTGACGAGCTGCGGCGCAGGGAGCATCTGGACGCCTGAGCCGCCGCGACCTGACGACTTGTCGTCGGTTCGGTCCGTTAGGGTTGGGCCCATCGATCGCGTAGACGTAGGGCGATACGCACCGAGATACCGGGGAGGCGGCCGGGAATGGGCCTGTTCCGCAAGCGAAAAAGCCGCGCACTGCGTCGTGCCGAGGCCCGGGCGATCAAGGCGCGCGCCAAGCTCGAGGCCAAGCTGGCCGCAAAGAACGAGGCCCGTCGTCTCAAGTCCGCGCAACGCGCCGAAACCAAAGCGCTCAAAGCGCAGTTGAAGGCTCAACGGGACAGCGACCGCTCAACGGTGAAGGCCGCCGAGGCCCAGCTCAAGGCGGCGCGCGAGGGCAAATTGTTCTCGCCCAGCCGGATTCGTCGGGTGCTGACCGTTTCACGGCTGTTAGCGCCGGTCGTTGTACCGCTGGTTTACCGGGGTGCCACGGCGGTACGTGGACTGTTGGACCAGCGCCGAGCCGATCAGCTGGGTGTTCCGCTGGCACAAGTCGGGCAGTTCTCCGGGCACGGCGCGCAACTGTCGGCCCGTGTCGCCGGCGCTGAGCAATCGCTGCGAACCGTGCAGGAAAATAGACCCAAAGACGCCGAGACCAAGCAGTTCGTCGCGGCTATTTCCGAACGGCTCCGTGATTTGGCAGCAGCCGTGACTGCCGCCGAAAATATGCCCGCCCCGCGCCGGCGCGCCGCCCACGCCGCAATCTCCAAGCAACTCGACGAGATCGATGCCGATTTGATGGCACGACTCGGGTTGGCCTGACGTGGCCTCACGGGCGTTGATCACGGCCGCGGCGGCTATCGCCCTGCTTCTCGGCCCGACGATCGGTATCGCGCCGGCGTCGGCTCATGTCCGGGCGGACACCGACAATGCGGTGCGCGGCGGCCATGCCCTCGTCACTTTTTCGGTACCCAACGAGTCCACGACGGGAGCCCTCACCACCGCACTGACCGTCACGCTCCCCGACGTGGCTTCGGCGAGTACCGAATCCGTGCCCGGTTGGACGGCCCGGCTCGACCGTGACGTCACGGCCGGCACCGTCAAGTCGGTTACCTGGACGGCCGCGCCCAACGGTGGTATCCCGGTGGATCAGTTCGCACTGTTCCGGATATCGGTGACGCTGCCCGACGCGAATACTGTCAGCTTCCCGGCCGTCCAGACCTATTCGGACGGGTTAGCGGTCACATGGGACCAGCCCCCCACGCCCGACGGGGATGAGCCCGAACATCCGGCACCCATGCTGACGCTGGCGGAACCGAGCGTTTCGGGCGCCGGCCTGCAAAGCCGGCCGGACAATACTGCCCGGCTGCTGGCTGGCGCCGCCCTGCTCGTCGGCGCCGTCGGTCTTGCCGTTGCGCTGGTCCGGCGGCGGGCGTGACCCGGCTGGCACGCTCGGCTGCTGCGGGGCTGCTGCTGGTCGCGATCGCATGCACCACGCTCGGCACCGCCGGCGTCGCCTCTGCGCACGCGGTTCGGGTAGCTGCCGACCCAGCCGAGAATGCCGCCCTCAGCACCGGCCCGAGTCGGGTCAGCGCCACGTTCAACGAGCGGTTGCAACCTGCCTTCGCGGCGATGAATGTCCTCGGGCCGGACGGCCGCGTGTGGTCAACCGGCGAACCGCTGGTGCAGGGCGCGGTGGTCAGCATCGGCGTGCGTCCGCTGGGTCCCAGCGGCACCTACACGGTGAATTACCGAGTGACCTCAGCCGATGGGCATGTGGTGTCGGGATCGTGGACGTTCCGACTGACGGTGTCCGGCACCGGCGAGCCGGGACCCTCCCCATATCCGGCTGACACCTCGAGCGATGCCCCGCCCGTCTGGCCGTTCATAGCCGGAGCTGTGCTGGCCGTTGGCGCTGCCGCATTCTGGACGACGCGACGCCGGCCCTGACCGCGACCAGCAGACACGGCCAGCGGTAGACAACCCCGGCTGGCATGATGGAGCCCGACCGCTGGTGCCCCGCGACTGGTGTACGCGACGAGGAACTGCAAAGGAGCAGCCGCATGGCAGACCCGCAGGATCGACCGGACAACACACCCGACGCTTCACCCGAGGACGCACCCGGCGCCGGACCGACGCCCCCCGCGCCACCTGCGCCGCCCGCCGACGAGGCACCGCCGCCCGCACCGCCCGCCGACAAGGCGCCGGAGAAAGCTGCAAAGAAGGCCGCTGCAAAGAAGGCGCCCGCCAAGGCCGCCAAAAAGCAAGCACCGGCCAAGAAGGCCGCCAAGAAGGCACCGGCTAAGAAAGCGCCGGCCAAAAAAGTACCCGCTAAAAAGGCTCAGCCGAGCGCCGCCAAGCGGGCCGACACCAACGGTCAGCTGGCCGCTGGCGCCAAAGAAGCTGCGGCACAGGCGAAGTCGACTGTAGCCGCCGCTAAGGACCCGATGTCCGGGCAGCCGGCGGTACCGGCGGCGGGCCGTTCTGCCGTTCCGCTGGCGGTGGCTGTTGCGGTCAGCCTGCTGGCGCTGCTGCTGGTTCGCCAGCTGCGTCGGCGCGGCAACTGACGGTGACCGTGACATTTCGGCCTACCGCCGACCTGGTCGACGACATCGGGCCTGGTGTCCGCAGCTGTGATACCCAGTTCCGCCAGTTCGGCGGCCGCACGAAATTCGCCGGACCGATCAGCACCGTACGTTGCTTCGAGGACAACGCGCGGTTGAAGTCGATGCTCTCCGAACCGGGCGAGGGCGGGGTGCTGGTGATCGATGGCGCGGGCTCGTTGCACTGCGCGCTGGTCGGTGACGTCATCGCCGAGTTGGCCCGCTCCAACGGCTGGAGCGGGCTGGTTGTGTACGGCGCTGTACGGGACGCGTCAGCTCTGCGCGACATTGACCTCGGCGTCAAAGCGCTGGGCACCAACCCCCGCAAGAGCACCAAAACAGGCAGCGGCGAGCGCGACATCCCGGTGGAGTTCGGCGGGGTGCGGTTCGTACCGGGTGACATGGCCTACAGCGACGACGACGGTATCGTCGTCGTCGCTGCAGCGTCGGAGACCGTTTAGCGCTGCTAGGCCGAGACCGCCACGGATGCAGAGTGTTTGGTGAACCGAAGTGATTTCTCGTCCACCCTGCCGTACCGGATCAAGCGCATGTCGAGCAGATAATTCTGCTTGAGCCGCCAGGGCGCCTCCGAACCCGACTTGGGCAACAGGTGCATCGAACGCCGGAAGTAGCCCGGAGTGAAGTCCATGAACGGAAGCTCGTCGATGTCAGCACCCGGATGCTGCGGCTCCACGGTGTCAAAGCCCTTGGCGTCCATATAGTTCAGCAGCCGGCAGACGAACTCGGAAACCAGGTCCGCTTTGAGTGTCCATGAGGCGTTGGTGTATCCGAATGTGATGGCGAAATTCGGAATCCCGGAAAACATCAGACCTTTGTACGTCATCAACGAGGTCAGCTCGAAGGGCTTACCGTTTCTGGACGGCTGCACTCCGCCCAGCAGCTGCATGTTCAAACCCGTAGCGGTGACAATGATGTCAGCCTTGAGTTCCTCACCGGAACTGAGCTTGATACCGGTCTCGGTAAAGCGGTCGATGGTGTCGGTGACAACGTCGGCCTTGCCGTGCCGGATGGCGCGGAAGAAGTCGCCGTCGGGCGCCAGGCAAAGTCGCTCGTCCCAGACTTTGTACCGCGGGCCGAAGTGCTTCTCAACGTCATAGCCTTCGGGCAAGCGGCGCTGCGCCATCGTCATCAGCAAGTTGCGCATGAATTTCGGGAACCACCGTGACATTTGGTATTGGCCGGTACTGAAGCCGATCGCCTTCCACCGGTTCACGAAGTGCGCCGCCCTGGCGGGCAGGAACTTGTTGGCACGCACGGCGACCGGGTCGACTCCGGGAAGTGACCCGATGTAGGTCGGCGAGCGCTGCAGCATCGTCACGTGTCCGGAACCCGAATTCACCAGGGCCGGAATGAGAGTCACCGCAGTGGCGCCGGAGCCAATCACGACGATCTTCTTGTCCGCGTAGTCCAGATCCTCGGGCCAGTGCTGCGGATGGATGATGGTCCCCGCGTAGTCCTCCGAGCCCGGGAAGGCCGGGGAGTAGCCCTCGTCGTAGTTGTAGTAGCCGCTGCAGGCGAACACGAACGATGCGGTGATGCGCTTTTGCTGACCGTCGTGGTCGACGGTCACCGTCCATTTGTTGTCGGCATCGGACCAGTCCGCGGCAACGACGCGGTGACGGTATCGGATGTGCTTGTCGATGCCGTTTTCGGTGGCGGCCTCGTTGATGTAGTTCCAGATCGAGTCCCCATCGGCAATGGATTTGGCCGACCGCCACGGTTTGAACCGGAAACCGAGGGTGAACATGTCGGAGTCGGACCGGATGCCCGGGTACTTGAAAAGGTCCCAGGTGCCGCCGAGGGTGTCGCGGCGTTCCAGGACTGCATAACTCTTCGACGGGCAGCGTTCCTGCAGGTGCCAGGCCGCACTAATGCCGGAAATGCCGGCTCCGACGATGAGAACGTCGAGGTGTTCGGTCATAGCGCCACGGTATCAACACCGTGTTGAGTGAGTCAACAGTCTGTCGAAATTCTCAACACCATGTAAAGTAACGAGCGTGGCCACCCCAGGTACTACCCGCGCAGTCCGGGGCCGTCGCTCGACGCGGCCGTCGGGCGACGACCGGGAGCAGGCAATCCTGGCGACTGCCGTGCGGCTGCTCCAAGAGCGGTCGTTCGCCGACATTTCCGTCGATGACCTGGCCAAGGGTGCAGGGCTGTCACGGCCGACCTTCTACTTCTATTTCCGGTCCAAAGAGGCAGTGCTGGTATCGCTGCTGGAGCCGCTGATCGCGCGGGCCGACACCGAGTTTGACGGCGCTGTGCAGCGGCTACCCGCCGATCCGCGCCGCGTCTGGCGCAGTGGCATCAAGGCCTTCTTCACCGCATTCGCTTCACATCCGGCGGTAGCTCGGGCCGGGACGGATGCGCTGGCCACCAGTTCTGAGATCCGCAGCGTGTGGTCGGGTTTCATGCAGAAGTGGATCGACCAGACCGCGGCGATGATCACAGCCGAGCGAGCACGCGGCGCGGCGCCGGAGACGATCTCCGCGAGCGATCTGGCGACGTCACTGAACCAGATGAACGAACGCACGATGATGGCGGCATTGTCCGCCGAGCAACCGGCGGTCCCCGAGGAATGCCTCGTCGACACCCTTGCCCACATTTGGGTCAGCAGCATCTACGGAGAACCCAGTTAACCCGTCGGTGGCGGATGCGAACATATGTTCGTGCGATCCTCGTCCGGTCAAACAGCCGAGATCCTGCACGCCGACCTGGATTCGTTCTACGCATCCGTCGAGCAGCGCGATGATCCGGCGTTGCGCGGCCGCCCGGTAATCGTCGGCGGCGGCGTGGTGCTGGCTGCCAGCTACGAAGCCAAGGCCTACGGCGTGCGCACCGCGATGAGCGGCGCGCAGGCACGACGGATGTGTCCGCACGCCGTCGTGGTGCCACCACGGATGCGGGCGTACATGGGGGCCAGCGACGCGGTGTTCGAGGTGTTCCGCGACACGACGCCTCTCGTAGAGCCGATCTCGGTAGACGAGGCGTTCTTGGATGTTTCCGGGCTGCGCCGGGTTTCGGGCCCGCCGGTGCAGATCGCGGCGCAACTACGCGTCGATGTGCGTGATCGGGTCGGGCTGCCGATCACCGTCGGCATCGCCCGGACCAAGTTCCTGGCAAAGGTCGCCAGCCAGGAAGCCAAACCCGACGGGTTGCTGCTGGTGCCGCCCGAGCAGGAGCTGGCATTTCTGCATCCGCTGCCGATCCGCCGGTTGTGGGGGGTGGGCGCCAAGACCGCCGAGAAGTTGCGCGCGCACGGGATCGAAACCGTAGCCGATGTCGCCGAACTCAGCGGCTCCATGCTGGGATCACTGGTGGGCGAGGCGATGGGGCGGCAGTTGTATGCGTTGTCCCACAACATCGACCGTCGTCGGGTGGCTCCCGGTGTGCGCCGACGGTCGATGGGCGCCCAACGCGCACTTGGGCGCGCCGGCAACTCGATGTCGTCGGGAGAGATCGACGCGGTTGTGATCGCTCTGATCGACCGGATCACCGGCCGCATGCGGGCAGCCGGCCGCACCGGACGAACTGTCGTGTTGCGGTTGCGATTCGATGACTTCAGCCGGGCCACTCGGTCGCACACCTTGGCGTGGGCGACGTCGTCGACGCCACCCGTCCTCGCGGTCGCCCGCAGCCTGGTCGCCTCGGCCGCACCGCTGATCGCCGAGCGCGGGCTGACGATGGTCGGGTTTGCGGTCTCGGAGATCGACCGCAGCGGTGCCGAGCAATTGATGCTGCCGTTCACCGCGGGCGAGGCGGGACCCGGGGCCCTCGAAACAGCTGTCGACCGGGTTCGTAGCCGCTACGGCGGGGCGGCGCTGACCCGCGGTGTTTTGGTCGGCCGCGACCCTGGCCTGGAAATGCCCCACCTGCCCGACTGAGGTGATCAAGGGCTTTAAGGCTGTTGACACGTCGGGTTCATCACCGGAGTTGCCGTCGTTCGGGTGGCCGAGCCCAAATCAGCTGGCACAACGCACTTTCGCGCCGCGGCCTATACCCCGGGGATCGCGCGCAGGGCGCCGCCACGTTCGATTCTCCGGTAGAAATACTCAGCGAACACCACCGCGAGACACAGGCTCCCCAGCGGCTCGTTGGGCGGGTACTCGAACGTCAATGTGTAGTCGCAGAAATGATTTCCGACGACATAGGTCGTGGTCTGTCTTTGGGTGATGCCGGCGACGACGCGGCCACTGCCGTCACGAATCGTCACGGTGTATCCCCCCATCGGTCCGACAATGCTGCCGATCCGCTTGTAGTCGAACGTGGTGTGCCCGATCACGGCCTGGTCGCACTCCAGATTGAATGTTCGAGCAGTGGCCAGGTAGCTGTTGTTCTGTAATAGCTGGCCGATGTAGTCCCCGCTGGGGCCGGAGAGCTCGATCCGCTCCTGCCAGCTACGCCAACCGCGCACGCGAGGACGGCGCAAGTGAAGGAGTCGCGATCCGTCGGCATCGAGGATCTCGAACTCCCATGACGCTGCCAACCCTGCTGCGAAAAATTGGGCCACTTCCTGCCAGCCGCCGATTCTCACCGGCCGAATGTTCCCGACCGGCCGGCCGTCGCCGAGTTGGATCGTGCAGCCCAGTCGGGTGTCCATCCGGGACGGAATCGACTTGACCACCAGTACATCGGCGCCGAACGGATAGCCGTCGCGGCCGCCACGCCGCCAGTAGGGCGGCTGAGGTCCTGTCACACCGGCGAGGGTAAACCGTCTGCCGGGGTCATCGGCCGGTGCGGTGCGGGAAGCTGGTTCACCGGCCAATTTGCTGCATGACGGCCGACCGGGCATTGATACGCTTTGCTGGATGGTAGGAGCGGCATGAATTTCTTTCCCGACCCGTTCAAGGTCATCAACGGCGTGCGAAGCGGCATCAAGGACGCTAGCCATTTGGTTCACGATGTGGTCACCGGCAACGTCCATGGCGCCGTCACCAACACCCGCAGCCTATTTGGGGATGTAGGCGATGTCCTCGGGGGTCTCGATGGCCTCGGGGTGAGCTTGGGTCCCGTCCCGGCGGCGTATGCGAAGAGCCCATTCGGCAAGCTGTCGGACTCGGAGGTCCTGGTTGCAGCACAACTCGTGATTGAAGGCGAGAGAGCGCTGACGGGCTCCGGTGCACCAGAAGACGGCAATGGCTATCGCGAATCGGCCAAGCGATTGGAAGAAACGGTCGAAACCCTGGTCGACGCATCACCGCACCCCGACCGGTGGAATGGGAAAGCTTCAGAGGCCTATCAAAAGACCAACGACGCTCATCGGAGGCTTACCTCGAATGTCCAGGTCGCAGACCAACACGTTGCCGCGATCCTCAGCACCGAAGCCGGTCAGGTCAGCCGAACCCGGAAGACCCTGGACGACACGTCGCAGTACCTCTACGACTACGGCCTCTCCACCTCATGGATGAATGCATTTCCTCCACTCAAGCTCGTGAAGTTCGGCCTGGACTCGACCGCTGCCGCCACAGCATTGACGACGACAAACGTCACCATGATGACGCTTGTCAAGAACGTGGCCGAGAATGCACTGCGTATGCGCTCCCATCTTGACCAATACCAGAAGGCGAGCGGGGACACCTCAGGGAATCCGGGGCCTAAAGCTGGGCCTGGCGCCCCGTTCGTTCCGCAGGAAGTCGACATCGGTGAGGGCCTACCCAGCCGCGCCAATCCGAGGGAACCGTACACGGTTCCAGCACCCGACGGACCTCCCGGCAACTATCCGCCCGCCACTCCGTACGGTCCGCCGGCACCGTCGGCCACGCCTGCGCCGCACCCATAGAGAACGAACTGACCCAGGAGACGGGATCGATGACCGGACAGCAGATGAACCTTCACGTTCTCACCGAGCACATCGACAAACTTGCGGAGAAACAACACACCGCGGCAGACAAGCTCACCGGGGCGAATCGAATGACCAGCGGAGACATCGCCTACCAGGTCTTCAGCACGCATGGCGCGGTGTGTTCTCCTACCAGCATGGTCTTTTCGGGCGTCGATACGGCTCGCAAAGCTGCCGGCGCCGCATTACACAAAGTGTCGACCGAGTTGGCGGAGAAACTGACCACGGCGGCGAGCAACTACAACAGCACCGATTACATGTCGGGCAAGTTGCTCGACCGAAACATGTAACCCGTGGCTGGCGATGGACCGTTCGACGCGCCGTGGGAGGACGATGACGAGGAGAGCGGCGTTGGCGAAGATTCCGTCGTTGACGCCTTCGACGCGTATCTTCCGCCCGGGCAAGCCGACGACGACGTCGATGATTCGTGGGGTACATCCGAACCTGACCCAAGCGACGAACAAGATCTGGCCTTCCTCTTCACCGCCACCAATCCCGCCGGCACGGTGTCCGCCACGGCCCTGATGGACGGCAGCGTGGTGCGAGTCGAATTGGCACCTTCGGTGACGAAAATGACGGAAACCGAACTCGCCAAGGAGATCACGACCACCTCGATACTCGCCCGCCAACAGGCTCAGGCCGGCCTGTATGCGGTAATCGCCCATTTTGGGCGCCGACTGGGCCACGACGAAGTCGCGCTGCGCAACCTTCTCGAGCACGAACTGCACCTGCCGTCCCCGGACACCGTCTACCAAGAGCAGGCGAGGATTTTCGCCGCCCACTACGACCAGGACTCCGGCCCTTCAGCGAACTGAGTGCGAAAGTCCCAACTATGACGTGGAATAACGCAGTGTCGCCTGCTTCGGAGCGGCGCCGGCGATGGCCGATCGTGCTGGCTACCGTAGCCATCGTCACTGTCGTGGTCATTGCGGCCGCGCTAGTGATCGTGTGGTGGAATCGCGATGACGACGCCAGAGCACGCCGTGCCTGGCGACCGCCGGCGCAGACGATTTTGGCGGCATCGATGCGCGTGCAGCCCGTCCCAGGCTGGCGAACGAGTGTCACCGATCTCGGCCTGCCCGTCTCTACGCCCGGTGTCCCTGGCCAGAGCAGGATTGCCACCGACGAAGACCCGTTTCACTCGAGTCCGTTCATCGGAAATCTAGGTGACGATGCATATTTCATCACCAAAAGTCCGGGTCCCCCAGACCCGCAATGGTGGCTGGTCGGTATCGACGTGCGAGATGGCCACCGCTTGTTCCCGCCGGTGCGATTGTCTTCTGAGATGCCACAGCCCGAGTGTTTCCTCAATGGGCCGAACGCGGTGTTGTGCTTACGAGACACGATCAACGAGGTCACCGCCTGGGTGGTCGACGCTCATACCGGTCGGGTGTCATACGCCGGACCGACCGAACTCCGCACTTATCCCGCGAAACTCACAGTCCATCAGATTGGCATTTACGCCGTCGCCACGACCGAGAATCAAGGCGTTTACGGTATCGGGTCACACGCCGAGACCACCTGGTTCGTGCCCGGTAGCGGGCACGTCGACCAGATGTATCCGCCTCAACGAGACACCGCACCTCGGACGCTCGCCACGCAGGCCGCGGCCGGTCGCGGAGTTGATCGGACGGTGGTTTTCTCACTCAAAGATGGCACCGTCATCAAGCCAAAGTTGGCCGATAATGCCGAGCAACAAACGACCATCCTCTATCCGGGCGGATTCGCTGCGGAAATCCGTGTAGGCCAGGAGCTTTCGCGGGTTGAGTTCTTCGATGACACCGGCACGCGGACCAGCCGGAAGAGTATAAAGGGCAGTTTTCTCAATCTCGTAGATCAGCCGGACCTGCCGGTCATTTCGTTCATGAATGACTGGGCGGTCTACAGCGTCGACGGTGACAGGCTGCTGAGACTTTCCGGCGACGGACCGGGAGAGCCCCGCCTGATCGGAACCGAGTTCTTCTTTGCAGAGTCCGAAGGCATTGCCGGTTCACACTGGCGGCAATACGATTTGCAAACTGGTGCAGAGGGCAAGTCTTGCACCTACAACTTGAGCTACTACATCGGCACCGACGGCTCGGTGGCCGTGGTCGAAATGGGTAATCCCAACGTGGGGCGCTTGACCGAAGCTTATGACTTGGCGACCTGCGACACCTTGTGGACAGTCAGATCCGCGATCGGATCATTTCGTCAGGTATGGCGGATCAACACCATGTTGGTCCAATTGTCCGACGACGGAACCGAACTCGTGTCTCTGGTCGCGCCGGGCTGAACGTCCCTACGACGTCGTCCAGGCCAACAGCTTGTCGACGGGCCAGGTGTTGACGATCCGGTCGACGGGAACGCCGGCCTCCAGCGCCCGTTGTGCTCCGTAGCCGAGGAAGTCGAGTTGGCCCGGTGCGTGCGCGTCGGTGTCGATGCTGAAATTACAACCGATCTCCAGCGCGAGGGCCAGCAGCCGAGTTGGTGGATCACGCCGTTCCGGCCGGGAGTTGATCTCCACGGCGGTGCCGTGATCGCGACAGGCGGCGAATACCGCCTCGGCGTCGAACTTTGACTCCGGTCGAATACCGCGATTGCCCGCGACCAGCCGCCCGGTGCAGTGGCCGAGCACGTCGGCATGCTCGTTGGCGACCGCCGCCAGCATTCGACGGGTCATCGACGCTGACTCCATGGACAGCTTGGAGTGCACACTGGCCACCACGACGTCGAGGCGTTGCAGCAGTTCGGGTTCCTGGTCCAGGCTGCCGTCGTCGAGGATGTCGACCTCGATACCGGTCAGAATGCGCATCGGCGCGAACTGCTCACGCAGCCCGTCGATGACATCGAGCTGATGGCGCAGACGATCCGGCGACAATCCGTTGGCGATGGTCAGCCGCGGCGAATGGTCGGTCAGCGCACAGTATTCATGGCCCAACGCCGCCGCGGTGGCCATCATCTCCTCGATCGGCGCCGAGCCGTCCGACCAGTTCGAATGCAGATGCAGATCACCGCGCAACGCGGCCCGGATGTCGCCCCCGCCGAGGTCTTTTGCGCCAGAACGCAATTCGATCAGATAATCGGGTTCGCGTCCCGACCACGCCTGGTCGATCACCTTGGCCGTCTTCGGTCCGATCCCCGGCAGCGACTGCCAGCTATTGGCCTGACCATGCCGTTCCCGCTCGGCATCATCGAGCGCTTCGACAATGTCGGCGGCGTTGCGGTAGGCCATGACGCGGCGGGGCTCTTCGCGCGCCCGGTCTTTGTAATAGGCGATCTCACGCAGCGCGGCTACCGGATCCATAACACCAGTGTCCTCCGCGCGGCTAGGACGCGAATTGTGCCGCGATGAACCCCGCCAAGATCACCGCGAAGCCGCCCATCTCGCCGACGATCAGCAACGCCATCGACACCCCGGTACCGCGGGTGGGGTGCTCGAATTGGTTGGTGGTGTCACGCAATGCGCCGTGGACGATGTAGCTCACAATCGCGCCGACGAAGAAGAACACCACCACCATGGCTGCCGTCAGGTTCACCCAGGTTGGCCAGGCGCTCAGCTCGACGAAAGCCGCGATGAGCAGCGTGGCGAACGAGTAGAGCAGCGCGGCCCGATGCGCGATGTCGACGTAGGGGTGTGCGCGGTGATCATCGGCAACGACGATCTGCCGGTACTTCCAGACGCCGAGAGCGAGCGCGAGCAGGAAGATCAGGCCGGCCGCCAGCAGGGTGAGTTTGGTGTCGATTCCGAGGTCGCAGCACATGGTCTCGCGAGTCTAGCCGCGCGGCCACCGGCCCTAAAACGTGTCGAACAACTCGCTGCGGTCGAGTCGTCGTAGTAGCAGGGCGGTTTGGCTGAGGTAGAGGAATCCTTCGTGTGCGGTGAGGGTGATCTCGTAGTGGCGGTCAAGGCGGCGGCAGTGGTTGACGTTGTCGCATGTCAACGTGTTGTCGGTGGCTCGTTGGATGCTTACCGTGATGAGCCGACACACCTCCTTCAAGTTCTGTCTCGACCCGACCGTCGAGCAGTACGAGGTGCTGGCGCGGCATGCCGGGGCGGCCCGGTTCGCATTCAACCAGTGCCTACGGATCGTCAAGACCGCTCTCACCTGCCGCAAGGCCGACCCGGACGTTGAGGTGCCGTGGACCGGGTTCGACCTGATCAACGTCTTTAACGGGTGGAAGAAAACCGAGGATGCTGGGCGGGTGTTCACCGTCGATGCCGGCGGCACAGTCGAACTGGGCGTGACGGGGCTGGTGTGGCGGAGCGAGGTGTGCCAGCAGGTGTTCGAGGAAGCCGCCGTCGACTGCGGAAAGGGACTCACCGCCTGGTCGGAGTCGCGCTCGGGTAAACGCAAAGGCAGACGGGTCGGGTTCCCGCACTTCAAGAAGAAGACCAGCGCGATCCCGTCGTTTCGCTTGCGCAACAAGCACCCCAAGGGTCGCCCGCCGGCAATCCGGGTCGGCGATAACGACCGGCCGCGGTCGGTTACGCTGCCCGGCATCGGGCAAGTGGCGGTGTTCGACGACACCCGCCGGCTGCGGCGCATGCTCGCCAAAGGTAGGGCGAAGGTCCTGTTCGCCACCGTGTCTCATCACGCCGGACGGTGGTGGGTCGCGCTCAATGTGGAGGCCGCTGATCTGCACCCCGCCGCCGGGCACCCGCCTCGCGATCCCGACCGTGGCGGCGGCTGGGTGGGGGTTGATCGGGGCCTGTCGGCGTTCGTGGTGGCCGCCACCGGCGACGGGGTCGAGGTTGCCCGGATCACCGACGCGCCGAAAGCGCTCGCCGCTGGCATGGCCAAACAACGCCGGCTGGCGAAATCGTTGTCCCGCAAACAGAGAGGATCACACAACCGCCGCGATGCCGCCGCCAAGCTGGGGCGTCATCACCACCACGTCGCCGATGTGCGTCGGCATTTCTGCCATCAGGTCTCCAATCAGCTGGTCAAGACTCACGACCGGCTCGTCATCGAGGACCTGCACGTGACCGGGATGCTGGCCAACCACCGGCTGGCACGGACGATCTCGGATGCCGGCTGGGCGGAGTTCGCCCGCCAACTGCACTACAAGCAGACGTGGCGCGGCGGGCGAGTCACGGTCGCCGACCGGTGGTATCCCTCCAGCCAGCTCTGTTCGATCTGCGGTGATCGCCGCACCGACTTGAGCCTGGCCGATCGGGTATTTACCTGCGCCAACAGCCATTGCCTGGATCGTTACACCAACGCGGCGACGAACCTGGCCCGATGGGGCCAAATCCATCACGACCATCCACGATCCCCGGACCCCCAAGCAGGAGGCCGGGCCACCAACGCCCGCCGACAGGACGGCTCTGACCAGCACCCTGCGTGTGCCGGTGAAACCAGCCTGGTTGACGCGGGAACCGACGTTCGCACCGCGCCAGTGGCCTGAACCGACGACGCCCGAGAAGGGCGGTGCCGAACACTCACCAGAGTTATTCGCCACGCTTTAGAGGACTACGGTCGGTTCATGCGATTCGCGTTCAAAACTTCACCGCAGCACACCACCTGGGCACAGATGCTGGCCGTTTGGAAGGCGGCCGACGATATCGACGTCTTCGAGTCTGGGTGGACCTTCGACCACTTCTATCCGATCTTCACCGATTCCGCCGGCCCGTGTCTGGAGGGCTGGACGACGTTGACCGCGCTGGCTCAAGCCACGACGCGACTTCGGTTGGGCACTTTGGTCACCGGCATCCACTACCGCCATCCGGCGGTGCTGGCCAATATGGCGGCTGCGCTGGACATCATTTCCGACGGCCGGCTCGAGTTGGGCATCGGCGCGGGGTGGAATGAGGAGGAGTCCGGCGCCTACGGCATTGAGCTGGGCAGCATCAAAGAACGCTTCGACCGGTTCGAGGAGGCATGCCAGGTGCTGACCAGCCTGTTGAGCCGGGAGACCACCGACTTCGACGGCCGCTACTACCAGCTCAAAGACGCTCGCAACGAACCCAAGGGGCCGCAGCGGCCGCACCCGCCGATCTGCATCGGCGGCAGCGGGGAGAAGCGCACACTGCGTATCACTGCGCGATACGCCCAGCACTGGAACTTCGTCGGCGGCACACCGGAGGAGTTCGCCCGCAAGCGCGACGTGCTGGCCGCCCACTGCGCAGATATCGGCCGTGACCCCAAGGAGATCATGCTGTCTGCGCACTTGTTCCTCGGTGACGACCGCAACTACGGGCAGGTCATCGAAAATGCGGCTGCGCTGAGCGCTGAAGGTCTCGATCTGGGCATCGTGTACATCGTCCCGCCGCATGACCCGGCGGTGCTGGAGTCGCTCGCCGAGGCGATCCGCGGGTCAGGATTGTGCGGTTAGAACGCCCAACTCACGGGGTCACGGTGAATGTGGTGTCGTAGGTTTCCGGGTTGTACGGCATCCCTTTCGGGTTCGTGCAGATACTCACCCGCATGTGCACGACCCATTGTCCGTGCTCGTTGTCCACAAATTCGGTGATGGTGGGCCCATACGGTGAACCCCATCTGTTGGCGCTGTCTTGGATTGGACCCACGAGTTGCTCGGGCACCGCGTCGAACAATGCCTCGGCAGTGCGTGCTGCTATGCCCTCGACAGGTCCGGCCTCGGTGGCGCCCACCAACAGGTATCCGCCGCCGTTGGGAAGCGCCACGATGTGGCTTTCCCGGTTACCGTTTATGGCGCCGCTGAAAGTTTGGTACGGCTGCGGAGGCAGCAGGTTACCCCAGTCGTGGCTTTTCCCGACGGGCTCAGAGCGCCACATCGCGCGATTGCCCGCTGGGGTAGTTCCGACGATGATCATGCGCCCGCTGTGCGGGTCAAAAACACCGCTGGCCCGCGAAACGCCGTCCAGGACGTACAAACGCTGTTCGAAATCGGCGAGATCTACCACGACCGTCTCCGGCGCCCGATAGCCGAGATCTCCGGTGCTGCTGCTGTTCTCGTACGGCACGAGGGCAAAGAACGCGTAGTACTCGCCGTTCGGGCCAATCGCGGTACCGGTCGGAATGGGCCGCTCTAACGGTTTTCCATTCGCATCCCGACGAACCGGCAACGGGTTGTCTCCGTCGTATGTCCGCGGTATGTGCATCTGCGGATAGCCTGATCTGCCATCGGCGGCGACGCCATCCCCGCCGAGCCGGATACCGGTGCCCGGGATCGTCGCGCCCAAGTCATCGTGAGTTTGTTCAGCGGGTGTGTGCACCGTCGCCGGCCCGTGGATCGTAGGACCTGCACCGCCCAGGTTGCCCGGTGCTTCGGTGACATGGCCCGGCAGGCCTTTGATGGCATTCCGCAGGTCCTGGGCGAGCCTGCGGTCTTGAGTGTCGTATTCGGCCAGCAACTTGGCTAACGCCACCGAGTTGGTCGCCGCCAGTTGGCGCAGGCGCATCGCACTGACCGGGCTCGATTGGAACAACCGCTGTAGTGGACCGTCGGGCCGGACCGAGACGGTTCCGTGCGGTGCCACCTGCCAGCCTTGTTGCTGGAGTTGCTCAAGGATCCGCAGGGTGCTGGCGCGCGTCACGGCCAGTTGGTCGCCTCCACTTTGCAGTACCGATCGGAATCGCTGCAGCGTGTCAGCCAGTTGTTGCTGCTGCGCCAGCGTGCGCTCGACACGGGTCGCGGCCGCCTCGGAGGCTGCCCCCTCCCAACGGTCGCGCAGCTGCATCAGTGCTTGCCGCCCGGCGCTGAGTTGCTCCCGGACGGCAGCCGCCGAGGCGCCTACCTGGCCGGCGGCCTGCGTCACTCGGTCGGGGTTAGATGCCTCAACGTCGCGAATGTTGACCATGCGTCAGGCATCGTACCGGCGCAGCAATGCCAGGCTGTCGACAAAGGCCGAGTATCCGCAACATTTAGAACCGGCACGCCCAGATAACAAACCGATCAATTTGAGCAAACGGAAGTGGATGAAATAGTCAGTCGGCGCGAAGGCCTACACGCCGAAGCGCAGCAGCTCTTCAGGTGTGATCAGCCGTTCATGTCGAGCGGGGAATTCGCGGCTCTTAACCGGATGCCGAAACCATGACCAGGCGATTCGCCCCACCCGTGACCGGGGTAGTGGGTTGATGTACACAGTGATCACTCCTGCGGTCGGTCAACTGGACCGTGGCCCACGTTACGTGGCGCCCACACCGGGTTATTAGACACCTAACATCTGGCAAACAGCGCGAGACGCGCCGAGCAATTTATCAAATGTTGCAGATGTGTCTGGAGTGACTATCGTTGCGGAGCTGTCGTGGGTGTGATGGGCGCAGGCAATGCAGTTCGGCCCATCAAGTAACGATCTGCGGCTGCTGCCGCCGCGCGCCCCTCGGCGATCGCCCAGACGATCAATGATTGGCCGCGCCCCATGTCGCCGGCAACGTAGACGCCGGGCACCGAAGTCTCGAAGTCCTTGCCACGCGCGACGTTACCGCGGTCGGTCAGCTCCACGCCCAGGTCGGTCAGCAGGCCGGGCTGCTCCGGGCCGACGAACCCCATCGCCAACAACACCAGATCGGCCTCGATCTCAAAATCGCTGCCCGCCGTTTTGGCGAACTTGCCGTCCTGCATGGTCACCTCGTGCACCTTCAGCGCGGTGACGTGACCGTCTCGACCGACGAACTCCTCAGTGTTGACCGAGAACATCCGCTCGCCGCCCTCCTCATGCGCCGACGAGATCCGGAACATCAGCTCGTACATCGGCCACGGCGTGGATTCGGCGCGGGCCTGCGGCGGGCGCGGCATGATCTCGAACTGGTGCACAGTCACCGCTCCCTGGCGGTGCACGGTGCCCAGGCAGTCGGCTCCGGTGTCGCCACCGCCGATGATGATGACCTTCTTGCCCTTGGCGGTGATCGGCGGTTCGCCGTCGGGCCCGAGCACGTCATCGCCCTCTTGAACCCGGTTGGACCAGGGCAGAAACTCCATTGCCTGATGAATGCCGTCGAGCTCGCGGCCCGGGATGGGAAGATCGCGCGCGACAGTGGCGCCACCGGCCAGCACCACCGCATCGAAATCGGCGCGTAACTGCTCGGCGCTGATGTCGGCGCCGACTTCGACTCCCGCACGGAACTCGGTGCCCTCGGCGCTCATCTGTTCCAGCCGACGATCCAGGTACCGCTTTTCCATCTTGAATTCTGGGATGCCATAACGCAGCAGCCCCCCGATGCGGTCAGCCCGCTCGAAGACGGTCACGCTATGGCCCGCCCGGGTCAACTGTTGAGCGGCGGCCAGTCCGGCCGGACCCGATCCCACTACCGCAACCGTCTTGCCGGTCAGCTGCTCCGGGGGCAGCGGAACCACCCAGCCCTCGTCGAAAGCGTTCTCGACGATGTCCAGCTCGATCTGCTTGATGGTCACCGGATCCTGGTTGATACCCAGCACGCACGATGATTCACACGGCGCCGGGCAGAGGCGCCCGGTGAAGTCAGGGAAGTTGTTGGTGGCATGCAGCCGTTCGATTGCATCGCGCCAGCGGCCGGTGCGGACCAGGTCGTTCCACTCCGGGATCAGGTTGCCCAGCGGGCAGCCGTTGTGGCAGAACGGGATCCCGCAGTCCATACAACGCGTCGCCTGCTCCTGCAGGGTCTCGTGCGGGAAGTCTTCGTAGACTTCCTTCCAATCGCGCAGGCGCAGTTCCACCGGCCGGCGTTTCGGGGTCTCCCGGTGGGTGTACTTCAGAAAGCCCTTCGGATCAGCCATGCGCTGCCGCCATCACTGCGACGTCGACGTCGGCGCCATTGCGTTCGGCCTCGGCGATTGCCTGCAGTACCTGCTTGTAGTCGCGGGGCATCACCTTGCAGAAGCGGCGCTGCTCGCCTGCCCAGTCGGCCAGGATGCGCTGGCCGACCGCGGAGTCGGTCGCATCGACATGCGCCTGGATGATGCCGTGCAGCCAGGCCAGGTCGTCGTCGTCGAGGCTCTCCAACTCCACCATCTCGGTGTTGAGGTGGGAGGGGAACACGGCCTCGGGGTCGTACACGTAGGCCACGCCGCCAGACATACCGGCCGCGAAGTTGCGGCCGGTATGGCCCAGGATGACCACTTTGCCTCCGGTCATGTACTCACAGCCGTGATCGCCGACTCCCTCGACCACCGCGTGGGCCCCGGAGTTGCGCACCGCGAATCGTTCGCCGACCACGCCGCGCAGAAACACCTCGCCGCTGGAGGCGCCGAACAGGATGACGTTGCCGCCGATGATGTTGTCTTCAGCCGCATAGCCTTCCGGCGAACTATCCGACGGCCGCACCACGATCCGTCCCCCGGACAACCCCTTGCCGACATAGTCGTTGGCGTCGCCGTAGACCCGCAGCGTGATGCCTTTGGGCACAAACGCACCGAAGCTGTTGCCGGCCGAGCCGTCGAACGTGATGTCGATGGTGCCGTCCGGCAAGCCCTGGCCGCCATAAGCTTTCGTCACTTCGTGGCCGAGCATGGTGCCCACGGTGCGGTTGACGTTGCTGATTGTCGTAGAGAAACGAACGGGCGAACCGGAATCCAGTGCCTCGCGGCTCATCACGATCAACTGCTGGTCCAGCGCCTTGTCCAAGCCGTGGTCCTGGCTGGAACTGCAGTACAGGTCCTGGTTCATGAACGCCGACTCCGGCTCGTGCAGCACCGGCGCCAGGTCGAGCTTGTGCGCCTTCCAGTGTGCGCGTGCCAACGTGGTGTCCAACGCTCCCACTTGGCCGACGGCCTCGGTGAGCGTGCGGAAGCCCAGCGCTGCCATGTATTCGCGGACTTCTTCGGCGATGAACAGGAAGAAGTTCTCGACGAATTCGGGCTTGCCGGTAAACCGTTGCCGCAGTACCGGATTCTGGGTAGCCACGCCGACCGGACAGGTGTCGAGGTGACAGACCCGCATCATGATGCAGCCAGACACCACGAGTGGGGCGGTGGCAAAACCGAACTCCTCGCCGCCAAGCAACGCGGCGATCATCACGTCACGCCCGGTCTTGAGCTGACCGTCGACCTGGACGACGATCCGGTCGCGTAACCCGTTGAGCAGCAACGTCTGCTGGGTTTCGGCCAGCCCCAGCTCCCACGGCGCGCCGGCGTGCTTCATCGACGTCAGGGGAGTGGCACCGGTACCGCCGTCGTGACCGGAGATCAGCACCACGTCGGCGTGCGCCTTCGACACACCGGCGGCCACCGTGCCGACACCGTTCTCCGCGACCAGCTTGACGTGGATCCGCGCCGACGGGTTGGCGTTCTTGAGGTCGTGGATCAGCTGCGCCAGGTCCTCGATGGAGTAGATGTCGTGGTGCGGGGGCGGCGAGATCAACCCGACTCCCGGGGTGGAGTGCCGCACCTCGGCAATCCACGGGTACACCTTGCCGCCCGGAAGCTGGCCGCCCTCACCAGGCTTGGCGCCCTGGGCCATCTTGATCTGAATGTCGCTGCAGTTGGACAGATAGTGCGAGGTGACACCGAACCGGCCCGAGGCGACCTGCTTGATCGCACTGCGCCGCCAATCCCCGTTGGGATCATGCTCGAAGCGGCTGACGTGCTCGCCACCCTCGCCGCAGTTCGACCGGCCACCCAGCCGGTTCATGGCGATGGCCAGTGTCTCGTGCGCTTCGGCGGAGATGGATCCGTAGCTCATTGCGCCAGTGGCGAACCGCTTGACGATCTCGGTGGCCGGTTCGACCTCGTCGAGCGGAACCGGCGGTCGGAGGCCATCGCGGAATTTCAGCAGCCCCCGCAGCGATGCCATCCGCTCACTCTGGTCGTCAACCAGACGGGTGTATTCCTTGAAGATCTTGTACTGCCCGGTGCGGGTGGAGTGCTGCAGCTTGAAAACGGTGTCGGGGTTGAACAGGTGGTACTCGCCTTCCCGGCGCCACTGGTATTCGCCGCCCACCTCGAGTTCACGGTGCGCTCGTTCGTCGGGGCGGTCCAGGAACGCCAGCGCGTGGCGGGTGGCGACGTCCGCGGCGATGTCGTCGAGGGTGATACCGCTTGTGGGACAGGTCAGTCCGGTGAAGTATTCGTCGAGCAGATCCTCCGAAACGCCGACGGCCTGGAACAGTTGCGCGCCGGTGTAGGACGCCAGCGTTGAGATACCCATTTTGGACATCACTTTCAGCACACCCTTGCCGGCGGCCTTGATGTAGTTCTGCAGCGCTTTCTCGAGCTCGATCCCGGTGATGGCACCGCGATCGAGCATGTCCGCGATGGACTCGAAAGCCATGTAAGGGTTGATCGCCGCGGCCCCGAATCCGACCAGCGCGGCCATGTGGTGCACCTCGCGGGCGTCACCGGACTCCACCACCAGCCCGACCTTGGTGCGGGACCGCTCGCGCACCAGATGGTGATGCACCGCCGAGACCGCCAGCAGCGACGGGATCGGGGCCATCTCCTGGTCGGACTCGCGGTCGGACAAGATGATGATCCGCGCGCCGTCGGCGATCGCTGCCGAGGTCTGCGAACGTACGTCGTCCAGCGCGGCCTTCAGACCGGCACCGCCCTCGTTAACCGGGTATAGACAGCGAATCACTTTGGACCGCAAGCCATGCCGCCGTCCATTGACCTCTGCGTCGGGGTCGAGGTTGATCAGCTTGGCCAGCTCGTGGTTGCGCAGAATCGGCTGCGACAACACGATCTGGCGGCAGGAGTCCTCGTTGGGGTTGAGCAGGTCGCCCTCTGGTCCAAGGGCCCCGTTCAGGCTGGTCACCACCTCTTCGCGGATGGCGTCCAGCGGTGGGTTGGTCACCTGGGCGAACAGCTGCTGGAAGTAGTCGAACAGCATCCGCGGCCGCTCCGAGAGCACCGCGACCGGGGTGTCGGTGCCCATCGACCCAAGCGGCTCGGCGCCGGTGCGCACCATCGGCGCCACCAGCAGGTTGAGCTCCTCGTAGGTGTAACCGAAAACCAACTGGCGCAACACCACCCGGTGGTGCGGCATCTGCACGTAGTTGCCTTGCGGCAACTCCTCGAGCGGGACCAGTCCCTTGTCGAGCCACTCCTGATAAGGGTGCTCGGCGGCCAGCTCCGCTTTGATCTCTTCGTCGGCGACGATGCGGCCCTGCGCGGTGTCGACCAGGAACATCCGGCCTGGCTGCAACCGCATCCGGCGCACCACCGTCGACGGGTCGAGATCCAGCACACCGGCCTCTGAGGCCATCACGACCAGACCGTCGTCGGTGACCCAGATCCGGGACGGCCGTAGGCCGTTGCGGTCCAGCACCGCGCCGATGATGGTGCCGTCGGTGAACGTCATCGACGCCGGGCCGTCCCACGGCTCCATCAGTGACGAGTGGTAGGCGTAAAACGCGCGGCGGGCCGGATCCATCGACTCGTGGCGCTCCCACGCCTCGGGGATCATCATCAGCACCGCGTGCGCCAAGCTGCGACCGCCCAAGTGCAGCAATTCCAGCACCTCGTCGAAGCGGGCGGTGTCGGAGGCGCCGGGAGTGCAAATCGGGAACAGCTTGTCGGCGCTATTCAGGTCGCCGGGCTCCCCGAAGACGTCCGTGCGGATCAGCGCCTCTCTGGCGCGCATCCAGTTCTCGTTGCCCGTAACGGTGTTGATCTCGCCGTTATGGGCGATACGCCGGAACGGATGGGCCAACGGCCAGGATGGGAAAGTGTTGGTGGAGAACCGCGAGTGCACGATGCCCAACGCACTGGTCAGCCGATCGTCTTGCAGGTCGAGATAGAACGCCTTGAGTTGCGGCGTGGTCAACATGCCCTTGTACACAAAAGTCTGACCGGAAAGACTTGCAAAATAAACAGTCTCGCGTCCAGGACCGTCCTGCCCGGGGCCCTTGGTGCCGAGTTCGTGTTCGGCGCGCTTGCGGATCACATAGGCGCGCCGCTCCAGCTCCATCCCCGAGGCTCCGGCGACGAACAACTGCCGGAAGGTGGGCATGGCGTCACGGGACAGTGCACCCAGCGAGGAATCGTCGGTGGGTACGTCGCGCCAGCCGAGCACCTTTAATCCTTCGGAGGCCACGATCTTCTCCACCGCGGCGCAGGCGGTCGCGGCGTCCTTGGACGACTGCGGCAAGAACGCGATACCGGTGGCGTAGCTGCCCGGGGCCGGCAATTCGAAGTCGACGGTCGCACGCAAGAAGTCGTCGGGGACCTGGATCAGGATGCCCGCTCCGTCACCGCTGTGCGGTTCGGCACCGGCGGCGCCGCGGTGCTCGAGGTTGAGCAGCGCCGTGATCGCCTTTTCCACGATGTCGCGGCTGCGGCGGCCGTGCATGTCGACGACCATCGCTACCCCGCACGAGTCGTGCTCGAAAGCGGGGTTGTACAGCCCGACGCGGTTGGGCGCCATTCTTACCTGACCCTTCACCAAGATCTTTCTGCGCGGCATTCATGAGTAGCTCCGGCGGCGCCGCCCCTATGGAGAGCGGCTAAGCCCGTCGGCCCTTGTCGATATCCTGTACGCCAAACGGCGAAGACCCGGAGCAAGGGAATGCGTCCGTGCAGCGCTGAACGGTGGCCCTGTACCCAGTTCTCGACAAGTCGTAAAACGATATGACAAAAACTGCCTGACATGCCAACTTGATCAATAGTAACCTGTCGGTTGGCGGTGCCGAGCTGGCGAAACGGTAGACAGTACGCGAATTTGCCGGTTCCGGTTGCGCGCCTGAGTATTTGCCTGCTGTGACGTTGCGTTCAGCGACTCGCAGCCGCGAATCGCGGTAGGACGAATCCAGGCTCGCTGATTTGCTGTGATCACCACCTGGCGGCATTTCGGCAGCGCCTCATTGGTCCTGAACTAACCATGATGCAGTGATGGAACTCACCATAAGCCGTGGCAGCGGGCATCGATGCGGTATTCGCCGGCGCTGGTGTGGAATCACCGGCGGTGATGGCGTGCTGCGGACCACGTTTGCGCAACAACTTTGCACGAGATTGCGGATCGCCACCGTGCTTCTCCGGCGCCCCGATAACCGATACTGGACTGGCGGCAGCCTGTAAACCCACGGTCGATGCCAGCTGAGGAGCCTATGAACGAGCGCGACGACTTCCTGCGGGACCGATTTCGGCCTGCGCAGCCCGGCGCACCCTCGCCGCCCCCGCCGCGTCCGCAATCGGCGAGTCCGGGGCCGATGCCGCCCCATCCGTTCCCACCGGCGACGCCGTCGCGCCCCAGAATGACCCCGGGGCGGCCGCGGTCCCCCGGTGTACCCCCTACTGAGCGTTGGCCCGACTTCAGGCTTGGGCCGGCGCCGATCGCGCCGCCGCGACGCCCCGCGCCGGGCCGTGGTTGGCGGCGCATGCTCTGGACAGCCACATTCGGCCTGGTCAATCTGGGTCCTTCGGCGGCAGAACGACAGGAAGCGGAATTCGAGGACGTCATCAAATCGGTCCTGCGCGGTAACTACAAGGTCGGCGTGCTCGGCAAGGGCGGCGTCGGAAAAACCACCGTCGCGGCCAGCGTCGGATCGATCTTTGCCGAGTTGCGGCGCCAGGACCGCGTGGTGGCAATCGACGCCGACACCGCCTTCGGGCGCCTCGGCAGCCGGATCGATCCGCGGACCAGTGGTTCCTATTGGGAACTGACGGCCGACAAAAATCTGCAGTCGTTCGCCGATGTCAGCTCTCGCGTTGGCAGCAACTCGGCCGGTCTCTACGTGCTGGCCGGAGAACCGCCGGCAGGGCCGCGGCGGGTGCTCGATCCGGCGATCTACCGGGAAGCCACGTTGCGGCTGGACCGTCATTTCACGATCGCGATCATCGACTGCGGGTCGACGATGGACGCGCCTGTGACCCAAGAGGCCCTCAGCGACCTGGACGCTCTGATCGTGGTGTCCTCGCCCTGGGCCGACGGAGCCTCGGCTGCCGCGCAGACCATGGAGTGGTTGTCTGCGCACGGCCGGACCGATCTGCTGCGGCGAAGCATCGTGGTACTCAACGATTCCGACGGGCACGCCGACAAACGGACACGTTCGGTGTTGGCGCGCCAATTCCTCGACCGCGGTCAGATGGTGGTCGAGGTGCCCTTCGATCCCCACCTGCGACCCGGCGGCGTCATCGACGTCACCAGCGAGATGGCTCCGGCGGCGCGGCGGCGGTTTTTGCAGATCGCCGCGACGATCGCCCGGTTCTTCGCGTCTGAGCCGCCCGGCGCGCGGGAACGCGGCTAGCGGTTCTCTGCGCGCGCCGACGGGTCGGCGGTCGCTTCGATCTTGGTGACGAGTTGGCCACCGATGGTCAACACGACGACGGCGAAGAGCCGGCGCTGTGCGTAGGCCAGCAGCACCGGCTGCCCGGCGGGCCCGCTGACCAATGTCACGCCTGGGCCCAAGTAGCGCAGCAGGTTGGTGGCAACATCGCGCGGGCCATGGTTGACCTGCGGCGGCAAGGCATGCTCGACGAGCACCGTGCCGACCCCCCACACGGTCGGATCCAGTACTGCCGCCAGTGCCTGCAGGTCGCCGTTGGCGCAGGCCGTGATGAACTTCTCGGTGACCAGTTGGTGCTCGGCCGGGGAGATGTCACTGAGCTTGGGGCGTCCGACGGTGAACTTCGTCCGCGCGCGCCGCGCCAGCTGGCGACAGGTGCCAACCGGGCGACCCACCGTCTCGGCGATGGTGTCGAAGGGAAGCCCGAACACGTCGTGCAGCACAAACGACACCCGCTCACCGGGGCTCAGCCGGCGTAGGACTTCCAGCAGCGCGGTACGGACCTCGTCGTCGAGGGTGACCCGGTCCGCCGGATCAATCCGACGGGATTGATTGAGCGCCAACGCGTCTGCACCGAGCTCTTCCGGGTGTTCACGGCGGGCCCGCGCCGAACGTACCTGGTCGAGGCACAGCCGGCCGGCGACCACGGTAAGCCAGCCTCGGACGTCGTCGAGCTCGCTGACGTCAGTTCGGGATAACCGCAGAAATGCTTCTTGCGCAACGTCTTCGGCGTCACCGATATCCCCGAGCATCTGATAGGCGAGGTTGACCAGGTAAGGCCGGTGACGTCGCCAAGCCTCGGCGATCTGCTCAGACTGCGGTTCGGTCATATGTCGACGACGATCTACTGCCGGAAAAAGTTACATGCTGTGGCCGTAACTTTCCCATGCTGCGCGCCGTCCTTGGTGAAAAGCACAGTCTTAACCGTCAGGAAGGAGCCCATCATGACGATCGTGGTCACCGGAGCGACCGGTAACGTCGGCCGTCCCCTGGTTACTGAACTGGTCGCCGCAGGCGCGCAGGTTCGGGCGGTCACCCGTTCTTCTGACACCGCAGGATTTCCCGCCGGTGTCGAGGTGGTCGGCTCGGCTATCGATGCGCTGGCCGGCGCCTCGGCGGTGTTCCTCAACTCGCGTGCGTTGGGTGATCAGCTTGCCGAAGTGGCAGCACTGGCCACGCGCAGCGGGGTTGCCAAACTGGTCGCGCTGTCGTCGCTCAACGCCGATGACGACTTCTCGCGGCAACCGTCGCGTTGTCGCGGCGACCGCAACACCGAAGTCGAGCAGTTCGCCGTCGAATCCGGCTTGGACTGGGTGAGCTTACGGCCATCGGTGTTCGCCTCGAACTTCATCGGGATGTGGGCGCCACAGATCCGGGCCGGCGATGTCGTCGGCGGCCCTTGCGCGGCGGCGTCGACCGCGCCGATCGCCGACAGCGACATCGCCGCAGTCGCAGTACGGGCGCTGCTCAGCGATGAACTCGACGGGCGCAAGGTTGCACTGACCGGGCCGCAAGCACTCACCGATATTGAGTTGGTGCGCACCATCGGTGCGGTGTTGGGCCGTGAGCTGAGGTATCTGGAGGTGCCGCCGGAGGTAGTGCGGCAGCACTTCGTCGCCATCGGCCTGGGCGCTCAATTCGCGGATGCCTATATGGCGATGCTCGCCGAGACACTGGACAAGCCGGCGCTGGTCACTTATGAGGTGGAGAAGATCGTGGGTCGCCCGGCCGTCACGTTTGCCCAGTGGGCCGCCCAACACCGCGATGTGTTCACCAATTAACCAAGGAGGCAAGGCATGTCTGATCCACGCCCGCCGCGTTACCTCAAGTCGATGAACAAGATAATGATGGCCGTGCAGAAGCTCGGTATACCGACCGGGCCGGCCATGGTCTTGACGGTGCCGGGCCGCAAGTCCGGTCAACCGCGCAGCACGCCGATGACACCGTTCGAATTCCATGGTGGTCTCTACGTCGTAGCCGGCTATCCCGGTGCGGATTGGGCCGCCAATGCCCGCGCGGCGGGCGCCGGCACGCTGCACCGCGGACGCACGTCACGTGAGGTCAGGATCGTCGAATTGACCGCCGAGCAGGCGCGTCCGGTGCTGCGGGCGTTTCCAGTCGAGGTGCCCGTCGGCGTGGCATTTGCGAAGCGCTCCGGAATGGTGCGAGACGGCACGCCTGACGAATTCGAAGCCCTGGCCGGCCGTATCGCGGTGTTTCGATTCATCTAATGCGTTGAGCACAGCTGCACAGCGGATGTTCAGAGCGCGACGGGCACGTGCTTTTCGGCGCACGCGTCGATTACCGCCCTGGTCACGTCCGGGGTACGTAACGTCTCGAGGTCGTCGACCGTCACCGATCCGTTGGCAGCACGGTGCTGGGCGGCCACTCGTGAATCTCGCAGTCGCTCAGCGCGTTCGATTACGTTGCGGGCAAAGCGCCCGTTCTGCATGACGTCGATGCCGTGGTTGCCGTCCGGCGCCCGATAGGCTCGCAGGGTTGTGCACCCGCCAGTCAGTGCCTCGCGCGCGGCAGGATCCAGGACGGTGGCCCGCGGCTGCCCGTAACGCACCGCGATCTCGACCAGCTCTTCGGGTGTATACGACGCGAAGCGCAGCCTGCGATTGAACCGACCGGCTAAACCCGGGTTGACGGTGAGGAATTCGTCGACTTCTTTCTCGTAACCGGCTCCGATGAAGCAGAAGTCGAACCTGTGCACCTCCAGCGCAACCAGCAACTGATTGACCGCTTCCATCCCGATCATGTCCGGTCGGCCGTCGTGGTGGCGTTCTACCAGCGAATAGAACTCGTCCATGAACAGGATGCGGCCCAGCGAGCGGTTGATGAGCTCGTTGGTCTTAGGCCCTGACGCTCCGATGTATTCGCCGCAGAAGTCCGCCCGTTTGACTTCGACGATTTCGGGGTGCCGCACAATACCCAGGCCTGCATAGATCTTTCCCAGCGCCGCTGCGGTTGTGGTCTTCCCGGTGCCGGGCGGGCCGACTAGCAAGACGTGATTGGTCTGGCTGGCCACCGGCAGCCCGGCCGCCAGCCGCAACGCGCGGACCTCGATCTGGTCCTCGAGCTCGGCCACCACACGCTTCACTTCGGCCAGACCGACCTGGTTGTTGAGCAGCGCACGACCTTCGGCCAGCAGTTCCCGGCGCCGCTCGTTGCTTTCTTCCTCCCGGCGCTGCTGGCCGGACCGCTCAGTGGTGACGTCCCATTTGTCGGTGCGGCTATCGATGGTCTGCTCGTCGGTGATCGCCAGCTGCAGATTCGGGTCGGCCAACGCCTGTTTCGCAGCCGAGGTCAGCGCACCATTGATCGTCGCCCTGGACAACCAGATCTGTGCGTTGTCCTGCTCATCGAGCAAGCGGTGCGCCATTCCGCGTACATAGGCCAGATCGGCTGCGATCAGCGGGAATTCGCCGGGGTCGATCGCGGCGACCGGGCTGTCGTGCTGGGTGCGGTGGTGCTCGGTCAGCTCGGCGGGCCCGGCCCCCAGCTCCACTCGGTCCGTCCAGTCCAGGGAAACCAGCGCTTGCCCAAGGTGGGCCGCCGCGTAGGCGGCCAGCGTCGTGGTCGCTGCGCTGACCGCCGACATGATGATGGCCTGTGGCGGCAGGGTAGTGGCTGCAACTGAGATCACGTCAGGCCAGCGCTCGGTGGCGAACATCAGGTAGGCACGGATGTACTGCTGCCATTGGTGGTTCTCCCAGGTGTCCAGCAGAGTCGAATCATTCAGCAGCACAGCGGCTTTCTGGTATGCACCATCGTCGATGAAAGCGCTGGCCAATGCCAGACCGGCATGCGAGGACTCGGTAACCGTGATGGATAGATACGGCCCCGCTTTGATGGGCGCAGACAACTGCACGCCGAGCCGGTTGGTTTCCCGGTGCAGTCGGGCGCCACAGGCGTACAGCGTCTGCAGCGTCGACGACGCCTTGTCGCCGGTGGCGATTCGGCCCAGCCAGGCATCGGCCATCGACGGATCGATCTCGGTTGCCTCCCGGAACCGCGCCTGCGCGACGACGACGTCGGAGTCGAATACCGCCATCGCCTGATCGAACCGCTTACGCGCGGCGACGATCGACGTGCTGCCGGCCATCAGCTAGTCCACCGGTGCGAGCCCGGCCGCGGTCAGCCCGGCGGAACAAGAAGCCGCATAGCGGTTCTCCGCGCGAAACAACTCGACCTCGACGGTGTAGACCCGCCCGGCGGCATGTACTTCCACGGTCGCCGGACCGGTCTGGATGATCAGCACATCGACGGATCCCCGGTAAGGCTCACCCGGTTCGCCGACGGAGACCAGTGTGTGCGGCCGGGGCGCCGGCGCAATGGTGCCGTCCACGACGCTGACCGTGGTGCCGGCGGCGGGTCTCGGCTGGTCACTCACCGCAATGTCGGACATGCGAACACTGGCCCAGCGCTGCGTGTTCCGAGTGTGGACCGTAATGCGTTCACCGGCCCCGGCCATCCGAACCACAATCCGTTTCGCCACATCGTCGTCTGCGGCGATGTGCACGCGGCTGAATTCGCCGGGGTCGCCGAGGGGCAGCGCGAACCGGTTGCCGGCCGCGTCCTTGCCGAGGAGCACACCGGACGGCCCGATCGGCACAACGAGCCGACCGGTCAGTGCGCCCCGGCGCATACCGCCGATCGGCGGCATCGGACCGCAAAGATTCGCGGCGAGGGCTTGCAGCTGTTCGCCCGGCAACGTCCGCAACAGCACGCTCGGTGGGGCGGCCGGCGGCCGGGCATCGCAGATCGTGATGGTGGCAGTGGCAGTGCCGTCGTGGAACAGCGTGACATTCTGAATGATTGCATCAGCGCGCACCGCCCATCCTTGCGCCAAATTATCGGCAGTGATGTCGCGCGGGAGATACCAGTAGGTCGTCAGCGAACCGATGTCGCTGCGCACCGAGTTCCAGCGCTGTTCATGAGCGTCCAGCGCCGATCGGCCCAGCCGTCGCTCCAGCTCGAGGATGTCGGTGGCCGTCGCCACCCTGGCGCGAATCCCCTGCTGGCGCAGGGCACCACCAACCCGCTGCGCGGTCGCCAGCGTCGCGGTGCCGATTGAGGCGCGACATTGCAATCCCTGGGCGTTATCCGGGCCCGCGACCCGCACGATGACCCAGGTTTCGCGCCGTCCGGCATAGGGCACGGCGCCAATCAGGGTGTCGTAGAGCCGCGGGTAGACGCCGGTGCTGCGCCGTCTCGCACCCGAACTGACCACACTCAACGAATCGATTGTCAGGCCCAGGCTTTGACGCATCAACGGGTGCAGCGCCGTGACGTCCAGCATGTTCGCGGTATACGTCGATGTCGAACCGGCGAACAGTGTCGGCGTGTGCGCGGCGCCGAGCAGTTGTAGCGCGGCCACCGCAACGCCGCCCTGGTAGCGAACACCGCCTCCGGCGCCGTCGTTGACCACCGTCACGGGCTCGTTCCAGGCCAGGGGCCGGCCACGTCGCATCCATAACGCCAGCCATGACCACAGCGTCCGACGTCGCCACGGGATCACGGCCGCGACAGTTCCGAACGTCAACCCTGCTGCGGCGCCGATGTATCCGTCGAACGACCAGCCAAGGAGGCCGGTGAGCAGGACGCCGGCGATGATTGCCTGCCTGCTAGTCGCGTTCATCGCGCCCGCCGGGCTCGCCCGACGATCGATGCGACCATTACCGCAGCGACGACGATCCCGGCGAAAACCAATGCCATCGTGCGCGCCCGGTAATCCGGTGCCGCCGGCGGTGCAGCCGGCATCACCACCCGGCTCTGCGTAACCGGTGAAACACGTTCTCCCGGAGGAACCTCGAAGGTCAGAGCTGCTACGGGATCCACCACGCCGTGACCCACCTGATTGTCGACCCCACGTGGCGGGTTGTGTGCGGTTTGCAGGATTCGGTTGATGACCTGGTGGGCGGAGAGTTCCGGATACTTTGCCCGCACCAGAGCGGCGACGCCGCTGACATAGGCGGCCGAGAAACTCGTTCCCCAGAATGGCATGGTCTGCTCTCCCGGGCGGGTCGCAGGATAAGCGTTGACCGCAGTGCCGGTTTGCGGTGAGAGCCCCATGACCCCCACACCCGGTGCCGCCGCGCCCACCCACGGCCCGGCAAGGCTTTTGCTGACCGGGACACCGGTGTTGTCGACTGCACCCACCGATAGGACGTAGTCGGCGAACCAGGACGGCGACGACACCGTCTTGACTTGATGCCAGTCGCGCGGATCGGACGGATCCAGTGGATCAAAGAACGGGTTCTGGATGCAGGAATCCTCCCCCTCGTTGCCCGCGGCGGCGACGATGACCGCGTCTTTCACCGTGGCGGCATACCAAACCGCGGCGCCGACGGCGCTCTGGTCCAGCGGGTCTGCCGCCGACACGCACGATGTCACACTGATGTTGATCACCTTGGCGCCCATGTCGGCCGCGTGGACGATCGCCTTCGCCAGGGTGGCGACGGTGCCGGCCTTCTTCTGCGCCTCGGCGTCGCCCGGTAGCGGGTTGATCGGCTCATAGGCCCGCGATGACTGGCGGATGGAGATGATTACCGCGTGCGGGGCAACCCCGACTACTCCGTCGGCTGCATCTGGCGGCGGCGTGGGCGCCTCCGGGGCATCGGGTTGACCAGATGTCGGCGGCGCCCCAGCGCTGACGGGCGGCGAACCTGCCGGCGCCGGAAAGGCCGGGGCGGCCGGCATCGGGGCGGGCATCGGAATCCCCTGGGGTGCAGCAGCAATCACTGACGCGACGATGGTTCCGTGTGCGTCGCAGTCGGTCAATCCGTCGCCGGCCATGATGTAGTCACCGCCGGCGACGACGGGCAACCGGCCGGTCGGATTGATCCCGGTATCGATCACCGCCACCGGTACCCCGTTGCCAGTCGAGTACTGCCAAGCTGTGCTGACGTTGAGCATGGTGAACCCGGGCGCGGTGGCCGCCACGTTCGGGTCGGCAACTGTTGTCGTCCGCGCGCAGACATTGCTCTGCCGCATCGACTGTTCCGGCTCCGGCCTGCCATCTGCCGGGACGCGGGCGGGGTCGACGCTCGGCAGCGGAATCGCGTGGGCCAGCGGCACGCTGGCCGATAGCACTACGACAAGTGCGATCGCGGTCCTAGAGATGCTGCCCGGTGTCATCGCATGCGTACCCAGGTGAACAAGCCGCCGATCCACGCGGCCAACGGCAAGGCGGCGGCAATCGCCGCCAATTCGAGCCATTCGGTGAGCATCCGCACCAGCGGCGTGAACTTGGTGATCGGGACCAGCAGCGCGGCCGCCAGGCCGGCGCCACCGAACCCAGTCAAAGCCAGGGCGGCCCACAGCAGCGGGTTGACCGATGCGGCCGGCTCGTGCAGGACAAATTTCGTGGCCCCGGCACATGCCCCTACGGCGGCCGCGCACACCAGCGCCACGGCTTGCCGCTTATCGGTGAATGCCCTTCCACGGCTGATGAAAATCAGCACGAGCAGCCCGGCCAACGTGGCTGCGGCCGGGCTACGGGACTGTCCGGGCATCAGGGTGAGCCAAACGCCGGCGGGCAGTGTTAGCGCGGCGCCTACGCAGATGCCGGTGAGCACACCGTTGGCGCGCACCGCAGCCGCGGCGAACTGCTTCCCGGGAGGCGTGGTATCCAGGTTCGCGTCATCCTCGGCATCCACCGGCGACACGGTGTCCACCGGCAGTCCGTCACGTCGACGAAACAGGTCACGGCCGGTGACCGACCCGAAGTGTGGCGGCCGGATCCGCGCGGCCCACAGGGCGATCGTCGGGGCGGCTGTCAACACCACCAGCAATGCGACCAGGGTGCACATGCCCAGCCACTGCGCCGGAACCGGTCGCCACATCCTGGCCGCGGCCAGAGCCCCGGCCACACCGCACAACGTGACAATGGCCGCCGCCGCGGCGATACGACGTTGCGTCGCCACGCTCACTGCCCAACTCAGCAGGGCCACAGCGAGCGCCGCCATGAATACGTGGGCGGATCCCAGCTGTCCGGGTGCGGCCCCGGCAGCGCCGCCGGCCAGCATCGGTACTGCGATCCAGCTGAATCCGTCCGCCAGGTCGCCGCGATGTGGCCACCGCAGCCACACCGCTGCCAGCCCGGCGGCGGCCAGCACGCCGAATGCTCCGGTGGCAATGCTGGGTGCCAGTGAGTCGGTGCGGGCGCGGACCCGCAGCGCCAGCGCGAACGCCGTTGCGGCAATCATCGCCAAGATGGCCAGCGCAGTGTGCGCCGCGGTGTCGGCCGTGACGGGCTCGAACAATTTCTTGCCGATCCGCGCCAACCCGGTCGACAGTGACTCGTACTGGGGCTCAAACGAATCGCCGTTCGTGATCGGGACCAGCACCAGGGTGGCGCCGTCCTCGACGCCGAGTTCATCGAGGGTCTTGCTGATGTCCAGTCGCACGCCGTTGACCTTGTGCAGTTCATAGCCGACGCCGGCCGTTAGTCCGGTCAACCCACGGCGTTTGAGCTCGTCGTCGAGCAATTCGACAATGTCGTCGATGAAGACTTCGATAGGCACCGACGCCGGGTATATCTGCGAGATCAGGTGCTTGCCGCACACCACTGCGACGGCGCAGCGCGCCGGAAGCGAGGCACTGGCCATCACTGAGTCCGGTCCGCTTCTGGAATGTACCTATCTGCCAGGGCGGCCGCGATTTCGTAGAGGCGCAGTCGTGTCTTCTCTTTCAGCTCATGTTGCGTGTCGATGATTCCGCCTTCCGCAAGATGCGGGTCGTATGGCATGAATTCAACGTTGGCGCCGGTTTGAGCAAATCGCTCGGTGAGGTAGCGCTCGGTCTGCGAGTCGTATTTGTCGCGACTGTCGTTGAGCACAATCACGCTGCGGGACACCAGCTCGTGGTAACCCATCGACCGCAACAGGTCAATCGAACGTGTCACCGGCAGCGAGGTATCCGCCGTCAGCCCGGATATGAACGTGAGTGTGTCGCAGGCATCGAAGACGGCCTTCATCACCGGGTGTTCGAGATCGTCCGACGTGTCGATCACGATGACGTTGTGAGTGCGTCGCAGCCGGGACAGTACCCCGGTGAACATCGACGGGGCCAATGGCCGCGGCTGGCCGGATCCGCGGTTTCCGGCCAGCACGTCCAATCCGACGCTGTTCTGCCCTAAGTGCTCGCGAATGTCGGCATAGCCCTGGACATCCGTGTCGTTCAGGACATCGGCGTAATCGCCGGGCGGCGCTTCGTCGATTCGGCCGGCCAGTGTCCCGAAACCGGGCGCGGCGTCCACAGCGACCACGTTCTCGGGCCGGCACTCGCGAAACACCGCGCCGATACAGGCGGTCATCGTGGTCTTGCCGACGCCCCCTTTGCCCGAAATTACGCCAACCACGTACTGCTTGCGGATGTGGCGCCGGATGCGTGCCTGCAAATCACGATGATGTCGTTCGGCCGGAGATTCGCCCAGATTCACAGCATGAAACGACGTACTGTAGACGAACTTTCGCCATCCAGTCGAGGGCGGAGTTTTCCGCGGTGCGACCATGTCGGAAATGCGCAGCCTGTCCGATACTGAACCCTGGGCCGTGCAACAGCTTTCGTCATACAACTCTTCGATGGGAATACCACCCTTCCCTCGTGGGCAGACGTTGCACCATGCCCTTGACCGCTGATTCGATAGCGGGCGGCGTCGCCGGCGCGACGACCAACCAGCTCCTGCCGGCACAGGCGACATGCTCGGCCAGCAGTCGGCCTTCCGGGGTGTCGATGATCGTCACGGCTCGTTCGTCGATGTGCGCGCGGGTGAGCTGGGCGGTATCCGTCGCCCGGATTGCGACGATGGAAGCTTGGGCTGATCGCGTCGAGTCGCCGGCCCACTTCAGCAGCCGTTGCTGATCGGCATCGAGGTGTTGTGCGGCCAAGAACCGCCGCAGCGTAGTCGGATTGGTCGCTTCGGCCCGCATGGCCGCGGCGTCGACGGTGACCGGTCGCAGCGGCGCCGCCGGCTGGCACCCGCACACTCGCTCGATTTGAGCACTGATCAGTGCCGCGGCCGTGGCTGCGGTGCTGTCGGTTCCAGCGCCGTGAATTCGGATGCCGCTGGCCGAGCGTTCCATGACCACCCACCACCGGGCGTATCTGGCAAGCAGAATCCGCGCCGACTCGAGGCTGGCCGGTGGCCGGAGTTGCACGAGCAGCGCCTCGTCGCGACGCGATAGCACGGTCAACCATTCCGCGACCGTGTCGTCAACTACACCCGGCTCGTCGATGACGCCGTGCGTTCGCAGTTCGCCGGCAATCGGATGTGCCAGTGCCAGTTGCCTGGGTTCGACGCTCGGCAGGTGCGGCCGAAGTCCCAGTTCAGGTGCGACGACCTCGATGCCGGTGAGCACCTGGAGAACCCACAGGCCATCTACCGTGGTGGTTAACACCTGTCCCCCAACGCAATCGGGCGGCTAAGCTAGATGAACGCCTGGCTGATGGCCTGATCGGTCGCCTGGGCGCTTTCCGCCGTGTTGTTGACGACGTGTCCGTGTTGGCTGACGGTTTGGACCAGTCCCTCCAGGCCATGCAGCATCTGTTGTTGGGCGTCGAAGAAAGCAGTGGCGCCGGTGCCCTGGAAGAAGTCGGCCAACGCCTGAGTGCGGTGCGCAACGTCGTCGTGAATTTCCATCAGCTGGGCCGCCCGCGAGGCGACGTCGGAGGCAAAACCGGTGACTGCCCCGTAGTTGTAAGTGATTTGATCTGACATATCCGTGAGTCCTTCTGCTTGACTTCTGCTAACTCGCTGCACAAAATAGGCCGGTAAATCCATGGGACGCATCGGCTTCGTGGTTTTCCATCAGTGCCGCCGCCCGGCCGAGCCCATGAGCCAGCCGTTGTCCGCCGGTTACCGTCTGCTGGAGATCGTGATTGATTTGCCCGGCGGTGACCAGTGACGTGCTACCGGCCTGGCCGTGCCAGGTGGCCACGCCGATCACGTTTTCGTGGGTGCTCAGGTAGTCGTTGGCCACGGCGGTTGCGTACTGCAGGGCCGATTCGATGGCCTGCTGGGTAGTCCGCAGCAATTCCGGTGTGACAACGGTCGCGTTTGGCATGCCTGCTCCTTGATTTCTCTCCCCCGAGCGGAGGGCTTGGCTAGCAGTGTAGGCACGGTTCGCAGGTTGTCACTTCACCCGACAGCAAACGCCCTGGAGCGTTGCTTCATCTGTGTTGCAGAGGCTATTGAGCATTTCAGCGAACACGTGACGCCCCAGCATTTTGGATGCTTGCTATCCGTTGTGCACCGAGTCGTCGTCGACGGCGACGCGTGCGCGACCCACCACTCGTTTGTCCCCATCGCCGCCTTCGCGCGCGCGCGAACCGGTCGGTGTCATCGGCATCGGGCCCCCAGCCGCCGGCGATGCCGTCGGACTGCGGTGTTCGGCAGCGCCCAACAGCTCGCCTCGCAGACCGATAGGCCGCCCGCCGGCTGGCGGCTCGAAGCTACTGGGCGGGCGAGTGTAACTGGTGAGCCCGGCTCCCGGATATCCGCCCAGACCGCCTGTACCACTGGGGGTTCCGCCATTGAGCCGGCCCGCACTATCGCCGGTGCGGAATGCCGGCTCTGCGCCGGACGTCGTCGCCCCATCTGATATCCCGGCCGCCGGAAACATGCCGCCGACGGACTGCAGGAAGGCTTGCGGCATGCCCGCCAAGCCCTGCAGTTCTCGCATCGGTGCCTGGGCTGACCCCGTCAACGGCTGGATGACGCTCGATACCCCTTGCTGCAACGGTTCGATAACCGCACTGAGCGGGCTGGACGAAGCAGCGGGTACCGATGTTGTCTGACCCGCAGCCTGCGCGGTCCGGTTGGAAAGCTGCAGCGCGTCATTGATACCGGTTTGCGCGGCCGCTTGCGCGACGGCCTCGCCGGCCGCTGCCGGCCCGGCTGGTGATGCCGCCGCGGGGGCAAACGGCGGCGGCAGTGCCAATGCGGCGCAAAGCGTGCTCAGCGCAGCTGAATACGTCCAGCCCACACTTGAGTTGTGCGGCCAGTGTTCGCCGAAGTATTCGGTGTCCAAGGCCGCGATTTCGGCTGTGCGGATGCCGAAAAAGTTGGTGGCGTTGGCGGTCGCCCACTCGTCGCGATTCAGCTGACATACCTGCGATGGAACGACTGCCGAACTGGCAACGATGAATGCGTCCACGGCGGCTTGCGTCAGCGCGATCTTTTCCGCGGTCCATACCGCCAGCGTCTGTAGCGCCGCGTTGAGTGCGGTCGCCGCCGCTGTCGAGGCAGCCCCGCCCATCCCTTGCCAGGATGCCGCAGTCGCAGTGGTGTTAGCCGCTGAAATGCCCATAGCCGTTTCGTGGCAGGCGGTCTCGGCTGTCCATGCCGCGTTGTTGGTGATTACCGGCGCCGGCGAGCCGGCCTCGAAGGTAGCGGCGATCACCTCTGGTGGACCAGACCACCTCGGGTCGGGCACGGGTGCCTTGGCTAGGCCAAGTTGGCCGCGCGGACGGCTTCGGTGGCGGTGTATGTGCCCGAAGAGAGGGCCTGGGATCCTGCGAATGCCGCTCGCTGACCGACATGCTCGGCGGCGGTCGCAAGGTAAGCGGCGCCGGTCGCGTTCAAGGTTGCGGCGAATTCGGCCGAATCCACATCCGCGGCCATCGGCATCACGCCGGTGAGCGCGGCCGCGCCCGCCGCGGAGGCAGCGGCCGATTGCGCACTGATCGATGCCTCGGCCGCTGCCGACGCATCGATGGCACCCGGAATTACGTTGAGTGGCAACATCGTATCCCCTCCAACTCTGTCTCGCCGTCCCGCACAATCCCGGTGCCTCGATCACAACCCACGCAAATGTGGACTCGGCTCGAATCTAGAGTGCTCCCGTTGCGCCCAACACACAATTCAGTGGGGTACGCCGGTTAGGCTCGCAGCCGCTCGCGGCGCAGTAACTCCACCTCTGGCAGCTCCAGCGGTGCGAGCTCACCGACCACGCGCGTCAACAGCCAATCGGCCAGCTCAGGATTGCGGGCCAGACACGGACCGTGCATGTAGGTGGCGATCACGCTGCCCTGCACCGCGCCGTCTACCCCGTCGCCGGCGCGGTTGCCGGCACCCTTCTTCACGGCGCCCAACGGTTTCGCGGCCGACCCGAGCACTGTTCCGCCGCGGTGGTTCTCGAAACCGGTCAACGGCGCGGCCAATCCGTTCAGTAGCGGGGCGCTGACCACCTCGCCGATGGTGCGCTCGCGCTGCGGCGATGTGGTCGCATCCAGCAGGCCCACCCCGTCGACCCGTTCGCCCGCCGACGTTTCATACCACCGACCCAGCACCTGGACGGCGGCGCAGATCGCCAACACCGGCGCGCCCCGGGCCGCCGCGCGCTGCAACCCCGGATGCTTGACCAGATGGCGGGTGGCCAGCCGCTGGGCGTAGTCCTCGGCCCCGCCCAACGTGTAGAGATCCAGCGACTCGGGCACCGGGTCGGCCAACGTGATCTTGACGATCTCTGCCGCGATGCCCCGCAAAAGCAGCCGCTGCCGCAGTACCACCGCGTTGCCGCCGTCGCCGTAGGTGCCCATCACGTCGGGCAGCACCAGCCCGATCCGCACCGTCACCGTGAGCGCTCCAACGCCCGGTGCAACTGCAGGAAAGCCGTGTAGTTGGCGACGACCTCCACCGGCCCGGTCGGGCACGACGCGATGGCCGCCAGCGTGTCGTGCACCAGGGTGTGCTGCACCCCCGCATATCCCAACCGAACGGCAAGGTCGGTGCCGCGTTCACCGGCGGCCACCACCGTCGTGTCCTCGCGCTGCTGGTCCTCGCCGCGTTCGCCTCGTGACGCACGAGGCTCAGCGACGAAATGCTCGAACCGCACATCCCACAGCCACGACAGGTCCTCGCCGTCGGGCACCTGCCCGTTGACCGCGATGACGACCCCCGCGGCGTGCTTGTCCACCATCGACAGCGCCTCCTGCCAACCGGCCGGGTTCTTGGCCAGCAGGATCCGCACCGCGTGTTCGCCCACGCGGACGGTGCGATACCGACCGGCGACCTCATCGACCGTGGCGACCGCCGCCACCGCCGCCGCCGGATCGACGCCCACTGCCACGGCGGCTGCCACCGCGTGGGCCGCGTTGCCGCGGTTCACCGACCCCGGCAACGCCAGCCGCATCGGCAGCGCCAGTCCGTTCGGCCCGTACAGCCGCTCGTCGTCGAACCACCAGTGCGGGCTGGGCCGCCGGAAGTCCGCACCGGTGGAATACCAATGACCGTTGTCGCGGACGATCACCTCGCCGCTGCGCGGGCAGCTCACCGAGTCGGCCGACCAGCCGGCGCCTGCCGCCACCCAGACGACATCGGTGCTGTCGTAGGCGGCCGACGTCATCAGCACGTCGTCGCAGTTGGCGACGACCACGGTTTTGGGGTGCCGGGCCAGCCCGGCCCGCAGCGTGCGTTCGATCACGTTGATTTCGCCGACCCGGTCCAGTTGGTCGCGGGACAGGTTGAGCAACACGACGACGCTGGGTTCGACCGCGTCCGCGACATGCGGGACGTGCATCTCGTCGACTTCCAACGCGGCTAACTCGGCGTCACGGCCGGCAGCCAGCGCAGCCACCAGCCCGGCGTCCATGTTGGCGCCCTCGGCATTGCTCGCCACCGCCCCGAGGTTGCCCAGCGCGGCCGCGGTCATCCGGGTAGTCGTCGACTTGCCGTTGGTCCCGGTGACGATGACCGTGCGCCGGCCCGTCCCGAGCTGACGCAGTATCGAGCGGTCGAGCGTCATCGCCACCAGGCCGCCGATCATCGCGCCCGCCCCGCGCCCGGTCACCCGCGACGCCCACCGCGCACCGGCACCGGCGGCGAGGGCCACACGTCCCCGGGCGGTAATCACCCGCGCAGTTTAGATTCACGACACGGCGCGCGTTAAATCCACGACACGGCGCGCGGCGAACCGGCGTTGTCGGTCCGACGTGCCATTCTCCCCTTATGGGGATCGCTTGGGGTCGACCGGCCGGTGAGCCCGGCGCGGGCTGGGCCGTCATCGATGTCGAGACCTCGGGCTTTCGACCAGGTCAGGCCCGGATCATCAGCCTGGCGGCGCTGGCCCTGGACGCAGATGGCCGAATCGAGGAATCTGTCGTCAGCCTGCTGAACCCCGGAGTCGACCCCGGACCCACTCATGTGCACGGGCTGACCGTCGCGATGCTTGAAGATCAGCCGCAGTTCACCGATATCGCCGCCGATGTCGTCGAGCTGCTGCGCGGACGCACACTGGTCGCGCACAATGTCGCGTTCGACTACGCCTTCCTGGCCGCGGAAGCCGAGATCGCCGACGCCGAACTGCCCGTCGACACGGTCATGTGCACGGTCGAGTTGGCGCGACGGCTCGGGCTCGGGACCGACAATCTGCGGTTGCAGACGCTGGCCGCGCACTGGGGAGTGGCGCAAGAGCGCCCGCACGACGCCTTCGACGATGCTCTGGTGCTGACTCGTGTGCTGGCCGCCGCCCTCCAGCGGGCGCGTGAGCGCGACGTGTGGCTACCGGTGCGCCCCGTCACTCGTCGCCGGTGGCCGAACGGCCGGATTACGCACGACGAGCTGCGTCCGCTGAAGATGCTGGCGTCTCGGATGCCGTGCCCGTATCTCAACCCTGGCCCGTATGTGCGGGGCCGTCCGCTGGTGCAGGGCATGCGGGTGGCCCTGGCGGCAGAGGTCCGACGCACCCACGAGGAACTGGTCGAGCGGATCCTGCATGCCGGGCTGGCCTATAGCGACGCCGTCGACCACGACACGTCGTTGGTGGTCTGCAACGAAACCCGGCCCGGGCACGGCAAGGGTTATCTGGCCCGCGAACTGGGCGTCCCAGTGGTTTCCGACGCGCTGTTCATGGATTCCGTCGGCACCGTCGCCGGCGGCACAGGCGTCGAGGACTTCACCGAGCCGGCCGACGCCGGCGAACAGTTCGCGTTGTTCTGATTGCCCGGCTCACAACTGACGTGTCCACACGGAGAATGCGGTGACGATCAAGTTGTCGCAATCGCTGTGTTCGGAAGTGTCGAAGGAGCTGGTGCAGGTGATCAGGCGCAGCTCGGGCATTGCAGTCGGACCGTAGACGAGGCCGGTCGGAAAACTGCTTTCAGCGGATTGCCTTACGGTATCGACCACAAAGTATTCCGTGTCGTGGTTGCTGGTGTCGAGCATGACGATGTCGCCGGAATGCAGGCGGGACAGCTGTCGGAACACGGCGGACCCGTCACGAGCGGAATCGACGTGGCCGAGGATTACGGCCGGTCCGCGCTCACCAGGTACCACGCCGTCGGCATACCAGCCGGCGTCCTCTTTTTCTGGCGACTTCAACGCGCCGTCGACACCGCGATGCAGTGCTTCAAGATCGGTGTCGACCCCGATCGACGGGATAGCAATGCGCACCGGCACCGGGCCGACGATGGCGGCGGCCAGGTCGATCGGGCTTGGTGTTGCCGCCGGCCGATCGGGCACGATGTGTGCGCTGCCGGACAAAACCGCGCCGGCAGCGACCAGCGCTGTTACCCGCAGTGCGCGCGCCCGTGAACGGCTGCCGTGGTGGCGGCGAATCGACACCGGATGGTGCGGTCTCGGCCGACAACCGATCACCACCGCCGCGGCGGCCGAGGTCAGGACCACGCCCAGTCCCCAGATCGCGACCTGCCGTGCTTCGCTACTTCTGATGTCCGGCATGTGAGAGGCGCTATCGCCAGTCGCGGCCGGTCCGAGAGGCGGTAGGTTGACGCCGATCGAGTCATCGACGACGCGCATTGAGATGCTGCTCTGCTGAGCTCCATCGAGCACGACAACTGTGTCCGTGGCGCCGGCCCGCAACGTGAGGCCCTTGGTGGTAGCGATCTCTCGTTGGTCGACCGAACGCGTGGTGACCTGCCACGACCCGGCCGGCACGGTGGTGTACTCGGTGGTGGCACTGAACGGCAACTTGGCTGCCAAAACAAGGCCGTTGGCGGCGGCAACGTTAACTGTCTTCGCCCGCTTTGCGGCTTGGATGACGCGCACCCGCGCCCGTCCGGCCGGCAGGGGGGTCAGGTCGTCAGACAACACCCGCGCCATCAGGGCTTTTTGCGTGCCGATGGCCAGCACCGTAAACGCCAAGCCTGGCTTGGCATCCAAAGTCCAACTGAGCGTGGGTCGGGTGGCAACGTCGGCGCCGGCGGGTCGCAAGCCGACGGTGTAGCGACCGGCCTTGATGCGCTGATATTCGCTGACGTCGCCATAACGCACCCGGGACAACGCCAGAGTGGGTGTGCCGCCCGCGGCGTCGCTCAGGTAGACGTCTACCGCCGAAGTGTCAGCGAGGTATGCGCCCCGCACCAACGCCGATGGATTCGGTTGGGCAGAGGCTGGAGCGGCGTTGGCCGGTGAGCCACCGAACAGTAATGCCGCGGCGGACCCCAGCAGTGCGAAAAAGGTACGGCTGCGCATCCGGGGCTCCTTGATTCCGCGTCAATCGCCCTATAACACAACGATCGGCAGTAAACCAGCCGTGCACATGTGGCGCACATTACATACTCCTAGGTTGGTATACAACCCTTTCGCAGACTCGCAGATTGGACCGCGACCATAGGCTCTTAACGCGCTGCCCGGTTGACCGCAGAGACGACGGCCCGCAGCGACGCGGTGGTGATCGACGGCGCAATGCCGACACCCCAGACGGTGCGGCGCTCGCCATCTGCAGGACGACCCGCTTCGCCCGGCTGCGCCGCCCTCGCGATCGTCCTGGCCACCGATGCCTCCACATACGCGGCCGCCTGGGCCTCTTCGCCCGCGCTCATCGCGTGCTCGGAATAGTCGAGCACCGCCACGTCGAAGCCGACATGGCTTAATGCGTCGACGAACGCAGCCAGCGGGCCGTTGCCGGTGCCGCTGATCTCGGTCTCGGTCCCGTTGATTTTCACGGTCGCGACGATGCTGGTAATTCCGCTGTCCTCGTCGGCGGCGTCGACCCGGTGCTTCATCGGCTCCAGCGGTCGCACCGGGGCGAGGTACTCCTCGGCGAAGGCGTCCCACATCTCTTTCGGTGAGATTTCGCCGCCCTCGCCGTCGGTGATGTGCTGGATCACCTGGCTGAACTCGATCTGCAGCCGGCGTGGCAGCGCCAGACCGTGGTCGGCCTTCATGATGTAGGCCACCCCGCCCTTACCGGACTGCGAGTTGACTCGGATCACCGCCTCGTAGGTGCGGCCGACATCGCGCGGGTCGATCGGCAGATACGGCACCTGCCAGAGCATGTCGTCGACATCGGAGTCCGCCTCGTCGGCCGCGATCTTCATGGCGTCCAAACCCTTGTTGATGGCGTCCTGGTGGCTGCCGGAGAACGCGGTGTAGACCAAGTCGCCGCCGTAGGGGTGCCGTTCGTGCACCGGCAGCTGGTTGCAGTACTCCACGGTGCGCCGGATCTCGTCGATGTCGGAGAAGTCGATCTGCGGGTCCACCCCGCGGCTGAACAGGTTCAGACCCAGGGTCACCAAACACACGTTGCCGGTGCGCTCGCCATTGCCGAACAGGCAGCCCTCGATCCGGTCGGCGCCGGCCTGATAGCCCAATTCGGCTGCGGCGACGGCGGTTCCGCGGTCATTGTGCGGATGCAGGCTCAAGATCACCGAATCGCGGCGCTTCAGGTTCCGGCTCATCCACTCGATCGAGTCGGCGTAGATGTTGGGGGTGGCCATCTCCACGGTGGCCGGCAGATTGAAGATGACCGGGTTGTCCGGCGTCGGTTGGATGACATCGCCGACGGTGTCGCACACCTGCTTGGCGTACTCCAGTTCGGTACCGGTGTAGGACTCCGGCGAGTACTCGAACCGCCACTGCGTACCGGGAAATTTGGCGGCTTCTTCTACGCATTTGCGGGCTCCGGCCACCGCGATCTCCTGCACCGCCGCGCGGTCGGCGCGGAACACCACCCGGCGCTGCAGGATCGAGGTGGAGTTATAGAAGTGCACGATCGCCCGGGAAGCACCCTCGCACGCCTGGAAGGTGCGCTCGATCAGCTCGGGCCGACATTGGGTCAGTACCTGAATGGTGACATCGTCGGGGATGATGCCCTGCTCGATGATCTCGCGGACGAAATCGAAGTCGGTCTGGCTGGCCGACGGGAATCCGACTTCGATTTCCTTATAACCCATGCGCAGCAGCAGCTCGAACATGCGGCGTTTGCGCGCTGGGCTCATCGGGTCGATCAGGGCCTGATTGCCGTCCCGCAGGTCAACCGCACACCACATCGGGGCGCGACGGATGACCTGGTCCGGCCACGTGCGGTCGCCCAGGCCGACGGGTTCGACTTCGTCGGCGAACGGGCGGTAGCGGCCGATCGGCATTGCCGAGCCGCGCTGGGCGTTCCAGACGGGCTGCGCGGCGTTGGGCGCACCCGCGGGTTTGGCGATGGTTCGACCGGACCTGAAGGCATCGGCCGAACCGGCCGGATCGGGGGAGGAAAAGCTTGTCACGATGATTGCTCCGGGGGATGGGAGGGAGCCGAATGGCTGCGACCGGCGCATCGCGAACACCCGCGACGGGAAGCCGGTCTGGATCAGACCCCGCCGCGGCGTCCGAGAAGGAGCATCCGCTGCACGTTGTGTACTTTACCGTGCCCGCGGCCGTCGCCAAAACGGCGTTGAACACCGACGGCGCCAGCCTTGGCCGGAGTGCTCCAGCTCGGGCCGTTGGACGGCCCGCATCGTCGTCGGGGAGGCACGTATCCTGTTTGTCGACCTAAAGCCGTGAACCTGAAAGGACAAGAGTGGCGCTCGTCGTCCAGAAGTACGGCGGATCGTCGGTGGCCGACGCCGACAGCATCCGTCGGGTTGCTGAGCGCATCGTCGAAACCAAAAAGCAGGGCAACGATGTGGTCGTGGTGGTCTCGGCGATGGGCGACACCACCGATGATCTGCTCGAGCTGGCCCAGCAGGTGTGTCCGGCGCCGCCAGCGCGGGAGCTGGACATGTTGCTGACCGCCGGTGAGCGCATCTCCAACGCGCTGGTGGCAATGGCGATCGAATCGTTGGGATCCGAGGCCCGGTCGTTCACCGGCTCACAGGCGGGCGTCATCACAACGGGTGCGCATGGCAGAGCCAAGATCATCGACGTCACGCCCGCCCGGCTACAGTCGGCCCTCGACGAAGGCAAAGTTGTGCTGGTCGCCGGCTTCCAAGGTGTGAGCCAGGACACCAAGGACGTCACCACGCTCGGGCGCGGCGGCTCGGACACCACCGCGGTGGCGCTGGCGGCGGCGCTGAGCGCCGATGTCTGCGAGATCTACACCGACGTCGATGGCATCTTCAGCGCGGACCCCCGCATCGTGCCGAATGCCAAGCACCTGAAGACCGTCACCTTCGAGGAGATGCTCGAGCTGGCCGCCTGCGGCGCCAAGGTGCTGATGCTGCGCTGTGTCGAGTACGCCCGCCGTTACCACCTGCCTGTTCACGTCCGGTCGTCCTACACGGACAAGCCCGGCACCATTGTTTCCGGATCGATCAAGGACATCCCCATGGAAGACGCCCTCCTGACCGGAGTCGCCCACGACACGAGCGAAGCCAAGGTGACCGTTGTCGGCATCCCCGACCTGCCCGGCTACGCCGCCAAGATCTTCCGCGCGGTCGCCGACGCCGACATCAACATCGACATGGTGTTGCAGAACGTGTCCAAGATCGAAGACGGCAAGACCGACATCACCTTCACCTGCCCGCGCGACAACGGACCGGCCGCGGTGCAGAAACTGGAGTCGCTCAAGACCGAGATCGGCTTCGTCGAGGTGCTCTACGACGACCACGTCGGCAAGGTGTCGCTGATCGGCGCCGGCATGCGCAGCCACCCGGGTGTCACGGCCACGTTCTGCGAGACGCTGGCCGAGAACGGGGTCAACATCGACCTGATCTCCACCTCGGAGATCCGGATCTCAGTGCTGTGCCGTGACACCGAACTGGACAAGGCGGTCCTCGCGCTGCACGAGGCGTTCAAGCTCGGCGGCGAGGAACAGGCGACGGTCTACGCGGGGACGGGGCGCTAGATGGTTGCCATTGGCGTAGTGGGTGCCACCGGGCAAGTGGGCCAGGTGATGCGCACCCTTCTCGAAGAGCGCGACTTCCCGGCAAGCAGCGTGCGGTTCTTCGCCTCGGCGCGTTCGCAGGGCCGCAAGCTGTCGTTCCGCGGCGAGGAGATCGAGGTCGAGGACGCCGAAACCGCCGACCCGGGCGGGCTGGACATCGCGCTGTTCTCCGCCGGCGCGACGATGTCCCGGGTGCAAGCGCCACGCTTCGCCGCCGCCGGGGTGACGGTGATCGACAACTCCTCGGCATGGCGCAAGGATCCCGACGTGCCGCTGGTGGTCTCCGAGGTGAACTTCGCCGACGCGCGCAACCGGCCGAAAGGCATTGTTGCCAACCCGAATTGCACGACGATGGCCGCCATGCCGGTGCTCAAGGTACTGCACGACGAGGCCCAGCTGGTGCGCTTGGTGGCCTCGACCTATCAGGCCGTCTCCGGCAGCGGGGTCGCCGGGGTGGCCGAGCTGGCCGGGCAGGTTCGCGCGGTGGTCGACGGCGCCGAACTGCTGGTACACGATGGCAGCGCGCTGGCATTCCCGCCGCCCAAGACCTACGTCGCGCCAATCGCTTTCAACGTGTTGCCGCTGGCAGGCTCGCTTGTCGGCGACGACTCCGGCGAGACCGATGAGGACCAGAAGCTGCGCAACGAAAGCCGTAAAATCCTGGGCATTCCCGGCCTTCTGGTCAGCGGCACCTGTGTGCGCGTTCCCGTGTTCACCGGCCATAGCTTGTCCATCAATGCCGAGTTCGCACAACCGATTTCACCCCAACGTGCTCGCGAACTTCTCGACGGAGCGCCGGGCCTGAAGCTGGTCGACGTGCCGACCCCGCTGGCCGCCGCAGGGGTCGATGAGTCACTGGTGGGCCGGATCCGGCAAGATCCGGGCGCGCCGGACGGGCGCGGCCTGGCACTCTTCGTCGCAAGTGACAATCTGCGCAAGGGCGCAGCCCTGAACACCATTCAGATCGCCGAGCTGCTGGCCGCCGAATTGTGATCCGGGGGTGATCCCGCCCGCCCGCCTCGCGCTCCTTACTGTGTGTTTGCTTGCCCCACTTGGTGTTTCGCCTGCATACGCGGATCCGCCCGCACCGATGCCCGAGCCGATCCTGCAGCCGCTGATGCCGGGGGAGGTGATCCGGATCGGTCCCACTGCCGGGACCGGTACGCCTACCCGGGATTACGGCATCGGCGCCACCGACCTGTGCGAATTCATGGAGTTCCCCACCGAAGTGCTGCAGGTCTGCGGAGACAGCTTCGCCGGCCAGGGTGTTGGATTCGGCGGCTGGTTCACTCCGATCGCGCTACGCGTGGACACCTCGTCGGTCGGCGACCCGGACGGGGTGCGCTACACCGGGGTCACTGGCGTGTCGGAGCCGCTGCTGGCCGACCCGCCGCCCCCCGGGTCGGGGCAGCTACCCGCCGGTGTAGTGCGGATCAACCGCGACAACTATCTGCTCGTCGCGACCACCAAAGAACTGGTGCCACAAAGCTCGCGGCTAGTGAAAGCCCAACCGGTGCAAGGCTATTGGCAGACGGTTACTGGATCGGTACGCGATGCTTCCTATCAGGGCGGCGGGCAGTCACAGATCAGCGGCTATTACGATCCGATCCCGACGGCTGACTCGCCGACCGGCTGGGTGTACATCGTCGCCGACAGTTTCCAGCGCAACCTGCCAGCGGTGCTGTACCGGGTCGCCCCGGAGAGTTTCACCGACCGCTCCCGGTGGCAAGGCTGGGCGTCGGGACCCGACGGCGGTTGGAACAAACCGCCAACACCGTTGTGGCAGGACATGGTCGGTGAGATGAGCTTCAAGCAGATCGACGGGCAGGCCGTCCTGTCGTATTTCAACTCCAACACGGGCAACATGGAAGTCCGGGTAGCCGACGAACCAACCCGGCTCGGGTCCGCGCCGGTGACCACCGTGGTGCAACAGGACGAGTGGCCCGATCCCGCCGAGAGCCTGCCGCCGCCGTACGACAACCGGCTGGCCCAGCCGTATGGCGGCTACATCTCCCCGGGGTCGACGCTCGACGAACTGCGGGTATTCGTAAGCCAGTGGCACAACAGCGATCCGCGCGCCCGGGCCCCGTATCGAGTGATCCAGTTCGCCGTCAACCCGTTCAAGCCCGAATGACTCATAGCTCTTACATAGCCAGCACCTAGCTCGGACTATCGGTTGGCCGCGCATGATGCGAAGCATGAGTGAAACACCTGAAGCACGCACCGCGCCGACCACGGCCACAACTACGCCGCGTCCTGCCAAGCCGTATTGGCTTTATCGGCTCGCCGCATGGGTCGTGATCGTCGCCGGCATCCTGTTCATCGTCACGACCGTCTTTTTCGCCGGCTTCCGGATCGCCGGACACCATGGTCATCACGGCCATCATCACGGCCACCACCACCACTCGATGATGCATCGCGGACCGGGTGGCGGCCCCGGGGCAGGCCTGCCCGGTGGACCAGCCGGCCCCGGCGGTCCCGGCGCCGTCGCACCCGGGCCCGGGCAGCCGCCGGCGTCGGTGGCCCCGTCCTCTGCTCCGGCGCACCCGTAGCGCAACGTCATCACTTCACAACCCGGCGTCCCGACAATGGGGACGCCGGGTTCCGACGTTTGCCGGACTCGCAGGTAGGGCCGCGCCTGCGGCATGATGCGGGACATGAGCGATACATCTCAACCGCCGACTCCGCCAGCTGCGGCCGCGCCGGACCGGCTCTACCAAGTCGCGGCCTGGGTCGCGATCATCGCGGGAATCGTCTTCATCGCCGCGACTGCCCTGTTCGTCGTCTGCATGCTCTGGTGCTGCCACTAGTTGGTCGCGCGGCGACCCGCCGCGAGGCGCATGATCGGGGTATGACCGAAACACCCGAACCTCCGTCGCCCGTCCCCGCCCCACCGCCACCGCCGCCTCCGCCTGCGGCACCACAGAACAAGCTTTTTCGGACCGCCGCCTGGGTGGTGATCGCTGCCGGCATCGTTTTCATCGTCACGGCCATCTTTTTCACCGGCGCCGCGGTGAGCGGTTACAACCTCTATCACCAGCGCCACCATCACGGCATGTTCAACCCCGGCGGCCCGCCGCCGCAGCCGCCCGGGGCAGGGGAGTGGCTGTTCGTCTTCCCGGGCGGACCCGGCATGGCACCCGGGCCCGGCATGGGTCCCGGACCCGGCATGGGGCCCGGTGGCCCGGGCGGTTCCGGGTTGCCGCCGATGATGCCTGGCGGGCCGGGCACGGGGCCAGGTGGTCTCTTCCCATCGCCGTCGAACACCGCGCCCGCTCCGCCTCCGCCTCCGCCCCCGCCGCCTCCGCACCGGTAAACCGCGAAACAGAAGCCAGGGCTGCTGCATCGCCTCCACCCGCAGCCCTGCCTTCTGTTTGGTGAGCGGTATTGGCATGATCGAGCCCATGAGTATTGAAGTCGTTTTCACCACGGAGTCCACGGCGACCGGCGGCGGCCGCGACGGTCATGTGAAGTCGTCAGACGGCCGCATCGACCTCGACACCCGACCGCCGCAAGAGATGGGCGGCAGCGGTGACGGCACCAATCCCGAGCAGCTGTTCTCCGCCGGCTACGCCGCCTGCTTCCTGGGCGCGCTGCGGCTGGTCGCGGGCAAGGCCGACGTCAAGTTGGACAACGCAACCGACGTCACCGTCCAGGTCGGATTCGGTAAGGACCCCGCGGGCGGCTTTGGGCTGACCGGCAAGATCGTCGGCTACCTGCCCGGGCTGGAGCAGAAGTCGGCCGACGACCTGATGCACCAGGCGCATCAGGTGTGCCCGTACTCGAAAGCCACCCGGGGCAACGTCGACATCGACGTTTCGGCCAAGGTGTAACCGGGCATTGAATTCCGTGCGGATCAGTGCCGCGGCGGTGAGCATCGGCCTGGCCATCGCAGCGGCCCCGACAGCGGCTGCCCGCCCCTCGGACCCCGGCGTGGTGAGCTACGCGGTCATGGGCAAGGGCTCGGTCGGCAACATCGTCGGCGGACCGATGCGAGACGAGTCGGTGTTCACCCAGCCGGTCCAGGCGTACTGGGTCGACGACCCGGTATGCAACAACTGGGCGGATATCGGGTTGCCCGAGGTCTACAACGACCCGGATCTGGCCTCGTTCAACGGTGCCACCACCCAGACGTCGCCTAGCGACCAGACACATTTCGTCAAGCAGGCGATCGGCGTCTTCGCCACCAATGATGCCGCGGGCCGCGCTTTTCACCGCGTCGTGGACCGTACCGTCGGCTGTTCTGGTCAGACCACGGCAATGCACCTGGATAACGGGGCCACCGAGGTGTGGTCGTTCGACGGCGGGCCCGCAAGCGCGGCCGATGCCGCGTGGACCAAGCAGGAAGCCGGCACCGACCGCCGTTGCTTCAACCAAACCCGGCTGCGGGAAAACGTTGTGCTGCAGGCCAAGGTCTGTCAATCGGGCAATGCCGGCCCGGCGGTTAACGTGCTGGCCGGAGCCATGGAGAACGCGCTCGGCCAATAAGGTGCGGCGAACCGGCCGACCGCTGCGGAATATGTCGGTGCCCTCCGGATGATGAAACGTACGGCTATCGTTGGGTAGCCGCGCGCAACCAGCGGCCTGCGACCGTCGGTCCGGGCCCGGAGGGATCTGAC
>NZ_JCALCY010000050.1:0-467 GCF_059812585.1 Mycobacterium sp. NGS48
TCCGAGGGTGGCGGCATGTTGGTGGTGGAGCGGCTCTCGGATGCGGTGCGGTTGGGGCATCCGGTGTTGGCGGTGGTGCGGGGGTCGGCGGTCAACCAGGACGGTGCTTCGAATGGGTTGACGGCGCCCAATGGTCCGTCGCAGCAGCGGGTGGTGCGTGCGGCGTTGGCCAATGCCGGGTTGAGTGCTGCTGAGGTGGACGTCGTTGAGGGGCATGGCACCGGGACGACGTTGGGTGATCCGATTGAGGCGCAGGCGCTTTTGGCGACTTATGGTCAGGGCCGCAGTGAGCCGTTGTGGTTGGGGTCGATCAAGTCGAATATGGGTCACACTCAGGCGGCGGCCGGGGTGGCGGGTGTGATCAAGATGGTGCAGGCGATGCGCCACGAGATGCTGCCCGAGACGTTGCATGTGGATGCGCCGAGTCCGCATGTGGATTGGTCGGCGGGTGCAGTGGAGTTGTTGGC
>NZ_JCALCY010000051.1:0-445 GCF_059812585.1 Mycobacterium sp. NGS48
ATATGGCGTTTGCCGTCGCGTCGCAGTTGGATGACACGCGCCTCGCCGACGGTGAGCTGACCAGTGCGTCGGCTGCGGCGCGCTACATCACCGACACCTGCCTGTGCGATGCCCCGCTGGGCCGCGTCGGCCTGGAGATCGAGGCGCATTGTTTTGACCCGCTCGAGCCGCGCCGCAGGCCCGGTTGGGGCGAGATCACCGAGGTGATCGCGTCGCTTCCAGCACTGCCGGGGGCCAGCGCGGTCACCGTCGAACCCGGTGGCGCGGTGGAGTTGTCCGGCCCGCCGCTGCCCGATGTGGTCTCGGCGATCGAGGCGATGCACGCGGACCAGGGCGTGCTGCGGGCCGCGTTCGCTGGGGCCGGGCTGGGTCTGGTGCTACTGGGAGCCGACCCGCTGCGGCCGGCCAAGCGGGTCAATCCGGGCGCGCGCTATGGCGCCATGGA
>NZ_JCALCY010000052.1:0-382 GCF_059812585.1 Mycobacterium sp. NGS48
GATGCAACACCGCTAATTTAGGAGTGTTGCTATGGCTCGTCCGGCATTGAGGTCTGCTCTCCGTCAGTTCTGGGGTCACATCGGTCGTGGCTGCGCCCCTGCAGAGGCGGGTGTTGCCATCGGCGCGTCGGAGCGTTCTGGCTTGCGCTGGTTTGCTGATGCTGGTGGTGTGAAACCACAGCTGTGCGAACCGAAGACCTCTGGCCCGCGTCCGAGACTGACGTTTGAAGATCGGGTCGAGATCGAAATTGGCGTCAGGATAAATGAATCAATGCAGTCGATGGGCAAGCGGCTGGGACGGCCGGCATCGACGATCAAGTATGAGATCGATGTCAACGGGGTCCGTAATTGCTATGACGGGCGCAAGTCGGGTTATCGGCGC
>NZ_JCALCY010000053.1:0-337 GCF_059812585.1 Mycobacterium sp. NGS48
AAGGCGGGGTTGATGCGGTCCACGATTGGGCAGGCGGAGCAGGAGGCGCTGTCGGCGCAGGCGTTTCATGTGGGGGAGTCTTCGGCGGCGTTTCAGGCGTCGCATGCCCGGTTTGTGGAGGTGGCGGCCAAGGTGAATGCGTTGTTGGATATCGCGCAGGCCAATTTGGGTGATGCCGCGGGCACCTATGTGGCGGCGGATGCTGCTGCGGCCAGTGGCTATTCCGGGTTCTGAGTCGAAGGGATCAGATGATGTCGCAGATTATGTACAACTACCCGGCGATGTTGGCGCATGCCGGGGATATGGCGTCGTATGCGGCGACCATGCAGGGGTTGGG
>NZ_JCALCY010000054.1:0-259 GCF_059812585.1 Mycobacterium sp. NGS48
ATGGCCGGCAGCGCGTTTCAGCGCCGGGTGTGGCAGGCGCTGATGACGATCCCCTATGGAGAAACCCGGTCCTACGGCGAGATCGCCGAGCAGATCGGCGCGCCCGGGGCCGCTCGCGCGGTCGGTTTGGCCAATGGACGAAATCCGATCGCGGTTATCGTGCCCTGCCATCGAGTTATCGGCGCAAGCGGCAGCCTCACCGGTTATGGCGGCGGACTGCAGCGTAAACGAACGCTGCTCGAATTGGAAAAAAGCCGTA
>NZ_JCALCY010000055.1:0-247 GCF_059812585.1 Mycobacterium sp. NGS48
GCAGTTTTTCGTGGCCAGCCGCACCGGGGTGCCCGGCGCGGCGATGATGACGTCGACGGCGTCGGTCCAGGTTAACCTCGACGCCGGACCGCAGGCGGGGTGGGCGGCGCGGGTGCGGTTGGCCCATGCGCTGGGTCCGATAATGGTCGCCATCGCCGCCAACTCCCCGCTTTTGAGTGGGCGGTTTTCGGGCTGGCTGTCCACCCGCCAACGGGTGTGGAGCCAGCTTGATGCGGCGCGCTGCGGG
>NZ_JCALCY010000056.1:0-247 GCF_059812585.1 Mycobacterium sp. NGS48
ACAGTTTTTCGTGGCCAGCCGCACCGGGGTGCCCGGCGCGGCGATGATGACGTCGACGGCGTCGGTCCAGGTCAACCTCGACGCCGGACCGCAGGCGGGGTGGGCGGCGCGGGTGCGGTTAGCCCATGCGCTGGGTCCGATAATGGTCGCCATCGCCGCCAACTCCCCGCTTTTGAGTGGGCGGTTCTCGGGCTGGCTGTCCACCCGCCAACGGGTGTGGAGCCAGCTTGATGCGGCGCGCTGCGGA
>NZ_JCALCY010000006.1:0-355338 GCF_059812585.1 Mycobacterium sp. NGS48
ACTGGCATCAAAAAACACCACACCCCCAACCACGGGGCGGCCAAAGGGCATGGCAAAAAAACAACAACAAACAAAACCACCAAACACACTATTGAGTTCTCAAACAACACCACATCCCTGCGGCCGCGCAACCAACTCGCGACCATGGCCGCGAATCGATAGAGCGGACTAGGTGGAACGTCCTCAACAGTGGAGGTATTCCCCTGGGATGCCGCGTTGCGGGCTAGCCGCAGCGCGAACCCACAAGTTACGCGAGGGCAAACCGAGAGTCAAATCCCCTGCTAGTTCTCGGCTTTCGGCTCGCAGCGGTCATCGGATGCGCTCCACGCCGGCGATATTCCGTTTGCCGCGCCGCAGCACCAGCCACCGTCCGTGCAGGAAGTCGGCCGGCTGCGGCGCCCAGGTCTCGTTGTCAACCTTGGCGTTGTTGACCGAGATGCCGCCTTCGGCGATGGTGCGCCGCGCTGCGCCCTTGCTTGGGCATAAGCCGCTGGCGACCAGCAGCTCGACGATCCCGTCTGGCGTGCCGGGCTTCAACTCCGCCACCGGGGTTTCGCGCAGCGCGGCCGTCAAGGTGTTTTCGTCGAGCCGCGCCAGATCCCCGCGACCGAACAACGCCCGGCTGGCATGTTCGACGGCATCGGCCGCTTCCTCGCCGTGCACCAGGGTGGTGAGTTCGCGTGCCAATCGCCGCTGTGCGGTGCGGTCCTGCGGCCGGGACTGGGTGGCCTCGTCGAGTTCGGCCAGCTCCTGGGCCGACAAGAAGGTGAACCAGCGCAGGTAGCGGACGACGTCGGCGTCGGCAGTGTTGACGAAGTACTGGTACCACGCGTACGGCGTCGTCATCTCCGGGTCCAGCCACACGTTGCCGCCGCCGGTGGACTTGCCGAATTTCGTGCCGTCGGCGGTAGTCACCAGCGGCACGGTCAGCGCGTGCACGCTCGCGCTCAGCTTCTGACGCACCAGCCGCACTCCGGCGATGATGTTGCCCCACTGGTCGGAGCCACCGATCTGCAGCACGCAATCATGGCGTCGGTACAGCTCGACGTAGTCGTTGGCCTGCAACAGCATGTAGCTGAATTCGGTGTAGGAGATCCCGTCGCCCTCCAGCCGCCGCCGAATGGTGTCGCGGTCCAGCATCACGTTGACCGAGAAATGCTTGCCGATGTCGCGCAGTAGCTCGATCGCCGACATGGCGGTTGTCCACTCGAGGTTGTTTTCGACGATCGCGCCCGTCGGTAAATTGTCGAAGTCGACGAAGCGTTCCAGTTGCCCGCGGATCCGCTCGGTCCAATCCACGACGGTGTCGGCGGTGTTGAGCACCCGTTCACCGCTATCCCGGGGATCGCCGATCAGGCCGGTAGCGCCCCCGGCCAAGACGATGGGGCGATGCCCGGCCCGTTGAAAGCGTCGCAGCGCCAGCAGTGGCACCAGGTGCCCGGCGTGCAGACTCGGCGCCGTCGGATCGAAGCCGGCGTACAGCGTGATCGGTCCCCGGGCTGCCTCGGCGGCCAGCGCATCGAGATCAGTGGACTGGGCGATCAGTTCGCGCCAGCTCAACTCGTCGAGGATGCTCGATGACCGAGAAGGTTCAGGAGCCATGGGGTAGATCTTCCAGGATCGTGACTAGTCGCTGGCCCCAGGGGCGGGCGCGCGTGGACTGCGCCGGTACGCCGAAACTTCGGGTCGGCCCTGTAGCCACAGTCGCCAGGGCCGGTCGGCGGCCTTACTGACTCCGACCCGGGGCCCGCTGGCCGCGTCGAGCGCATCATTGAGCCGCAGCGTCACCGGACTGTCGCCGTCAAACACATCGAGCCCGTTGTCGTCCATCGTGATCCCGAGGGCCGAACACAGATTTCCCGGTCCCCTGGCCAGCGCCGCGTTGCGCACTGCCTCGCCGCGGCGAAACCGCGCGACATCCAGACCGTCATCGACCGCTGCCGCCCTGAGCAGCACAGCGGCGGCTGTCCCGTCGGGGCCGCAGGCGACGTTGGCGCACACGTGAATGCCATGACTGCGATAGGTGTAAAGCCGCCCGGCGGGCCCGAACATCACCGCGTTGCGGCCACTGATCCCGCGGTAGGAATGCGCTGCCGCATCCGGCCACGGTCCGTCGGGAACTCCGCCATACGCCTCGACCTCGACGATCGTCGCGCTGACGCCGCGGCCCAACAGAGTGGCGCCCACCAGTCGGTGGGCGGCCGCGATGGGGTCGACAGTCAGTTGGTCAGCGCTCACCGGACCGATTCTGCCCAAGCCCTTGACACACGGGCCCGCAGGGGCGGATATTCATCGCATGATGCCTTCATCAAGTGATGAATTACTTGCCGAAGGCGTGGACACCGCCGTGGACATCCGGCATCTACGCGTGGTTCGTGGGAAACACGCTGCGCTGCAAGATTTTTCGGTCCAGATCGCCCGCGGCAGCATCACCGGGCTGCTGGGGCCGTCCGGTTGCGGCAAAACCACGCTCATGCGCTGCATCGTCGGCACTCAGGTCGTGACGTCGGGCACGGTGCGCGTGCTCGGGAAGCCGGCGGGATCGGGCGCACTGCGCCGGCGCGTCGGCTACATGCCCCAAGACCCCACCATCTACGACGACCTGCGGATCATCGACAACGTCCGCTACTTCGCAGCGCTGTACGGATTCGACCACCAGGCCGCCGATGCCGCCATCGACCGAGTGGGGCTGGGGGATCACCGCACCGCCTACTGCGGAAACCTTTCCGGCGGTCAGCGCACCCGGGCATCGTTGGCCTGCGCATTGGTGTGCCGGCCGGAGCTGCTGGTGCTCGACGAGCCCACCGTCGGGCTGGATCCGGTGTTGCGGGCTGATCTGTGGGAGCAGTTCACCGACCTTGCCCGGTCCGGGACCACGCTGCTGGTCTCCAGCCATGTCATGGACGAAGCCGACCACTGCGGTGATCTGCTGCTGATGCGCGAAGGCCGGTTAGTCGCCCACACCACTCCGACCCAGTTACGAGAGGACACCGCATGCACGTCACTGGAGGACGCGTTCCTGTCCATCATCAAACGCAGCACCGTGCGCGAAGCCGGGTAGGGCCGGCCGGTTTCCTGCAGGCCTATCGCGCCACTACGGCGCGGATCCTGCGGCAACTGGTTGCCGATCGCCGCAGCGTCGCGATGATCCTGTTGGTGCCGGTTCTGGTCATCACGCTGATGTACTTCATGTTCGAAGACGCTCCGCATGCGCCGGGCGCCCCGACACCGTTCAACAACGCCTGCTTGATTCTGCTGGGCCTCTTCCCACTCTTCTTGATGTTCATCATCACCTCGATAACGATGCAGCGCGAACGTGCCTCGGGAACATTGGAGCGCATCCTGACGACGCCGCTGCGCCGCCTCGACCTGCTGATCGCCTATGGCACCGCGTTCTCGGTTGCTGCGGCGATACAAGCGGTTTTGGCGTGCATCGTGTCGTTTTGGTTTCTCGGCTTCGATACCGCGGGCAACCCCGGATGGGTGTTCCTGATCGCGATTGTCAACGCGGTATTGGGCGTCGGCCTGGGCCTGCTCTGTAGTGCGTTCGCCCGCACCGAATTTCAGGCCGTGCAGTTCATACCGCTGGTGATGGTGCCGCAGCTGCTGCTGGCGGGCATCATCGTCCCCCGAGCGCTCATGGCGGCATGGCTGGAATGGATCAGCAATGTGCTGCCGGCCAGCTATGCCCTGGAAGCACTGCAGCAGGTCGGAACGCACCCCGAGCTGACCGGTGTCGCGGTGCGAGACATTCTCGTCGTGTTGGGTTTTGCGTTGGCGGCGCTGTGCCTGGCCGCCGCGACGTTGCGCCGTCGGACCACGTAATCCGTTGGCTACCAACGTGAGCCGAAGGCGGCCCGGGCGTCCCCGGGGCGGTTCCGACAATCGGGAGCGCATCTTGTCCAGCGCCCGGGAACTGTTTGCCCGCAACGGTTTCGACAAAACGTCCATCCGCGCGGTGGCCGCAGCAGCCGAGGTGGATTCGGCGCTGGTGCATCACTATTACGGGACGAAGGAGCAGCTGTTCACCGCCGCGATCGACCTGCCGTTTGATCCGTTGACCGTCATCGGCCCGCTGCGTGAAGCGCCCGTCGAGCAACTCGGCTATACGCTGCCGTCGCTGCTGTTGCCGTTGTGGGATTCCGAGCTCGGCAACGGCATGATCGCGACAGTTCGCTCGTTGCTGTCCGGCGCCGACATCGGGTTGGTGCGGTCATTTCTGCGCGAAGTGATCATCGAAGAGATCGCCGCGCGGGTAGACGATCCGCCAGGGTCTGGAATCATCCGGGCGGAGTTCGTGGCGTCGCAGGTGGCCGGCGTACTGATGGCCCGCTACATCTTGAAGCTGCAGCCGTTCGCGTCGTTGCCCGTCGAGCAGATCGCCGAAACCATCGCGCCGAACCTGCAGCGTTATCTCACCGGGGATCTTCCGGGGCAGCCCGCGCCATGAGCCGGGCATGCTCGTCGTCGCCGACATCGGTCGCCTCGTCGATCAACAGCACCGGGATGTCGTCTTCGATCCGGTAGGCACGGCGCAACCGCGGGTTGTAGAGCAGCTGGTCGACCAACAGCAGCGGACCGCGGTCGGCCGGACATACCAGAATGCCCAGCAACGTCTCGTCAATCACTCGTGGCCGCCCGCCATCTCGGTCCGCACCGACCCAGTCAACCGCCGGAACTGGTCGGCGGCCGAGTCGAAATACCAGGCATGGCGGCTCGGTTTGGGAATGCCCGCCGCACGCAACGGGCTGACCGTTGGGCGGTAGCTGGCACTGAGCGTCATCTCGGAGACGACGTGCACGATGTCGGGACCGGGGCCGTGCTCCATGGCGGCGATCGTCTCGGTCAGGTCTGCCGCCGTGATCGTCGCTCCCGGTCGCAGCGTTACCGCCGAGACCGCGATCAACTGACCGCCCACCGGCACCCCGTAGGTCACCGCAAGGTCAACTGCCGGAATGAGTCCGAGCGCGTCGGTGATCGGCTCGCAGAAAACCATGCCACGGGCGGTGCGAATCACCGAGCCGCGCCGTCCCACCAACCAGTAATCTCCGTCGCTGTCGCGACGGAACAGATACTCGGTGGAGATCCAGGTGTCAGCCGGAGAGAAGACACCACGTTTGACGGACGCGGTGGGGTCGATCGGTCCGCGCGGCTGGGCCAGCAGCACACCGACTTCCCCGGTGGCAGCGACCTGTACGAAGCCCTCGTCGTTCTCGAGAATGAGATCGTGCTCGGCGTCGTAGGCGCCAAGCTCGACGCGGCCGACGCCCGGCAGGGGCCGGCCCTTGCTGCCGATCTTGGCGCCGGAGACGTTGGCCAGCACCGCCTGTCCGTCCGTGGTGGCAAAGAACTCGACGACGTGCGCGGGCGCGAATGCGTCGACGATGCGGCACCAGAGCCCGGTCGGCATACCGGAACCGATGAACAACCGCACCGGATGATTGCCGTGCAGCACGAAGCCCGGGTCGTCGATGACGTTGCGGAGCATGGCCCACGTGTATGACACCACGGTCACGCCGTATTGGCGCACCTCGGCGATGAACCGGTCCGTTTGCAGCCCGCGCGACAGGGCAATGCGGGCACCGCCGACCACTGCTCCGCCCAGGCTCACCAGCAGTCCGGACTCGTGGTGCAGCGGTGTCAGGCAGTACACGGTGTCGCTGCGGCTGAGCGCGGCGGTCGAGGCGGTACCGAACGCCGACAACGCCCAGCGGTAGTTGGTGATCTGCTTGGCGGCCAGTTCGCCGCCGGCCGAGCTGAACGCGATGAACGCCAGATCCCGCGCAAAGCCGGGATCGGGGCGGTACCAACCTGGCAGCTCGACGGCGTCGGGATCGATCTGCTCCATATCGATGACACCCGCATCCTCGGGCAGATGCAGATCGCGTGCTTCACCGCCGCCGAGAACCAGAATCTGGCCGGGCAATTGGCGCGCGGTCTCCAGATGAGTGGGATCGGTGATGATCTCGGTCACTCCCCCGATCCGGACCGCTGCGGCCAGGTCGGTGTCAGGATGCATCAGCACCGCGACCGCGCCCAGCCGGGACAACGCGGCAATCGCGACCAAGGCGCTGGGCCGGGTCTCCATCAGCACACCGACGTGTTCGCCCTGACGCACCCCGACTTCGATGAGGCCGCGCACGACGTTGTCGATGCGGCGGTTCACCGCTTCGTAGGTGTGGACGCGGCCGTCGAAGAGCAGGAATTCGCCCTGTGGCGCGTCGCGCGCCTGCTCACCGATGATCCTGCCCAGCGAGATCCGGGTGTGGTCGTTGATCTGACCCAGCCGGACCAGTCGGGGCAACGTGCGGACGGTTTCCACCGCCAGCGTGCGCACCGATTTGTTGGCCGCCACGACCGCATCGGCGGCACCGCGTGCCAGCGCCAACGCCACCTCGGAAGCCTCACCGATGCCGTGCGCCACCCGGGAGCTGATTGCCACGCCGCTGTCGGTGCCCTCGACGGGTTGGTCGGCCATCGGCGCGATGCTGTCCGGTTTGGCGGAATGACCGGAAATCCACCGCACCCACTCAGCGACGGTCGGCCAGCTTTGTTCGGCGGCCTTGGATCCGACCACCAGGCCGAAGTGACCCGCCCGCAAGGTGTACTCGTACACCTCGGCATTGGGCGCCGCACGCCGGATGCCGCGCACCGCGGGCGGCTGCCCGATATCGTCGACCTCTCCGACGAAGGCCAGCACCGGGCAGGTGATGTCCGTCAGCGTCACGAGCTGCCCGTTGATGGCGAAACCGCCAGTCATCATCCGGTTGTGTGCAATGAACTGCTTGAGCAACTCGGAGACTGCCGGTCCCGACCACGCGATCCAGCCCTCGGACTCCAAGAACCTGCGTTGGGCCTCACGCGGCAGCAATGCCTCACGATCGTGTAGCTGGCGCACGAAGTCTAGCCGGGCTTTGGCCGTCTTGAGCGGATCCATCATCTGAAAACCGGTGCGGGCCAACCAACTTGGGATATCGAGCCGGTTGAAGACGTGGTCTGCCATGAAGTTGGCGGTGGCTTGGGCCAGGTTGGGCGGGACACCCATCGGCAGCGCGGCCAAGGTGTCGACCGGAGAACCGAACGCCACGATGCTGGCGATGTTCTTCGACCGGCGATATGCCGCGGCCTGGTAGCAGAACATCCCGCCTTGCGAATAGCCGACCAGGTGCACATCTTGGCCGGTGGTCTCCGCGGTCGTGTCGACAGCCTCGCTCAGTGCGACGATGTGGTCGGCGAGGGTGCGGCGCATGCCACCCTCGACCTTGTCCGGAGAGCCGAAGTCGATGACCCAGGGGTCCAGGCCCGCGGCGTGCAGGATGCCCACCGCGCCCTCGGCCCTGGTGACGTCCCACATATTCGCCGACATCATCATCGGGTGCACCAGCAGCACCGGCGGACCCGCGGGAGGCTGACCTGGCCGGTTGTCCGGCGGGAAATACCGACGGAGCTTGTACATCGGCACGCTCTCGACGACCTGGAACGGCGACGGAACCGTCCCGGTCTCCAGACCGCCGAGTCGCAAGACCTCCAGGCCGTTCTGGGCCGTGGCCATCAGGCGCTCGACCGGTCGGGTGACCGGTCGCGTGACCGCTGAGAAATTCAAATTCACCGCTACTCCCGTGATTGCCTGCACATTCTGGCACATCAGCAGGGCCGCGCCCGCAGCTTTGGGGCTGTTAGAGCTAGTCTCGGGCCGATGGCGCACCTGCTCGGAGCCGAGACCGTGCACCTGGAATATCCGACTCAGGTGGTCTTCGAGTCGCTGACTGTGGGAGTGAGCGACGGCGACCGTATCGGCATCGTGGGACGCAACGGGGACGGCAAATCCACCCTGCTGGGATTGCTGACCGGGCAGTTGCTTCCGGACTCCGGCCGGGTCACCCAACGCAGCGGGCTGCGAGTCGGTGCGCTGAGCCAGGCGGACACGCTCGACCCGGGTGGCACCGTCGGCGCGACGCTGGTCGGTGACCGACCCGAACACGAGTGGGCCGGCGATGCTCGAGTGCGCGACGTGGTCGGCGGCCTGGTGTCCGACATCGATTGGGGTGCAACGGTTGCCACGCTGTCGGGCGGGCAGCGGCGGCGGGTGCAACTGGCCGCGTTGCTGGTCGGCGAGTGGGATGTCATCGCGCTGGACGAGCCCACCAATCACCTTGACATCGAAGGCATCACCTGGCTGGCCGGCCATCTGCGTCAGCGCTGGGCCCGCAACACGGGTGGGCTGCTGATGGTGACCCACGACCGCTGGTTTCTCGACGAGGTGGCCACCACGACGTGGGAAGTGCACGACGCAACGGTCGAGCCGTTCGAGGGCGGTTACGCCGCCTACGTACTGCAGCGCGTCGAGCGGGACCGCCGCGCCGCCCTCGCCGAGGCCAAGCGGCAGAACCTGATGCGCAAAGAATTGGCCTGGCTGCGCCGCGGTGCGCCGGCACGCACGTCGAAACCCAAATTCCGCATCGAGGCGGCCAACCAGTTGATCGCCGACGTGCCGCCGCTGCGCGACACCGTCGAGTTGGCCAAGCTGGCAACCGCGCGGCTGGGCAAGGACGTGATCGATCTGCTGGGCGTGTCGGTGTCCTTCGGCGTGCGATCGGTACTGCGCGATATCGAGTGGCGAATCGGCCCCGGTGAACGCAGCGGCATCGTCGGAGCAAATGGTGCCGGAAAGTCCACCCTGTTGGGGCTCATCGCCGGCACTGTTTTGCCAACTGCGGGAAAGGTCAAGCGCGGCAAGACGGTTCAGCTGGGGATACTCGATCAGCAGGGTGATGCCCTGGCACCGATGGTGGGCGAGCGGGTTGCCGATGTGCTGGGCAGGCTGCGCAGCGGCTACCAGGTCGACGGTCGTGACGTCAGCCCGGCGCAGCTGCTGGAACGGCTGGGTTTCGGTAGTGATCAATTGTCCGCCCGCGTCGGGGAGCTCTCTGGCGGGCAGCGCCGGCGGCTGCAGTTGATGCTTACGCTGCTCGCCGAGCCGAACGTGCTGCTGCTCGACGAGCCCACTAACGACGTGGACACCGATATGTTGGCGGCCACCGAGGATCTGCTGGATTCCTGGCCGGGGACGCTGATCGTCGTCTCCCATGACCGGTATTTGCTCGAGCGGGTCACCGATCAGCAGTATGCGATCCTCGATGGTCGGCTGCGGCACTTGCCCGGCGGCGTCGACGAATATCTGCAGCTGGCCAGCGCGGCTGAACGTCCGGCGGCTGCCACCCGAAAAGCGACGGGCGGCGCCGGATTACGCGCCATGCAGAAGGAAATCGCGGCAATCGACCGCAGTCTCGCGCGGCTGGCCGAGCGGATCACCGCCAAACATGTCGAACTCGCCGAGCATAACCACGCCGACCATGTCGGCTTGAGCCGGCTGACCCGGGAATTACGCGGGCTTGAAGACGAGGTCGCTGCGATGGAGAGCCGCTGGCTGGAGTTGTCCGAGTTGGCGGATGACAGTTAGAGCTGCTGCCGCAGCCGGTCGGCGGTGTCGCGAACCGCGTCGAGCTGTTTGGCGACCTGGATCGGCGCCGTTCCACCGCGGGCGTCGCGCGAGGACACCGAACCCTGAATGGTGAGCACCTCGCGAACTTGTGGGGACAATTCGGGGCTGATCGCCGCCAACTCGTCGTCGGTCAGCGATTCCAGCCCGACACCACGCTGCTCGGCGGCCTGTACCGCCGCGCCGGCCGCCTCGTGCGCCACTCGGAACGGAACACCTTGGCGCACCAGCCATTCGGCGATATCGGTGGCCAGCGTGTAGCCGGCTGGAGCCAGCGCCGCCATCCGCTCGACATCGAATGTCAGGCTGCCGACCAGGCCCGCCATCGCCGGCAGCAGCAGCTGCAGCTGTGCTACCGAGTCGAACACGGGCTCCTTGTCCTCTTGCAGGTCGCGGTTGTAGGCCAGCGGCTGTGCCTTCAGCGTTGCCAACAGCCCCGCCAGGTTGCCGATCAACCGCCCGGATTTGCCGCGGGCCAACTCGGCGATGTCGGGATTCTTCTTCTGCGGCATGATCGAGCTGCCGGTCGACCATGAGTCGTGCAGTGTCACGTAACCGAATTCGGTTGAGCTCCAGATGATGATGTCCTCGGCGAGCCGCGAGAGGTCGACGGCGATCATCGCGAACACGAAGGCGGCCTCGGCAGCGAAATCCCGTGCCGCGGTGCCGTCGATGGAGTTGTCGACGGCAGCGGCGAAACCCAGCTCGTCGGCGATGGCGTCCGGATCGAGCCCCAGCGACGAGCCGGCCAGTGCTCCAGAGCCGTACGGCGACAACGCGGTGCGCTTGTCGAGGTCGACGATCCGGTCCACGTCGCGCAGCAACGGTTGGGCGTGGGCGAGCAGGTGGTGGGCCAGCAGGATCGGCTGGGCCGACTGCAGATGTGTTTTACCCGGCATGATGGCGGTCGGGTGCGCGGCCGCCTGCGCGGCCAGGGCGTTGACGACGTCGAGCACGCCCGCCGCGACCCGACCCGCGGCATCGCGCAGCCACATCCGAAACAGCGTGGCTACCTGATCGTTTCGGGATCGTCCGGCGCGCAGACGGCCGCCCAGTGCGGGGCCGACCCGCTCAATCAGGCCGCGCTCCAGCGCGGCATGCACGTCCTCGTCGCTGGGCAATGGGCCGAAGCTGGCGTCGGCTACGTCTTGCGCGAGGCTGTCCAGCCCTGCCAGAAGCCCGTCGCGCTGCTCGTCGCTGAGCAGGCCGGCCCGGAAGAGCACCCGGGTATGCGCCCGCGACGCGGCAAGGTCGTAGGGCGCCAGGACCCAGTCGAAGTGGGTGGATCGGCTCAGCGCCGCCAGCGCGTCGGACGGCCCGTCGGCGAACCGCCCGCCCCACAGCGATCCCTGGTGGGTGCTCATCGGACCGCCACCTTTAACGCGAGCGTGCGTGTTCCCGGGCGCACGCTCGGCGTGTCGCCCGGGAACACGCACGCTCGCGGAAAGAGGGTCACCCCAGATCCCGGCGGGCGGCGATCTTGGACGACAACCCGTGCACGTACACGAATCCCTTCGCTTTGGACTGGTCGAAGCTGTCGCCCTCGTCGTAGGTGGCAAGGTTGAAGTCATAGAGTGACTGCGCACTGCGCCGACCATTGACCGCAATGTGCCCGCCGTGCAACACCATTCGGACTTCACCGGTCACCTGCTGCTGCGTGGTGGCGACGAAGCTCTCCAGCGCCGTCTTCAATGGTGAATACCACAATCCGTCGTAGACGAGTTCGGCCCAGCGCTGGTCGGTTTGCCGCTTGAACCGCCCGAGCTCGCGCTCGAGCGTGACGTGCTCGAGCTCGGTGTGGGCGGTGATGAGCACCATCGCGCCCGGAGCTTCGTAGATTTCACGGCTCTTGATGCCGACCAGTCGGTCCTCGACGACGTCGAGCCGCCCGACGCCCTGGGCCCCGGCGCGGGTGTTGAGTTCTTCGATGGCCCGCAGCACCGACACCGGCTTGCCGTCGATGGATACCGGCACGCCGCGGTCGAAACCGACGATGACCTCGTCGGGCGTGTTCCAGTTGAGCGTGGGATCTTCGGTGTAGTCGTAGACGTCTTTGGTGGGCGCGTTCCACAAATGCTCGAGGAAGCCGGTTTCCACCGCCCGGCCCCAGACGTTCTGGTCGATGGAAAACGGTGACCGCTTGGTGACGTTGATCGGGATGGCGTTCTCTTCGGCGAAGGCGATGGCCTTCTCCCGTGTCCAGGCATAGTCACGAACTGGCGCCAACACCTCCAGATCCGGTGCCAGCGAAGCGAACCCGACCTCGAAGCGCACCTGGTCGTTGCCTTTGCCGGTACACCCGTGCGCGACGATGCTGCCGCCGTGCTCGCGTGCGGCCGTGACCAGGTGCTTGACGATCAGCGGCCGGCTGATCGCCGACACCAGCGGATAGCGGTCCATGTAGAGCGCGTTCGACTGGATGGTGGGCAGACAGTAGCCCTCGGCGAACTCGTCGCGGGCGTCGACAACGACCGCTTCCACCGCGCCGCAGTCCAGTGCGCGTTGGCGCACCACCTCCATGTCCTCGCCGCCCTGACCCAGGTCTATCGCGACCGCGACAACCTCCCGGCCGGTCTCCTTGCCGATCCAGCTGATCGCCACGGAGGTGTCCAAACCGCCGGAATACGCCAAGATGACGCGCTCGGACATGAACCAATCTCCTTATATCACTTGAGGTTTTCGATAACGGTGGCCAGCTCAGCGCCAGTCATCGGTTCTCGTGCGGCCACAAAGATAGTGTCGTCGCCGGCGATGGTGCCGACGACGTAGGGTAGCGCCGCCCGGTCGATGGCGCTGGCCAGGTAGTCCGCCGCCCCGGGCGGGGTGCGCAGCACCGCGAGGTTTCCGGTGGCGTCGGTGGACACCAGCAGCTCGCTCAGCAGGCGCGACAGCCGCCCGGTGCCGCCGGACACCCCGCGTAGCGGGCTGCCGTCCTCGGGCACCATGTAGACGCCGACGCCGCCGTCGGCGCCGCGCAGTTTCACCGCCCCAAGCTCTTCCAGGTCGCGCGACAACGTGGCCTGGGTCACCTCGATGCCGTCGGCGGCCAGCAGCCCGGCCAGCTCGCCTTGGCTGCGCACCGGAGCCGACGACAGGATCGCCACGATGCGGGCCTGCCGCCCGGCGCGGGTGACGTCAGCTGCGGCTTTTGACCGGGTCATCGCGACTGCTCTAGCAGCCACACCAGCAGCGCCTTCTGCGCATGCAACCGGTTCTCGGCCTCGTCCCACACCGCGCTGTGCGGCCCGTCCATCACCTCGTCGGTGATCTCCTCGCCGCGGTGCGCCGGAAGGCAATGCAACACCACGACTTCCGGGTCGGCGAGGCTCACAAGGCCGGTGTTGACCTGGTACGGCCGGAACGGCTGCACTCGATCGAGCCCGTCGTCTTCCTGCCCCATCGATGTCCAGGTATCGGTCACCAGCACGTCGGCGTTGGACGCTGCCGCGTCGGCATCGGCGGTGACAGTCACCGATGCGCCGGTCGCCACGGCACGCTCCTCGGCGGCGGCCAGCACCGCATTATCGGGCGCGAACGCCGCAGGAGCGGCGATCGTCACGTGCATGCCCGCGGTAACGCCGCCAAGGACCAGCGAGTGGGCCATGTTGTTGGCGCCGTCGCCGAAGTAGGACATCTTCAAGCCGCGCAGCGTGCCCTTCCGCTCGGCGATGGTCTGCAAATCGGCCAGCACCTGGCAGGGATGGAACTGGTCGGACAGCGCGTTGACGATCGGCACCGTCGCCGTCGCGGCCATCGCGGTGAGCCGGTCCTGTCCGAAAGTCCGCCACACGATCGCATCGACATAGCGGGACAACACCTTTGCGGTGTCTTGCAGGGTCTCGTCGCGGCCCAACTGGGTGCTGCGTCCATCGACGACGACGGCGTGCCCGCCCAGCTGCGCGATCCCCATCTCGAACGAGAACCGGGTGCGGGTGGAGTTCTTGTCGAAGATGACCGCGACTCCCCGCGGTCCTTCCAGGGGGCGGCGGCTCAGCGGATCCTTCTTCAACTCGGCTGCAAGCTCGAGCACTTCGGTCTGTTCCTGTGGCGACAGGTCGTCGTCGCGCAGAAAATGCCGGGTCATGAGCTTCCCCCGGCGCTGTCCAGGATGCCGGGCAACGCGGTGACGAAGGTGTCGACCTGATGCTCGGTGATGATCAACGGCGGAGCCAGCCGGATGACGTCAGGTGCCGCGGCGTTCACCAGGAAGCCGCCCGCGCGGGCTGCCATCTCGACGTCTTTTGCGCTGGGCGCGGTAAGCACGATTCCGCACAGCAAGCCACGGCCACGGACGTGATCGATCAGCGGATGGCCAAGCGATTCGATGCCATGGCGCAACGACTTACCGAGCACGTCGGCGCGCCGCACCAAGTCGTCGGACGCCAGCACGTGCAGCACGGCCAGCGCCGCCGCCGCGCAGATCGGGTTACCTCCGAACGTACTACCGTGCAGACCCGGGGTGAGCAACTGCGCGGCCGGGCCGACGGCCAGGCACGCTCCGATCGGCAGCCCACCGCCGAGACCCTTGGCCAGCGTCACCACATCGGGGGTGATGCCGTCGTGTTGGTGGGCGAAGAAGACACCGGTGCGGCCCATCCCGGTCTGCACCTCGTCGAGCACCAGCAGTGCGCCGTGCTTGGTCGTAATATCCCGAGCTGCAACAAGATAGCCGTCGGGTGGGACAACGACACCGCGCTCCCCCATGATCGGCTCCAAAAACACCGCGGCGGTGTCATCGGTGACCGCAGCGGCCAGCGCGTCGGTGTCGCCGTACGGCACGTGTGTGACGTCACCAGGCAGCGGCTCAAACGGCGCTCGCTTGGTCGGCTGGCCGGTCAGCGCCAGCGAGCCCATCGTGCGGCCGTGGAAGGCCTCTTGTGCGGCAACCAGTTTCGTACGTCCGGTCAGCCGCGACAGCTTGAACGCCAGCTCGTTGGCTTCGGTACCGGAGTTGCAGAAGAACACCCGGGCATCGGCGCCCAGCAGTTCGACTAGTGCCTCGGCCAGCGCGATGCCGGGCTCGGCGGCATACAGGTTGGACGTGTGGCCCAGCGTGGACATCTGCCGGGTGACGGCATCGATGACGGCCGGATGGCAGTGCCCGAGGATGTTGACGGCGATCCCGCCGAGCAGGTCCAGATACGAGTTGCCGTCTACGTCGGTGACGACCGCGCCGTCGCCGCTGGCCAACGCGACCGGTGGGACGCCGTAGTTGTTCATCATCACCGCCGACCACCGCTGCTGCATGGTTTGCGTACCGCTCATGCGCTCACCACCTTGGTGCCGGTACCGGCATCGGTGAACAACTCCACCAACACGCAATGCTCGACGCGGCCGTCGATGACATGTGCGCTGGGCACGCCGCCGGCGACGGCACGCAGGCAGGCTTCGACTTTCGGGATCATGCCTGCCTCCAGCGTGGGCAGCAGTTGCCCCAGTGTTGCCGTGTCGATTTCGCTGACCAGTGAAGTGCGATCGGGCCAACGGGTGTACAGGCCTTCGACGTCGGTGAGCATCAACAGCTTTTCGGCTCCCAGCGCTTCGGCCAGCGCCGCCGCAGCGGTGTCGGCGTTGATGTTGTGCACGACGCCGTCGGTGTCCGGCGCGAGCGTGGACACCACCGGAATACGCCGGGCCGCAATGAGATCGAGTACCGCGGCGGTGTTGACGCGGTCGACATTGCCGACCAGTCCGATATCGGTGGCCACCCCGTCGACGGTGACGCTGCGCCGCACCGCGGTGAACAGCTGCGCATCCTCGCCGGTGATCCCGACCGCGTACGGCCCGTGCGCGTTAATGAGGTTGACCAGTTCCCGGCCGACCTGACCGAACAGCACCATGCGTGCCACGTCGAGCACTTCGGGTGTGGTGACCCGGAATCCGCCTTTGAAATCCCCGGGAACTCCGAGCCGCCGCAGCATGGCACTGATCTGCGGGCCGCCGCCATGCACGACGACGGGATGGATACCGCAGTTGCGCAGAAATGCCATATCCGCGGCAAACGCATGCTTGAGCGTCTCGTCGGTCATCGCGTTGCCGCCGTATTTGACGACGACGATCTCTCCGTGCAGTTGTTTGAGCCAGGGCAGGGCTTCGGCCAGCACCTGCGCTTTGACTAGGGTGGGGAGCTCGCCGGTCGTCGTCATGAGCTGTAGGCCGAATTCTCGTCGACATAGCCGTGCGACAAATCGGTGGTGCGGATGGTGGCGGTGGCATCGCCGGCGCCAAGGTCGACATCGAGATCGATGTCGGCGCCCGAAAGATCCACCTCGCGCGCGCCAGGGGTTCCGGCCCCGTCGGCGAACACTGCCGAACCGTTGAACGACACCGTGATCCGGTTCGGGTCGATGGTAAACGGCGCCATGCCCACGGCGGCGAGCACCCTTCCCCAGTTCGGGTCCGAGCCGAACAGCGCCGTCTTGACCAGGCTGTCGCGGGCGATCAGCCGGGCGGCGGTGAGCGCGTCGTCGTCGGTGACGGCACCGGTCACCGTCACAGTGATGCGCTTGGTCACGCCTTCGGCGTCGGCCTGCAGCTGGGCGCACAGGTCGTCGCAAACCCGCAGCACCGCGTCGTCGAGATCGGCTTGGCTCGGCGCGATTTCGCTTGCGCCGGAAGCCAGCAGCAGCACGGTGTCGTTGGTCGAGCAGGTGCCGTCGATGTCGAGACGGTCGAAAGTGATCGCGGTGGCGCGGCGCAGCGCCTGGTCGAGCGCTCCCGGTTCGGCCACCGCGTCGGTGGTGAGCACACACAGCATGGTGGCCAGCGACGGAGCCAGCATCCCGGCGCCCTTGGCCATCCCGCCGATGGTCCAGTTGCTTTTATGGTGCAGTGCCACCTGTTTGGGCACGGTGTCGGTGGTCATGATGGCGCGGGCGGCTTCGTCGCCGCCGGTCAGTCCGCCGGCCATCTCGTGCACGATCTCCGCGACACCGTTGAGCACCTTATCCATCGGAAGTCGGTCGCCGATCAGCCCGGTGGAACAGACGGCGACCTCGACGGCCCCGGTTTCGGTGCCCCAGTCCGACAATGCGGCGGCGACGGCCTCGGCGGTCGCGTGAGTGTCTTGAAATCCGGCCGGCCCGGTGCAGGCGTTGGCACCGCCAGAGTTGAGGATCACCGCACGCAGCCGGCCGGTCGTCAGCACTTGCTGGGTCCACAGCACCGGTGCGGCTTTGACCTGATTGCGGGTAACCACGCCCGTCGCTGCATAGTCGGGGCCTTCGTTGAACACCAGCGCCAGGTCGGGGGCGCCGGATGCTTTGATGCCCGCGGCAATTCCGGTGGCGCGGAAGCCGGCCGGCGCGGTCACCCCCTGCGCGCGCACCAACCGTGTGGCGTCTGCGATGTCAGTCATGGCGCCACCCCAACCAGTGGAAGACCTTCTGACTCCGGCCAGCCCAATGCCAGGTTCATCGACTGCACCGCGGCGCCGCCGGTACCTTTGACCAGGTTGTCGATCGCGGCGATCGCGACGAACGTTCCGGCGTCCTCGTCCACCGCGACCGCGATGTGTGCCGCGTTGCTGCCGATCACCGCCCCGGTGCGGGGCAGTTGCCCTTCGGGTAGCAGAAAGATGAAAGGCTCGGCGTCATAGGCCTTTTCGTAGGCAGCCCGCAGCTCGGAAACCGGCGCACGGGTGGGCGCGGTGCACGTGGCCAGGATGCCTCGCGACGTCGGGATGAGCACCGGCGTGAACGACACGGTGACGTCGCGGTCAGTCACCAACTTCAGGCCCTGCGCGATCTCCGGTGTATGCCGATGCGCACCGGCGATGCTGTAGGCCCGCGCCGAACCGATGACCTCCGACCCGAGCAGGTCGGACTTGGCGGCCCGCCCGGCACCGGAGGTGCCGCTGACGGCGACCACGGTCACCGCGGGGTCGATGAGGTCCTCGGCCACCGCGGGCAGCAGCGCCAGCAGTGCGGCCGTCGGATAGCAGCCGGGTACCGCAATCCGGCGGGTAGCCCGCAGTTGGTCGCGCGCCCCGGGCAGCTCCGGCAGTCCGTATGGCCAGCTGCCGGCATGCGTGGACCCGTAGAACCGCTGCCAGGCGTCGGCGTCGGTGAGCCGAAAGTCCGCGCCGCAGTCCACCAGCAGCGTTTCGGAGCCGAGCTGTTCGGCCAGCGCGGCCGAATGTCCGTGCGGCAGCGCGAGGAAGACCACGTCGTGGCCATCTAGTATCTCTGGCTCAGTCGGCTCCAGCACCCGCTGCGCCAATGGCATCAGGTGTGGATGATGTTCGGCTAACGTGCTGCCCGCACTGGCCGCGGCGGTCAGTGCGCCGATGGTCAGCCGGCCATCGGAATAGGCTGGGTGTCCGAGCAGCAGCCGCAGGATTTCCCCGCCCGCGTAGCCGCTGGCACCGGCTACCGCCACCCGCATCGTCATGTCAGCATCCTTGCATGACTATGCACTGTCATGCAAATTCATTCCTGGACGTCCGCGAGCGTGCGTGTTCCCGGGTTTCGCTCCGGCGTGTCGGTCGGGAACACGCACGCTCGCGGCAGAAGTAAGGGGCACTCAACCGCGCAACACCGCACCGACCCGGTCGGCGGCGCAGCGCACGGCCGCATCGCGGGCGGCGCTGGCTTCGTCTTCGGTCAGCGTGCGGTCCTGGGCACGGAACCGCAGCGCGAACGTCAGCGATTTGCGGGCTTCGCCCAGTTGAGGGCCGGTGTAGACATCGAAAAGCCGAATGTCCTCCAACAGCTCACCAGCACCGTCGCGCACCGCCTCCATCACCGCCTGCGCGGCGACGTCGGCGTCGACCACCAGGCTGACGTCCTGGAACACCGCCGGGAACGGCGATACCCGGGGCGCGGGCAGTGCCTCGACGATGGGCATCGCGTCGAGGTTCAGCTCAACCGCGCACGTGCCCTTCGGCAGGCCTGACCGCTCGATTACCGCCGGGTGTAGCTGACCAGCGTGGCCGATCACGGTCTCGCCGACCAGCACCTCGGCGCATCGGCCCGGATGCCACGGCAGATACTGGGCGGTTCGCAACACCACGTCGACACCGCAGGCGCGGGCGATCACCCGAACCGCTTCGAACGCGTCGGCAGCCTCCACCGGCCGGCCGGCTCCCCACGGGCCACGCGGCTCCCGCAGCCCGGTCAGCACCGCGGCGACGTGCAGCGGCTGACGCGGCAGCGACGCGTCCAGTGCCGCGATCTCCGCAGCGGTGGGACGGCGGTCCACCGGGATGCGCTCGACGTCGCGGGCCTGCTCGGCCGACTGCGCCACCTGCGCGATCGCGTAGAGCGCGACATCGGCGATACCCCGAGACACATTGCGCACCAACGCTTCCAGCAGACCGGGCAGCAACGTGGTGGCCAGGTGCGGCCGATCGGCCTCCAGCGGGTTGAGCACCTGGGCGGTGGCACGCCGTGGGTCATCGGCGGGCAGACCCCAGGCCTCGAACACCCCTGCGGACAGAAACGGTGTCGGAAGGATTTCGACGTAGCCCGACAGCGCCAGCGACTTGCCGACCGCGCGGCGCCGCTTTTGGGTGGCGGTGAGGCCGCGGCCCGCCGGTGCCGACGGCAGCACCGAAGGGATGGGCTCCAGACCCTCCAGGCGGAGCACCTCTTCAACCAGGTCGGCGGGTTGCAGCAGGTCGGGCCGCCAACTCGGCGGCGTCACGGTCAGGACATCGCCGTCGCCGGTCACCGTGGCGCCGATCTGCGTCAGACGCCGCGCGGTGGTGCCGTGCGGGTATCGAACCCCGGCGGTGCGGTCCGGCAGGTCGGCGGCGATGCGGATCGGCGGCAGCCGCCAGTCGTCGACAGGGGGGTCGCCGCGCCAGTCGGTCAGTGTCGGTGCGACTGCACCGCCGGCGATTTCGGCGAGCAGCGTCGCGCAACGGTCCAGCGCGGCCACCGAGATCGCCGGGTCGACGGCACGCTCGTAGCGGCGGGCGGCCTCGCTGGGCAGGTGCAGCCGCCGTTGCGTGCGCGAGACTGCCGCCGGATCCCAGACCGCGGCCTCAAGCAGCACCTCGGTCGAGTCGTCGCGCATCTCGGTGCTGCCCGATCCCATCACGCCGCCGATAGCGGCGGTCGCGACCTCGTCGACGATGAGCACATCAGCCGGATTGAGCTGCCGTTTGACGTCGTCCAAGGTGGTCACGGTTTCGCCGGGCCGGGCGAACCGCACGTCGAAGCCGCCGGTGACCCGTTTGCGATCGTGGGCGTGCATCGGATGGCCCAGTTCGAGCATCACGTAGTTGGTGGCGTCCACGGCCGGCGAGATCGCCCGGATCCCGCATAGCAGCAGTCGCCGCTGCAGCCACCACGGCGACACCGCGGCGGGGTCGAGGCCGGTCACCGGGCGCAGCGCGAATCGCCGAACCCCGGTCTCTGGCTGCACCGTTAGCGGCCACGCGTCTCCCTGGACAGGTAACGGTGCCACGTCGGCCGGGTCGATGAATTCAAGGTCGTAGGCGCAGGCGATTTCGCGGGCCAGGCCGCGTACCGACATGCAGTAGCCGCGATCCGGGGTGATGGCCAAATGGAAGACGACGTCGTCGAGGCCAAGGACCGCAGCCCCGTCGGCTCCGGGCTCGGCGGTGTCCGGCGGAAGCACCAGGATGCCGGAATGCTCCGCAGCCAAACCCAATTCGGCTGCCGAGCAGATCATTCCATCAGAGGTGCGGCCGTAGGTCTTGCGCGCGGTGATGGTGAAGTCACCGGGTAAAACGGTGCCCGGTAGCGCCACCACTACCAGGTCGCCAACTACGAAATTCGTGGCACCGCAGATGATGTCGCGTGCCTGACTCTCCCCCACGTCGACCCGGCAGGCGCGGATCGGCTTTTTGAATTCGGTGAGCTCTTCGATGTCGGCCACCCGCCCCACCGTCAGCGGGCCGCTGACCGGGCCGAGCGGAATCACCTCCTCGACCTCGTGGCCGATGCGGACCAGCGTCTCTTCGAGCTCGTCTGGCGGCACATCCCAATCCGGGGCGCCGGCGGCGACGGCTTCGTGCAGCCAGCTGTACGGGATGCGCATCAGGCTCCGACCCCGAACGGCAGCGAGAACCGCACGTCGCCCTCGACCATGTCGCGCATGTCGGGGATGCCGTTGCGAAACTGTAGGGTGCGCTCCAGCCCCATGCCGAATGCGAAGCCGGTGTATACCTCGGCGTCAATACCGGCGGCCCGCAAGACATTCGGGTTCACCATGCCGCAGCCGCCCCACTCCACCCAGCCCGGGCCACCTTTCTTGCCCGCGAACCACACGTCGACTTCCGCCGATGGCTCGGTGAAGGGAAAGAAGTGCGGACGGATCCGGATGCGGGCGGACGGGCCGAACTCGGCTCGGGCGAACGCGTCCAGTGTCCCGCGCAGGTGGGCCATCGACAGGCCTCGATCCACCGCGAGGCCCTCGACCTGATGGAACACCGGTGTGTGAGTGGCGTCGAGTTCGTCGGTGCGGAAGGTGCGGCCGATCGAGATGACGTAGACCGGCAGTTCACGCTGAAGCAGCGTGCGCACCTGGACCGGCGAGGTATGGGTGCGCAGCAACTGCCGCGAGCCCTCCGGGGCGATGTAGAAGGTGTCTTGTTCGCTGCGCGCGGGATGGTCCGCGGGGAAATTCAGCGCGTCGAAGTTGAACTGCTCGGTCTCGATTTCCGGTCCGTCGGCCAGTTCCCACCCCATCGCGATGAAGGTGTCGGCGATGTGTTCGGCCAGAATCGTGATGGGATGGCGGGCGCCGGTCGGCTGGCGGGTCGACGGCAATGTCACGTCGATTTGTTCGGCGACCAGTACCGCCGTATCCCGTTCGGCGCGCAACTCTGCCAGTCGCTCGTCGAAACTGCCCTGGGCCTCACCCCGCGCGCTGTTGACGCGCCGGCCGGCGTCCGCGCGATCGGTTTTAGGGAGGATGGCCAGCGCCTGCCGGGCCAGCGCCAACGCCGAGCGGTCGCCGAGGTGCTCGGTTTTGGCGTGGGCCAGCCCGTCGAGATCGGTCGCCGCGGCAAAGGCCCGCCGTGCCGCGTTGACGGCTTCGGTCAACGCTTCCGGCGACAGGTCGACGGGCTGGTCACCCACGCGGCGACACTCTCCTTGGCTGGCGGTTCGCGGCACGAGTGTGACGCAAGTGCAAATCTTAGGTGATTGAGCGATGTCAAGGATGGGGGCGTCGACACCTCCGGCGACGGTGTCCGGCGTGCTCGGAGCGCGGGGTCAGGCGGCGGACAACTCGGCCACCGGCAACGGCCGGCGCAGCGTGCGGAGCCGGATGATCCCATCCACCGTCAGCGCGCCCAGCGCGCCCGCACCGGCACCGGCCAACAACGACCACGGGGTGTGCGCCAGCATCAAAAACCCGAAGGCGCCCCCGATGCTCAACAGCGCATACCGCACCGGCGTCCACGGCGTCGGTCGCCCGAACCGGGTGGCGATCAGCATGCCCAGCACCAGTGCGACGGCGTGCCCGGCGTCGGTGAACTCGGCACCGACGGCCGCCGCCGCCACAGCGGCCGGAACCCACCAGCCGATCCACACCGGCCGCCAGCGCGCCGGCACCGCGCCGGTCAGCGCTCCCAGCACCGCGACGGCCCCGTAGCTCATGCCGACGTCACTGGCGTGCGAGATCGACATCGGTAACCAGCCGAGCTTGATCGCCGCGGTGATACCGGCCGCGACAAGCAGTGTCGCGCCGATGTGTCCGGTGACGAACACCACGGTCATCCGGGCGCTGTGCCAGATCAGTTCGGCCAGGGCGAGCAGACATACCAGGCCGGGCAGCCAGACGAAGATCGGACCGGCATCGGTGACGAATGCGCTGCCGAACAGGGTGTCCAGGTGCCCGTGCGCCAGGTTGTGCACGTTGGTGCTGGCATTGCGAATGGCCTGCGCCTGCGCCTGTGGGCCGAGAACCAGGAGTGCCGTGCTGACCGCTGTCAGAATCGCTGCGTAGCCGACGGTGATCCGGACCCGGGCAATCCGGGTGAGCATGTCGGCGATCATCGACTTCTACTATGCCTCAACATTGTCGTCTTCCCGTTCGTCGGTAGCTGACAGGTCCCTGGCAGTTCTGAGTCGATAGAGGGCCAGTTCAGGCGGAAGCCCGGGGGTCTTGGCCGCGAACATCGGTCGGTGGGTGCGTTTGGCCACCACTCCCAACTCGTCCAAATCAGCCTGGGCGAGCTCGTCCAGGGTGGTGCCGGAGATCATGATGCCGCCCTTGGTGGCGCGTTCCATCACCCGGGCCGCAATGTTGACGTCGACGCCGAGCCAGTCACCGGCCAGCCGCTGCGGACGCCCGGTGTGGATTCCGACCCGCATCCGCGGTCGATAACCGGCCACGTCGACCGATTTCACTGCCTGCATAGCAGCGCAGACCGCGCCGACCGCGACGAGCGGATCGGCGAACACCGCCATGATGCCGTCGCCCATCCGTTTGACGATGTGCCCGCCGGCATCCAACAGCGGCGGTTCGACGGCGCGGGCCACCCGCCGCAACAGCATCAATGTTGCGTCGTCACCGGCCTGCAACGACCACGACGAGAAACCCACCAGATCGGTGAACACCAACGTCACATCTGGGTTGGCCGGCCGCCGGGCAACCGCTTCGGTCAACGCCTGCCACACCTGAAGCGCGCCAAGACCGACCTGACGCGACGCCCCCCCGCGGCCGCCGAGTAGGCGTCCCGCGGCCCGCGCCGCGGCGCGTGGACCGCCCTCGCCCGCGGTGGACAACGGATCGCCGAAGTCGGGATCTCCGGGTAATGCGCGGCGGGCGCGCCGGATGAAGTCGACGACTCCTGCGCTCTGGTTCCTGTCGCGCAGCCAGTCCGCCGCTCCGTGTATCGATACCGGAGAGCGGTCTTTGGACGCAGGCGTGGCCGGCGTGGTCGCCGCTTGCTCGGGCTCGCCGGACGCCGAATCGGGCCCGAGGTCCACGGCGTCCAGCCTAGGTGCTGCCCGAAGAGGGCGGCAACGACCGTCGTAGTGGCGTCCGCCACCGTAGACGTCAAACCGCCTGATCACGCGCTTGCCTCAGCGCGGTCGACAGTCGGTAACACGTCGGCGCGGCACGCCGCGGAAATCGTAGACAACGTTTGTTGTCAACATTATCGTGAACTTATCAGCAGCCAGGAGGTCGCGATGACCACGACCAAATCGATACCGTCGGTCGAGCCCGCCCTCGTCACGCGCAGCGACGATGCCGCCGCCAACGCCGAGCCATTGGGCCCGGATTCGCTGACCTGGAAGTATTTCGGCGACCTGCGCACCGGGATGATGGGCGTGTGGATCGGTGCGATCCAGAACATGTATCCGGAGTTGGCCGCCGGTGTCGAGGAGCACTCGATCCTGTTGCGCGAACCGCTGCAACGAGTTGCCCGCTCGGTGTATCCGATCATGGGCGTGGTCTACGACGGCGAGCGTGCGCAGCGCACCGGCGAGCAGATCAAGCAGTACCACCACACCATCAAGGGCGTCGACGCGTCCGGGCGCCGCTATCACGCGCTGAACCCGGAAACGTTCTATTGGGCACACGCGACGTTCTTCATGCTGGTGATCAAGGTGGCCGAATACTTCTGCGGTGGGCTGACCGAGGCCGAGAAGCGCCAACTGTTCGACGAGCATGTGCAGTGGTACCGGATGTACGGGATGAGCATGCGGCCAGTGCCGAAATCCTGGGAGGACTTCCAGGAGTATTGGGGCCGCATGTGCCAGGACGAGCTGGAGATCAACCAGGCCACCCTGGACATCTTCGAAATCCGGATCCCCAAACCGAAATTCGTGCTGATGCCCACGCCGATTTGGGATCAGTTGTTCAGGCCGTTGGCGGCCGGGCAGCGCTGGATAGCGGCCGGACTGTTCGACCCGGCGGTACGGGAGAAGGCCGGCATGCGGTGGACGCCGGGCGACGAAGTGTTGTTGCGGCTCTTCGGCAAAGCAGTCGAGCTGGCCTTTCTGGCGGTGCCCGACGAGATCCGATTGCATCCGCGCGCGCTGGCCGCCTACCGCCGGGCAGCGGGCCGGCTCCCCGCCGACGCCCCGCTGGTGGAGGCACCGGGCTTCATGGCGCCACCACGCGATCGTCGCGGTATGCCGATGCACTACTTCCCGCCCCGCACACACCCGGCGAAGAACATCATCGAGCGCGCCGGATCTCTGGTGCACACCACGTTCTCGTTGGCTGGTCTGCGACCCGCGCGCGGCCGCGGCAGAGCCGCCTGATCAGCGCAGCGCCCGCGCGCTCTGGTAAAGACAAATCGCTGCGGCCGCAGCCACATTGAGGCTCTGCGCGCCGCCCCGCATGGGAATCTGTACGCGGTGGTGTGCCAGCTGCGCCACCTCCGCTGAAAGACCGTGCGATTCCGGCCCCAACAGCCACGCCGTAGGGGTGGCGAGGTCGGCGTCGTCGAGCGAGAGTTCGCCATCCAGTGTGGTGGCCAACACCTGCAAGCCGGCGGTCTGCAGCGATGCAACCGCGTTACCGACATCGGGCGCCGCTACGACCGGGATGGAAAAGATGCTTCCAGCGGAAGCGCGCAGACACTTGCTGTTGTAGGGATCGACGCTGTGGCCGGCCAGGATCACCGCGGCGGCGCCCATCGCGTCAGCGATGCGAATCAAGGTGCCGGCGTTGCCCGGTTCGCTGATCTCGACGGCAACGGCGACCAGCCGAGGCGCGCCAGTCAGCACGTCGTTGAGGGTGGCCGACGCCATCTCGCACACTGCGACCAAGCCAGCCGGAGTCACCGTGTCCGACAATGCCTTTGCGGCGCGCTCGGTGACCAGGTGCACCGGGACATCCTGCGCGTCCAGCAGCGCGGCGTGCCGCTGGGCGGCTGATTCGGTGGCGAAGACTTCCCGAGTCAGTCCGCGGCGAGACGCCGCCTCGACAAGGTGGGCGCCTTCCGCCAGAAACCGCCGGGACCGCCGCCGAGCGATATGCCGATGCAGTTTGACCGCAGCGACCACCCGGGTCGAGCGTTCGGTGAGCACCTGACAGCCGCGAAGCTCAGGCAGCCTCTCCGGAGGGCGCGTTGACATCTTCGGGCAGTGCGGCCCGGGCGACATCGACCAGGGCGGTAAACGCCGCAGCATCGCTCACAGCGATTTCGGCGAGATTCTTGCGGTCGACCTCGACACCGGCGGCCTTGAGTCCCTGGATCAGCCGGTTGTAGGTGATGTCGTTGGCGCGGGCCGCCGCGTTGATCCGCGCGATCCACAGCTTGCGGAACTCCCCCTTGCGCGCGCGACGGTCACGGTAGGCGTAGTTCAGTGAATGCAGTTGCTGTTCTTTGGCTTTGCGATACAGCCGGGAGCGCTGACCGCGATAACCTCGCGAAGCCTTCAGGATGGTGCGCCGCTTCTTCTGGGCGTTGACCGCCCGCTTCACGCGTGCCATGGGGTGTTCCTATCGTCGGGTGGTTGGGCTGGTCAGCCGTTCAGCATCTTGTTGACCCGCTTGGTGTCGTGGCCCGACACGGCGGTGCGCCCTTCCAGGCGGCGGGTGCGAGTGGACGGCTTGTGCTCGAGCAGATGCCGGCGATTTGCTTTCTGACGCAGGATCTTCCCGGTACCGGTACGCCGGAACCGCTTGGAAGCCCCGCTGTGGGTCTTGGCCTTGGGCATGTGTCCTCAGTTCTGCTGTCAGTTCGATGGAGCTTCGGTGTCGTCACCATGTGCGGGGCCGGCGGGTTCGCCGGCTTGCTGCGCCGCCCTGGCGCGAGTCTTCGCGCCGCGGTGCGGTGCCAGCACCATGGTCATGTTGCGTCCGTCCTGCTTGGCCGACGTCTCGACGAATCCGTAGTCGGCGACGTCGGCGCCCAGCCGTTGCAGCAGCCGGTAACCCAGCTCGGGGCGCGACTGCTCGCGTCCGCGGAACATGATGGTGACCTTGACCTTCGACCCGGCCTCCAGGAATCGGACGACGTGGCCCTTCTTGGTTTCGTAGTCGTGATCGTCGATCTTGGGTCGCAGCTTCTGTTCCTTGACGACGGTCTGCTGCTGGTTCTTGCGAGACTCGCGCGCCTTCTGCGCCGCCTCGTATTTGAACTTGCCGTAGTCCATGATTTTGCAGACCGGCGGTCTGGCGTTCGGTGCGACTTCGACGAGGTCGAGATCGGCGTCGGCGGCGACGCGCAGTGCATCTTCGATACGCACGATGCCTACCTGCTCCCCTCCCGGGCCGATTAAACGGACTTCAGGTACGCGAATGCGCTCGTTGACGCGGGTCTCAGTGCTGATGGGGCCTCCTGGGCTCGATGGACAATTTTCCGGTCGCGGCCGGCCGGTGTCGGAGATCCAGCGGTCGGAATACCACGCCATCAGCGAAAAAGCCCTGCTTAAGCAGGGCCCTGTGCCGACCGGTCGCGGCTTCAGCCGCCTGCGTCGCTCGCAGAACAGGCACCCTCGGGATGCCGGTGACCGGACCGTTGAGCCGGTCTGGCCAACGGTGGGAGTGGGACTCCACTTGCTGTCCCTGGCCTTCGCCGGGACGGTCGCGCAGGCAAGTCTAGCAGTGCTGATGCGACAGCCGGTCATCCGGCAGCCGCCTACTCAGGCGATTCGCGGCCTGAGGGCATATCCTCGCGGTCTGTGACACTTGTTGCGCCTCGCGCTGGGCGCCTTTCCGCCTCGCGCTATCACTGGGTTCCTGCCGCAGCCGGTTGGACCGTCGGGGTTATCGCGACGTTGTCGCTGCTGGCCAGTGTGTCGCCGTTGGTCCGCTGGACCATCAAAGTGCCGCGAGAGTTCATCAACGACTATCTGTTCAACTTCCCCGACACCAGCTTTGCCTGGTCGTTCGTGTTGGCGCTGCTTGCGGCCGCCCTGACCGCACGCAAACGTATCGCCTGGTGGATCCTGGTCGGAAATCTGCTGGTTGCCGCCGCAATCAACGGCCTGGAACTGGCGCAGGGCAGCGATAGCGCGCTGCAGGTGTTCGGCGAGAGCCTTGGGCTTGCCCTGCATGTGGCGGCGGTCGTGGTTCTGGTGCTGGCCTATCGCGAATTTTGGGCCAAAGTTCGCCGCGGGGCGCTATACAAGTCGGCTGCGGCGCTCATCGCCGGGTGGGTGCTGGGAATTGCGCTGTCTTGGGGACTGGTCCAGGTGTTTCCGGGATCGCTGCACCGCGGCGACCGGCTCCTCTATGTGGCGGACCGGGTGGTCGGCTTTGCGCTGGCCGGGCCGGCGTCGTTTGCGGGCAAACCACATGTTTTCCTCAACGACCTGTTCGGCCTCTTCGGCGCACTCGCACTGATCGTGGCAGCGATCGTGCTGTTTCAGTCCCAACGCGCCGAGAGTGCGCTGACCGGCGAGGACGAATCGGCCATCCGTGGGCTGCTGGAACTGTACGGCAACACCGATTCACTGGGCTATTTCGCCACTCGCCGCGACAAGTCGGTGATATTCGCGCCCAGCGGTCGCGCCGCGATCACCTACCGCGTCGAGGTCGGCGTCTGCCTGGCCAGCGGCGACCCGGTGGGCGACCCCAGGGCATGGCCACAAGCCATTGGCGCGTGGCTGCAACTGTGCCAGGCCTACGGGTGGGCCCCCGGGGTCATGGGAGCCAGCTCTCAAGGGGCCAAAGCTTTTCGGGAAGCGGGACTCAACGCCCTGGAATTGGGTGACGAAGCCATCCTGCACACCGCGGAATTCAAGTTGTCCGGACCCGATATGCGCGCGGTGCGCCAAGCCGTGACCCGAGCCCGCCGGGCCGGGTTGTCAGTACGCATCCGCCGGCATCGCGACATCGCAGGCGACGAAATGGCGCAGCTGATCACCCGCGCGGATGCGTGGCGTGACACCGAGACCGAGCGAGGGTTTTCGATGGCGCTGGGCCGCCTCGGTGACCCCGCCGACGGCGATTGCCTGCTGGTCGAGGCGCTGCATGGTGACAGCGAGGTAGTGGCGATGCTGTCGCTGGTGCCCTGGGGGCAAACCGGAGTCTCGCTCGACCTGATGCGTCGTTCACCGCAATCACCCAACGGCACCATCGAACTCATGGTCAGCGATCTCACGCTGAATTCCGAACAACTTGGCATCAACCGTATTTCGTTGAACTTCGCGATGTTCCGCTCGGCGTTCGAGCAGGGGGCTCAGCTCGGCGCCGGCCCGGTAGCCCGGTTGTGGCGGGGTTTACTGGTGTTCTTCTCACGCTGGTGGCAGTTGGAGACGCTGTATCGCTCGAACATGAAATACCAGCCGCAGTGGCTACCCCGATACGCCTGCTACGAGGACGCCCGACTGATTCCGCGGGTGGGTGTCGCGTCTGTGATCGCCGAAGGTTTTCTGGTGCTGCCGTTTTCTCGCCGCAACGAGCAGCACACCGGCCATCGTCCGTCGGTGCCGTCGGTACTGGTCGAAACCGGGCTGTTGCATCACGATGGGCGGGCTCCCGACGTCTCCGGCTTTCAGCAAGCCGGGATCTCTGAAACCGAGGACCGTCAAACCCGCCTGCCCGAGCAGATGCGGGTCCGGTTGGCGAAGCTGAAGAAGCTGCAGGACAGCGGGATTGACACCTATCCCGTAGGGCATCCGCCAACTCACACGACCGCGCAGGCACTGGGTGGCGTCGACGACGCGACCGTTTCGGTGGCCGGACGTGTGCTTCGGATTCGCGACTTCGGCGGCGTGCTGTTCGCCCAACTGCGCGACTGGTCGGGGGAAATGCAGCTGCTGCTGGATAATTCGGTCCTCGAGCAAAGCCGCACTGCGGATTTCACCAGGGCCATTGACCTGGGAGACCTTGTCGAGGTCACCGGCCGAATGGGGCTCAGCAGGACCGGCACCCGGTCACTGATCGTGGCCAGTTGGCGGTTGATCGGTAAATGTCTGCGACCACTGCCGAACAAGTGGACCGGGCTTGCCGACCCGGAAGCTCGAGTCCGCACCCGCTACGTCGACCTGGCGATCAACACCGAATCGCGTCAGCTCATCACGGCGCGCAGCAGCGTGCTGCGCTCGATCCGGGAGACATTGACAGCCAAGGGATTCCTTGAAGTCGAGACCCCGATTCTGCAGCAGATCCACGGCGGCGCGACCGCGCGACCGTTCGTTACTCATATCAACGCCTACGACCTCGACCTGTACCTGCGCATCGCGCCGGAGCTGTACCTCAAGCGGCTGTGCGTCGGCGGTGTGGAGCGAGTGTTCGAGCTGGGCCGGGCGTTTCGCAACGAGGGTGCCGACTTCAGCCATAATCCGGAGTTCACCCTGTTGGAGGCCTACCAGGCGCACGCCGACTATTTGGTGTGGGTCGACGGCTGCCGGGAACTGATTCAGAACGCCGCGGCAGCCGCCAACGATGCGCCGGTGGTGATGCGACCGCGGTCCGACGATGCCGACGGCAACCTGGAACCGGTCGACATCTCCGGTGTGTGGCCGGTGAAGACCGTGCATGACGCGGTGTCAGAGGCACTCGGTGAGCAAGTCGACAGCGGAACGGATCTGGCCACGCTGCGCAAACTGTGTGACGCCGTCGGCATCCCATACCGCCCCCGCTGGGACGGCGGCGCGGTGGTGCTGGAACTGTACGAGCAACTGGTCGAGGCACGTACCGAACTGCCGACGTTCTACACGGATTTTCCGACGTCGGTGTCGCCGCTGACCCGACCGCACCGCAGTAAACCCAGGGTCGCCGAGCGTTGGGATCTGGTGGCGTGGGGCGTCGAGCTGGGGACCGCCTACAGCGAGTTGACCGATCCGCTGGAGCAGCGGCGCCGGTTGCGGGCGCAATCTCTGCTGGCCGCCGGCGGAGACCCGGAGGCGATGGAGCTCGACGAGGATTTCCTGCAGGCGATGGAGTATGCGATGCCGCCTACCGGTGGCCTGGGGATGGGTGTAGACCGGGTGGTCATGCTCGTCACTGGCCGCAGCATCCGCGAGACGTTGCCCTTCCCGCTGGCTAAACCGCGTTGATTTCGGCGCGTTTCACAGCCGGCGCTCAGAATTGCAGATCAGAATAGGTGTTGTGTCTGCATCGACGGCGATTGTGGCCGCGCCGCTGCTGGTGGGCCACCACACTTCGCTGATGCATGGCTGGGTTCCGATTACCGTGCAGGCCGTGGCTGCGGCCGTCTTGGTGCTCGCGATCGGGTGGCGGTCGCGTCGTTGGCGGCTGCTATGGCTTCCGATCGCGGCTGCGGTCGGAATTGCGGTGACGTGTTGGGCGTACTGGCAGATCGCCGACGACGGTCTGGCCGGCGAACCGGCGCCCCGCACCCTGTGGATGTGGATTGCGTTGACCGGTGCCGCCGCCGCCGTGCTGTTGTTGGGCTGGCCGGGCGCGCGCTGGTGGCGACGGGCCGCGTCGGTATTGGCGGTGCCGCTGTGTCTGGCCAGCTCCGCGCTGGCGCTCAACGAGTGGGTCGGCTACTTCCCCACCGTGCAGACAGCCTGGAACCAGCTCACCGCTGGTCCGCTGCCCGACCAGACAGACGCTGCCACCGTTACCGCGATGGCCGACAAGGGCGTCCGGCCGCCGCGCGGCAGCGTGGTCGAAGTGACAATTCCCGCCGACGCGTCACACTTCAAGCATCGCGGCGAGCTGGTGTATCTGCCGCCGGCCTGGTTCGCTTCCAACCCTCCCCCGCGGCTGCCGACCGTGATAATGATCGGCGGCGAATTCAACACTCCGGCCGATTGGCTACGGGCCGGCAATGCGGTCAAGACGATCGACGACTTCGCCGCCGCCCACGACGGCAACGCGCCGGTGCTGGTGTTCGTGGACTCCGGCGGGGCATTTAACAACGACACCGAATGCGTCAACGGCAACCGCGGCAATGCCGCTGATCATCTCACTAAAGATGTTGTGCCATACATGGCTTCGCGTTTCGGAGTCAGCCCTGAGCGGTCCAACTGGGGCATCGTGGGCTGGTCGATGGGCGGCACGTGCGCGGTGGACCTGACGGTGATGCACCCCGACATGTTCAGCGCCTTCGTCGACATCGCCGGGGACATCGCCCCGAACTCGGGAACCAAAGCGCAAACGATTGCCAGACTGTTCGGTGGCAGCGCCCAGGCCTGGGCCGCCTTCGACCCGACCACGGTGATCACCAGACATGGGCGCTACACCGGGGTTTCGGGCTGGTTCGCGATCAACTCGGCCGGTCCGCAGGCGTCGCACACTGTCACGGTGGCCGACACCGGTACCACGGGCACAGACCACCGGGGCGGCACGGCCAAACTGAGCGACACCGCTGCGGCCGCTGATTCACTCTGCACGCTCGGGCGCGCCCACGGCATCGACTGCGCGGTCGTCGCCCAGTCGGGCAAGCACGATTGGCCATTCGCCGGCCGGGTATTCACTGCGGCCCTGCCATGGCTGGCCGGTCAACTCGGCACGCCGGGAGTGCCGCGCAGTCCGTTGCCGGCCCCGCCAGGGCCACACACTGGCCGCAGATAACGTCGCCTGATGGCATCGATCGCACACATCCGCCGCGCCATATTCCCGCGGCACTCCAATCCGTGGAGCGCATGGAGTCGCTGGGCCAGCACGCCGCTGGTCTTGCTGCCGGTCTGGACACGCAAGTGGAGCCACGCGGCGGCGGTAGGGCTGTGGTTCGCGGTCAACCCGGTCGTGTTTCCGGAACCGGTCGACAAGAGCAATTGGGCCACTCGCGCCATGCTGGGCGAGGAGCTGTGGATCACGCGGCGGCCCAAGGGCAGCGCCGCCGTGGTGAGCGCCGCGACGTCCGCTGCCACCGTCGTTGCGATCGTCGCCGCGCGCCGCCGCCGACTCGTCGCAGCGGCAGCGGCAACTGCGGTCGCGATGGCGCTGACGATGGTGTACTGGCAGCAGATGGTGCGCTACCTCGACCGCGGCAGGTAACCTGGCGCCATGCCCGACCCGGAATACGATGACTCCGGTACGCCGACGTTCGATTCGGTCCGCGAGAAAATCGAAGCTCGCTACCAAACATCCCTCGGCGCAGCCGAACTGGACGCTGAAAGCGCAGCCGGCCGCAGCGTCGAAGATCAGTACCGGGAGCGGGAGCAGGCGGCTGCTGACCGGCTGGCCGAAATCCGTGCATCGATGCGCAAGGATACGCACTGAGTGGTCCGCTCATTCACCAGCGGTGAGCGACTGGAACCGCGTAGCCCGCGGTTCCAGTCGCCATGGTCCAAGGCGGCTAACGGGACTGGCCGCTAGGCGCTGACCCGGCGCCGCCGTCGTGGCGCCGGAGTGGCCGGCACACCGAGCGTCTCGGCCAAAAACTTGCCGGTATAGCTCTCCGGCACCGCGGCGATGTCTTCAGGCGTTCCCTCGGCCACGACCGTGCCACCCCCGGCGCCGCCCTCGGGGCCCATGTCGATGATCCAGTCCGACGTCTTGATCACATCCAGGTTGTGCTCGATGACGATCACCGTATTGCCTTTGTCGACAAGGCCGTTGATGACGCCCAGCAGTTTGCGGATGTCGTCGAAATGCAACCCGGTGGTCGGCTCGTCGAGGATGTAGACGGTGCGCCCGGTCGAACGCTTCTGCAACTCGGAGGCCAGCTTGACCCGCTGCGCCTCCCCGCCGGACAGGGTCGGTGCCGGCTGGCCGAGCCGCACATAGCCGAGCCCGACGTCGACCAGCGTGCGCAGATAACGGTGGATCCCGGTGATCGGCTCGAAGAACTCTGCGGCCTCCTCGATGGACATGTCCAGCACTTCGGAAATGGTTTTGCCCTTGTAGTGCACTTCGAGGGTTTCCCGGTTGTAGCGGGCACCCTGGCACACCTCGCATGGCACGTAGACGTCGGGCAGGAAGTTCATCTCGATTTTGATGGTGCCGTCACCCGAACACGCTTCGCAGCGGCCGCCTTTGACGTTGAACGAGAACCGCCCGGGTTGGTAGCCGCGGACTTTTGCCTCGGTGGTGGCGGCGAATAGGGTGCGAATCTTGTCGAAGACCCCGGTGTAGGTCGCCGGATTGGAGCGGGGTGTGCGCCCGATCGGCGACTGGTCGACACGCACCAGCTTGTCGACGTGGTCCAGTCCGGTGACCCGGGTGTGCCGGCCCGGAACCTGCCGGGCACCGTTGAGCTTGTTGGCCAACACCGCGGCCAGGATGTCGTTCACCAGCGTCGACTTCCCGGAACCGGAAACTCCGGTCACCGAGGTGAGCACGCCGAGCGGGAAGGCCACGTCGATCTCGCGCAGGTTGTGCTCGCGCGCACCGACGACGGTGAGGCGCCGCTTGCCTACGGGGCGCCGGATCGCCGGTGCCTCAATGCTTTCCACGCCAGACAGATAGGCGCCGGTGATCGACTTCTTGTTGCGCAGCAGCTCTTCGTAGGTCCCGCTGTGCACGATCTGGCCGCCGTGCTCACCGGCGGCCGGGCCGATGTCGACGATCCAGTCGGCATGCGCGATGGTGTCCTGGTCGTGTTCGACCACGATCAGTGTGTTACCCAAAGCCCGTAACCGGGTGAGGGTTTCGATGAGACGGCGGTTGTCGCGCTGATGCAGCCCGATCGACGGCTCGTCGAGCACGTACAGCACCCCCACCAGCCCGGAGCCGATCTGGGTGGCCAGCCGGATGCGTTGCGCCTCACCGCCGGACAGCGTTGCCGCCGCCCGCGACAGCGACAGGTATTCCAAACCGACGTCGAGCAGAAAGCCCAGCCGCGACTGGATCTCCTTGAGCACCTGCCCCGCGATGGCTTGCTCACGCTGGCCCAGTGTGAGCGCGTTCAAGAAGTCCGCGCAGTCGGAGATGGACAGTTCGCAGACCTCGGCGATGGACTTCTTGCCGCGATCCCCCGCCGCCAGCGTGACCGCCAGGATCTCGGGCTTCAGCCGCGTGCCGTCGCATTCCGGGCACGGGATGTCGCGCATGAAGCCCTCGTAGCGCTCCTTCATCATCTCGGACTCGGTCTGGTCCATCTTGCGCTGCAGGAACGCGAGCACGCCTTCGAAGTCGGCGTAGTAGGAGCGGGTGCGGCCGTAGCGGTTGCGGTAGCGCACGTGCACCTGCTCGTCGCAGCCTTCCAGAATCGCCTTGCGCGCCTTGGCCGGTAGCTTTCGCCACGGGGTGTCGACGTCGAAGCCCATGGTGTCGCCGAGGCCGGCCATCATCCGGGTGAAGTACTCCGCAGTGTGGCCCATCGACCACGGCGCCACCGCGCCGTCAGCCAGCGTGAGTTCGGGATCGGGCACCACCAGGTCGGGGTCGACCTCCTTGCGGATGCCCAGCCCGCTGCACTCCGGGCAGGCGCCATAGGGCGAGTTGAACGAGAACGACCGCGGTTCCAGGTCGTCGACGGCCAGCGAATGCCCGTTGGGGCACGCCAGCTTCTCGGAGAACCGCTGCTCGCGGTTGTGAGCGTCATGTTCGTGATCGACAAACTCCAGCACCACGATGCCGTCGGCCAGGTTCAGCGCGGTCTCCACCGAATCGGTGAGCCGTTGCTTGGCGCTGGCTTTGACGGTGAGGCGGTCCACTACCACCTCGATGTCGTGCTTCTCCTGCTTCTTCAGCTTCGGCGGCTCGGTCAGCGGGTGCACCACACCGTCGACTCGGACCCGGCTGTAGCCCTGGGAGTTGAGCTTTTCGAACAGGTCGACAAACTCGCCCTTGCGGGTGCGCACCACCGGAGCCAGCACCTGGAACCGGGTGCCCTCGGGCATCGCCAACACCTGGTCGACGATTTGCTGCGGGGTCTGGCGGGCGATCCGCTCGCCGCACACCGGGCAGTGCGGGGTACCGGCGCGGGCGTACAGCAGCCGCAGGTAGTCGTACACCTCGGTGATCGTGCCGACCGTCGACCGCGGGTTGCGGTTGGTCGACTTCTGGTCGATGGACACCGCCGGTGACAGGCCTTCGATGAAATCGACGTCGGGCTTGTCCATCTGACCCAGGAACTGACGCGCATAGGCCGACAGCGACTCCACATAGCGCCGCTGCCCCTCGGCGAAGATCGTGTCGAACGCCAGCGAAGACTTTCCCGAGCCGGACAGGCCGGTGAAGACGATCAATGCGTCGCGCGGCAAATCAAGATCAACGCTGCGTAGGTTGTGTTCACGCGCACCCTTGACGATCAGGCGGTCAGCCAACGCGTTCCTTTCCAAACGAGTCATCACACACGTCGTTTTCCATGCTATGTGCCGGTACCGACAAGCAACTCCCGACCAGTACCGTGACCGGTATGACCCGCGCCGACGACGATAATGCCGGCGCAGCCGGGATGGAGGAGTGGCGCCTATGACCACCGTCGACGACAACTACACCGGGCACGTCGAGCCGGGCTCCGCCGCCCGCCGCACCCTGCCGGGCGCGACGATCGTCAAGGCATCAGTCGGCCCCATGGACAACAACGCCTACCTGGTGACGTGTTCCGAAACCGGGGAAACCCTGCTGATCGACGCCGCCAACGACGCCGAGATCCTGATCGACCTGGTGCGACGCTACGCCCCAACGGTGTCGCTGATCGTGACCAGCCACCAGCACTTCGACCACTGGCAGGCGCTGACTGCCCTGGCCGAAGCCACCGGCGCCCCGACGGCCGCACACCAGATCGACGCCGATCCGCTGCCGGTCAAACCCGACCGCCTGCTGGCCGGCGGCGACACCGTGCAGATCGGCAAGCTGACCTTCGACGTCATCCATTTGCGTGGCCACACCCCCGGCTCGATCGCGTTGGCGCTCGGCGGACCCGCGGCCGGCGAGACCACCCAGCTGTTCACCGGCGACTGCCTGTTCCCCGGCGGAGTCGGCAAAACCTGGCAGCCCGGCGACTTCGACCAACTGCTCGACGACGTGACTACCCGGGTGTTCGACGTCTACGACGACGCCACTGTCGTCTACCCCGGCCACGGCGACGACACCTCGCTCGGCGCCGAGCGGCCCAACCTCGCCGAGTGGCGCGAGCGGGGCTGGTAAAAGCACCGCGAAACGCACTGCACCGCCTACACTCTGGCGAGATGAGGGTGGGCATCGACTTCGGCACAACGCACACGGTCGCGGCGGTCGTCGACCGGGGCAACTACCCGGTGGCGTCGTTCGACGGCGTGGACACCTGGTCGTCGGTCATCGCCGCCCACGAGTCGGGCGAACTGCGCTTCGGCCTGGACGCCGCCGCGGTGCGCCACGAACCGGGCTGGTCGCTGCTGCGGTCGTTCAAACGGCTGCTCAACGACGCCGGGCCGGGGGCAACGGTCCAGCTGGCCGGTCACAGTCACCGGCTGGCCGACCTGTTCGCGGGATTGCTCGCCCAGTTCAAGAGCGATCTGCAACAACGCTCCAACGTCGACTTGGCCCCCGGTGAGCGGATCGAGGCCGCGGTCAGCGTGCCTGCCAACGCGTCGAGCGCCCAACGGTTTTTGACCTTGGACGCCTTCGCGCAAGCCGGCTTCGAGGTCATCGCTCTGCTCAACGAGCCATCGGCGGCGGGGTTCGAGTATGCGCACCGATATCGCTCCACGATCAGCGCCAAACGCGAGTATGTGCTGATCTACGACTTGGGCGGCGGCACGTTCGACGCGTCGCTGTTGAGGATGACCGGTCGGCTCAACGAGGTCGTCACCAGTGAAGGTATCCAGCGCCTAGGCGGCGACGACTTCGACGAGGCGATTCTCAAGCTGGTTCGTAACGGCGCGAAACTCCCCAAACTCGACGCCGCCGCGCAGGGTCTGCTGCTCGAGGAGTGCGCAGCCCGCAAGGAAGCCGTCGGCCCGAACACCCGCCGCTTTTTGGTCGACCTCGACGCGGTCGGCAAGCCGCCGTTCTCGTGTCCGATCGACGACGTCTATACGGCCTGTTCGCCGCTCGTCGCGAAGACCCTCGACGTCCTCGGGCATGTGCTGCACGACGCGGAGTGGTCCGAGGTGGCGGGCATCTACGTGGTGGGCGGAGCCGGCAGCTTCCCGCTGATCGCGCGGATGCTGCGCGCCGACCGTAATGAGAAGTTCGACGAAAAACGCGTCAAACGCTCGCCGCACCCCTTCGCCGCGACGGCGATCGGCCTGGCGGTCTTCCTTGACAGGGAAGCGGGATTCGTGCTCTCCGAACGGCTTTCGCGACATTTCGGGGTCTTCCGGGAGGCGCATGCGGGTGCGGGCGTCAGCTTCGACCCGATCGTGCCCAAGGGCGTGCAACTGCCGGCCGACGGCCAGCCTCCCCTGGTCGTCACGCGAAGCTACCGGGCAGCGCACAACATCGGGCATTTCCGGTTCGTGGAATGTAGTCGGCTATGCGACGGCCGCCCCGACGGCGACGTGATGCCCTACGACTCGGTCTTCTTTCCGTTCGACCCGGACCTGCATGACGATCACGACCTCGGACACCGGCCGGTGCGCCGGCGCGATGACGGGCCCGACGTCGAGGAGCGCTACATCGTCTCGCCGAGCGGAGCTGTCGAGGTCACCCTCACGACGCAACCGGACCGGCTGACCCGAACCTTCCGGCTGGCGCGGCACGCCCTCGCCAGCGCGTGAGCTTTCGTCGCCTGCGGGGGTGCGCGGCGGCGTTGCTTCTCGGCGCACTGCCGGCGCTTGCCTTTCCGGCGCCGTCCTGGTGGTGGCTGGCCTGGTTCGGCGTGGTTCCGCTGTTGCTCGTGGTACGGGCCGCACCGACTCCGGCCGGCGGCGCGGTGCGGGCATGGTGCGGTCTGGCCGGGTATGTGCTGGCCACGCAGTACTGGCTGCTGCCCAGCAGCGGCCCCCTGCTGGTGCTGCTGGCCGCCGGGCTCGGTGCGTTGTGGCTGCCGTGGGGCTGGGCCGCCCACCGACTCTTGTCAACGCCTGCCACGGTGCCTCGACTGCTGGCGGCCATGGCCGTATTGCCCAGCGCCTGGGTGGCGGCCGAGGCGGTGCGGTCGTGGCCCGCTCTGGGCGGCCCGTGGGCTGCACTGGGCGCGTCGCAGTGGAACCAGCCCGTCACGTTGGCGTCGGCCTCGTTCGGCGGGATGTGGCTGACCGGCTTTTTGGTGATCGCGGTCAATACCGGCATCGCCGCGGCGATCTTGTGCCCGCGGCACGCCGTCCCCGTCGTCGCGGCGGCGCTGGTGTGTGCGGGTGTTGGGCCGGCCAGCTTCCTGCTCGAAGCGCCGACAGCGAGCAGCCCGACGGCCCGGGTGGCGCTGGTGCAGCCGGGCGTCATCGACGACTCGACCGCCCGTGCGGCGGCCAGTGTGGCGCTCACTCGCACGCTGGTAGGTCAACGGCCGGATGTGGTCGTCTGGGGCGAAAGCAGCGTCGGATTGGATCCCGCCGGCCACCCGGACACCATGCAAGAGCTGACGGACCTGTCCCGGCAGGTGGGTGCGGACCTGCTCGTCAACGTCGACGCCCGCGCGCCGGCCGGCGGCATCTACAAGTCGTCGGTGCTGATCGGGCCGCACGGGACACTGGGCGTCTACCGCAAAACCCGGCTGGTGCCGTTCGGCGAATACGTGCCGCTGCGCCCGCTGCTGGGGCAGATCACCGGGCACACCAAGGCCGCGGGCGAAGACCGGCACCGCGGCAGCGACCAAGTGGTGCTCCACGCCGGCGGGCTGGCACTCGGACCGCTGATCAGTTTCGAGGCAGCGTTTCCGGATTTACCCCGCCGCGAGGTACAGCTCGGAGCGCAGTCGTTGGTCTACCAGAGTGCGACCTCGACGTTTCAAGGGAGTTGGGCCCAACCGCAGTTGGCCGCGATGGTCGCGGTACGCGCCGCCGAAATCGGCCGCCCGGCCGTACACGCCGGATTGTCCGGCGACAGCGCCGCATTCGACGCGCGCGGACGCAAGCTTCTCTGGTGTCCAGCGAGTTACCGTGGCGCAGTGGTGGTGAGCGTTCCGCTCGGCTCGCACAACACCGCCTATCAGCGGCTGGGTGACTGGGTTCTGGTGTTGGCCTTCAGCGTCGTCGCCGGCACCGGTGTGCTGGCTGTGGTGCGGTCTTGCCGGCACTGAGCAAGTTCAGTGGCGCAGCAATGCGCGCGCCTCCACCGACCCGTCCAGTGCTCGCGTCGTGCGCTTGACGATCTGCCAGCCCGACACCGCCCGGCGCAGCGTGATGCGGTTGGCTGCGGCCCGCCACACCCGGTAGCCGCTGTCGTCATCGCCGCGACGAATCAGAATCGACTCGCACACCGCGACGGCCTCATCGCCGTCGACGTCGACGTGGACCGGGCCCAGGAAGTGGGCCGAACCCCCACCAATCAGCCCTTGATGCGCCGGCGAGCGCACCATATCGGCGACGTCGGCGCGGCTGCGCATGTGCCAGCCTTCGACGTCGTATTCCCCGTCCTCGGCCCATAAGCCGGCCACGGCATCGGCGTCACCGGCGTCGACCAACGGCCCGTAGGACGCCAGCAGACGGCTGATCGCCAGCTCGTCTTCGACCCGGCGCAGCCGTTGCTCGAAGGCAGCAAGCCGCTCCTCCGGGCGGGTCATTTCCGCATCAGCCGCTGCATTGTGCGGTGCGCGCCGAGTACCGCCGCGGCCCGGTCGGGATCACTGCGCATGGCGACGATCTCCTCGTTTCCGCTGACCACATGCACCGGCCCGCGGGACAGCCACTCCAGCCCCTCGCGCGCGACGTCGGCCGGTTCGGACACGGCCATGCCGGGAACATCGAAATTCAGGCCCACCCGTTCCATCGCCGGTGTCCGGGTCACACCCAGCACCAGCTCCAGCACGTCGACGCCGTGGTCGCGAAGCTCCAGCCAGAGCCCTTCGGCGAAAACGCGTCCGAATGCCTTGACGCCGCCATAGACGGTGTGCCGTACCGACCCCAGGTAGCCGGCGAGCGATCCGATCAACACGATGCCGCCCCGACGGCGGGCCCGCATCGGCCGCCCGTAGTGGTGAATCAGCGCCAGCGGCGTGGCGATATTGAGGTCGATGACGCGCAGGAACTCCGCCAGGTCGCCGTCGAGAAACTCGCGGCTGTGCGTGTTGGCGCCGGCGTTGAGGATCAACAACCCGACGTCGAGCCCGGCGGTTGCCTCGGCGATGCGGGCGCTGGCCGCGGTGTCACTGAGGTCGGCCGAGACGGTGCGGATCTCGTGGCCGTACCGCCGGCAGCGCTCGGCGGTCTCGGCCAACGGGTCGGGCTTGCGGGCAACCAACACCAGGTTCAGACCCGCTTCGGCGAGCAGCCGGGCGAATTCGGCGCCGACGCCTTCCGAACCACCCGCGATGACCGCCCACGGACCGTACTTGGCGGAATCGATCACGAACGCAGGATGCAACTCACGTGGTGGTGTGCACAATCAAGACGTCGACCTTGGCCCGACGCGAGACGTTGGCCGGCACCGAGCCCAGCAGCCGGCCGGCAATCGTGTTCAAGCCGACGTTGCCCACCACCAACAGGTCGGCTTGGACCTCCTCGGCGAGGTCGACCAGTGCGTCGACTGGGGCGCCGACCACAGATCGCTCCTCGATGTTTTGCGCGCCCGCGGCGTGCGCCCGCTCCTTGGCCTCACGCAGGATCGCATAGATCGGGGCGCTGCCCGCCACCTTGTAGCTCTCGTCCTTCAAGGCGTCGGCGGCGCGCTGGTCCTCGTGCTGGGGCAGGTAGGCCGTCGCGATGATCAACTGCGCGTTCGCCCCGGCGGCGATGGTGCCTGCCCGGTCCACCGCGCGCAGCGACGAGTCCGAGCCGTCGGTTCCTACCACCACGGTCCGATAGGCGCTCATTTACCCTCCCAGGTGTCGGTTGCTACGCCAACCCAAGACAGTATCGCTTCGCCGGATGCAGATGGTTGATTTGCGACACACCGAACACGCGGCGCCACGGGCGTGCGGTCGACGCTGTGAGCGCCACTGTAATCGAGGGATGCCCGATGCTGGGCGAAATTCCTTGCCCGGCAATGCGAATTAACTGCGCACCGTCGAGCTGCGCCGGCTGTGGGCGCCGACATCCCTCGGCGCCGGGTTATCGAGCGGCTCCACCAGGGGTAATAGCGTCAGCACAGGAGCTTTACAGTGACAGACATCATGGCTGTAGCGCTACTCGACGAGCCCGCGACCGCGCGGCCGCCTGCTCCGGGCAGGCCGAGCGCCGGCAATTCCGCCTCGCCCAGCGGGATCAGGTCGGTGAGCTAATGGGCAAACCGTTGCGCCGTAAGCCGTTTCGCATCTACGCCGATTTGGGACTGCGTGGATCCGCGGTGGCCTACCGGTTCCGGGAGAGCCTATTCCTGTTGCCCGTCGTCCTGGTGATCGGCGGAATCGGCCTGGCCCTCGTCACCGGGGCGGTCGACAACGCCCTGGGCGCAGAGACGCGCGTTCCGTGGACGATCGCAATGGACATCGACGTCGCCACCTGGCTGTTGAGCACTATCGCCGGCGCGACGATTACCACCGCGGGCGTCATCTTCTCGCTGACCATCGTGAGCCTGCAGCTGGCGAGTTCACAGCTGTCGCCCCGAGTGATGCGGTCGTTCATCCGGGACCGGCTCAGCCAGGTCGTCATCGGACTGCTGTTGGCGACGTTCGTGCACTGCGTTCTCACCCTGCCGCGCATCAACGGTGATGCGATGCAGCTGGCCCCGCGGGTGTCGGTGACGGTCGCCGTCGTGCTGACCATCGTCACGGTGGTCACGATCATCGCGCATGTCGACCACCTCGCTCACCGCTTGGAGGTGGGCCGGGTGGTGCGCGACATCGCAGCGGAGGGCCGGGCGGTGATCGACGCTGTCGCGGCCACCGCCGGACGCGAGCAATCAGCGTCCGACGTCGACATGACGCCACCGGCGGGGTCGTTGCGAGTCACCTCGCGCGTCGACGGTTGGGTGAGCCGAATCGACACTGACCGGCTGCTGGCCGCGGTGCCCGAGCGGACGACGGTGCGGCTCGACACGGTCGGTAGTCTGCTTCGCCGACTGCTCGTCGCCCCTCCGTTAGCTCGGGCGATATCCGGGCCGGGGGACCGAATTCTGTTGCGGCCGTGGGAACTCGACCCCGAGGAGTACATCGCCCACGGTTTCGACCAACTGCGCCACGTCGCCCCGACGCAGCCGCTGCTCGCAGGGACGATCCTTCGCGTATTGCGGATGCTGATCGTGCACGTCGAACATGCCGGCCGACCGGAACTGGTGCCGGCATTGCACAAGAAAATCGACATGCTGCTTGGGTCGCTGGAGAAAACTCCGGGGCTTCATCCCGACGACCTGGCTCGATTACATGCCATTGGTGCCGACACCACCGACCCGGCCGATCACAGCCACCGGCGCTTAACGCCTTAGCGATGCTCGCCGTGACGGGGCCCGAACAGTCCGGCGGGAAACACGTCGGCGGCTTGGACTGCCGCACGGATCACTGTGGCGAAGCTGACCAGTTGGTCAGCCTGGTCGGCGGTCATCGTCCGCCACGGCGCGTACCCCAACTCGTCGGTGAGATCTTCGATGCGGGACCGCAGCTCGGTGCCGTCCGGCGCCAGTTCGCCGGTACTGCCCAGGATGCCTCGTGACGTCAGGTCCTGCGCCGCGGCGTTCCATTGATCCACGCTCCACCCGCGCATCCGCCGCGCGTAGTCGGCGTTGAAGCCGATTCCCGTTGCAGTGTGGGTGATCAACGCCTCCAAGCCACTGAGGCCGTTGGACACCAACGCGGCGATATGCCCGTCGCCGCGGTATTCACGCAACAATGTGATCGCGTGCCACAACTGGGCGACCGGGCTCTCGGGCCACGGCAGCTCGGCGTGGCCGGCGTACAACGGCCGGCCATCGGCGTTGGGGATCGCTTCCGCGACGCCTCGCAGCAATGCCGCCGCACGCCCCAATTCCGCAGACTGCGTGAGCTTCTCACCGAGCACCCGCGGCAGTGCCGTCGCGACGATCTCGTAGCGCACCCGGGTCACCGCCGCCGGCGACGCCAGTTGCCAGGCGGCCGGAATGGCGCTGGCGACCAATTGTGGGTCGAAGTTATAGAACGTGGCCGCAACGACATTCGCCGAAGCCGCGCCCATCGGCGCGGACCGGCCGGCGAAATAGTGCGTCCGGAAATCCATGCCCAGCTCGCCGAATTTCTCGTTGGCCTCGGGCAGGAAGTAGACGACAGAGTGCAAGGCGTCCAGCGAGCGGGTCAGCCGTCCGGCGGCGAAGGCGTCCACGCTGCTGAGACTAGCCCGGCGCCACCGCCGTGCAGCGGTGTCCCCGGGTGGCCCGATAGGCGGCCAGCACCCCAACCGCGGCCAGCACCGCAAACACGGCGAACAGCCAGCGTGCCGCCATGACTGCGCCGCCCTCGGTGCTGTTGACCACCACTCCGGCCAGCCCCGCACCGAATGCTCCGGAAATCAGTTGCACCGTGTTGATGGCCGCGGCTGCGGCGCCACCCTCGGCCGGATCGTCGACGCAGTCCATCGCCCAGGCCGACAAGTGCGGCCACGCCACCCCGATTCCGCTTCCGGTGATCAGCAGCGCTAGCGCCCACAGCACGACGACGCCGACCGGGGCGTTGTCGACCTGGGTGACCGCGCCCAACGCCAAGCCGACTGCCGTGATCAGCGGGGCCGCCGCAACCACGCGGGCAACTACCCGGGTGCTTTTCAACGATGCGCTGACGATCTCGCTGACCGTCCAGCCGACGGCCAGCGCCGCGCCCAGAAATCCGGCCACCACCGGAATCAGGTGGGCCAGTCGTTGACCGAACAACGGCACGTACATGTCGACCATCGCCGCCCCCATCAGCAGCGCCATGGTCAGGTAAATCCATTTCAGCGGACCCGATCCGAACGCGCTGCGGGGCAACACCGCGGCGGCCATCCGCCGGTCGACCACCACGAACCCTGCGACCAGCAGCACGCTAATCGTCAGCAACGCGACGGTGGCGATGTTGTTGTTGTATGGGACCTCCGCGACGCTGATCGCCAGCGCCGCCGCACCCAGCAGCAGCAGCGACCACACCGGCACCCTGAGCGCCGGGGGGCGCTCGCTCTGGTCGACGCGGCGCGCTGATAACACGATGGGGACAAGCACACCCATCGCCGCGGTCAGCACCGCCACCGCGCCGAATGCCCAGCGCCACTGCCCGATCTGGGCGAAGATGCCGCCCACCGCGGGGCCGACCACCGTCGCGACTCCCCACATCGCCGAGACCAGCGCCGAAGCGCGGGTCCACAGCACCCGCGGCAGGGCTGAGTTGATGACCGCGTAACCCAGACCGGCCAGCAGGCCGCCCGCCGCGCCCTGCACGGTCCGGCCGACCAGCAGGATTTCCATGGTGGGAGCCGCCGCGCACACCAGGCTGCCGAGCCCGAAAACCACAACCCCCAGCAGGTATGACGTGCGGGCACCGAACCGCTGCAGCGACGCGTAGACCGTGGTGGCGGCGACCACCGAGCCCACCAGGTACAACGTGGTCACCCAGGCGTATAGCCGTTCGCCCCCGATGTCGGCGACCGTGCTGGGCAGCAGGCTGATCGTCAGGAACTCGTTGGTGGCACACAGCGCCACCCCACCGGCCAGCAGCGTCGAGGTCCCCAGGTACCTGCGGCCGAGTAGGGCACGCCAACTGCCGGCGGTCTCGATGACGGGTGAGCTCACTTCAGACCGGCAGCATCCATACCGCGCAGTTCTTTCTTCAGGTCGGCAATCTCGTCGCGGAACCGCGCGGCCAACTCGAACTGCAGGTCGCGGGCTGCGGCCATCATCTGGGCGGTGAGGTCCTTGATCAGGTCGGCCAGCTCGGCGCGCGGCATGTTGGTCGTGTCGCGGCCTTCGTATACGCCGCCGCTGACCGCCCGCCCCGGCGCGCCCTGGGCGCGCCGCCCTCGCGACGCATTGCGGCCCGAGCCGCCGATCTCGACGGTGTCAGAGTCGTCGGCCTCGCGATAAACCTGGTCGAGAATGTCGGCGATCTTCTTGCGCAGCGGCTGCGGATCAATGCCGTTGGCCTCGTTGTAGGCGATCTGCTTGGCGCGCCGCCGTTCGGTCTCGTCGATGGCCTCTTTCATCGAATCGGTCATCGTGTCGGCGTACATGTGCACCTCGCCGGACACGTTGCGGGCGGCGCGGCCGATGGTCTGGATCAGGCTTCGCGACGAACGCAGGAAGCCCTCCTTGTCGGCGTCGAGGATCGACACCAGCGACACCTCCGGCAGGTCGAGACCCTCACGCAGCAGGTTGATGCCGACCAGCACGTCGTAGTCGCCCAGCCGCAACTGGCGCAGCAACTCGACCCGGCGCAGCGTGTCGACCTCGGAGTGCAGGTAGCGCACCCGGATGCCCATCTCCAGCAGATAGTCGGTGAGGTCTTCGGCCATCTTCTTGGTCAGCGTCGTCACCAGCACCCGCTGGTCAGCCTCGGTGCGCTTGCGGATCTCGCCGATCAAGTCGTCGATCTGGCCCTTGGTCGGTTTGACCACGACCTTCGGGTCGACCAGACCGGTGGGCCGGATCACCTGCTCGACGAACTCTCCGCCGGACTGGCTGAGCTCATAGGGGCCCGGGGTGGCCGACAAATACACCGTTTGCCCTATCCGCGATGCGAACTCTTCCCAGGTCAGCGGGCGGTTGTCGACGGCCGACGGCAACCGGAAGCCGTAATCGACCAGATTGCGTTTTCGCGAGCTGTCGCCCTCGTACATGCCGCCGATCTGCGGCACGGTCACATGCGACTCGTCGATGACCAGCAAGAAGTCCTCGGGGAAGTAGTCGAGCAACGTCGCCGGAGCCGAGCCGGCGGGACGGGCATCGATATGCCGTGAATAGTTCTCGATGCCGGAGCAGAACCCGACCTGGCGCATCATCTCGATGTCGTAGTTGGTGCGCATCCGAAGCCGCTGGGCCTCCAGCAGCTTGCCCTGACCTTCCAGTTCGGCCAGCCGCTCGGCCAACTCCACCTCGATAGTGGAGATGGCATGGGCCATCCGCTCCGGGCCGGCGACATAGTGGGTGGCCGGGAAGATCCGCAGCGAGTCGACCTGGCGAATCACATCACCGGTCAGCGGGTGCAGGTAGTAGAGCGCCTCGATCTCGTCACCGAAAAACTCGATGCGGACCGCCAGCTCCTCGTAGGACGGGATGATTTCGACGGTGTCGCCGCGCACCCGGAACGAGCCGCGGGTGAAGGACAGATCGTTGCGGGTGTACTGCACGTCCACCAGCAGCCGCAGCAGACCGTCCCGGGGAACCTCGCTGCCCACCTGCAGTTCGACGGAGCGGTCGAGGTAGGACTGCGGCGTGCCCAGACCGTAGATGCACGACACCGAAGCCACCACCACTACGTCGCGTCGCGACAGCAGCGCCGAAGTAGCGGAGTGCCGCAGCCGCTCCACGTCGTCGTTGATCGAGCTGTCCTTCTCGATGTAGGTGTCGGTCTGCGCGATGTACGCCTCGGGCTGGTAATAATCGTAGTACGATACGAAGTACTCAACAGCGTTGTGCGGCAACATCTCTCGAAGCTCGTTGGCCAACTGCGCGGCGAGCGTCTTGTTGGGTGCCATCACCAGGGTGGGCCGCTGCAGCCGTTCGATCAGCCACGCGGTGGTGGCCGACTTGCCGGTGCCGGTGGCGCCGAGCAGTACCACGTCGCGCTCCCCCGACTGGATCCGTCGCTCGAGTTCGTCGATGGCGACCGGCTGGTCTCCCGCCGGCGCGTGCGGGCTGACCACCTCGAAGTGGCCGCCGACACGCACCAGCCCTTCCACCGCCTCTTCGGCTGGGCGGTACTCCGAGTGCGCGACCACCGGGTGTTCGGTAGCAAAAGCCATATCAAAAGCCTAGAACGAGATGCCGACAGCGATCGTTCCCGCCGCTACAGCCACTGCCCGCCTTCTCCTCATCGCGCTACGCGCTCTGCATCGGCGGCGGGCTACGCTGACTGCTATCCATCCGCCCAAGCACGAGACGTTCGACCTGGTGGCCCGCACCAACACCGACCCAAAGGGCATCGTGCGGGCCGTCGATCGGTACACCGTGTGCCCGTGGGGCCTGTATATGGCGCGGCCCACCCCTGGCCGCGTCCAATTCCATTACCTCGAATCGTGGCTGCTGCCGTCACTGGGCGTGCGTGCCAGTGTCTTCCATTTCAATCCGGGCCACGAACGCGACCACGACTACTACCTGGATATCGGCGAATACTCGCCCGGACCGGTCATCTGGCGGTCCGAAGATCGCTATCTCGACCTGGAGATCCGTACCGGCGTCGCGGTGCAGCTCGCCGACGTCGATGAGCTGCTGGTTGCCGTACGACACAATCTATTGAGTCCCGACGCGGCCGAACAGGCGGTGCGACGCGCCGTGGACGCCGTCGACGGTCTGTCCCGCCATGGCTACGACCTGCAGCGCTGGCTTTCCGCCGAGGGTATGGAGCTCACCTGGCACGGACCGTAGCGCAGGCTGTCGATTCCGGCTACGGCACCTTTGGCTTGATGTCCTCCATCACCCACTGCGCGTAGTCGAGGCAGGCGTTGACGTCCTTCACCGGGGGGATCGGCACCGACGTCGTCGTCACACCCAGTTCGGCGAACCAGCCGAGTTGGTCGATGATCTCCGCGGCGCGCATGCCGGGAAGTTGAGTGGGATCGTCGACGACCGCGTGCCCTTCGCCGATTCGCGAAGTGCCCAGGCCGTAGATCACGTCAAACGGACGCCCGTCGTACGTGGGCTGGGACTTGATGAAGTCGAGGCTGGCAGGAATGTCTTCGGGTTTCGTCAGCCACGGGAACCAGCCGGCGGCGTAGCGTGCCGCACGCTGGAGTGCCGGTTTCGCGTCCCCGCCGATCCAGATCGGTGGATGCGGCTTCTGATACGGCTTCGGCTCGAAGGCCACATCCTTGAAGGAAACGTACTTGCCCTCGAACTTCGGCGAATCGCTCGTCCACAATTCGACGATGGCCGCAAGGTATTCGTCTGCCATGCGTCCCCGCTCGTGGAACGGCACCCCGAGGGCCTTGAATTCTTCAGCATCCCAACCAACGCCGAATGCGGCGGTGATTCGACCGCTGCTCATCCAGTCCGCCGTCGACAACGCCTTCGCCATGATGATGGGATGCTGCAGTGGCAGTACCGTGACCGACGAGCTCAGCCGAATGCGTTGCGTGGCGCCGGCCAGATAGGCCTGCGCAACGGTCGAGTGAAAGTAGTGCGCGCCGGACAAGTCCACATGTGTGTGAGGAACGACGAAGTGCTCCGGAATGACGATCAGATCGTAGCCGAGCTCTTCGGCGCGTTTGGCCATCATTGTCTGATCCGCCCCGGTCACGTCGTGCTCGAAGGGCTGCGTTAGAGCTTTGATCTGCATGGCGTTCGGCATCAGGAATCCAAATCTCATGATGCACCGTACCTTTCGATATCAGCGGCCTGGAGGCCATGAATTGCGTTGAGGACCATGGCTTTACGCACCGACGTTGAACGTCTCCGCTAGCGATGCCCTGGATGCCGGAGCCAGCCGACCGGCTTTGTTGGATGGGATGTGCCCTGCCTCAGCCAGCCAACGAATGGCGTCGCCGAACGTCTCCTCACCCGGACGGAAGCGCAGACCCGACTGCGCCAGAAAGCGGCTCGAGGACGCGGGCGACCACTGGGTAGTGATCGCCATGGCTTCGGCGGAGACTTGCGTTTCGAACGGCATCAGCATCCTGACCCAATCCGCTGTCGCACCGGTCGCGCGCAGCAGCCGCGGTGAAACATGCGGGCTGAAGACGGGCCGGCCCAGCAGCACTTCGAGGCGCTGGTGCAGCTGGTCCCACGGATAGAAGTGGCCTCCCACGATGTAGCGGCCGTTTTCGAAATCGCGCGTGGCCGGATGCTCCAACAGCCAGCGGTGCGCCTGCGCCAGGTCGCGCACGTCGACGGCCTGGAAGCCCGTCGTGGTTCGTGGCAGCATCCGACAAATCCAGCTGGCCACCGCACGATTGGCCGCACTGAGCTTGGGGTCGTCCGGCCCGAGTACGGCGGACGGATAGGTGATCTGCACCGGTACGCCCCGCTGCTGCAACCCGCGCACGTACTCGTCGCTGTCCCGCTTGGATCGCGAGTACGCCTCGCAGACATCGGCCAACGGCATGGACTCGTCGATACGTGGCAGACCCGGATGGAACAGCGCGGCCAGGCTGGAGACGTATACGAGGTTGCCGATGCCCAGTGCGTATGCGGCGCCGAGCACCGCCTTCGTCGCGCCGACGTTGTTGTCGTAGGTCTCCCGGGCTTTGCGGGGGCCGAGCGCCACGGTTGCCGCGGCGTGAAACACGGCGTCGCACCCGGCCATCGCGTGGTGCACCGCCGGCTGGTCGCGGAGGTCGACGGTGACGTAGCGTTCGATTCGGTGTCCGCGGGGCTCGAACCATCCCCGCGCCGCCGGTTCATTGCGCACCAGGAGCCGTAACTCGTGGCCCGCCCGGATCAGGGCCAGAGCGGTGTGGGCGCCAACAAAGCCGGTCGCACCGGTGCAGAAGATCTTCATTCCGCCACCAACCTCACCCGCGCCGACTCGGTCGAATCGCCGCTTGATCACGATGGTGGTGCCGCACCGATGAGCTCGCTAGCGTAGTGCGCTACTCGACCGGATGCGCCGGTGACGAAAACGGGTACTTCCCCGGCATGGACGTCGAGATCACCCACCCGGACCGGGTGCTGTTTCCAGCCGACGGGATCACCAAGCGCGATCTCGTCGACTACTACTGCCAGGTGGCCGACGTGATGCTGCCGCACTTGAGAGACAGACCGTTGACGTTGCAGCGCTTCCCCCGGGGCATCGACGAAAGCGGGTTTGTCCAGCAAGACTTCGCTGACTCGATGCCAGCGTGGATGAGCTCGGCAGAAGTAGCCAAGGAGGGCGGCAGCGTGGTGCACCCGGTGGCCGACCGACCAGAAGCACTGGCATGGCTGGCCAACCAGAACTGCATCACCTTGACGCGTGGCAGTCGCGGCGGGACCACCTGGATAGGCCGGACCGACTGGTATTCGACTTCGACCCGTCCGACAATGATTTCGCGGTGGTGCGGGCCACCGCGCGGGCGACCGCCGATGTGCTGGCCGACCTCGGTCTGGCGACCTACGTGCAAACCACCGGATCGCGCGGTCTACATGTCGTCGTGCCATTGCGTGCAGACGCCGACTTCGATGCGGTCCGGCAATTCGCTCGCGTCGTCGCCAACATCGTCGTGGCCGACGATCCGGCGCACCGCACCATCGAGGCCCGCAAGAGTAAGCGCGGCGAGCGGGTCTACCTCGATATCATGCGAAATGCCTACGCACAGACCGCGGTCGCGCCGTACTCGGTGCGGTCCGGTGCGGGTGCGCCAGTGGCGACCCCGGTGGAGTGGGACGAATTGGGTGCTCGGGGCATGCGACCGGACCGGTTCACGCTGCGCGACGTTCCCAAACGGCTGGCGGGGCAACGTGATCCGTGGACCGATATGCGCCGGCATGCCCGTTCGCTGACCGGCCCGATGCGGCGCTTGGCGAAACGCCGTGCCTGAACTGCCCGATGTGGAGGGCTTTCGCCGCGAACTGGCCGGCACGCTGCCCGGCCGTCGGGTGCAACACGTCGAGGTACGCGATTCGGGCGTCCTGCGCAACACCACCGCCCGGGCACTGGAGCGGGCATTGAAAGGCCGTCGCTTCGCAACGCCGCGCCGGCACGGCAAGTGGCTGATTCTGCCGACCGACGGCCCGACGCTGATGATTCACAGCGGTATGACCGGTCATCCGTACTATGCGCCCGACGGCGCGAAGTCGGAAGACCAAGCGCGGCTGGTGGTCTCGCTGGACCGCGGGGAGTTGCGGTACCTCGATCAGCGCAAGCTGCGCGGAGTCTGGTTGGCCGACTGCGAGGACGACGCCGCCGGCGTGATGGGCCCGCTCGGTCCAGACGCCATGACCATCAACCTGCCGCAATTTCGCGCCATATTGTCGGGCCGGCGTGGCGGGTTGAAGGCGACACTGTTGGATCAGTCCGTGATCGCCGGGCTCGGCAATCTGCTCGTCGACGAAATCTGCTGGCGGACAAAGCTGCATCCGTCTCGACCGGTTGCCACGCTTTCCGCTGACGAAATCAAGCAGCTGCACACCGCCATGCGGCGGGTGCTGCGAACCGCGATACGTCACGGCTGCGTGCCCGGATTGCCGCGGTGGCTGACCGGTGTGCGCGACGAACCGGATCCAAGCTGTCCGCGCTGCGGCACGCGGCTGCTTCGCGGTAAGGTCGGCGGCCGAACGTCACTGTGGTGCCCGCACTGCCAGGCACGATAGCCGGCAACGGGTGCCTACCATCTGACGTTGCGAGTAATCTCTGCAGTCATGAGCTCCACCAAGCGTCAGGGGATGACGATCGTCATCCTGGCAGCCGCAGCGGCCGCATCGCAATTAGCTCCCCCCGCCGCAATGGCGGATCTGCACAACGTCACCTACATAGCCCGAGTCGACGGGGTCGCCCCCGGCGCGCAGGCCACCTTCCGGACCCATGACAACGAGACCAGCAGTTCCGGACTGGATTCCATGCCCGGCAACGCATTCGAGGCCAATACGGTGCTGGCAGATCCCGCGAAGGCCGGCATGCAGGTGTCGATCCGCTGGCCGTATTCGGCGAATGTGCACTGCGAGGTGGACGTCGACGACAACGTCACCGCGCAGGTCGACCAGTTCGTCCGTCCCACGCCGGGCAATGCCGACCCGATGAACGGAGTGCTGGCCTGCGGCGCGCCGCTCAGCTAGGGCCGCCAGTTAACCGCGTCGGCCCACTGCCAGGCCCGACGGTAGCCGTCGGCGAACCAGGGCTCCTTCGCGTCGGCGTAGGACGCGCTGGTCGGATGCTCTTGGGCGGCGATTTGGCGCTTGGCGGCCAGATAGCTGGCTTGCTCGTCGGGATTGGCCTTGAGCCAGTCGACGAATAGCAGCGCGAACTGCTGGTTGGGCCAGCCGTCGACCCGCAGATGGATGTATGTCGGGCGCCCGGGGTCAGCTGAGCCGTGAACCCGCTTGTGCCACAGCACTGGATCGTCACTGCGGTCGTAGGCTTCGACAGTGCTCCGAGCGTCCATTTTGACGACATCGCCGAAGGTGCGTTCGATTGTCGGGTAGCCCAATGGAAACAGAACCTCGGCGAGTTCATCGGCAACCGCTAATGATTCGACGGTGACCTGAATGTCGATGGCGTCCTTGGCATCCAGTGCCGGCACCGCGGTCGATCCGATGTGGTCGACGCGCAACGCCTTTGAGCCACACACCGCTTCGATGCGGGCGATGATACGCCGGGCCTGGGCGGGCCACGTCGGATCAGCCGGGGTGAGGCGCGCCGGTGCCCGAACGACTTGGCCGGCGCTCAGATTGCGTGCGAACGGCACGATCCGGTGATTCCACACTTCACGCGCACGCTCCGCCAGGTCCTCCGTCGTACTCGAGTTGTCCAGCCAGACGTCGGCGACCGCGCGCCGCTGCTCGTCGGTGGCCTGGGCGGCGATGCGGGCGCGCGCGTCGGATTCGGCCATGCCGCGTTGTTCGACCAGTCGCTGAAGCCGCAGTTCGGCGTCGGCGTACACCACGACGACCAGCGGAAACAATGGCGCCATCCCGGACTCCACCAGCAGCGGAATGTCTTCGACGATGACCGAGTCGTCGGGAACGGCCGCGATGATCTCCTCGCGGCGCCTGCCCACCAGCGGGTGCACGATGCCATTGAGGGCCGAGCGGCTAGCGTCGTCCTGGAAGGCCTTGGCTGCCAATGCCGGCCGGTCCAGCGCACCGTCGGGCAGCAGAATGTCCGCACCGAACGTGTCGACGAGCGCCGAGAGCCCTTCAGTGCCCGGCTCCACCACCTCGCGGGCGATGACGTCGGCATCGACGATGACTCCGCCGCATTCCCCGAAAGTCGCAGTGACCGCAGATTTGCCGGCGCCGATCCCTCCGGTCAGCCCGATCCGAAGCATGCCCGATTAGGCGCTGCCGGCGAGCTTCTCCCGCAGCGCCGCAAGCTGCGCGTCGCTGGCCAGTGAGCCGCCCTGCTGTTCTTCGGACGGCGCACCGTTGGCCGGTGCATGCTCGGCCTCGGCGTGCTCGGCAGCGGCGAACTTCTCCATCTGCGCGGTGTGCATCTTGTGCCGGCGCTCGGCCTCGGCGTAGCGGGCCTCCCACTCCTGGCGCTGGGTGTCGAAACCCTCGAGCCACTCGTTGGTCTCGGAATCGAAGCCCTCGGGGAAGATGTAGTTGCCCTGCTCGTCGTAGCTGTCGGCCATGCCGTACTTGGCCGGGTCGAACTCTTCGGTGTAGTCCTCGTTGGCCTGCTTGAGGCTCAACGAGATGCGGCGGCGCTCCAGGTCGATGTCGATGACCTTGACCATCGCGTCGTCGCCGACGGCGACCACCTGGTCGGGCACCTCGACATGGCGCTCGGCCAGCTCGGAGATGTGCACCAGACCTTCGATGCCCTCTTCGACGCGGACGAATGCGCCGAACGGCACGAGCTTGGTGACCTTGCCCGGCACGATCTGGCCGATGGCGTGGGTGCGAGCGAAGTGCCGCCACGGGTCTTCCTGAGTCGCCTTGAGCGACAACGAAACCCGCTCGCGGTCCATGTCGACGTCGAGCACCTCGACGGTGACCTCGTCACCAACCTGAACTACCTCGGACGGGTGGTCGATGTGCTTCCAGCTCAACTCCGAGACGTGCACCAGGCCGTCGACACCGCCGAGGTCGACGAATGCACCGAAGTTGACGATTGAGGACACCACACCCTTGCGGATGGCGCCCTTCTGCAACTGGTTGAGGAACTCGCTGCGCACCTCGGACTGGGTCTGCTCCAGCCAGGCCCGGCGGGACAGCACCACGTTGTTGCGGTTCTTGTCCAGCTCAATGATCTTGGCTTCGATCTCCTTGCCGATGTACGGCTGCAAATCGCGCACCCGGCGCATCTCGACCAGCGACGCCGGCAGGAAGCCGCGCAATCCGATGTCGAGGATCAGGCCACCCTTGACGACCTCGATGACGGTGCCCTTGACGGCCTCGTCCTTCTCTTTGAGCGCCTCGATCGTGCCCCAGGCGCGCTCGTACTGCGCGCGCTTCTTGGACAGGATCAGCCGGCCCTCTTTGTCCTCCTTGGTGAGGACCAGAGCCTCGACCTCGTCGCCGACGGACACCACCTCATTGGGGTCGACGTCGTGCTTGATGGACAGTTCGCGGGAGGGGATGACGCCTTCGGTCTTGTACCCGATGTCGAGCAGGACCTCGTCCCGGTCAACCTTGACGATGGTCCCTTCGACGATGTCGCCATCGTTGAAGTATTTGATGGTTTTGTCGATGGCGGCGAGAAAATCCTCGCTCGAGCCGATGTCGTTGACGGCTACTTGGGGCGAGGTGACGGTGGGACTCGGCATATGGGGGGTTGCTCCGGACAGGTTTGGTCGTTGGGACAGGTCGCTAAAAACAGATCACGTACCCGTCGAGGCTACTCGACGGCTTCCACGCTGGCCAAACTGGCGTTCGGCGCGCGTCGAGTGTGAACGGGTTGCGAAAAAAGCCGAAATCTCACAGCAGCTTCACGTTCGCCGTTTTGCGCAGGTCAGTGTGCCGCCGTGTCCCAGCTGCGGCCATAGCCCAGCGACACCTCGAGCGGTACGTCAAGCGGGTAGGCGCCGCACATTTGCTCGCGCACCAAGGCTTCCAACTTCGCACGCTCACCCGGCGCGATTTCGAAGAGCAATTCGTCGTGTACCTGCAGCAACATCCGTGATGCCAGGCCGGTATCGGTGAGTGCTTTGTCGACGTGGATCATCGCCACCTTGATGATGTCGGCGGCGCTGCCCTGGATCGGCGCGTTGAGCGCGGCCCGCTCGGCGGCCTCGCGCACCTGACGATTGCTGCTGTCCAGTTCAGGCAGGTACCGCCGGCGACCGAGCACCGTGGAGGTATAGCCGTCCTTGCGGGCCTGTTCGACAACCGCCATCAGGTAGTCGCGTACGCCGCCGAACCGGGCGAAGTAGGCGTCCATCTGGTCCTTGGCCTCTTCGGTGGAGATTTTCAGCTGCTGTGAGAGGCCGTAGGCGCTCAGCCCGTATGCCAGCCCGTAGGACATCGCCTTGACCCGCCGGCGCAGCTCGCCGGTGACCTCCTCGATCGGAACTCCGAAGGCCCGGGATGCGACGAAGGAGTGCAGATCCTCACCGGTACGGAAGGCCTCGATGAGCCCGGCGTCCTGCGACAGGTGCGCCATGATCCGCATCTCGATCTGGCTGTAGTCGGCGGTCATCAGTTCGCCATAGCCGTCGCCGACGATGAATGCGTCGCGGATCTGGCGCCCGGCGTCGGTGCGAATCGGAATGTTCTGCAGGTTCGGCTCGGTCGACGACAGACGGCCGGTCGCGGCGATGGTTTGGTTGAACGTGGTGTGAATGCGGCCGTCGGCGGCAACCGAATTCAACAGCCCGTCGACGGTGACTTTTAGCCGGGTCACGTCGCGGTGGGTGAGCAGATGCTGCAGGAACGGGTGTCCGGTCTTGTCGAACAGCGACTGCAGAGCGTCGGCGTCGGTGGTGTATCCGGTCTTGGTGCGCTTGGTTTTCGGCATTTCCAGCTCGTCGAACAGCACCACCTGCAGCTGTTTTGGTGAGCCGAGGTTGATCTGCTTGCCGATCACCGCGTACGCCGCTTCGGCGGCATCGCGGATCTGATCGCCGAATTGGCTTTGCAGCGCGCTCAATTGGTCGAGGTCGACGGCGATACCGGCGGCTTCCATGCCCGCCAGCACCCCTTGAACTGGCAGCTCCATCTGGCCCAGCAGCGACGTGGAGTCGATGCGGTCCAGTTCAGCGTCGAGCGCGTCAGCCAGATCGATAACTGCGCGGGCCCGCAGAATGGCGGTCTGGATTGCCTGACCGTCGACGCCGTCCGTATCGTCGAGCAGCGAAAGTTGCTGCTGCTCAGGGGCTTCCGCGCGCAATTCGCGGCGCAGATAACGCAGTGACAGATCGTCGAGGGTGAAGCTGCGCTGCCCCGGCCGGACCAGGTAAGCGGCCAGCGCGGTGTCGGAGGTGACGCCGTTGAGTATCCAGCCGCGCCCGCCCAGATCGTGGATGGCCAGCTTGGCCTCGTGCAGCGCCTTGGGCTTGCCGTGGTCGGCGAGCCAGGCGGCCAGCGCAACCTCGTCGTCGGGTGTAAGCGTGGCGGTGTCGATGTAGCCGCCGTCACCGTCGGCGGCGGCGATGGCCAGCGCGGTGGCGTCGCCGTCATAGGCGACGTGCGAGCCGACCACGGTAAGACCGGACCGGCGCCCGTCGCCGGCGTGCTCGGCCAGCCACTGGGCGACTGCGCCGGGTTCCAGGGCACCGCCGCGGACGTCGAATCCCTCGTCCACCTCGGGTTCGACGGCGGCCAGGGTTTCGAAGAGCCGGTCCCGCAGCACCCGGAATTCCAGCTGGTCGAAGAGCTGGTGGATCTGGTCGCGGTCCCATGGCTGCATCCGCAGCGTGTCGGGGGTCTGCGCTAGCGGCACGTCCTTCACGAGGTCGGTGAGCTCGCGATTGCGCACCACGCCGGCCAGATGCGCACGTAGCGCGTCGCCGACCTTGCCTCTGACACTGTCGACGTTGTCGACCAGTGATTGCAGCGACCCGTATTCGATGATCCACTTGGACGCCGTCTTCTCCCCCACCCCCGGGATCCCCGGCAGGTTGTCGCTGGGGTCCCCGCGCAGCGCGGCGAAGTCGGGATACTGCTTGGGTGTCAGCCCGTATTTCTCGATCACGGCCTCGGGGGTAAAGCGGGTCAGCTCGCTGACGCCTTTGCGTGGGTAGAGCACCGTGACGTCGTCGCTGACCAGTTGCAGCGAGTCGCGGTCGCCGGTGACCACCAGAACGCGGTAGCCCTCGTCTTCGGCCTGGGTGGCCAACGTCGCGATCAAGTCGTCGGCTTCGAAGCCCGCCTCGGCGAGGACGGTAATGCCAAGTGCAGCAAGGACTTCCTTCGTGACATCGATTTGGCCGTGGAACTCGTCGGGAGTCGTCGAGCGGTTGGCTTTGTATTCCGGGTAGCGCTCGGAGCGAAAGGTCTGCCGCGACACATCGAACGCGGCGGCGACATGTGTCGGCGACTCGTCGCGCAACAGGTTGATCAGCATGGCGGTGAACCCGTAGACCGCGTTGGTAGTCAGCCCACCCGCGGTCTTGAAGTTCTCCGCCGGCAGCGCGTAGAACGCCCGGAACGCCAGCGAATTGCCGTCCAGCAGCATCAACGTCGGCTTGTCGTCAGCGGCCTGGCCGGCCGGCGCCTTCCTGCTCGCTGTCTTCGCTGGGCTCACGGCCTCAACTCTAGGCACCGGGTCCGACGCTGCGCCCGCCGCCGTAAAACTGCAACACGTTTCAGTTTTGCAGTGGTTGTCGGTACGCTGGCTCAGTGCCAACAGCTACCCACCAAGAGCCGGCAATCGACGGCTGGTTCGCCACCGACGAGTCCGGGGCGCCCCATCTGATCGGCGCCAAGTGCCCGCAGTGCGGCACCTATGTGTTCCCGCCCCGGGCCAACAACTGCCCCAATCCGGCGTGTGACAGCAACGTCCTCGAATCCGTCCCGCTCTCGCGGCGCGGCAAAGTGTGGAGCTACACCGAAAACCGCTATCCGCCGCCCCCGCCCTATCCGGCGGCTGACCCGTTCGAGCCATTCGCGATCGCCGCGGTGGAATTGGCCAATGAGGGTCTGATCGTTCTGGCCAAGGTCGTCGAGGGCACGCTGGCCGCCGATCTGAAGGTCGGCATGGAGCTGGAGCTGACCACGATGCCGCTGTTCACCGGCGACGACGGTGTGCAGCGTCTGACCTACGCCTGGAGGATCCCGTGAGCGCACCTGACCCGGTGTACATCCTGGGTGCGGGCATGCATCCCTGGGGCAAATGGGGCAACGACTTCACCGAATACGGCGTGGTCGCCGCCCGGGCCGCCCTGGCTGAGGCGGGGCTCGATTGGCGGCAGATCCAGTTGGTGGCCGGCGCGGACACCATTCGCAACGGCTATCCCGGTTTCATCGCGGGGTCGACGTTTGCCCAGAAGCTGGGGTGGAATGGCGTGCCGGTGTCCTCCAGCTACGCCGCCTGCGCCAGCGGATCGCAGGCTCTGCAGAGCGCTCGGGCGCAGATTCTGGCCGGGTTCTGCGACGTGGCGCTGGTGATTGGTGCCGATACCACGCCGAAGGGCGCGTTCGCGCCGGTCGGCGGCGAACGCAAGAACGACCCGGATTGGCAGCGGTTCCACCTCATCGGGGCGATGAACCCGGTGTACTTCGCGCTGCTGGCCCGCCGCCGGATGGACCTCTACGGCGCGACGGCCGAGGATTTCGCGCAGGTGAAGGTCAAGAACTCGCGGCACGGGCTGCACAATCCGAATGCCCGCTATCGCAAGGAATCCGCGGTCGAGGATGTGCTGGCCAGTCCGGTGGTCGCTGACCCGCTGCGTCAGCTCGACATCTGCGCCACTTCCGACGGCGCGGCGGCGGTGATTGTGGCCAGCGCCAAGTTCGCCCGCGAGCACCTGGGTTCGCTCGACGGCGTGCCGTCGGTGCGCGCGGTCAGCACGGTCACGCCGCGCTACCCGCAGCATCTGCCCGAATTACCCGACATCGCAACCGATTCCACCGCGGTAGTGCCGGCACCGGAGCGGGTGTTCAAGGACCAGATCCTCGACGCCGCCTATGCCGAAGCCGGCGTCGGGCCCGAAGACGTGAGCCTGGCCGAGGTGTACGACCTGTCCACGGCGCTGGAGCTGGACTGGTATGAGCATCTCGGCCTGTGCGCCAAAGGTGAGGCTGAGGCGCTGCTGCGCAGCGGCGCGACGACGATCGGCGGCCAGGTGCCGGTCAACCCGTCGGGCGGACTGGCCTGCTTCGGCGAAGCCATCCCCGCGCAAGCGATCGCCCAGGTCTGCGAGCTCACCTGGCAGCTGCGGGGCCAAGCGACCGGTCGCCAGGTCGAGGGCGCAACCGTTGGCATCACCGCGAATCAGGGCCTATTCGGCCACGGTTCCTCGGTGATCGTGGCCCGCTAGCCGCTGCTCCCCCCTTGCGCGAGGGTGCGGAGTTGTACGGCGATTCCCGGCGGGGCGCGTACAAGCGTGCACGCTGGGCCTGGCTAAGCGGTATCGGTATCGAGCGTCTCCAGCACGACTTCGGCCACCTTTCGCATGGTGGTCCGCCGGTCCATCGCGGCCCGCTGAATCCACTTGAACGCCTCCGGTTCGCTCATGCCCTGCTTGGCTTGCAGTAGACCTTTGGCTCGTTCGACGAGCTTGCGGGTTTCCAGCCGGTCGGACAGCGTCGCCACTTCGCGTTCGAGCGCGCTGATCTCGCTGAATCGGCTCAGCGCCAACTCGATCGCCGGAACCAGGTCGCTGGCCGTGAAGGGTTTCACCAGATAGGCCATTGCCCCGGCGTCGCGGGCGCGCTCGACCAGGTCGCGCTGGCTGAAGGCGGTCAGCACCACGATCGGCGCAATGCGTTTGGTGGCGATCTCCGAAGCGGCGTCGATGCCGTCGCGTCGCGGCATCTTCACGTCCATGATCACCAGGTCGGGCTGGAGCTGTTCGGCCAGTTCGACGGCTTCCTGGCCGTCGCCGGCCTCACCGACGATGTCGTAGCCCTCTTCGCGCAGCATTTCGGCCAGGTCGAGCCGGATGAGCGCCTCGTCCTCGGCGATCAGCACCCGGCGCGGAGCGGGAGCATCAACATCTGTCGTTGAGCCGGTCATGACGGACATTGTGTCGTGGGTCGCTGTGAGCGACGACCGCGGGGTTGTGAGCAGAGGCAGCTGCCCGAATCCTTTAAGGTGGGATGCCGGCGGGGTTGCCTGCCGCAGATGCCCTCGTATCCCAACTGGCAGAGGAAACGGATTCAAAACCCGTACAGTGTGAGTTCGAATCTCACCGAGGGCACCATCACGTCTGATGCGCAGCCGGTTTTCTTTCCAACAGGCCGAGCAGCGCCGACGTCACCTCGTCCGGCCGTTCTTCCATGACGTAGTGATCAGCGCCGCCAAGCCGCGTCAGCGTGGCGTCCGGGATACGCGCGGCAAGCTCGAGCGCGGTGCCCAACGGAATGTATGGATCGCGGTCGCCCCAGATGATCGCAGTCGGACAATCGATTTCAGCGAGCCCGTCCGCAAGCCGAGGTATCCGCGGCAGGTGATAGTGCGCGAAGAACTCGACGAACGTCCTTCTGCCGCGCGCGTCGTCCATCCAACCGAGATATTCGTTTTCCAATATCGCGTCGAAGCAGCCGAGTTGCCGGTAGCGGCGCAGCGCATAGTGGTGAATGCGACGAAGCGGCAGCCGCTGCAGCAGACCGGGCGAATGGACGGCCGCCCAGCACTGCGCGACGGAGAACCGGTAGAACCACGGCTGAAAAACACTGTGCCCGCGGGTGTTCAACAGCGCCAAGCGCTGCACCCGCTCTGGATACCGCATGGCGTAACCCAGGCCGAGGAACCCGCCATAGTCGTGCGCGACAAGATTGACTTGTTGCAAGCCCAACGTTTGCACCAACTGCTCGATTCTTGCGACTTCGGTGTCGTAGCTGGGCGGTGTCGCGGGCGGTTCGGAGCGGCCGAAGCCGGGCCAGTCCGGTGCGATCACCCGGTGGTTCATCGCTAGGTCCGAAATCTGATGGCGCCAGCACGACGAACTCTGCGGATAGCCGTGCAACAGCAGGACGGGTTCTCCGCTGCCTTGGTCGATGAAGTGCACCCGCCGACCGTCGATATGGCAAACCGAGCTCATTTTGTACAAACTAGTATAAAATTAACGAGGTTGCCAGCATTAATGACGGATAGGTACACATGCCGACATCGGAACCCAAACCGCGAGGCCGCCCGCGTGCCTACGATCCCGACCTGGCGCTCGCGGACGCGCGCGACACCTTCTGGGGGGCCGGGTACGCGGGCACCTCGCTAGACGAGCTCGCGAGCAGGATGGGCATGAACCGCCCGAGCATCTACGCCGCGTTCGGCGACAAGGAGGCGCTATATCTCAAGGCCGTCGAACGCTACGCGGACGACAGCCGCGCAGCGCTGGCGCACCAGCTCGCTCAACCACGCCCGCTCGCCGATGGGTTGCGCGCGGTCTATGACGGCGCGACGCGCTGGTATCTGGCCGGCGATGACGGACCCCGGGGGTGTTTTCTGATCGGCACCGCAGTCACCGAGGCACGCCGCAACGAGAAGGTACGTACCGTCGTCGAATCGACCTTCGATGCGTTCACCCAGCTCTTCACCGACCGCTTCGAGCAGGCCGAGCGCGACGGCGAGCTGGCACCTCTCCCACCGGCCGCGCTAGCCCAGCTTGCCACCGGCGCGCTCAACACCCTGGCGCTGCGGACCCGGACCGGCACGCAACCGGATGTGATCAACGCCATCATCGAGGCGGCCGTGCACGTTATCTGTGCCGCCGACCAGGGCACCCAGGACTAGTGCTGTTCACCATCGGCCACGGCGCCAAAACCGCCGAGGAGCTGGCCGCGGTGCTGCGCCAACACGACATCGGGCTGCTGGTCGACGTGCGCAGCTTCCCGGGTTCGCGCCGCAACCCCGACGTTTCCAAGCAGGTCATGCCGGACTGGTTAGGTGAGGCGGGGATCGAGTACCGCCATGAGGCCGATCTGGGTGGGCGCCGCAAGCCGCCGACCACACCGATTCCGCGAGACCGGTGGTGGGAGAACCAGTCGTTTGCCAACTACGCCGCCCACACCCGCACAGGGGCGTTTCGCGCCGCATATCAGCAGCTGCTGCGAGACGCCGACACCTGCAATGTTGCGATCATGTGCGGGGAGCCGACCTGGTGGCGTTGTCACCGGCGGATGATCGCCGACCTGGCCACCCGCGATGGACGGCTGGTGCAGCACATCATGCCCAATGGGTCACTTTCCGAACACCACATGTCGGAGTGGTTGACCGAGGAATTACCCGAGGAGTTCTGACCGGAGATTGTTAGGCTTTTGGCGTGGCGGCTAAGAAATGCGGCGTGCCACCGGCAAGGACCGCAGGTATGTCGCGATCGCCGGACTGCGTAGCAGCAGCGCGGGCTGAGTCGCGCGCCCGCAACCAGCATTACGTCGACAGCGCCGCACGGCGGATCCGGGTGCTCAACATCAACACCATGCTCGCGATGTTCGTGAGTGGCGGCTTCGGGATTCTTCAACTCTTGACAGTGCCCGGCGCGTGGCGCACCGGCGCGATCAACGTGGCGGCCGCAGTCATCTTCGCGCTAATTCCCTTGCTGCACCGCTTCGGTGAACTAGTTGCGCCGCTTACCTTTATCTGCACGGCGTACGTGTCGATATTCATTGTCTGCTGGGACGTGGGCACTGCTTCGGGCTTGCAGTTCTACTTCCTGGTTGCGGCCTGCCTGGTAGTGCTGCAACTTGGTATCGAGCACATCATCCTGGCTTCGGCGCTGGCAGCCCTGGCCGCCGGTCTGGTGATCGCGTTGGAATTCCTGGTTCCACGCGACACCGGAATTCAGCCGCACTGGGCCCAGTCAATGGGTTTCGTCGTCACCACCGTTTCCGCATGCGTGATGGTGGTGGTGACGCTGGCTTACGCGCTGCGCGAAATCGGCCGCGCCGAAGCAGTGATGGAAGTCGAATACGACCGCTCTGAGGCGCTGCTGGCCAACATCATGCCGGCCAGCATCGCGGCCCGCCTGAAGGACCCGGCCCGCGACGTCATTGCCGACAAGTACGACGAAGCTTCGGTCCTGTTCGCCGACATAGCCGGTTTCACCGAACGAGCCAGCGACGCCGCCCCTGCCGACGTCGTCCGCTTCCTGAACCGGCTTTATACCGACTTCGATGCGCTGGTCGATAAGTACGGGCTAGAGAAAATCAAGGTCAGCGGTGACTGCTACATGGTGGTCAGCGGAGTGCCGTGGCCGCGCCGCGACCACATGGAGGCGTTGGCACAACTCGCGCTCGATATGGCCAGTGCCGCCGCCAACCTCGAGGATCCGCATGGCTGCGCAGTCCCGATGCGCATCGGTCTTGCCACCGGTCCCGTGGTGGCCGGTATCGTCGGCTCCCGCCGCTTCTTCTATGACGTGTGGGGCGACGCGGTCAATGTCGCGTCCCGGATGGAGTCCACCGATGCCGTGGGGCGGATCCAAGTGCCCGAGGCAGTTTACCAGCGGTTGAAAAATGACTTTGTGCTTGAGGAGCGCGGTGACGTCGAGGTCAAGGGCAAAGGCGTGATGCGGACCTGGTATCTGATTGCCCGCAAACCTGATACCGGTTTCGACGACGCTCACGCTGAGGCACCCCAGACCGCAAGAGTTTAACGCCTGGCAATCCCAGCACTGGAACAGCGGCCATGTGGGAGAATTCGCGCATGCACCCAACCGCTATCCCAAACTTGTTGCCGCATTTGTGGAAGTCCACTTTGGTCTCGGGCATTCTGGCGCTGGCCCTCGGCATTTTGGTGCTGCTCTTGCCCGGAGACTCGATCCTCATTGCGGCTGTCCTCTTCGGCATCTACCTTCTTATCACCGGGATCGCTCAAGTGATCTTCGCGTTCAGCCTGCATATCTCCGCCGGCGGGCGAGTGCTGCTATTTATCAGCGGGGCTGCCTCGCTGATTCTGGCTGTGCTTTGCTTCCGGCACTTCGGCGAAGGCTATGCGATCCTCTTGCTAGCCATCTGGATTGGGGTCGGCTTCATATTCCGCGGTGTGGCCACGACGATTTCGGCTATCAGCGATCCCGTCCTGCCGGGCCGCGGCTGGCAGATCTTCCTTGGTGTGATCAGCCTGTTGGCCGGCATCGTCGTGATCGCATCGCCCTTCGAATCGCTGTGGATCCTGACACTGGTCGTCGGCATCTGGCTGATCGTCATCGGCGTGTTCGAGATCGTCTCGTCGTTCGGTATCCGCAGTGCATCCAAAGCGCTCAACCGCGGGATTGGCCAACCCATATCCAGCGAGCCGTCCGGAGGGATCTGACCGCTACGACCGTGAGCTTCACGACATCGTGGTGGATCATTACCCACACAGCTACTACACTGCGTCGTAGTTGGTCGTAGCAGTACGCGCTCCGCAGTTTGGGGAGATGTCAGATGGACGTCGTCGACGTATCGCGGTGGCAGTTCGGGATTACCACCGTCTACCACTTCATATTCGTGCCGCTCACGATCGGTCTGGCGCCGCTGATCGCGGTCATGCAGACGGTATGGGTGGTCACCGACAACGTCGCCTGGTATCGGCTCACTAAGTTCTTCGGCAAGCTGTTTTTGATCAACTTCGCGCTCGGCGTGGCAACCGGGATCGTGCAGGAATTCCAGTTTGGGATGAATTGGAGCGAGTATTCCCGGTTCGTCGGCGACGTCTTCGGCGCGCCACTGGCCATGGAAGGTCTGGCCGCGTTCTTCTTCGAGTCCACGTTCATCGGGTTGTGGATCTTCGGTTGGAGCAGGCTACCCAGGTTGGTGCACCTGGCGTGCATCTGGGTTGTCGCGATCTCGGTCAATGTGTCCGCGTTCTTCATCATTGCGGCCAATTCGTTCATGCAACATCCGGTCGGCGCGCACTACAACCCGGAAACCAAGCGTGCCGAACTGGACAGCATTATGGCTCTCTTCACGAATAACACTGCCCAGGCCGCGGTCTCACATGCTGTCACCGGCGCGTTGTTGACCGGCGGAACATTCGTCGCTGCGGTGTGCGCGTGGTGGATGGTGCGCTCGCACAACGGAACCGTCCGTGACGACGCGCGCACCATGTACCGCCCTGCCACGATTATGGGATGCTGGGTGGCACTTGCGGCGGCGGTCGGATTGTTCTTCACCGGTGACTGGCAGGGCAAGTTGATGTTCGTTCAGCAGCCGATGAAAATGGCGTCGGCAGAATCACTGTGCGACACGGCCACCGACCCCGACTTCTCCATCCTGACCGTCGGCCGGCAGAACAACTGCGATGCTCTGACCCGCGTCATCGAGGTGCCGTATGTTCTGCCGTTTTTGGCCGAGGGTCGATTCAACGACGTGACGCTGCAAGGCGTGCGCGATATCCAGCGCGACTACCAAGGCCAGTTCGGCGTAGGCGACTACCGGCCCAACCTGTTCGTCACATACTGGGCGTTCCGCGCGATGATCGGATTTCTGGCGATTCCGCTGCTGTTCGTGCTGACCGCGTTGTGGCTGACCCGCCGCGGCCGCATCCCCGATCAGCGGTGGTTCTCGTGGCTGGCGTTATTGACCATTCCCGCACCGTTTTTGGCCAACAGCGCCGGCTGGGTATTCACCGAGATGGGCCGCCAACCCTGGATCGTCGTGCCCAACCCCACCGGCGACCAGCAGGTCCGCCTCACCGTCGCCGAAGGCGTGTCAAACCATGCGCCGGGCATGGTCGTCACCTCACTGGTGACATTCACGCTGGTGTATGCGGTGCTGGCGGTCATCTGGTTCTTATTGCTGAAGCGCTATGTGGTGGAAGGACCGCAGGAACACGACGCCGAACCGGCGCCGCCCAGCCCACCCGACGCCAACGAGGTGGCACCCCTGTCGTTCGCTTACTAGAGAGGAGTTGACCTGTGGCACTTCACCAGCTGTGGTTCGGCTTGCTCGCGGTGTTGTTCCTCGGATTCTTCATCCTCGAGGGTTTCGACTTCGGTGTAGGCATGCTCATGGAGCCCCTGGCTCGGCTGGGCAGCGGCGACCCGGAGATGAATCGGCGTACCGCACTCAACACCATCGGCCCGGTATGGGATGGCAACGAGGTGTGGCTGATCACTGCCGGCGGAGCGATGTTCGCCGCATTCCCCGGCTGGTACGCCACCGTATTCTCCACGCTCTACCTGCCGCTGCTGGCGATCCTCTTCGGCATGATCCTGCGTGCCGTCGCCATCGAGTGGCGCGGCAAGATCGACGACACGCAGTGGCGCGGATGGGCCGACTTCGGGATCGCGGCCGGCTCCTGGCTGCCCGCAGTGCTGTGGGGCGTGGCGTTCGCGATCCTGGTCCGCGGCCTGCCGGTGGATGCCAACCACCATGTTCACCTGTCGATCGCCGATGTGCTCAACACCTATACGGTGCTGGGCGGTTTGGCTACGGCGAGCCTGTTCTTGTTCTACGGCGCGTTGTTCATCGCGCTGAAAACATCGGGCTCGATCCGCGACGACGCGTTGCGGATCGCGGGGTGGCTGTCGCTACCGGTGACGGCATTGGTTGGTGGCTTCGGGATTTGGACGCAACTGGCTCACGGCAAAACCTGGACCTGGCTGGTATTGGCCGTCGCGGTCGTGGCGCAATTGGCAGCGGTGGTTTTGGTGGCCGGCCGCGGGCGCGAGGGGTGGGCGTTCTTCGGCGCCAGCCTGGTCGTCGCCGCGGTGGTGGTGTTGCTGTTCGGCGCGCTGTATCCGGACCTGGTGCCATCGACGCTGAACCCGCAATGGAGCGTGACGATCGAAAACGCGTCCTCCACCCCGTACACCTTGAAGATCATGACGTGGGCGGCGGCGATCTTCGCGCCGTTGGCCATGGTGTACCAAGGCTGGACATATTGGGTTTTCCGCCAGCGCATTTCGGCTGATCGGATACCGTCGGCGATTGGGCTGGTGAGGCGAGCATCCTGATCGCAAGCAGTCGAGCACCGCTGGACCCGCGATTGTGGCGGAGGTCTGCCCCACTGCGCAGCTTCTTGGCGGCGACCGTGGGCTGCGGTGTCGTGATCTCCGCCTGCGCGATCGGCTCGGCGATCATGCTGGCGCACATCGTCGCTCGGGTAATCACCGATCCGGCCGGACGCAATCTCCTGCAATGGGCGCCGGCGCTATCGATCCTGTCGGCGTTGTGGGCGCTTCGGACTGTGACGCAATGGTTTCAGGCACGGTTAGGCCAATGCGGAGCCAGCGCGGTGATCGCCGATCTCAGCAGTCAGGTTCTCAGCGCGGTGACGATTCGAGAACCCCGACGACAAGCAGAGCAGCGCGACGCCGCCGCGGTAGTGGTGACGCGCGGACTGGACGGGTTGCGCGCGTACTTCACCGCGTACCTGCCCGCGTTGCTGCTGGCGGCCATCCTGACCCCAGCCAGCGTGATCGTGCTGGCAGCCTACGATCTCAAATCGGCGGTGATAGTGCTGATCACCCTGCCACTCATTCCGGTCTTCATGGTCCTGATCGGCATGGCGACCGCGGACCGCTCGGCAGCGGCGCTTGCCGCGATGACCACGCTGCAGGCCCGGCTGCTGGATCTGATCGCCGGAATTCCTACCCTGCGTGCTCTCGGGCGTGCCAGCGGCCCCGAGCATCGCATTGCCGAACTCGGTGCGGCTCATCGGCGTTCGGCGATGGCGACGCTGCGGATCGCATTCCTCTCCGCGCTGGTGCTGGAGTTGCTCGCCATGCTGGGTGTGGCCGTCGTCGCGGTCAGCATCGGTCTACGGCTGGTGTTCGGTGAAATCAGCCTCACCGCGGCGTTGACGGTCTTGCTGCTGGTGCCGGACGTGTACTGGCCGCTGCGGCGCATTGGCGTGGAATTCCACGCCGCCCAGGACGGGCGCGCCGCGGCGGACAAGGCGTTCGCGTTGATCGAGGGCTCACCGGCCGCGGTACGTGGATCGCGCACGGTGGCTGCCCGCGGAGCGACGATCAGACTCGAAGATCTCAGTGTCGCGGGCCGTGACGGCTCGTCACCGCGTGAACTCAGCGCCGTGCTCGAGCCCGGTCAGGTGACCGTGCTCACCGGGGCCAACGGGGTCGGCAAAAGCACCACCTTGCAGGTGATTGCGGGTATCACCATGCCCACATCGGGCCGGGTCACCGTGGCCGGCATCGACGTCACCGATTTGGACCCGTCGACGTGGTGGCGAGAAGTGTCCTGGCTGGCACAGCGCCCGGTACTGGTGCCTGGCACCATCGCCGACAATCTGGTTCTGTTCGGCCAACTGTCCGACTGTGAAAGCGCCTGCGCCGCATCCGGGTTCGACGCGGTGCTGGCGGGCCTGCCGGACGGACCGCGCACCGTGATCGGCCGCGGCGGAGTCGGCCTGTCGTTGGGGCAGCGGCAGCGCCTCGGCCTGGCCCGTGCGCTCGGGTCGGCGGCGCCGGTGCTGCTGCTCGACGAGCCCACCGCCCACCTCGACACCGAAACCGAAGCCAGGGTGTTACGGGCGATCATCGAAAGCGCCCGCGCCGGTGCGACCGTGGTGGTCGTCGGACATCGTCAGCAGGTTGTCGGTATCGGCGATCGAGTCGTCGTAGTCAGTGCGGAGGATCATGCCCGCGTCTGATCCTTTGCCGACCGCGATACGGCTGCTGCGCCCACGCCTGCCACGGCTGCTGCTGGCCATCACACTCGGCGCGCTCTCGTTGACCAGCGCGTTGGCGCTGGCCGGAGTATCGGCCTGGCTGATCACCCGTGCCTGGCAGATGCCGCCGGTGCTGGATCTGTCGGTCGCCGTGGTGGCGGTGCGGACATCCGCGATTTCCCGTGGGGTACTGCACTATTGCGAGCGGCTGGCCAGCCATGACACGGCACTGCGCGCCGCGGGAACCGCCCGCGTCCAGATTTATTACCGCCTGGCTCACGGACCGGCCGAAGTCGCGGCCCGGTTGCACAGCGGCGAACTGGTTGCCCGGGTTGGCGCCGATGTCGACCGGTTGGCCGATGCGCTGGTCCGCGCCGTGCTGCCCATCAGCGTTGCGGCAGTACTGGCCGTGGCGGCGACGGCGGTGGTCGCGGCCATTTCGGTACCGGCCGCGGTGATCATGGCGCTCTGCCTGGTCGTCGTTGGTGTCGTCGCACCCTGGCTGGCTGCGCGTGCGGCGACGGCCCAGGAAGCCTTGGCGCAGCAGCATCATTCGGACCGAAACGTCTCGGCGATGCTGGCGCTGGACCACGCATCCGAGCTCCGCGTCGGCGGCACTCTGCCCGGCGTGATCACTGAGTCTCAGCAGCGCCAGCGTAATTGGGGCGACGCTATCGACTCCGCGGCAAGACCGGCCGCCGTGGCCGAGGCGATGCCGACCGCTGCGATCGGGGTCAGTGTGCTGGGCGCCGCGGTGGCGGGCATCGCCATGGCCGGTACCGTCGCCCCGACGACACTGGCGATTTTGATGTTGTTGCCGCTGTCGGCCTTCGAGGCCACACTGGCGCTACCCGCCGCCGCGGTCCAGTTGACGCGGTCACGGTTGGCCGCGCGACGCCTGCTCGACGTGCTTCCCGCAGCGCCACCGACTAACCAGACCACCCCGGTGACGCCACCGGCTTCGACAGCGGGCCGACTCCGTGCGCTGCATGTGCGTAGTGGTCATCCCGGGTCGCGCGCGCTGCACCCCTGCACCATTGATCTGGCCCCAGGCGCCAGGCTGGCCGTCACCGGCGTCAGCGGCTCGGGCAAAACGACACTGCTGATGACGCTTGCCGGGCTGCTCCCCCCGTTGCACGGGGACGTCACGCTCGACGGTGTGCGCCTCGACAGCATTGCTGAGCCTGAATTACGCTCTACTATCGGCTTTTTCGCCGAAGATGCGCATATCTTCGCGACCACTGTGCGGGACAACTTGCTGGTAGCGCGAGGCGACTGCCGAGATGACGAGCTGACCACGATACTGCGGCGGGTCGGCCTCGACGGGTGGGCGACCGGCCTCCCCGATGGTTTGGCGACGGTGTTGACCGGCGGAGCGCAAGCGCTGTCGGCGGGGCAACGCAGGCGACTGTTGCTGGCCCGAGCGATGATCTCGCCGGCGCGGATCGTACTGCTCGACGAACCGACCGAACATCTCGATGCCGCTGATGCCGAACCGCTTCTGCGTGCTCTCCTCGATCCGACCAGTGGGCTCATCAACGAACAACGATCCGTCGTGGTGGCCACCCACCATTTGCCCCAGTCCATGCACTGTGCCGAACTGCCCATAGGTGATGGCAGGTACCCTGGCTGACAGTCGTCCACGCCGCCCGATCCGGAAAGCGAGCCATGACCGAATTCCCCGACGGACCGTCGGAGAAGCCCGGAACGCCGGAGAAAAGTACGGGAACCGGAACGCCGTACCAGCAGTATCCGTTCCGATATCCATATCCGCCCGGCGACTCTTTGACACCACACCAAACGTATTTCGGTTATCCGACGCCGCCTGTCACGCCACGAAACGGACTCGGCGTTGTCGCGCTGGTGGTGGCCATTGTTGGGCTGGCGATGGTGTGGTCGGTCTTCGGCGGCGTCATCCTCGGGATCGCTGCCGTGGCGGTCGGATTTTTCGGATGGTCGCGGGCCAAACGCGGCCGGGCCAACAATGGCGGAGTGGCAATCGCCGGTATCGCGCTGGGCATCGTGGCGATCGTCGTCGGCTTGGCCTTCATCCCGATCTGGTTGGCGCTCTGGAATGACGTCGGCGGTGACACCTACTTCGACTGCCTGGAGAGCGCCGGCTCGAACCGAATCCGCCAACAACAGTGCGCGGATCAGTTCCGGGAAACGGTCCAGAACCGCATCAGCGGCACGCTGACAACTCCCCCGCCCACGCCGTAGGCGCTTAGTTCAAAGCCGCCGTCGTCGCGGCATGAACTCCAGCGACATCAGCACGTAGAGCAGCGGAACCACCTGGGTCAATTTCACCAGCGCATAGCGCCGATCGCCCAGCGAACGGAACTTGCGCAGGTAGCGGTACAGCGATTCGAGCGCGATCAGCGGGTCGCCAAGGTGAATCAGCCGGTAGAAAATGCTTTGCGTGCGTGAGCGGTGCTTTTCGTCGAAGATTTCCGGGAACGCAGCGAATGCCAACGATAGCCGTTGTGCCCCAGCATCTTTAGCAGCGTTGACCATGTCGACACTGAGCCGCTCGTCGATTCCGTTGGGGGACCCGCGTCGGCGCCACGGCACGTCGAGAGACAGATCGCTTCCGCCACCGGCAACCGCGTAGCGGTGGAATCCCTGCACGCGTCCCGCGCCGTCCCTGGCCACAATCAATTGCACCCCTGGGTAGCGGCCTTCCAGCGCGCCGTCGAGCGCCATCGAGAATCCGCGTTCTGTGTGGGCGCCGCTGGGCGACGCTTTCAGCACTTCGGTCAGCTCGGCAAGCTGCTGCGCATCCAGGTTCTGTTCGCAAAGGATCTCGGTGGTGATACCGCAATTGTGGGTGCGCTTGACGGCCTGACGTAGGTTGCGGAATTTGCGGCCGACCATTTCGAAGTTGCGCACGTCGATAACAACGTCTCGGCCGATCGGCACCGCCCGCAACGGCTGTCCCAATGCGGCTGAGTCGCTCCACAACCCGAGTTTTCGCTCGCTGCAACACAACACCACGATCCGCCAACCGCGGGTGTGGCACATGCCCGCGAAATCGGCGACCAGTTGCGGAAATTGCGCTTCGTCACCGATCGGGTCACCGCTGACGACGGCATACCCGATGCGGGTGCAATATGCCAGGGCCGCCGTACCGTCGGAGCTGAAGTAGTAGCACTTACCCACCTGCATGGTGAACGGCGCCAGCGGATCGCCTGCGGTCCTTTGGATCAGCGTCCACACCTTGGGCAGATCCGCCGGTTGCGGACGCGCCGACGTCGGCCACATCAGCGCCAGCCCCGTCCCGGCGACCAGCAGATGGCCGAGCAGATCGAAGGACAGCACGTGCGCTGCTATGCCGGCGAACAACATGAAGACCGCAACGGTCGCGTGCTTGGCCGTCACCGGACGACCCAGGAAGATGCCACGGGCGATCAGCGCGACCGCGGCCAGCACCGTCAGCGACCATGCCAACCGGCCCGCGGGCTCCCAGTCGGCCTGCAAGTGTTCACGGACAACGATCGCTATCAGCCAGCACGCCGCGCCGAACAGGGCAAATGCGCCAATCCAGCGCGCCGCGGGCGAATCGACGTGAACGACGACCCGCTCGCTTGCGCGAACGCTGGGGGCGACGCCGACCGACGACTGGTTCACACGCACCTCCGGTTGCTCTACGTCGCCGTTCCGGTCCAGGCGGGAATACCCAGAACGCTACGCTTCGACGCCGATTGCTGTACCGATCTGGCGCGGGTCGCAACCATATCGTTGCCGTGCGCTGCGGCTCAGTCGTTATCCCCGTGAGCTGGGAAAATATTTCACGACGCCTTCCTGCACCACGGTGGCTACCGGCTGCCCGGAACGGTCAAAGAAATAGCCCGTGCCCAATCCGCGCGAATCCGTCGCCACTGGCGACGACGTGGAGTAGAGCACCCAGTCGTCGAAATTGACCTGGCGGTGAAACCACACCGAGTGATTGACGGTGGCGGCAAAGATGCGGTCGAATCCCCACGACAGACCATGCGTGGTGATGATCGAGTCGAGCACCGTGGTGTCCGAGCAGTACAGCATCGTCGCGGTGTGCACGGTGGGGTCGTCGGGCAGCTTCCCGTCGGCTTTCACCCAGACACGGTTGTAGTCGAGCCGCTCTCCCTTGTCGCGCATCACCCAGGATGGGTCGTTGACGTAGCGCCACTCGATTGGCTGCAGTGCGTTGACGAACAACGGAACTTTGTCCTCGTAGCCGCGCAGCTGCTCTTTGACCGGTGTCAAAACGTCCGGTTGGGCGACATCGGGCGGTTCGATGTTGTGCTCGAGGCCGCGTCCGCCAGACAGGTACGAGATCATTCCGGTCGCCAGCAGCGTGCCATTCTGCGTCGCATCGATGCGGCGGTTGGCGAAGCGGCGTTCGTCGCGCAACCGCAGCACCCGGAATTCGATGTCCTTGTCGATGTCGCCGCCGTTGATGAAGTGAACGGAGAACGCGTTGGCCGGCAGGTCGCGGGTCAGTGTGCGACTGGCCGCCACGAACGACTGCGCCATGAGCTGGCCGCCGAAGGTTCGAGGCGGATTCTTGCTCGCGTGCGATCCGATGAAGACGTCGTCGGCCACGCAGTGAAGATCCAGTATCGCCATCAACTCATCGAAGTCGGACACGTTCTAGACGTCGTCCTCGCCGATGCGGTGCACGTGGATCAAGTTGGTGGAGCCGACGGTGCCGGGCGGGGCGCCCGCAACGATGACGACGAGATCACCGCGTTTGTAGCGGCCGAGATCGAGCAACGCTTTGTCGACTAGGCGGATCATCGCGTCGGTGGACTGCATGGTCGGAACAATGAAAGTCTCGGTGCCCCATGTCATCGCAAGTTGGCTGCGCACCTCGGGCAGTGGCGTGAAGGCCAGCAGCGGCAGCGGGGTGTGCAACCGAGCCAGCCGCCTCACAGTGTCCCCGGACTGGGTGAACGCGACCAAGGCTTTGGCGTCGAGCCGCTCGCCGATGTCGCGCGCCGCGTAGGAGATCACTCCGCGTTTGGTCCGGGGTACGTGCGTCAGCGGCGGCGCAGCTGTCGAATTCTCTTCGACGGCGCAGACAATTCGTGCCATCGTCTGCACTGCGGCCAGCGGGTGCTTGCCGACGGCGGTTTCCCCGGACAGCATGAGTGCGTCTGCGCCGTCCAGCACGGCGTTGGCGACGTCGGACGCCTCGGCGCGGGTCGGGCGCGAGTTCTCGATCATCGAGTCGAGCATCTGGGTAGCGACGATGACGGGTTTCGCGTTCTCCCTGGCCATTTGGATGGCCCGCTTCTGCACGAGGGGGACTTCTTCCAGTGGCAGCTCTACGCCTAAGTCACCGCGGGCCACCATCACAGCATCGAAGGCCAGTACCACCGCTTCCAGATTGTCGATGGCTTCCGGCTTCTCCAGTTTGGCGATCACCGGCACCCGACGCCCCACGCGGTCCATCACCTCATGCACCAGTTCCACATCGGACGGCGACCGCACGAACGACAGCGCCACCATGTCGACACCCAGGTCCAGCGCGAACTCCAGATCCTCAATGTCCTTCTCCGACAAGGCAGGAGCCGACACGCTCATCCCGGGCAGCGACATTCCCTTGTTGTTGCTGACCGGCCCACCTTCGGTGACGGTGCAGACCACGTCGTCGCCGTCGATGTCTTCGACCATCAAGCCGACCTTGCCGTCGTCGATCAGAACCCGGTCACCCGGGGCAGCGTCTTGCGCCAACTGTTTGTAGGCCGTCGACACTCGGTCGTGGCTGCCCGGACAGTCAGCGACGGTGATTCGCACCGTTTCGCCGTTCGCCCAGTAAGTCGGGCCGTCCGCGAACCGGCCCAATCGGATCTTCGGGCCCTGTAGGTCAGCCAGCAGCCCGACAGCGCGACCGGTGGCGTCCGAAGCGGCGCGAACGCGTTCATAAGCGGCTTTGTGGTCGCTGTAGTCGCCGTGGCTGAAGTTCATTCGGGCGACGTCCATTCCAGCCTCTACCAGCGCTCGGACCGACTCGTCGGTGTTGCTGACCGGGCCGAGAGTACAGACGATCTTGCCGCGCCGCGTCACGACGACACAGCATAGTCGCGGTGGCCGACCTACCCGGTAACGAGCATCGGAACCAGCGGGAAACCAGGCAGGTTGCGCAGCACGGACCACGCGAATGTGGCGATCGCAACTGTGACGATCGCAGGCAACGGCAATGCCGTTTTGTGGCGGTGGCGGCGCAGCAGGATCCACGCCGCCAGCAGCGGAAGACCGATGAGCACAAACATGTTGTCGGCGACTGCGGCGACGAGATCGCCGTGCAGTACGTCGTGCGTCATGCGAAGGCCTCCGCACAACGGGCAGTTCCAGCCGGTGAGCAGCCGGAGCGGGCAGGCAGGATAGATCGAATTCTGCCGATGGGGGTCCACCAGCCCGACGTAGGCGACGGCGCCAATTAGCAGCGCGCCAGAACCGATTACACCTCGGCTAGGTTCCATCGCGCAGTGGGCGGCCCTGCGGGTCGCGCACCTTGTCGGTGAGTATCAACACGGCGTCGACGATGCCCCAAATCGCGGCGCCGACGCCAAAGGTCACCAGACCCACAACCATCTGCGCGATGCCCAGCCCGGTCTGTCCGATGTAGATGCGGCCAATACCAACGATGCCGACCAGCCCGATCAGCTGAAGAAGGCCGGCCACGACCTTCGATTTGTCCGACAGCGGCTCGCCGGTCACGGGGTGCCGGCCGTAGGGCGCCGCCGGGTCGGCAATGTTGCCCGGCGGATACGGCTGCGGTGGCGGCGGCGAATAGGGCGGATAACCCGGTTGCTGCGGACGCGGTTCGCCAGAAGGGTTGGTCACGCCCCTCAGCATGCCAGTTCCGCCGGCGATCGCGGGTCGTTACCTTGTCGACCTGCGCCTTAGCCTGCTCAGCCGTGACCTCCACCCGGTTGGGGTGGGGCTGGCCGGTGCAGCCACATCCGGCGCCGATTCTTCGGCGTCGTCTTCGGCGGCGGGTGGTTCGCTTTCGCCGGCGACGACGTCGGCTGGTTCGGGCTCTTCCTCAGCGTCTTCGGGCTCGACTTCCTCAACCTCAGACTCGGGCGCCTCGGCATCAGCCTCGGCCGCTGCTTCCTCGACCTCTGGGGGCTCAGCTTCGGCATCTTCGGGCTCGTCAACGGCCTCAGCCTCGGGCTCGGGCTCCTCGGCTACGTCTTCTGCCTCTGGCGGCTCAGCTTCGGCCTCAGCTTCCTCACCCTCAGCCCCGGGCTCGGCGTCGGCCACAAGCTCCGGCTCTTCGGGGCCAGCTTGCTCAACTTCAGCCTCGGGCTCGGCGTCGGCCGCTACCTCAGCCACGGCCGCGTCGGTTTCAGATTCTTCGGCCGCTGACGCGACCGCCTCCGTTTCGTCATCGGTAGCCTGCGTCGCCGCCGTATCGAGCCCCTCGGGCTCGACCGCTTCGGGTTCCGCCGCAGTCGCCGGTTCTCCAGAATCAACCGACTCCGCAATACCCGCGGCCGCTGATGCGGACCCCACGGGTACGAGCTCGGCAGCCGGCTCCGACTCCGGTTTCTCGGCAGCCGTCGCGGCGGGCGCCGCCAGATCCTCGCGGCCCTTCGGTGCCAGAATGAGATAGACCGCGGCACCGATGAAGACGAAAGTCGCTGTGAAGGAGTTGATTCGGATCCCGGCTATGTGGGTCGCAGCGTCGTCGCGTAGGAGCTCGACACAGAATCTTCCGAAGCAATACCCGGCGACGTATAGCGCAAACAGTCGGCCATGCCCGATTCTGAATCGTCGATCGAGATAAATGAGTGCAACGAATACCAGGACGTTCCAGAGCAATTCGTAGAGAAACGTCGGGTGCACGACCATCGCGAGCTCTCCGCCCGACACCCCGTCGAGGGAATGCACGTCGGTAAAGCCCGCCGGGTCGTGGCGATAGAAAATCTCCAGGCCCCAGGGCAGCGTGGTTTCCCTACCGTAAAGTTCCTGGTTGAAGTAATTTCCGAGCCGACCGATCGCCTGCGCCAACACAATTCCGGGCGCGATCGCATCAGCGAAGGCGGGAAGTGGGATACCGCGGTGTCGGCAGCCTATCCACGCACCGACGCCGCCCAGGGCCACCGCGCCCCAGATCCCCAATCCGCCGTCCCAAATTCGGAAGGCCGCGACCAGACCCGCTCCGGCTTCACCGAAATATGTCCGCCAATCGGTGGCCAGATGATAGAGCCGGCCGCCGATCAACCCGAAAGGCACGGCCCACAGTGCGATGTCGTAGATCACCCCGCGCTCGCCGCCCCGAGCCACCCACCGCCGATCACCGATCGCCAGCGCGGCGACGATGCCGATGATGATGAACACCGCGTAGGCCCGGATCGGGACGGGTCCCAGATGCCACACTCCTCGTGGCGGGCTGGGAAAATACGCGAGAATAGTTGTCGTCATTATGTGGAGATCCTTTGGCGCACACCCACAGCAAGCTCTTCGGTCAGCGCGCGGAGCGCAGCGACGCCGTCGGCGAGCGCCGACACCAGCGCCGAGCCGACGATGACCCCGTCAGCGTATCCGGCGATTTCCGCCGCCTGCTCAGCCGACCGGACACCCAGGCCGACGCCGACGGGTATATCCGAAACCGCTCGTACCCGGCGCACTAGCTTGGGGGCGGCCTGCGACACCGCGTTACGCGCACCGGTGACACCCATGATCGATGCAGCGTAGACGAACCCCCGCGATGCGTCGGCCGTGGCCGCCAAGCGCTGCGGCGTCGACGACGGCGCGACGAGGAAGATGCGATCCAATCGGTGCTCCTCGGCGGCAGCCAACCACTCGTCGGCCTCGTCGGGGATGAGGTCCGGCGTGATCAGGCCATGGCCGCCGGCCGCGGCGAGGTCCCGCGCGAACGCGTCAACTCCATAGCGCAGCACCGGGTTCCAGTAGGTCATCACGACCGCGCGGCCACCGGCGGCGCTGATGGCCTCAACAGCGGCCAAGGTGTCTCGCACCCGAACACCGCCGCGAAGCGCGACCTCGGAAGCCGTCGCGATCGTCGGCCCGTCCATACCCGGATCCGAATACGGAACGCCGACTTCGACCAAGTCACACCCTGATTCGACCAACGCGGTCATCGCGCTGACCGACGCGGGAACGTCGGGGTATCCCGTGGGCAGATAACCGATCAGCGCTGCCCGGTTATCCCGACGACATGAACTGAAAAGCTCAGCCAGGCGGCTTGCTTCGCTCTGCTCGACAATCACGAACGGCCCTCATCCGATGAACCGGTAAGCAAGCCGAACCACTTCGCTGCGGTTTCAACGTCTTTGTCACCGCGGCCAGACAAATTCACCACGATGACCGCTCCCCCGCCCATCTCGACACCCAACTCGAGTGCGCCTGCCACCGCGTGCGCAGATTCGATGGCCGGGATGATGCCCTCGGTGCGGCAGAGCAGGCTGAACGCGTCCATTGCCTCGGTGTCCGTGATCGGCCGGTACTCGGCGCGGCCGATCTCCTTGAGCCATGCGTGTTCCGGACCGACGCCAGGATAGTCCAGACCCGCCGAAATCGAGTGCGACTCAATGGTTTGACCGTCCTCGTCCTGCAACAGATAAGAGAACGATCCTTGGAACGCGCCCGGCGACCCGCCGGTGAACGTTGCGGCATGGCGTCCGGTTTCGACGCCGTCGCCGGCGGCTTCGAACCCGATCAGCCGAACACCGGGATCGTCAATGAACGCGTGGAAAATCCCAATGGCGTTGGATCCGCCTCCGACACACGCTGTCACGGCGTCGGGCAATCGCCCGGCCTGATCCTGGATCTGCACGCGCGTTTCGAGTCCGATGACCCGCTGGAAATCGCGCACCATGGTCGGAAACGGATGCGGTCCCGCGGCAGTGCCGAAGCAGTAGTAGGTGTTGTCGGCGTTGGTGACCCAATCCCGAAAAGCCTCATTGATCGCATCTTTGAGAGTCTTCGAGCCGGATGCCACCGACACCACTTCGGCGCCCAGTAACCGCATCCGAGCCACATTGAGCGCTTGGCGCGCCGTATCGACCGCGCCCATATAGATGACGCATTCCAGACCGAGCAGCGCGCACGCCGTGGCGGTGGCCACCCCGTGCTGGCCGGCGCCGGTCTCGGCGATCACCCGGGTCTTACCCATTTGGCGGGCCAGCAAGGCCTGCCCGAGCACGTTATTGATTTTGTGAGAGCCGGTGTGGTTCAGGTCTTCTCGCTTGAGGAATATCCGCGCACCGCCAGCGTACTCGGACAGGCGTGCGGCTTCGTACAGCGGGGACGGCCGACCGGTGTAGTGCGCCTGCAACTTATCGAGCGCGTCCAGAAACCCCTGATCGGTACGAGCCTTGTCGTATGCCGCGGTGACCTCCTCGATCACCGCCATCAACGCCTCGGCGACGAATCGGCCGCCATACGCACCGAAATGCCCCCGCGAATCGGGGTCGTGGCTAGTCGGTTCGGCGATGGCCGCGCTGGAACGCGGGAGTTCCGGACCGGAAAAGTCTGCCATCACTCGATATCCAGGCGGACTAGCTGATCTAGCGGGCCGGCTTCGGGCAAGAGGGATGCCTGCCCGCGGTGACCAGGTCGGCGACAGCGGCGCGGGGATCGCCGCTGGTGACCAGACCCTCACCGACCAACACCGCGTCAGCGCCGGCGCCGGCATAGGCCAGCAGATCGGCAGTGCCTCGCACGCCGGATTCGGCAATTCTGATCACGTCGGTCGGCAGCCCAGGAGCAATGCGGGCGAAGCAATCCCGGTCGACTTTCAGTGTCATCAGATCGCGGGCGTTCACCCCGATCACCCGCGCGCCGGCCTTGAGCGCACGGTCGGCTTCTTCCTCGGTGTGGACCTCGACCAGCGCAGTCATGCCGAGCGACTCGGTGCGCTCCAACATCGACACCAGCGCCGACTGTTCAAGCGCGGCAACGATGAGCAGCAGCATGTCTGCGCCATGGGCACGCGCCTCGTGAATCTGGTAGGGCCCCACCACAAAGTCTTTACGCAACACCGGCACCGACACGGCCGCGCGCACCGCGTCGAGATCAGCCAGCGAACCATGGAACCGGCGCTGCTCGGTCAGCACACTGATGATTCGCGCGCCGCCGTCCTCGTAGGTGCGGGCCAGCTTGGCCGGGTCGGCGATCGACGCCAGTTGACCCGCCGACGGACTGGCACGTTTGACTTCGGCGATAACTGCGATTCCCGGCTCACGAAGCGCCGCCATCACATCTAGCGGCGCCGGCATCGCCTCGGCGGCGGCTTTGATCTCGGGCAGGCTCACGACGGCTTCGCGGGCGGCAACGTCGGCGCGGACTCCCTCGATGATGGAGTCGAGCACGGTTGCCGAACTCATACCTGTCGGTCCTTCCCCGCGGGCCCCGCAGATTCGATGACGTTCACCGAAAAGGGTAGCGGCCGTCAGCGCGCGGTCCGTCACCGACCCTCGGTGTCCGAGTCGTGTCGCGTCGCGTCGTGGCCCTCGTCGAGCGCATCCCAGATCATCCGCTCCGACATGTCCCCGTCGCGCTGCTCCGCCTGCGCTCGTCGGACCGCTGGCGCGACATATTTCGTGGCACCCGTCGGGGCGGCCGACCGCATCAGCAATACCGCCCCGACCAGCGTGCATACCGCTGCCGCCAGGGTTATCGCCGCACCGGTGTGATACCGCTGGCTTCCGACCAGCGTCAGCAGCGAGACGTGCGCGAGGTCAGCCGCTCGCACCGCCACGTCCCGCACCACCCACTGGCTGATAGCCAGATAACCGATCGCCAGGCTGGCTGCTGCCACCAATACCGCCAGCATGCGCAGCGGCCAGCCGCGCACGGCCAGCGTGGCCACCGCTGTAACCAGCAGCAACACCGCCAACGGGAGCAGAGCCGTCGACCACGACCCACCGGAGAGGGTGATGGTCTTGGGTTGTCCGAGCCCGTCGAACGACTCGACGGCAACCCACGGCAGCCGCGAGGCGGCCCACAACCCCGCTGCCGCGATCACCAGCAGCAGTTGGGCGATCCGGATCGCCAGCCGGCCCCGACCAGGGTCAGCCATTGCGGCTGGTGTCCGGGGCGGAGAGCGTCTCCGCGGCGGCGATCGCGTTCAGCACCGCACGGGCCTTGTTCGTCGCCTCAGTGTGCTCGTAGGGGCCATTGGAGTCGGCCACCACTCCGCCGCCGGCCTGCACGTAGGCGGTGCCGTCGCGCATCAGCGCGGTGCGGATCGCGATCGCGAAATCGGCGTTACCAGCGAAGTCGAGGTAGCCGATCACGCCGCCGTACAGGCCGCGCCGGGTCATCTCGACCTCTTCGATCAGCTCCATCGCCCGCACCTTCGGCGCGCCGGACAGCGTGCCCGCCGGGAAGCAGGCGGTCACCGCGTCCAGCGCCGAGCGGCCCTCGGCCAGCAGCCCGGTCACCGTGGAGACCAGGTGCATGACGTGGCTGTAGCGCTCGATGTGGCTGTAGTCCTCGACGCGCACGGTGCCAGGCACGCAGACCCGGCCGAGATCATTGCGACCCAGATCGACCAGCATCAGGTGCTCGGCGCGCTCCTTGTCGTCGTGCAGCAGTTCCTTCTCCAGAAGCTGGTCTTCTTCCTCGGTCTGTCCGCGCCACCGGGTCCCGGCGATCGGATGGGTTTTCGCCCACTGATCCTGCACGGTGACCAATGCCTCCGGGCTGGATCCAGCGATCGAAAACGCTGTTCCGCCAGCATCATTCGGCACGTGTAGCAGATACATGTAGGGGCTGGGGTTCGTTACCCGCAGCATTCGGTAGACATCGATCGGTGCCACGTCGGTGTCCATCTCGAAGCGCTGCGACGGCACCACTTGAAACGCTTCGCCGCGCTCGATTTCGCCGACCAGACGCTCGACGATCCCGCCGTACTCCTCCACGGTGCGTTGGGCCCGGTGTTGCGGCTCGGGTCTGGTGAAGGTGGCGACAGTCGAGGGCAGCGGTTGACTCAACGCCGCGGTCATCACGTCGAGCCGGGCGATCGCGTCGTCGTAAGCCCAGTCCACCCGCTCGTCGGTGCCGTTCCAGTTGACCGCGTTGGCGATCAGCGTGATGGTGCCCTCGTGGTGGTCGACGGCGGCCAGATCGGTGGCCAGCAGCAGCAGCATGTCGGGCAACTGAAGGTCGTCGGTGGCCAATGCGGGCAGGCGTTCCAGCCGTCGCACCAGGTCGTAGGCGAAGAATCCCACCATTCCGCCCGAGAGCGGCGGAAGTCCCGGCAGCGCCGCCGTAGCCAACAACTTGAGCGTGGCATCCAGAGCCGCTACCGGATCACCACCGGTGGGAGCGTCCTGGGGCACGGTGCCCAGCCAGGCCGCTTCGCCGTCGCGCACGGTCAACGCCGACGGCGCGCCGGCGCCGATAAACGACCAACGCGACCACGACCGGCCGTTCTCGGCCGATTCCAGCAGGAAGGTTCCCGGCCGGTTGTCCGCCAGTTTGCGGTAGGCCGACAGCGGCGTCTCGGCGTCGGCCAACACCTTGCGCGTCACCGGGACTACCCGGTGCTCGGCTGCGAGCGCGCGGAAGTCCTCGCGTGAGGTGGTGGCGAGGTCGGCATGCACCCCTCCATCTTCCCAGATGGGGGTGGGCGGCTCGCGAACGTAACGTGGCTGCGCGTTTTCGCCTACGAGATGGCAGTGGCGTTACGCTCGCGGCAGATGGTTAGGCGAGGCGTAGCCTGACGGCCATGAAAACCGGTGACACCGTGACCGACTTCGAGCTTCCCGACCAGACCGGAGCACCGCGCACGTTGAGTGCCCTGCTTGCCGACGGGCCCGTCGTGCTGTTCTTCTATCCCGCAGCGATGACACCGGGCTGCACCCGCGAGGCGTGCCACTTCCGTGACGTGGCCGGCGAGTTCGCCGCCGTCGGCGCGCAGCGGGTCGGCATCAGCACCGACGCGGTGGACAAGCAGGCCAAATTCGCCGACGCGCACAGCTTCGACTACCCGCTGCTATCGGACGCCGATGGAGCAGTCGCTGCGCAGTTCGGGGTCAAGCGCGGGCTGCTCGGCAAGCTGATGCCGGTGAAGCGCACGACGTTTGTCATCGACACCGATCGCACAGTGCTCGACGTGATCGGCAGCGAGTTCAACTTCAACTCGCACGCGGACAAGGCGCTGGCGACGCTGCGGTCACGGTCGTCGGCGTAGCCCGGATGCCTGCCTGACGAATATCTCGATTCCGCGAGTAGGGCGGTCAGCACGGGAGCATCGTTGATGCCATGACGCAGCAATCGCTTCTGCGCGCCAACGACGGTCTGCCGCGCGGCGTACAGGGCGCCGCCGATCCGCGTTTCGGAGCGGTGGTCCGGTTGTTCGCGCAGCTGTTCCCGGGGCGCCGCTTCGGCGGTGGCGCGCTGTCGGTGTACATCGACGGGCGGCCGGTCGTCGACGTGTGGACCGGGTGGTCCGACCGAGCCGGCGAGGTGCGCTGGACGGCCGATACCGGGGCGATGGTGTTCTCTGCGACTAAAGGAGTCGCCGCAACCGTCATCCACCGCCTGGTCGACCGCGGACTGCTGTCCTACGACGCGCCCGTCGCCGAGTATTGGCCGGAGTTCGGCGTCAACGGCAAATCCGGCATCACCATCCGCGACGTGCTGCGGCATCGCACCGGACTGTCACATCTCAACGGCGTCAGCAAAACCGAGTTGATGGATCACCGCCTGATGGAGGAGAGACTGGCCGCCGCGCCGGTCGATCATCTGCGCGGGCTCCCCGCGTACCACGCGTTGACCTACGGCTGGCTGTTGTCGGGACTGGCCCGATCGGTGACCGGGCTGGGAATGCGCGAACTTTTTCGCACCGAGGTGGCGCGTCCGCTCGACACCGACGGTGTTCACCTCGGCCGCCCGCCGTCGGACGCGCCCACCCAGGTGGCGCAGATCTTGGTGCCGCAAAGTGGCCAAGCCAATCCGATCGTCAACTTCGTCGCACCCAAAGTCGCCGGGCTACGGTTTTCCGGGGTTTTGGGCGCGATGTACTTCCCGGGCATGAAATCCTTTGTGCAAGGCGAGATCCCATTTCTCGACGGCGAAGTCCCAGCAGCCAACGGCGTCGTGACCGGTCGTGGGCTGGCCAAGATGTATGCCGCACTTGCCAATAACGGACGCGTCCAGGGCGCCGCCGAGCTCCTCTCCGGTGAGTTGGCGCGTGGCCTGGCCGGTCGACCCAGAGTACTGCCCGACCTGAATATGTTTGTGCCCATGCCATTCCATCTCGGTTATCACGAATCCCCGATTCCGGGGCTGCTCAAGGGATTCGGTCACATCGGCCTGGGCGGAACCCTCGGCTGGGCCGATCCGGACACCGGCAGCGCGTTCGGCTATGTCCACAACCGACTGTTGACACCGATGGTCTTCGACATGGCCTCGTTCGCCGGCTTGGCGCGGCCGATGCGCAGTGCGATCACCGCGGCACGCCATACCGGACCGATGGAGGTGCCTCACTACGGTGCGCCCTTCCCCGCCCCGGATCGTCGGCGAGCCAGCAAACGCAGGGCAGGGGCGGGCCGGCGCTGACCTAAAAGGGTGGTGGCTGGTTGCGTTCTTCGATGTGGGCGTCGTTGAGTGCGCGCTCCGCGTCGATGCGCCGCGCGCGGTCTTGCTCGCGAGTTCGTCGCCGCACCGGCATCATGATGCTGCGGTCAGCAGGTGGTGGGTCTGTCTTTGCCGCCGAAGGTAATTGACCAGTCGGCAGACACAAGCTGGGAAACAGCAGCCGACTGCCGGGATGCGTGGTGTAGGTCGCCCCGGTGGGTGATGTCCAGACCACTGTTCCGTCGGGCCATTGCTCGTCCCGCCAAGCAGTCCAAAACGTTTTGAGCAGGTGATGTTTTCGGCAAACGCACTTGAGATTCGACGGGTGAGTCGGCCCGAGCGGGTAGGGCACCGTGTGGTCGACATCGCAGAATTCGGCAGGGCGATCGCAGTGGGGAAATCGACAGGTCAAATCCCGGCAGCGCACAAAGCGCTCCAGCGCAGCCGACGGGCGATACCCCGATTCCGGTGGCGCGTCGCCAGGATGCCGCACCGGCTGCAGCTTCGCGCCACCCCGGACTAACTCGGCCAATAGCGGCGTCGGCACCACACCACCACTAGTGATCAACGCGGCGGGCGCCTTGCCACCCCAGCCGCCCGGCGGCTCTGGCTCGGGGTCAGGTGCCAGCGCCTCACGCAGCGAGGTCTGGGGCGTGATCGGTCGCTGCTTGGGCTCACCTGACAGGTGCGGGTCAGGCAGGCTGCTCACCGCCGATGCGTCGGCGACGACGTTGACAACCACACCGGTCGTTCGCTTTGTGCCGTCGACGGCCGCGGGGCAATCGGCGTTCCCGCACGCACACGCCAGCCGATCTGCGTTGGCTGCCAGGGCGCCCAGTGCGTCAGCGCGACGCTGAGCAACGGTGCGCGGATCGTCATCGCACACCTGGTGAGCCATCTGCATCAGCCGCCGATCCAGCACGGCAGCATCTGTGGCATACAGTCGGCCCCAGATTGGCGCGGTGCCCGACTTCTCGTCGGCGGAGTCGATCACCACGTCACGGCTGCGCGCATGGACCCTGGTACGCCGCAACGCGCCCGGATCGTATTGATCGACAATCGCCTCGATGGCCTGCGCCGTCTTGTTGACCGACATCGGACCAAACCGCACCGCGTCCTCGGCCAGCGTCTTGTCGACCAGTTGCAGCGCCTGAGAGTCCTTGATCAGGTCGGTGTGCCAGACGATCGTCGCCGCCAACCGGGCACTGATCTTCCCGTCGAGAAACACCGCTCCTACCCGTGGCAACTGGTCGCGCAATGCCACAGCCAAATACATCCGGCCTGAGGCCATCCCGTGGCTGATGCCTTGTGCAGCAGCAACCTCAGCGGCCATGGCGTCCCAGTTGTCACACGACCAGTGTCCGCATTCGGGTGATCCGCCCTCGACTCGCCGAGTCACCAGTTCGGCAATGGCGGCGAGCCCGCTTGCCGATGCCGCAGCCTCCACGCGCGCCCACTCGCCGATCGCGGCCACCACCAGCCCGTCGTCGGCACCCTCGAGCGCCTCCGGACCCAGCGGCGATGCATCGAACATGTGTGCGATTCTACGCCGCGCCACCGACCCGACGGGCCGCGCAGCGCCGGTCTGTGGACAAACACCCAACTGTGGACGAAACCAAATGACGCAGGGCGGGCAGTCGAAACCGCGGCTCCCGCGCCTGTGGCACAGCAACCGCAAAGCTTGCAGCCGGCGGGCTGGTAGCCGGACCCTGCCGGCGGCTCGGCCATGCGGGTACTGGGATGGCAGCCAATGGGTGCCTACAGCGCAGCAAGCACAACCGTATTGACGTCCGTCCGGCGCGGTCTCTCTACTTTGCGGATCTGCGAAGAACAGCACAACATCCACAAGACTGAAGGCATGCCATCGGGGGCCGCGCAAGAGTCAATCCGCTGCGAGGGCTCGCCGCCACGGTTGTGACGGGCCAAACTGTTCAGATCAGGATCGAAGGACCAGACACGAACTTCGTTTACCGCAACGCGTTTGACACCGAGTTCAACCAGACGCGCGCGCTGCAGTTCGCCGCCCTCCTGAATTACGAAGCGGGCCTTCAAGGTGCGCCCCTATGACGGCACGCAGAACCGCGTTCCGTGGTGTGCGTTCAGTCGGTCGCCGCGACGGGTTCCGCCTCCACCAACTCCGATTCCGACTCAGGCAGTTGCCCTGCGAGATACTCGCCAAGCCCGCCGATCGTCGGATAGTCGAATACCGCGGTAGCGCTGATCGTGAACGCCCCACCGAACTGGCTGTGCAACCGATTTCGGAGTTCCACCGCCATCAGTGAATCCGTGCCCAGGTCGAGGAACCGACTGGTTGCGGCGGGTGGTTGCGCGAGCCGCAAGAACTGCTGCACTTCGCGCTGCAGGAACTCGGTAATGAAACTGGCGCGCTGCGCCACCGGTATCTCCTGCAATTGCCGAAGCAACTCACTGTCGCCGGTTGTCTCCGCGACGGCACTCGGCAACACGAGGTCCAGAATCGGTGGACGAGAACCGCCCAGCAGCTTCGCCGCACGCTGCCAGTTCGCTTTGATGACGGTTGCCTGCCCAGTTCCGTTGGCGACAACCTCGGCGAGCGCGGCCAGCGCAGCCGTGGGTTCCAGCGGAAGCAGGCCTTGCGCACCAAGGTTGGCGCGGGCCGCCTCCGAAGAGGCCATCCCGCCCTCGGCCCAGGGACCGAAGTTGACGCCGGCCGCCGGCAGGCCTTGCGCTTTCCGTTCCGCAACCAGCCCGTCGAGTAGCGCGTTGGCAGTCGAGTAGTTGGCCTGGCCGGGTGAACCGAGCAAGCTGGAGACCGAGGAGGACACGATGAAGAAGTCGAGATCGTCGCTCTTGGTCAAACGATCTAAGTAGCGGGCGCCGTATGCCTTGGGCGCCAACGTAGTCCGGAAACGCTCCAGACTCTGGTGTGGCAGCAGCGCGTCGTCGAGCACGCCCGCCAAATGGACCACTCCCGCCAGCGGAGGCAATTGCGCGCGGACCCGTTCCAGCAGCGTTGCGACCTCAAGCTCGTCGCCGACATCGGCCGCGAAAATGTGAATACGGCACCGGTAGCGCTCAGTGATATCCTCGATCGCCCGCTGCGCCTCGGCATTGGGCGCGCGCCGGCTGGTCAGCACAATGTCGCCGGCCCCGAGTTGAGCCAGATACGACGCCGTGTGCAGGCCGATCGCACCGAGGCCACCGGTGATCAGATAGCTCCGATCGCCTCGCGGCTGCAGCGGCTTCGGCATTTGCAGCACGATCTTCCCGATATGCCGCGCTTGCTGCATGCGGCGGAACGCCGTCTTCGCCTCCGTCAGCGGGTAGATCTCGGCCGGGAGTGGCGTCCACTCGCCACTAGCCAACCCATCCGACACCTCGTCCAGCAGGCCACGAATACGCTCGGGCTCTTGGACGCACGCCCAGTCCAAAGCGACGATCTCGTAGGCGATATCCGGACGGGCCGCCGTCATCTGCTCGCGCGTCCAGATGTCGCGCTTGGCGATCTCGACGAAACGGCCATTGCGCGCAGTGGCCCGTACGGTCGCTTCGATAAACCCATCGTTAGTCAGGCTGTTGAGCACGACGTCGACGCCGGCGCCGTCGGTTTCGGCCAGGATCTGGTCGGCGAAATCCGTACTGCGCGAGTCGTAGACATATTCCACACCCAGCTTGCGTAGTGTCGCGCGTTTGTAGGCGCTGGCGGTGGCGAAGACGATCGCGCCTTTCCGTTGCGCCATCTGAATGGCCGCCAATCCGACACCACCGCTCGCGGCGTGAATGAGCACACGGTCGCCGGGCTTCAGCTCCGCCCAGTCGAACGCGAGTCGGGTCGTGAGTGCCGCGGCCGGGATGGTGGCGGCCGCAACCGCGCTCAGTCCGTCAGGCAGCGGCGCCAGCAACTGAACCGGCACGTTGAACCGGCTCGCGAACGCACCCTGCATGAAGCCATAGACGCGTTGCCCCACCTCGAGTCCGGTGACGCCACTACCCAACTGGGTGACAACGCCGGCGAAGTCGCCGCCGAGCGGTCCCGGATCACCAGGGTAGAGGCCCAGCACATTGAGAACCTCCCGGAAGTTCAAGCCACCGGCCTCAACCCGCACCTGCACACAGCCGTCGTCGGGCGGCGACGCTTCCGTCTCGATCAGACGCAGGTTGTCGATCGCGCCGCGTTCAGTGGGCGTCAGGACGTAATCGGTTCCGCGCGGTACCGCGAGGTGACCGCTGCGCGACCACGGCAGTAACCGCGATGCCAACAACTTTCCTTGCCGCAGTGCAAGTTCGGGTTCCTCGATCGGTGCGCTGAGAAGTCCGGCCAGCGAATGCACGGCCTGCTCTGATCCGTCGTAATCAACCAGCCTGCAGCGCAGGGCCGGTTCTTCGTTGACGATGGTGCGCCCAAGTCCCCACAGCGCCGCCTGCACCGGGTCGACCGACTCGCCGGATTCGGTCGCCACGGCTCGTTCAGTGATGATCCACAGACCACCAGGAAGTTTGATCACCTCACCGGCCTGCAAGGTGTGCACGGCACTGAGCAGGTGAGCGATCTCGTTCTCCAGCCGCGCAGCACATTCAACGCTCGACTCGTCTGCACTCGGTCCGGAGCTGCGCCAGACGATGCCGGTGAACGGCTCTCCGCGCTCTCGCGCCTGCGACAGCAGCTGCCCCAAGGGCTGGGCATCCGCTGAGATCGAGGACCGGTCAACAGAGACGCAGCCCGGCAGGTCGGCCGCCAGTTCGTCGAAACCGGCAACCAGCCAGGTGCCGTTCACGTTTCCGGCACCCCCGACATCAATGCTCGACGGCTGAGGCGGCATCTCGTGCCAGCCCAGGCTGTACAGCAGCCGGGTGGCATCGCCGCCAAGGCCGCGCAACAACGCCTCGCGGGGCGCACGTTTGACTGTGAACTCACGAATCCCGCCCAAGTGGCGACCATCCCGGTCGACGAAATCGATATCGAAGACTTGGGTGTCGCTGTCGAGGGCGCTGGCACGCCACTTTCCGCGGCAATAGAACCGCCGGGGCATCTTCTCCCGCAGTGCCACTTGCCCGTACCGCAACGGCAACAACAGGTCTGTCATGCCCTGTTCGGCCGCGCTGATCGCCGGGAACGCCGGGAAGACGACTCCGGTGCACAGATCGAGCAGCACCGGATGGATCGGCTCGGTTCCGAGGTGCTCGGCGAGTTCATCGCCGACGGTGATATCGCCGATCGCCTCACCGTCACCCATCCAAAGCGATTTGAGCGACGTTGACCACGTCGGCCCCCATTCCAGCTCGCTCTCGGCGAAGGTCTCGAACAGGTGTTGTGGACGAGCGCGGTCCATCCGTTCGATCGCTGCTTCGATGGAGTCGACCGGATCGGCTGCCAGCTCGTTATCGACCTCTGCGACGACCGTGCCATCGGCGTTCAACGACCATTCAGCATCACGGACGCCGTACGGGCGGCTATCCACCCGAAAGGTCCAGCCGCCGCCGTCCTCGAGCGGATGCAACGTCAGCTGCACCTCGCGAGAAGATTTCTCGGGCAGGATAATCGGCTCGTAGAAGAATACGTCTCGCACCCGCGCCGGCGGCCCAGCGGCGGCCAGGGCCATCGCCGCATAGGTCGCCCCCGGAACAACTACGGTGCCGTAGATGACGTGATCGGAAAGCCACGGTTGCGATTTGACGGACAACCGACTGGTGTAGACGCAGTCGCCGGAGGCGAGATCTTTGGCGCTACCCAGGATTCCAGACACGCCCACGGCTTGCCCGTCGAGACCGGCAATGCCGGACGTCTTGGGCCAGAAGCGACGGCGCTGGAACGGATAGGTGGGCAGTTCGATTCTGCGGCCAGGTTGATGGTGCAGCGCAGCGAAATTGGGCCGATGGCCGCTGACATAGACCCCGGCCAGAGCTTCGGCGATCTGACGCCGGTCGCCGGCACCCTTGCGGAGCGAAACGATTGCACGCGGCGCCGCCAGATGCTCTGGCCAGACCTGCACCGCAGCCCCGGTCAAAACCGGTTGCGGGCCGATCTCCATCAGCACCGAGCATCCCAGCGCCGCCACGGTGCGCACGCTTTCGGCGAACTGCACCGGCTGGCGCGAATGCCGCCGCCAATACTGGGCGTCTAACGCGGTTCCGGCGGTGAGCACGGCGCCGGTGCGGTTGCAGACCAGCGGCAATGTCGGCACAGCGAACTGCAACCGCGCTGCGTGCGACTCGAATTCACCAAGCACCGGCTCCAGCAACTCCGAATGGAAGGCGTGGCTGGTTTCCAGCCAGTTGCAGCGGATTCCGCCATCGCCGAACTTGGCGACGATCTGTTCGAGGTCGGCGCCCGGGCCTGACAGCACCGTGTTCGGGCCGTTGTAGGCCGCAACCGACACCTGAGGGAATTCACTGGCAATTTCCTCGACGTGCTTGGCGTCGGCGAACACTGCCACCATTCGCCCGCCGTCGGGCAAACTGCCGAACAGGCGTCCGCGCTCTGCCATCAGCCGTGCCCCGTCTTCGAGGCTGAAAACTCCGGCCACACACGCTGCCGCGTATTGGCCCACACTGTGCCCCAGCACCACATCGGGCTCGACGCCCCACGACTGCCACAGCCGGGCCAGGCCCATCTCGACGGCGAAAAGCGCCGGCTGCGCACACGAGGTGTGCCGCAGTGCCTCGCCGGTGTCGCGGTCGGTGGCGAACAGCACCTCCAGCAACGGGCGCGGCAGCAGCTCGTCGACCGCGTCCGCGCAGCGTGTCACCGTTTCTGCGAAAACCGGCTCCGCGTCGAATAATTCGCGCGCCATTCCCGGATGCTGGCTGCCCTGCCCAGTAAACAACCACGCTGTCGTCGGACGGTCAGCACACTCGCCACGTACCACCCCGGGTCGCAGCCGGTTCTCGGCCAAGTCGGCCAAGCCGTCTCGGGCTCCACGGACCGAATCCACGACGAGCGCGGCCCGGTGTTCGAAATGCGAACGCCCGGCGCCGGCCGTAAGGCACACATCGGCGATATCTGCTTCCGGGTAGGTGTCCAACCAGGACCCATAACGCTGCGCCAATGCCACCAGCGCCTCTGGCGACCGCGCGGACAGCGGCAGCACACTGACCGAATCATCCTGAGCCTCTGACTCGGGCGCCGCTGCGGCGTCGTCTCCCGAATGTTCATCGGGGATAGCCGATTGGGCCGGCGCCTCCTCGATCAGTACGTGCGCATTCGTCCCGGTGAACCCGAAGGAACTTACGCCCGCGCGCCGCACCCTGCCGTTGGCCTGCCACGCAGTGGGCTTGTCCACGACCCGCACCGGCAGCGAATCCCACGGGATATGCGGTGACGGTTTGTCAAAGTGCAGGCTCTGCGGCAGCACCCCGTGCTGCAACGACAACACGACTTTGATCAGACCAGCGGCCCCTGACGCCGATTCGAGGTGGCCGATGTTGGTTTTCACCGATCCGATCAGCAACGGCCGGTCCGCGTCACGGGCGGCACCATAGGCGGCTCCGGCCGCCTGCACCTCGATCGGGTCACCCAGCGGGGTACCCGTACCGTGGGCCTCAAGGTAGTCGACGTCCCCACCAGACAGGCCGGCGCGAGCCAGCGCCGTGCCGATAAGACGTTGCTGCGCAGCGCCATTGGGTACCGTTAGACCACTCGAAGCGCCGTCCTGATTGACTGCGCTGCTCGGGATGACCGCGGCAACCCGGTCGCCGTCACGTACCGCATCGCTCAGCCTCTTCAGCACCAGAATTCCGCAGCCTTCGCTGCGCACATAACCGTCGGCCGAGGCGTCGAACGTCTTGCATCGCCCGACCGGCGAAAGCATCCGGGCGCGCGACGCGGCGATGATGGATACCGGACTCAGCAAGACATTCACACCACCGGCCAACGCCAAATCGCAGTCACCGGAGTGCAATGCCTGGCAGGCCTGATGGACGGCTACCAACGACGAACTGCATGCGGTATCGACCGCCACCGCCGGTCCGTTGAGCCCGAGGGCAAAGGCAACCCGACCGGAAATGGCATTGAGCGCATTGCCGGTGATGAAGTGCGGCTCGATTTTGTCGACCGACTCTGCGGACAGCAGATGCGCATACTCGTTGGCGGCCACCCCCACGAAGATGCCGGTTCGGCTGCCACGCATGTCCGCCGGCGCGTACCCCGCCCGTTCTAAGCCCTCCCACACCGTTTCCAACATGAGCCGCTGCTGCGGCTCGATCCACACCGCCTCGCGCGGGGAGATGCCGAAGAATTCCGGATCGAATCCGTCGATTCCGTCGAGGAATCCGCCGAAGCGGCTGTAGATCTTGCCCGGGGCCTCAGGATCCGGGTCGTAAAACTCGTCGATGTCGAACCGGTCCTCCGGGACTTCCCGGATCGCATCGACACCGCCGGACAACACCTCCCAGAAGGCTTCCGGGTCAGGCGCGCCGGGGAAACGGCACGACACCGCGACGATCGCGATCGGCTCATCCGTGCGCGTCGTCGCTACCGATGCCGCCTGAGGCGGTGACTTGGCGGCTGGCTGCTCAGCGAGTTCGAGCACGTCGCCGAGTAGGTAATCCCCCACGTCGGATAGCCGTGGGTAATCCATCGCCAGGGTCGCCGGTATTTCTTTACCCACTCCCTGCTCGATGCGGCGCCGCAATTCGACGGCCATCAGCGAATCCATGCCGAGATCGAAGAATCCGGCGTCCTCGCGGATCTCCGCGGCATCGACGTGCGTCACCTCCGCCACCGCGTCGCGCAGGTAATCCGCCATCAGCTTCTTGCGTTGCTGCACCGGCGCATTCGTGAGCCGCTCGACCAGCTGGGTCTTGCCGGACGGCGTTGGCGCCAGCACCATGTCGGGCACGTCACGCTCCAACTCCGCCAGGAATGAGCGCTTGCCCGCCTGCTGGTAGAGCGGCAGGAAGCGGGCCCAGTCGATGCGGGCCACTGTTCCTTGTGCGATCCCCTGGGTGGTGGCGACGGCCATGACATCGGCCATACCTGCCAGTGCATCGGCAGGTGACAATGTCCGGACCCCGCGCTGATTCAGTCGCGCACGAGCCTGCTCGTCGGCCATGCCCGCCGACCAGGGACCGAAGTTGACGCTGACCCCAGGGATGCCCTGTTCGCGCAGCCGGCAGGCCAACCCATCGAGGAAGGCATTAGCCGCGCCATAGGCAGTCTGACCGAAGCTGCCCCATACGGAGGCGATCGAGGAGGTGCTGAGGAAAAAGTCCAGCTGCAGGTCCGCGGCTGCTTCGCTCAAATGCCAAGCGCCCCAGACCTTGCCGGCGAAAACACGATCCACTTCGGCATCGTCTAGGTTGCGCAGCGGAGTGGTACCGTTCTCGCCTGCGGCATGGACGATGCCGGCCACCGGCGGAAGTTCGGCCTGAGCAGTGGCCAACAGGCGCGCGACGGCGTGGGCGTCAGCGACATCGGCTGCGACAACCCGAACTTCGCAGCCGTGCTGTTCGCGTATCGCATCGATGCGCTGTTGCGCGGCATCACTGGGCGAGCGTCGGCTGGTCAACACCAGATGTCGGGCGCCGTGCGCGGCCAGATATCCGGCGATTTCCAGTCCGATCGAACCCAGCCCTCCGGTCACCAGATACGTCGCGTCAGCGCGCAGCGCCAACGGTGTTGCGCTCGACTGCCCAAGGCGCCGCACCAACCGCGGAACATAAACCGCGCCGTCACGCACGGCCAGTTGGTCTTCACCAATGGCCGAGTCGCTCGCCACCACCTGATCGATCAACCGCGACCATTCGTCGGCAGTGCAGCGCGCCAGATCCGCCAGTCCGCCCCACACCTGCGGATGCTCCAGCGAGGCGGCACGACCGAATCCCCACAGGCAACTCTGATCCGGTGCCACAGTGTCCGCGTCACTGACACGTTGTGCGCCGCGAGTGACCACCCAGATGGGTCGGCGCAGCTCAGCGGCAACGGCAGCGCGGAAGAGTCGGCGCGTTCCGGCCAGGATTCGGTGCTGCATCCGCAACAGCGACCGCATCGATGGTGCGGTCTCGGCACCGAGAGCTGCGACGTGCACGATGCGTAGCCTCGGTTCGTCTGCCACCGCAGCGCGCAACGTGCCCTCGAGCGCTTCCTCGTCCGCGTCGGACAGCGGCAACCCGAGGATCCGGTGCTGATGCCCGCGGGCGGTCAGCGTGTCGACCAAAGGCTGAACTACCTCGGCATCATCGCCGATGAGAAGCCACGCGGACGTCTCGCCGGTTCCCCCGTCTTGGACGGTGGCATTAGACTTTTCCCAGCGGATCTCGTACCGGTAGTCGGCGATGAGGCCGCTTCGGCGCTGCTGATTGTGTTGCGCGGCAAGCTTTTTCAACACATCGACGGTTTGCCCATTTCCGTTCGCGCCGTCGAGCAGCGCAGCGAGTTCCTCGATGCGATCGTTCTCGAGAAGCCGAACGGTTTCGGTACTCGTGGCGTTGGTCTGGTTGGTGGGCCGGACCCGCGTCTCGGTGAACCAGTACTGGCGATGCTGGAACGGGTAGGTGGGCAGGTCGAGCTTTCGCGCCGGTCCTACGACAGCGCCGAAGTCCGGTAGGTGCCCCAGCACGTACGCGTCGGCAAGGGCTTCGGTGATCTGGCGATGGTCGGCGGTGTTTCGGCGCAATGACGCGATCGCCCGCGGTGCAGTGGCAGGGTCCGGCCATGCTCGTAGGGCCGCGGCGGTGAGCACCGGCTGCGGACCGACCTCCAGCAACACTTTGCAGCCCAGATCGGCAAGGGTGCGCACGCTCTTGGCGAATTCCACCGGTTGGCGCGCGTGCCGACGCCAGTAGTTGCCATCGAGTTTCACCGTCCTGCCGAGCGCAGCACCGGTACGGTTGCAGATCAGGATCCGTTGTGGTGCGCGGCTAAAATCGAACCGGTCCACATACGACTCGAACTCGTCGAGGATCGGATCCAGCAGCGCCGAGTGGAACGCATGGCTGGTGTCCAACCAATCACACCGGACACCGTCGGCGGTCAACCCGGTGATCGCCCGATCCAGATCCTGCGCGGGTCCCGATAGCACGGTGTTAGCACCGTTGTAGGCGGCCACCGACAGAGTTGGGAACTCGTCAGTCAGGCGCTCGACACGCTCGGCGGCGGTGAAGACCGCGACCATCCGGCCACCGGCGGGCAAACTGCCGAAAAGACAGCCGCGCTCGGCCATCAGCAGCGCGCCGTCCTCGAGCCCGAACGCGCCCGCAACGCAGGCCGCCGAATACTGTCCCACGCTGTGGCCCAGCACCACGTCGGGTTCGAAGCCCCATGACTGCCAGAGCCGGGCCAAGCCCATCTCCACCGCGAACAAGGCGGGCTGGGCATACGTGGTTTGCCGCAGCGCCTCTTCGCTGTCTGGGCCATCTGCATCGAAAATGATGTCCAGCAGCGGTTTTTCGAGGACGTCGGCGACCACCGCCGCACAACGGGTCAGCGTCTCGGCGAACACCGGCTCGGTGTCGAACAGCTCACGGGCCATGCCCACGTACTGGCTGCCCTGACCGGTGAACAGCCACGCCGTCTTCGGCGTGTCATTGGATACGCCGCGCACCAGACCGGGTGCCGGGCGGTCGTCCGCCAGCGCACCGAGCAACTCACTGGCAGATTCCTTCGAATTGACCACCAAAGCGGCCCGGTGCTCCAGGTGTGCCCGCCCCGCCCCGGCGGTCAAGCACACGTCGGCCAGGGTGGCGTCCGGGTGTGCGCTCAACCAGCTCCGGTATTGACCGGCGAGCTGCACCAGTGCGGCGGGCGTGCGTGCCGAGAGCGGAAGGACGCTGAACCGTCGGTCACCGGGCGCCTCGACCGGGCTCGGTGCGACCGCGCCCTGACCCACTTCGTCAGGCGCTTCCTCGATGATGACGTGCGCGTTGGTGCCCGCGAATCCGAACGAGCTGACTCCGGCGATCCGCCGCCGACCATTACGTTCCCACGTGGTGGGCTCCCGCACGACCTGCACGGCAAGGCGGTCCCAGGGAATGTGCGGCGACGGATTGCGAAAGTGCAGGTGCTGCGGCAATATCCGGTGCTCGAGAGAGAGGATCACCTTGATCACGCCGGCGATCCCCGCGGCTGCTTCCAGGTGCCCGATATTCGTCTTCACCGAGCCGATCAACAGCGGCCGGTCCGCCTCGCGTCCAGTGCCGAGCACCGCGGCTGCGGCCTGCGCCTCGATCGGATCGCCCAGCGATGTCCCGGTCCCATGTGCCTCCAGGTATCCGACGTCGCCGGGTGCGACGCCGGAACGCTTCAGCGCCTCCGTGATAACCCGCTGCTGGGCGATCCCATTCGGCACCGTCAAACCGCCCGATGCGCCGTCCTGATTGATTGCGCTACCCCGGATCACGGCCCGGATCCGGTCGCCGTCGCGGATCGCGTCGTCGAGGCGCTTGAGGACAATGACACCGCAACCCTCGCCGCGCACGTAGCCGTCTGCGGCTGCATCGAACGTCTTGCACCGGCCGTCGGGCGCGAGCATGTGCGCATGGGAAAAAGTGATCATGGTCGCCGGGGTGAGCAGGACGTTTACTCCGCCGGCCAACGCGAGGTCACATTCGCCCAAGCGCAGCCCTTGGCAGGCCTGATGGATCGCCACCAACGACGAGCTGCACGCTGTGTCGACCGCGACCGCCGGGCCCTGCAGGCCCAACCGATAACTGATGCGGCCCGCTGCTGCGGCATTCGACGTCCCGATTGCCGTATAGGCTTCGATCTCGGCGTACGTCAGCTCGTCGGATGCCATGCCCAGGTAGTCGTGGGTCGACAAACCGACGAACACCCCGGTATTAGTGTTCGCCAAATCCGTTGGCGCAGTGCCTGAATGTTCTACCGCCTGCCACGCCGTCTCCAGCAACAGCCGATGCTGCGGGTCCATCATCCTGACCTCGCGCGCTGACATACCGAAAAACGGCGCGTCGAACCCTGTCACGTCGTCGACGAAGCCTGCCCGACGGGTCACGATCTTCCCGGGCGCGTCGGGGTCCGGGTCGAAGAATTCCTCGGCGTCCCACCGGTCGGAGGGCACCTCCGATACCGCGTCGCGGCCCTCGCGCAGCACCTCCCAGAACCCGTCCGCATCCGCGGCCCCCGGGAAACGCGCCGCGTAGCCGACGATCGCAAAACTTGGTTCTGACTGCTGGTGGCCTCCGACGGATGCCATGCCGTTGTCCTCCCTGCTGACGACGGTGAAGACTCGATCGCAACGGGCGGCCCAGTGGGCTAAGAGTCACCGACCGGGCGCCAGTATTGCACGTGCGCCAGTATGCGGCGCCACCATGGCCAGTGCCCGGTGCCGGCACCGGGCACCCCCTCGTCAGGCATGCCTGCCGGTCTGCGTCCGACGTCGAAGTTGTTTCATCTTTGCGGCCAGCCCACTGGGTCCGCGAGCGAGTGTAGGCCTGTGCACGCGTGCTGACGACACTGGGCGACAGTGGTTACAGAGCGGGCTATGTTGGTCTCGCTGCCGACGTGGCCGGCCGTTCAAATCGAGGAGGACGACGTTTTGCGCATTGGGAACATTACGATCGGCTCACTCGATGACTGGACGTTGACCCCAGGCGCAGTGACCTCGTGGCACCCGACGGACGCGGCTCAGCAGAAGGTTCGACAAGCGCCGGTCAGCTCGGTGCCGGTCAGCTACATGCAGGGCCAACATCTTCGTAACTATTGCGAACGGGCGGCCGCGGGACTGAACTTTTCTCGGCAAATCATCGCTACCTGTGAGATTGCCGGCCGGTGTGACATCGCGGCCATGGATCACGCGGTCAATGCATACCTGCGTCGGCACGACACCTTCCGCAGTTGGTTCGAACCCACCGGTGGTGGCGAGTTCGTCAGGCATACCGTCAGTGAGCCCGCGGATATCGCATTCGCGCCGATCGAGCACGGCAACATGACGGTCGACGAAATACGCGATCACGTCGTGGCCATCCCGAATCCGCTGGAATGGGGCTGCTTCACCTTCGGGATCGTCCAAAGCGAGAGCCACTTCACCTTCTTTGCCGCGATGGACCACGTCCACGGGGACGCGACGTTGATCGGCACGACGATGCTGGAGGCCAACGGAATGTATGCGGCCGTCAGTGGAGGCGGACAACCCCTTGCACTTCCCGATGCCGGCAGCTTTGACGACTTCTGTTCCCGCGAGCGCCAGTACACCTCGACTTTAACTTTAGAATCGCCTCAAGTACGCGCGTGGATCGACTTCGCGGAGAACAACAACGGTAGCTTTCCTGAATTTCCACTCCCCCTGGGCAACCCGTCGGAGTCGAGTGCCAGTGGCATGGCCTCCGAACTCTTGATGGACTCAGCACAGACGGCGCGATTCGAATCAGCTTGCACGGCGGCCGGCGCGCGCTTCGTCGGCGGGTTGTTCGCCTGCCTAGCCCTCGTTGAGCATGAGTTCACTGGTGCTCTGACGTACTACGGGCTCACTCCCAGAGATTCCCGCAGCGGCGTGGACAATTTCATGACACAGGGTTGGTTTACCGGCTTGATCCCGATCACGGTGCCCATAGCTGCGGCCTCGTTCAACGATGCCGCGTGGGCAGCGCAGGCCTCGTTCGATTCGGGTCTGGACATGGCGAAGGTGCCGTATTACCACGTAATGGAACTGGCGCCGCAGTTACGCTGGCCACAGCCGAACTTTTTGGTGTCGAACTTTTTTCACGGCGGAGCCGCCCCTCTGAACGCTGTTCTTGCCGCAGCCGATATGGGCCTGGCGAACAACATCGGCATCTACTCTGACGGCCGGTATTCCTATCAACTGACCATGTATCTATTTCGGTACGGCGATGGTGTGGCAATCGCAATCATGCATCCCGATAACCCGATCGCCCAGAAATCAGTTGCCCGCTACATGGTGGCGATGCGGTCGGTGTGCGCGCGGGTCGCTGATAGCGGGCACTGGGGACGCGTCGCATAGCGTGGAGCACTTCGATGGACAGCGTCGAGCGAGGGTGAGGCCGATATGCGACGGCTAGCCGATTTCGTGGTGCGGTGGCCCTGGGCAGTGATAGGGATCTGGGTCGCGATCGCGGTCGCGCTACCGCTCAGCTTCCCATCCCTGGGCGAGATGGCCCAGAAGCATCCGCTCGCCATCCTGCCCAGCGATGCACCGTCGAGCGTCACCGCTCGAAAGATGACCGAGGCGTTTCACGAATCGGGCTCAGAAGACCTGCTGCTGGTGGTCCTGACCAACGACAAGGGCCTTGGTCCCGCCGACGAAGCCACGTACCGCAAGCTCGTCGACCGGCTGCGCCAGGACCCGCGAGATGTCGTGATGTTGCAGGATTTCATCAGCACACCGCCGCTGCGTCCGGCCTTGACCAGCAAGGACAACAAAGCCTGGGTGCTGCCGGTCGGCGTTGCGGGCGAGCTGGGCACTCCGCGTTCTTACGCAGCTTTCAACCGGATCGGCGATATCGTCGAACACACCGTCGCCGGAACGACCCTGACCGCAAACCTCACCGGTCCCGCGGCCACTGTCGCAGACCTGACGGTAGCGGGCGATCGGGATCGGCTGCCGATTGAGCTGGCGATCGCCGTGCTGGTGCTCATCGTTCTACTGGTGGTTTACCGCAGCGCGATCACGATGCTGCTGCCGTTGATATCGATCGGGCTGTCCCTGGCGATCGCACAGGCAGTGGTTGCCGGCTACTCCCACCTGACAGGTTCGGGTGTTTCGAATCAGTCCATCGTGTTTCTGAGTGCGATCATGGCCGGCGCCGGAACGGATTACGCAGTCTTTCTGATCAGCCGCTATCACGACTATCTGCGCTCAGGCGTGGATTTCGATCAGGCGGTCGAACGCGCAATGATCTCGATCGGGAAAGTGATCGCCGCGTCCGCGGCCACCGTGGGAATCACGTTCCTCGTCATCAGCTTCGCCCGGATGGGAGTGTTCAAGACGGTCGGAATCTCGTCGGCGATTGGGATCGGCGTGGCATTCCTTGCCGCGGTGACGTTGCTGCCGGCGATTCTCGCGCTGGCCGGGCCACGAGGCTGGGTGAAGCCGCGGCGCGAGTTGACCGCTCGGTTCTGGCGGCGTTCGGGCATCCGCATCGTGCGCCGGCCGAAGGTGCATCTGGTCGCCAGCGTGCTGGTGTTGATCATCCTGGCCAGCAGCGCCGGTTTGGTGCGCTATAACTACGACGATCGCAAGGCCCTACCGTCTTCTGCTCCGAGTTCCATCGGATATGCCGCGCTGGATCGCCATTTCCCGGTAAACGAGTCCATTCCGGCGTACATCCTCGTCCAGTCACCGCATGACCTCCGCACGCCGCAGGCCCTCGCAGACCTGGAGCAGCTGGCCGACCGGGTCAGCCAACTGCCGAATGTCGCCGCGGTCAGCGGCATCACTCGCCCCAACGGGCATGTGCCAGAACAATTCAGAGCCACCTATCAGGCGGGCGCTATCGGCACGTTCCTGGCCGGCGGATCTGACCGGATCAATGACCACACCAATGACCTCAACCGGTTGGTGGAAGGGGCGGGCACGCTGGCCGACAACCTCGGCGATGTGCGCGGCCAAGTCAGCCGGCTCGCCACCAGCGTCCAGAGCCTGGTCGACGCTTTCTCATCGATGAAAACGCAATACAGTGGCGACGCGTTGGTCAAGCAGGTCGACACCGCAGCCAAGCTCGTCGACCATGTCAACTCGCTCAGCAACACCATGGGCTGGAACTTCTCAGCTGCCAAAAATGTGTTCGGGTGGATAGGTCCAGTGCTGATGGCCCTGCAGGGCAACCCGGTCTGCGATCTCGACGAGTCCTGCAGCGCCACCCGCGCGGAGTTCGAACGACTGGTCGGTCCACGCGGCCGAGAGGACCTCGACGCGATCAACGACCTGGCCGGACAGCTGCAGTCATTCCCGGACAAGCAGAGCCTGAACGCATCGGTAGCCCGAGTGCGTGGTGCCCTGACGAACCTCACCAAGGTGATGCATTCCATGGGCATGGACAAACCCGGTGGCTTGCAGGGGAACCTCAGCAGCCTGCAAGATGGCGCAGACCGGTTCGCCGGCGGGAGCCGGCAGGTGGCCGACGCGGTGGCTCAACTCGTTGAGCAGGTCAAACAGCTGGGCACCGGGCTCAATGAGGCAGCGGCGTTTCTGCTGTCGCTGAAACACGACGCGGCGCACCCGGCGATGGCCGGATTCAATATCCCGTCCCAACTCCTGCGCCTAGAAGAGTTCGCCAAGGCCGCCAACATATTCATCTCACCAGACGGCCACTCGGTGCGGTACCTGGTTCAAACCAAACTCAATCCGTTCAGCACCGAAGCGATGGATCAGGTCAACACGATCACCCGGACCGCTCGGGATGCCCAACCGAATACCGCATTGACGGACGCCACGGTGTCGATGGCCGGATACACCGTGAGCCTGCGGGACACCCGCGACTACTACGAACACGACATCCGGTTCATCATCGCGGTAACCCTGCTTGTCGTGCTGCTGACGTTGATCGCGTTGCTGCGCGCAGTTGTCGCGCCGCTGTATCTTGTTGCTTCCGTGGTGATTTCGTATCTGTCGGCAGTGGGTATCGGTGTGCTGGTGTTTCAATTCATACTCGGCCAGCAATTACATTGGAGTGTGCCCCCGCTGGCGTTCGTGGTGTTGGTCGCGGTGGGAGCCGATTACAACATGCTGCTCGTCTCGCGAATGCGGGACGAGTCGCCGCACAGCATGCGTTACGGCGTCATTCGCACCCTGAGTTCGACCGGCGGTGTGATTACCGCTGCAGGTCTGATCTTCGCTGCCTCGATGTGCGGTCTGTTGTTCTCCAGCATCGGCACTGTGGTCCAGGGCGGTTTCGTGATCGGTGTGGGAATTTTGCTGGATACCTTCTTGGTGCGCACCATCACGGTGCCCGCCATCGCTGCGCTGGTCGGGCGGGCGAACTGGTGGCCGTCACGAGTGCGGACAGGGGTTCGCGAGCACGCATGAGGTATGTGAGACTAGAGACGCCGAGCGGTCAGGAGTAGGGATGAAGAAACTACTCGCAGGAGTGATGGCGCTGGTAACTGCCAGCGCCACGGGGTATTTCGGCATCGAGCGTGCATCGGCTGACGAAACACCGGTCGGTGGGACGTCGACCCCCGGCACGTCAGCCGACCGGACCGCGTATGCGCTCGGGGGCGCTCATGTGCTGGGCATCCCCTATGACGAGTACATCCGCCGCGAAGGCGAGGAGTGGTTCCCCGGCCTCAAGCGACAAATCGTTCCCTACCCCGCAGGGCAGGTTCAGGGCCACGTGCTGGAACGCCTCTTCCCGGGCATCGGCAAGATCGGGGATGACATCTTCCCTGGCCTAGGCTTGGACGGCCCCAGTGTGGGCGAATCGGTCGACGAGGGCGAGAACAACCTCGATGCGGCGATCCGCAACGGCGGCCCCGGTACCGCGATCGGCCTCTCCGAGGGCTCGCTCGTGCTGGACGCCGTACAGGCTCGACTCGCAAATGACCCGACGGCTCCGCCGCCGGACCAACTGAACTTCGCCACGTTTGGCGACCCGATTGCGCGTCACGCCTTCGGTGAAAGTTTCCTGACCGCAATGTTCCCGGTCGGGTCCGTTGTTCCCGCAATGGACTACCGCATACCACCTCCGGTGGAAAGCCAGTACGACACCCACATGTTCGTCTCTGCCTACGACTCGATCGCCGACTTCCCCGACCGGCCGGATAACCTGTTCGCCCTCGCCAACTCGCTCATGGGCCTCGCGACCGGACATACGGCTGTTGCCTTCACCAACCCGAGCATGGTGCCGCCGCAGAACATCCGGTCGACGGTGAACTCCAAGGGCGCGACAACCACGACATATTTCATCCCCGAAAAACACCTTCCGCTGGTCCTGCCATTGACGTACATCGGGATCGACGAGGACACGCTGAACAAGCTTGACGCGATATTGCTGCCCAGGGTGAACGCGGCGTATTCGAGGAATGACGATCCGGCGACCGCTCCGATCCAGGTAGACCCGGTGAACGGCTTCGACCCCGCGGCCGTCACCGCCCCCGCCACCCAGGCGACCTTCGGCGGCGGCGCCGACCCGTTCTCGCAGATCCTCAGCGGTGCCGCGTCGGTGTTATCCAACGGACCACGCTGACAACCGGCTGCGAGCCGACGAGTTCGACGAACTACTACCGACGTAATGTGACGCCTATGCCCGACTCATCGATCCTCTCGATGCTGCACGGCCGTGCCAGCCTTCGGCCTCAGGACATAGCGTTCACTTTCACCGACTACGAGAACAACTGGGCAGGTGTTCCCGAAAGTCTTACCTGGGCGCAGTTATCCCGCCGGACATTGAACATGGCCCGGGAGCTCAGCTCCTATGGGTCAGTCGGAGACAGGGCCGCAATCCTGGCCCCCCAGTCGCTTGACTACATTGTGGCGTTTCTGGGATCCATGCAGGCCGGGCTGATCTCCGTTCCGCTCCCCTTACCGCACCGCGGTTCAAGTCATGAGCGGGTCAGTGCAGTCCTTGCCGATACGGCGCCCTCAGTTGTGCTCACCACGTCGGCGGTCGCAGAGGACATCGCCGAATATGTCGATCAAGCACACCTGGAGGCGATGCCGAAGATCGTCGAGGTCGATTCAGTGAATCTGGATGTCGATAGCGGAATGACCGTTCAGACAGCGGATTTGCCCAGCACGGCCTACTTGCAGTACAGCTCGGGTTCAACCCGACTGCCGACCGGGGTCATGATCTCGCACCGCAACCTCCAGGTGAATTTCGAGCAGCTGATGCGCGGCTTTTTCGCAGACTCGCACGTGAAGGCCCCCCCGAACCTCACGGTCGTTTCGTGGTTGCCGTTCTACCATGACATGGGTTTGGTGCTGGGTGTCTGCGCACCGATCCTGGGCGGGTATCACAGCGAGCTGACGAGTCCGATTTCGTTCTTGGAGAGGCCGGCCAGATGGGTGCGTTCGTTGGCCGCGAGTCCTCATGCGTGGTCAGCGGCCCCGAATTTCGCCTTCGACTTAGCCGCCCGTAAAACAACCGACAATGATCTGGCCGGGCTCGACCTCGGCGGGGTGCTGGGCATCATCAGCGGTGCCGAACGTGTCGAGCCGGCCACCTTGCAACGCTTCGTTGACCGGTTCGCGCACTTCAACTTCCGGGACGATATGGTGCGTCCGTCATACGGCTTGGCGGAGGCGACCGTCTTCGCGGCGGCCGGCACCTGGAGTGAATCGTCGGAGTCGGTCCACTTCGATCGCGATGAGCTGTCCGCTGGGCGCGCTCAGCGATGTGCCGCCGGGACCGGTACAGAGCTGGTCAAATACAAAGTGCCGCAGTCACCCTCGGTGCGGATCGTCGACTTCGACACGCACCGCGAGTGCCCGCCCGGCTTGGTCGGTGAGATCTGGGTGCACGGCGCCAATGTCGCCGACGGCTACTGGCGCAAATCGCCGGAGGAGCAGCGGTGCTTCGGCGCAATGCTCGTCGACCCGTCGCCGGGCACGCCTGACGGACCCTGGCTGAGAAGCGGCGACCAGGGGTTCATCTCCGAGGGTGAGCTGTTCATTGTCGGCCGCATCAAGGATCTGCTGATCGTCCACGGTCGCAATCACTACCCCGAGGACATTGAGGCGACGGTCCAGCAGATCACCGGTGGTCGGGTCGCGGCGATATCGGTTCCGATGAACAGCACCGAGAAGCTGGTCACCGTCATCGAGCTCAAGAAGCGCGGCGATTGCGACGAGGAGCCGATGCAGTGGCTCACCCGCGTCAAAAGCGACGTCACCTCCGCGATATCCAATGCGCACGGCCTGAATGCCGCGGACCTGGTTCTGGTATCGCCCGGGTCGATTCCCACCACGACGAGCGGCAAGATCCGACGCGCCGCCTGCATCGAGCAGTACCACCAGGACCAGTTCGCCCGGCTGGACGCCTAAGCCGGCGGTTGGACGCACCCAGAACTGCAAATGCTGGTCACTGTCCTGATCATGGCCCTTGCCGTCAGCGTCGAGCCGTTCCGGATCGGCATGGCCGTGATCATGCTGAACAAGCCCAGACCTGCGCTGCAACTGCTCGCATTCTTAGGTGGCGGTTTCGTCATGGGAACGACGGTGGGGCTGGTTGTTCTGTTCGTCCTGCGACGCAGACTGCTCGGGTCCACCTACTTCACTGTGCCCAGAGTTCAGATCCTGATCGGGCTCCTGGTGCTGATGGTCGCTTTCGTCGTAGCCGTCGACCTCCCCGGGCGGGTGGGTTGGCGGCCGACAGAATTGCCGACATCGGCCCAACGACTGCTGAGCGGGGATTCGCTGTACGTCGCGGGAATCGCCGGTCTCGGCATCGCATTGCCGTCAGTGGACTATCTCGCCGCGCTGGCCGTGATCCTCGCCTCTGGAGCGGCAGTCCTGACCCAAGTCGCTGTGTTGTTGATGTTCAACGTCGTGGCCTTCGCGTTCATCGAGGTTCCGCTGCTGGCCTATCTGCTGGCGCCCAAGGCAACCGGCAGCTCGGTGACGGCGCTGCACGACTGGATTCGATCGCGTCGTCGCCGTGAAGTCGCAATCCTGCTGGCCGCGTTGGGCTGTGTGTTCGTCGCAGTCGGTGCCGTCGGGCTTTGACTGGCAGCTAATCGCCGGTACTCACCTCGGCGATACTGACGCGGCGGCCCGGCGCACGGATGGGCAGCATCGCCAGCAGCCCCGCCGCGAGTACGACCAGCAGGCCCCCCAGACCGGCCCGGTCAGCACCGAACAGATCGATGAACGCGAAGAACATCGACGGCGCCAGAAATGCTGCTGCTCGCCCGGTGGTGGTGTAGAGCCCGAAGGCCAGTCCTTCCTTGCCGTCAGCGGTCATTCGCAGCAACAGAGCGCGCGCCGACGACTGGGTTGGGCCGATGAACAGACACAGCGTGAGGCCGCATACCCAAAACGCCAGCGGCCCCGACAGCGCCAGCAGCAACAGCCCGACTGCAATCATCGAGGCCAGCGAGCCGAGGATGACAGTCTTGGACCCGACACGCTGGTCGAGCAGACCGCCGCAAACAGCGCCTACGGCGGCCACAGTGCACGCCGCCACGCCGAATAACAACACGCTGGCCTCTGAGATGCGATACACGTTGACGCCCAACACTGCCCCGAACGCGAACACGCCCGTCAGCCCGTCCCGGAACACGGCGCTGGCCAGCAGGTAGTAGACGACGTTACGGTCGCGGCGCCACTCGCCAACAAGGTCCGACCAGAACTGGCGAGCCGCGCTCAGCGCGGCGACCGGTGCAGCCTCACCGGGGATAGCCGGCGGTTTCGGCGCCCAGATCAACAAAGGCAGCGCGAACAGCAGAAACCAGGCTCCGGTCAGCAGCATCGCCATCCGCACGTTCAGACCATCGGCGGTCGAAATGCCCAGCGCACCAGCCACCGGCCCGTCTCCTGCGATAAAGCCGACGTACACCGCCAACAGCAAGGTCACGCTGCCGGCATAGCCTGCGGCCAAGCCGAAGCCGGATATCCTGCCGGAGGTCTCCGGCGTGGAAATCAGCCGCAGCGTCGCGTTGTACGGAACAGTGGCCAGGTCGCTGCAGGCTGCGGTGGCGGCCAGCAGTATCAGGCCCGGCAACAGGTAGCGGGCGTCGTCGCGGACCAAACTCATCATCGCGGTCAGCGCCGCCACCGTCCCGGTCAGCGCGGTCAGCACGTTACGGCGTCGCCGCGGGTCAGCGACCCAACTTCCGGTCATCGGGGCGAGCAGGGCGACGGCGACGCCGGCGACCGTCATCGCCCGGCCCAGCGAACTCGTCGGCGACGTGCCCCCACCGGCTCCCACCGATGCGGTCAGATAAACCGGGAAAACGAACGTTATGACGACCGCATTGAGGCCCGTCGCTCCGCAATCCCATAGCGCCCATGCCAGCAACGGGGATTTCCGCACGGTCACAAACCTTATAGCTGCCGCCGGTTCGGCTGCCGCGAGCGTGCGGGTACGGTCAGCCCTCGGGCTCCAGCAGCACGTCGGCGTCGAAGCAGCTGTGATCGCCGGTGTGGCAGGCACCGCCGACTTGGTCGACCGCCAGGAGCACCGCGTCGCCGTCGCAGTCCAGCCGCACCGAATGCACATGCTGGGTATGGCCCGACGTGGCGCCCTTGACCCACTGCTCACCGCGGGACCGCGAAAAATACGTCGCCTCGCGGGTTTCCAACGTGCGGGCCAGCGCTTCGTCATTCATCCACGCGACCATGAGCACATCGCCGCTGCTGCGCTCCTGCACGATCGCGGTGAACAGACCGTCGGCGTTGCGCTTCAGACGCGCCGCGATTGTCGGATCGAGCGTCATCGCACCGTAATCCCTTCAGCGGCCATCGCCGCTTTCACCTGCCCGATCGTCAGCTGGCGGAAGTGAAAGACGCTGGCGGCCAGCACCGCATCGGCCCCCGCGGCCACTGCCGGTGCGAAGTGCTCGGCCACTCCGGCCCCGCCACTGGCAATCACCGGCACGGTCACCGCGGCCCGGACCGCGCGAAGCATCGCAAGGTCGAAGCCAGCCTGGGTGCCGTCAGCGTCCATCGAATTCAGCAGGATCTCCCCCACTCCCAGTTCGGCTCCGCGAGAAGACCATTCGACGGCGTCGATACCTGTGCCACGCCGGCCGCCATGTGTGGTGACCTCCCAGCCCGACGGCGTCGGCGGCGACCCGGCCGGCACGGTGCGCGCGTCGACGGACAACACGATGCACTGGGAGCCGAATGCTCGCGCCATCTCCGCCAGCAGGTCGGGGCGTGCGATCGCGGCGGTATTGATCGACACTTTATCCGCACCCGCCCGAAGGAGCATGTCGACGTCGGCGACCGTGCGCACGCCGCCGCCGACGGTGAGCGGAATGAACACTTGCTCGGCGGTACGGCGCACCACCTCCAGCATGGTGGCTCGGCCCGACGACGAGGCGGTCACGTCGAGAAAGGTCAGCTCGTCAGCACCCTCGGCGTCATAGGCGGCCGCGAGTTCAACCGGATCGCCTGCGTCGCGCAGGTTTTCGAAGTTGACGCCTTTGACCACCCGACCGGCGTCGACGTCCAGGCACGGAATCACCCGCACGGCGACATCCATGCTCAGTAGCTCTCAGGGTCGCCAACGGCCCGCAGCAGCTCGAGCATCTGAGCGTGCACGCCTGGTGCGGCCGCCAGCGCTGACCGCGATTGCGGGGTCCACTCTTCCCCGGCCAGATTGGTGACGACGCCGCCGGCCGCCCGTACCAATGCCACGCCGGCCGCGTGATCCCACACATGGTCACCGAAACTGATTGCACCGCCTAGGATGCCGTCGGCGACGTAGGCGAGATCGATGCCGGTAGCACCGTGCATGCGCAGCCGCGACGAAACTCGGCTCAGACTCTCCAGCACCGCCAGCCGGTAGCGTCCTGGGAACCGTCCCCGCGACTCGACATTGAACGTGCCGATGCCGATGACCGAATCGGTCAGTTCGGTGTGCTGCAGCGGAGGCTGCGGGGCACCGTTTTTGAGCAGCGGGCTGCCGACCACGGCCGTGTAATGCTGCCCGATGAACGGCAGCCAGGTCAGACCTGCGACCGGATCACCGTCGTGCAACAGGCCCAGGAGGATGGCCGCCATGGGAGATCCGGCTGCATAGTTGAATGTGCCGTCGACCGGGTCGAGTACCCAGACCCACGGTGAGTCGAGGTCCGCACCGCCGAACTCTTCGCCGTGCACCTCAATTCCGGTGTTCTTGACCAAGGCGTCGACGACTTGGCGTTCGATGGCCAGGTCGACCTTGGTGGCGAAGTCGTCACCCTTTTTGGCCACCGCGGAGTCGGCGCGGTGGCCTTGCAGAAAGGGGTCGGCGGCGGCGTCGAGGACCGCCGACGCTTCGGCCACCAACGCATCGAGGTCCTTGGTGTCCACGGTCATTCGCGCACCGCCGCCAGAGCTTGCGGCAAAGTGAAACGCCCCGCATACAGAGCCTTTCCGACGATGGCGCCCTCGACTCCGCTGTCGGCGAGCGTGGCGATGGCACGCAGATCGTCGAGGCTTGACACCCCGCCGGAGGCGATCACCGGGGCATCGGTGCGGTGCGCCACCGAACGCAACAGGTCCAGGTTCGGCCCGGTCAGCGTGCCGTCCTTGGTGACGTCGGTGACGACAAAACGTGAACACCCCTCGCGGTCAAGACGTTCCAAGACATCCCACAAGTCGCCGCCGTCGGTTTCCCAACCGCGTCCGCGCAGCCGGTGCGCACCATCGACGATCTGCACATCCAGGCCGACGGCAACGTTGTCGCCGTGTTCGGCGATTACCGCAGCGCACCACTGCGGGTTTTCCAGGGCCGCGGTGCCCAGATTGACTCGGGCGCATCCGGTGGCCAGCGCGGCGGACAGCGAGTCGTCGTCGCGGATACCGCCGGACAGTTCGACGTGCACGTCGAGTTTGCCGACAACCTCGGCAAGTAGTTCGCGGTTGGATCCGCGCCCGAAGGCGGCGTCGAGGTCGACCAGGTGGACCCACTCGGCCCCGTCGCGCTGCCAACCCAGCGCGGCGTCGATTGCCGAGCCGTATTCGGTTTCGCTGCCTGCGCGCCCCTGCACCAGCCGCACCGCGCGGCCGTCGACGACATCGACGGCCGGTAATAACGTCAGCACAGTGCCTCCCGCGGCGCGAAAGTGTTGGTCATAGTCCTTCGATCCAGTTGTTGAGCAGGGCTGCCCCGGCGTCCCCGCTCTTCTCCGGATGGAATTGGGTGGCGGCCAGCGGTCCGTCCTCGACGGCGGCCAGAAACGGTACCTGATGGGTGGCCCACGTCAGTAGCGTGTCGGCGTCGCCCGTCCAGCATTGGGCGGCGTAGGAGTGCACGAAATAGAACCGGTCGTCGGCACTGAACCCTTTGAACAGTGCGCTACCCGGAGCGGCGGCCACCGTGTTCCAGCCCATGTGCGGGATCACCGGGGCGTCGAGCCGGGTGACAACACCGGGCCATTGCCCGCAGCCGTCGGTTTTCACCCCGAATTCGATACCGCGGGCGAACAGGATCTGCATACCGACGCAGACACCCAAGACGGGGCGGCCGGCCGCGACGCGTTCCGCGATCACCCGTTCGCCGCCGATCCCCCGCAACCCGGTCATGCACGCCTCGAACGCGCCGACGCCGGGTACCACCAGACCGTCGGCGGCTGCGGCCGCGTTCAGATCGGAGGTCACCTCCACCGAGGCGCCGACCCGTTGCAGCGCTCGCTGCGCAGACCGCAGGTTGCCCGACCCGTAGTCGAGGACGACCACCGATTTTGTTGTCACAAAGCACCTTTGGTGGATGGCACCCCCGACACCCGCGGGTCGGGTTCGACGGCGTGACGCAACGCTCGGGCGACAGCCTTGTACTCGGCCTCGGTGATGTGGTGCGGGTCGCGGCCATACAGGACACGAATGTGCAACGCGATACGCGCGTTGTTGGCCAGTGTCTCGAACACATGCCGGTTGACGACGGTGTGGTAGGGCACGGTGTTGCCGGCGATGGTGAAGTGCCGCAGGTGATCCGGCTCGCCGGTGTGCACGCAGTAGGGTCGCCCGGATACGTCGACAGCGGCATGGGCCAGCGCCTCGTCCATCGGGATAAAGGCGTCCCCAAACCGGCGGATGCCGTTCTTGTCGCCGAGAGCTTGGCCCAACGCTTGTCCGAGCACAATGGCGGTGTCCTCGATGGTGTGGTGTGCCTCGATCTCGACATCACCCTTGGCTCGCACAGTCAGATCGAAGCTGGCGTGGCTGCCCAGCGCGGTCAGCATGTGGTCGTAGAACGGGATACCGGTGTCGATCTGAACCTGGCCGGTGCCGTCGAGGTCGAGTTCGACGACGATGTCGCATTCTTTCGTGGTGCGTTCCACACGCGCGTAGCGGTTCTCGCTCATGACGCTCCTAGGGGCTGGGTAGAGGCTGGGCCAATTCGGTGACAGCGATCAACGCGCTGGCTTTTAAGAAGATGTCGTTCTCCTCGGCCAACCCGGTGGTGACCCGCAGATAGCCGGGAATGCCGACGTCGCGGATCAGCACGCCGGCATCGAGGTAGCGCTGCCAGGCGGTGGGTGCGTCGGCGAACTGTCCGAACAACACGAAATTCGCGTCACTGGACACCACCCGAAACCCTAAGCCGCTCAACGTATCTGATACCCGTTCACGTTCGGCGATCAGGGTGGCGACGCTGCCCAGCGTGTCGTCGGCGTGCCGCAGCGCCGCCCGCGCGGCGGCCTGGGTCAGCGACGACAGGTGGTAGGGCAGCCGCACCAACAACATGGCCTCGATCACCGCCGGGGTGGCGATCAGATATCCCAGCCGACCGCCGGCAAAGGCGAAGGCCTTGCTCATGGTGCGGGTGACGATCAACTTGGTCGGATACTCATCCACCAGTTGGATCGCGCTGGCCCGTGACGAGAATTCGCCGTAGGCTTCGTCGAGGATCAATATTCCCGGCACGACATCCAGCAGCTGCCGCAGCTCCGATAACGAAACGCTCTGCCCGGAGGGATTATTGGGGCTGGCGATGAATACCACGTCGGGTCGGCGCTCGACCACCGCGGCGACGGCGGCCTCGATGTCCAGGCTGAAGTCGTGCGCCCGCACCGTCTCGACCCATTCCGTGCGGGTGCCATCGGCGATGATCGGGTGCATCGAATACGACGGGACAAAGCCGATCGCGCTTCTGCCCGGCCCACCGAACGCCTGCAGCAACTGCTGCAAGATCTCGTTGGAGCCATTGGCGGCCCAGAGGTTTTCAACACTCAGCTGAACGCCGGTCTGTGCGGTCAGGTAGCCGGCCAGATCCCTGCGCAGTGCCACCGCGTCGCGGTCGGGATAGCGGTGCAGGTCGGCGGCAGCGTCGCGCACCGACTGCACGACGTCGTCGATCAGCGCCCGGGTGGGCGGGTGCGGGTTTTCGTTGGTGTTCAGCCGCACCGGTACCGCCAACTGCGGTGCGCCGTATGGTGATTTGCCGCGCAGGTCTTCGCGCAGCGGCAAGTCGTCGAGTGTCACCGGCTTTCGGCTCATCGTTCGAACCTCCGACGGACCGCCTCGCCGTGCGCGGGCAGATCCTCGGCTTTGGCCAACGTGATGACATGGCCCGACACGTCTTTGAGCGCCGCCTCGGTGTAGTCGACGACGTGGATGCCGCGCAGAAAGGTCTGCACTGACAGGCCGCTGGAGTGCCGGGCACAGCCCGCGGTCGGCAACACGTGGTTGGAGCCTGCGCAGTAATCGCCGAGGCTGACCGGGGACCAGGGCCCGACGAAAATCGCCCCGGCCGAACGGATCCGGGCTGCAACGGCGCCCGGGTCCTCGGTCTGGATCTCCAGGTGCTCAGCGGCGTACGCATTGACGGCACGGATACCGGCGTCGAGGTCGTCGACCAGGATGATCGCCGATTGCGGCCCGCGCAGCGCGGCGGTCACCCGCTCCCGGTGCACCGTGGTCTGCACCTGGCTTGCCAGCTCGGTGTCGGTGGCGTCGGCCAGCGTGGCGCTCTGCGTGACCAGCACACTGGCGGCCATCTCGTCGTGCTCGGCTTGGCTGATCAGGTCGGCAGCGACATGGGCCGGGTCGGCGGTGTGGTCAGCCAGGATGGCGATCTCGGTCGGTCCGGCCTCGGCATCGATGCCCACCCGGGAGCGGCAGAGCCGCTTGGCCGCGGTGACGTAGATGTTGCCGGGGCCGGTGACCATGTCGACCGGTGCCAGCTCGGCACCATCGGTATCGACGCCGCCATAGGACAGCAGGGCCACCGCCTGCGCTCCGCCGACGGCCCACACCTCGTCGACGCCGAGCAGTCGGGCGGCGGCCAGGATCGTCGGGTGCGGAAGGCCGTCATACGCGGCCTGCGGCGGGCTGGCCACCACCAGCGACCCGACGCCCGCGGCCTGCGCCGGCACCACGTTCATCACCACGCTCGACGGGTACACCGCGTTGCCGCCGGGCACGTACAGGCCGACCCGCTCGACGGGAACCCAGCGCTCGGTGACCGTCGCGCCCGGGCCCACGGTGGTGGTGTGGTCGGCTCGCCGCTGATCAGCGTGTACGGCGCGGGCGCGGTCGATCGCCACCTGCAGTGCGTCGCGGACCTCAGCCGCCAGGCCGGCCAGGGCCGCGTCCAGCTCGGCGGCCGGCACGCGTATCGCTGCCGGCCGAACCCCGTCGAAGGACTCGCCGAACTCCAGCGCGGCCTCGGCGCCCCGCTCGGCGACCGCCTCGACGATCGGGCGCACGGTCGGCAGCACAGCGTCGACGTCGGCGCCACCACGCGGCAGCGCGGCGCGCAGCCGGGCGGCCGATAAGTCGGCGCCGCGCAGGTCGATGCGGGCCATCAGGTTCACGCTGACCATTGTCCCAGAGCAGGCCAAATGGTTATCGGACCGGTACAGTGACCGCCATGTCCGCCACCGACCGCCCGAACGACGACGCGAAGCTGCCGGTTATCTTTCCACCGTGGCTGGACCGGCTGCAGATCAAGTACATGAACCCGGTGGTGAAGATGGTCGCGCGTTTCCTGCCCGGCACCTCGATCATCAAACACCGAGGTCGCAAGTCTGGTAAGCCGTACGAAACCGTCGTCACCACCTATCGCAAAGGCAACCTGCTGGCCATCGCGCTGGGCCATGGCAAGGCCGATTGGGTGAAAAACGTGCTGGCCGCCGGTGAGGCCGACGTGCGGATCTCCCGGCGTGAGGTGCACGTGACCAACCCGCGGATCCTGCACCCCGGCAGCGGCGGCGACGGGCTGCCCTGGCTGGCTCGCGTGCAAGGGCGCCGGGTGGCGGTCCTGGTCGCTGATATCGCCTGAGGGCGCGTTCTCACACGTTGAGATTGCTCCCAGGGTCGTGAATCAGCGCTCGATCACAGCCCTGCCTGCAATATCAACGACGTGAGCCGTCGGACGATGTCGACCGATGAGCTGCTTCAACTGACCCGCTCTACCACCGAACAGAAGCCTGTTCGTTGGGCTTCGCCGACCAGCCGCATTTCACCCGCATGCTGCGCGAGCATGTCGGCCACCCGCCGAGAGCACTGAGCCGTACTTTGCAGTCAACCCGCGCCAAATGATCCTTACTTTGAAGAGTAAGAGTAAGATGGCCGCATGCGAATCACCAGCAAGGGGCAGGTGACAATTCCGCAGCACATCCGCGAACGCCACGGGCTGCTACCAGAGACCGAGGTCGACTTTGTCGAGCGTGAAGGCGTCGTGACGATCGTGCCGCGAACGAGTGACCGTCCCGATCGTGGTGATAGGGCGGTTGCCGCTCTACGGGGCAGCGGACGTCGGACGATGTCGACCGACGAGCTGCTCCAGCTGACCCGTGACTGAACCTAACCGACCGACCGGGTACCTCGTCGACTCGAACGTGCTGTTGGACGTCGCAACCGAGGACCCGCATTGGTTCCAGTGGTCGTCGGCAGCGTTGACCACCGCTGCCCGGACCGCACCCCTGCTGATCAACCCGTTGATCTACGCCGAGGTTTCGATGAATTACGACACGATCGAGGAGCTCGACGACGCCTTGCCCGAGCGCCTGTTCCGGCGAGTGCCATTGCCGTATCCCGCCGGGTTTGTGGCGGGGCGCGCTTTCCTGGCCTACCGATCTCGCGGCGGGGAGCGGCGGTCGCCGTTGCCAGACTTCTACATTGGCGCCCATGCCGCGGTGGATCAGCTCACGTTGATTAGCCGGGATGCGCGCCGATACCGCACATATTTTCCGACCGTCGAAATCATCGCTCCCTCATAACAGGCGGCGACTAAACGTCCAGTCCGACGTCGAGCACACGCACCGAATGGGTGAGCGCGCCAACCGCGAGATAGTCCACGCCGGTCTCGGCGTAGGCCGCCGCATTGTCCAGCGACAGCCCGCCGGATGACTCCAGCTTGACCGCCGGCGCATGGGCGTTACGGCGCTGCACCGCCGTCTGGGTCTGCCACACCGGGAAGTTGTCCAGCAGCACCAATTCCGGTTCCTCGGCCAATATCTCGTCGAGCTGCTCAAGCGAGTCGACCTCGACTTCGCACGGCAGATCGGGCGCAGCTGCCCGCACGGCGCGCAGCGCCGCGACCACCGAGCCGGCCGCCGCGACATGGTTGTCCTTGATCAACGCCGCATCGCCAAGGCCCATCCGGTGATTGACGCCGCCGCCTACCCGGACCGCGTACTTCTGTAGCGCTCGCAGGCCGGGCAGCGTCTTGCGGGTATCGCGGATCTTCGCCCTGGTGCCGTGCACGGCGTCGACCCAGGCCGCGGTCGTGGTGGCGATGCCGGACAGATGGCACACCAGATTCAGCATCGTCCGCTCCGCGGTGAGCAAGCCGAGTGTGAGCGTTTCGATCGTCAACAGCGACCCGCCCGGCTGCAGCCGGGCCCCATCCTCGACGCGATCGAGCACCCGATAACTGTCGGGGCCCAGCACCTCGTCGAGCACCAGCAGCGCGACGTCCACGCCGGCGATCACACCCGGCTCGCGGGTGATCAGCGATGCGGTGGCCATCGCCCCTTCCGGCACCGTCGCCAACGTCGTGATGTCCGGCCCGTAGCGGAGATCTTCGTCGAGCGCCCGGCCGATCGTGGCGCGCGCCTCGGCCGCCTCGCAGTCCGAGAGGGCCATCAACACACCGCAGCCAGCGCCGCGGCGTGCACTGTGTTGTCTTCAGCCAGCCGCACGACGACGCTGCGCGCCTCGCTGGGAGCAGTCTGCGGGTATTCGGCGCGGTGATGGCAGCCGCGGCTTTCCTCCCGGGCCAACGCAGCAACGGCCACCGCGCGGGCGGTCACGGTCAATGCGACGTCTTCGAGATCGGCGCGGTTCATCAAACTGCGCACCGGCGCCGCCGAAAGTGTGTCGGCCAGCCGGTGCAGGCCATCGGCGTCGCGGACTACTGAGGCATCACGGGTCATCGCCCCCTGTAAGAGGTTGCGCGCCAATGCCGCAGCGACCGGTAATGCGGGCAACTGAGCGCGCGACGGCCCGGCTGCCGCCGCATGCGCGGCCGCTGCTCTTCCGGCCCGGCCCCCGACGACCAAGCCTTCCAGCAAGCTGTTGGACGCAAGCCGGTTAGCGCCGTGCATCCCGGTTCGCGCCACCTCACCGGCCGCGAACAATCCGGGAAGTTCGGTAAGCCCGTCGACATCGGTGACAACACCGCCACAGCTGTAGTGCGCGCCGGGAACGACCGGAATCGGTTGCCGCACCGGGTCGATGCCGGCGGCCCGGCATGCGGCGGTCACGGTCGGGAAGCGGGTCTCGAAGCCGGCGATGGCGCGGGCGTCGAGGTAGGCACACGGGTCGCCGGTGGCGCGCAGCCGCGCGTCGATTGCGGCGGCGACGACGTCGCGCGGTGCCAGATCCCCCATTGGATGCACACCTGCGGTGATCGAATCACCTTGGGCATCAAGCAATACCGCGCCCTCCCCGCGAATGGCCTCGGTGACCAGGGGGCGGCGTCCGCCGCTGTGGCCGTCGAACAGCATCGTCGGGTGAAACTGGATGAACTCGATGTCGCTGACCGCTACGCCGGCCCACAGCGCCAGCGCGATGCCGTCCCCGGTGGATCCTTCGGGGTTGGTGGTCGCGGCGTAGAGATGCCCCAATCCGCCGGTGGCCAAGACCACTGACGGCGCGTGAATGATGCCGGGGCCGTCGGCGTTGGCGACCAATACCCCGGTCACATATGAGTCGTCGCGCAGCACTCGCAGGACCGCGTGGTTGGTGCGGATGTCCAGCACGCTCGCCGCATGGTCGAGCACCCGTTGCACCTCGGCGCCGGTGGCGTCACCGCCGGCGTGCACGATGCGCCGGCGCGAATGTCCGCCTTCCCGGGTCAGCGCCCACTGTCCCGGCCGCGACTCATCGAATTGCGCACCGTTGCCGACCAATTCGGACACCGCCCGATACCCGTCGGCGACGATCGAGGCCACTGCATCGGGATCGCACAGGCCCGCCCCGGCGGCCAGGGTGTCGGCGACGTGGGCTGCCACCGAATCTCCGGTCTCCGGCAGCACCACCGCGATACCGCCCTGCGCGTAGTGCGTGGCGGTGACCCCGGGCGTGCGGTCGGCCTTGGACAACACGACGACACGCCTGCCGGCCCGTTGGGCGGCCAACGCGGCGGCGAGGCCAGCGACGCCGGTGCCGATGACGACGACATCGGCCCGTTGCTGCCAGGCCGGTCGAGTGATCATTCGGCGCCGCCGGGCTGGCCGATGGCGATCATCCGTTGCACGCTCTGCCGTGCCAGCCGTGCTGTTTCGGGATCGACGTGAACTTCGTCGGCGCCCTCGACCAAACAGCGCAGCAACGCCGCCGGGGTGATCATCTTCATGAACTTGCACGACGCGCGGTCGTTGACCGCTTGGAAATCGACCCGCGGGGCGGCATTGCGCAGTTGGTACAACATCCCCACCTCGGTAGCAACCAGCACCTGACGAGCCCCGGTCGTTCGGGCGGCGTCGAGCATGCCGCCGGTGGACAAGATCTTCACCCGCTCTTCCGGAAATGCGCCCTCGCCAGCCAGATACAGAGCCGAAGTGGCGCAACCACATTCGGGGTGCACGAACAGTTCTGCGTCAGGATGCTCGCGCGCTTGATCGGCCAGCTCGTCGCCGTTGATGCCCGCGTGCACGTGGCATTCGCCGGCCCACACGTGCATGTTCTGGCGTCCGGTCACCCGGCGCACATGGGCGCCGAGGAACTGATCCGGGCAGAACAGCACCTCGCGATCCGGATCGATTGAGGCCACCACGTCGGCAGCATTCGACGAAGTGCAGCAGATGTCGGTGAGCGCTTTCACCGCCGCACTGGTATTGACATACGAGACGACCGCGGCGCCCGGATGGTCGTCCTTCCAAGCCCGCAAGTCCTCGGCAGTGATCGAATCCGCCAGTGAGCAGCCGGCCCGCTGGTCGGGGATCAGAACGGTCTTGTCGGGACTGAGGATCTTGGCCGTCTCGGCCATGAAGTGCACACCGCAGAACACGATGGTGTCTTCCGGCGCCTCGGCAGCGACCCGCGACAGCGCCAGTGAGTCGCCGACGTGGTCGGCGATGTCCTGGATCGCCGGAAGTTGGTAGTTGTGCGCCAGGATTGTCGCGCCGCGAAGCTCGGCCAACCGGCGGATCTCGGCCGCCCACAATTCGTCGGCGTCCACGCCGGAGTAACCGGTGGGTGAGTCGGTGATACGCGCGAGCAATTCGTCGCCCAGCGCGTCCGTGCGATTCAGGGTCTCCGTCATGAGCGCCGCTCCTCCTCATCGCTTCGCTCTGCATCGTCGTTGGCGCGGGTCATCGCCCGTCCTTTCGCGCCGATCAGGTTTTCGTCTTACAATCGAAAACGTGGTTCATACTAGCACCGAGCACGAGGTGCTCGCTGTCGTGTTCCAGGTTCGCGGGCTTGAATTGGGGAATCCCCAGCTCAACGTGCTGCTGTGGGAACGGGCCCGTGATCCGCAGCGGGGCGCATGGTCGCTACCCGGCGGGCGGCTGCGCCACGACGAGGACATGACGACCTCGGTGCGACGCCAGTTGGCCGAGAAGGTTGACCTGCGTGAAGTCGCTCACTTGGAGCAACTCGCTGTGTTCTCCGACCCAGCACGGGTGCCGCGCACCCGCACCATCGCGTCGACGTTTTTGGGCTTGGTGCCCTCCCCCGCCACCCCGGAACTGCCGCCGGACACCCGCTGGCATCCGGCGGCCAAGCTTCCGGCCATGGCGTTCGACCACGGGCCGATGGTGGACCATGCCCGGGCCCGGCTGGTGGCCAAGATGTCCTATACGAACATCGGATTCGCGTTGGCACCAAGGGAATTCGCGGTCTCAACACTTCGCGACATCTACAGCGCCGCACTGGGCTACCAGGTCGATGCGACCAACCTGCAGCGGGTGCTGGCCCGCCGCGGCGTCATCACCCAGACCGGCACCATCGCGCAATCCGGGCGCAGCGGCGGGCGCCCGGCGGCGCTGTACCGCTTCACCGACTCGCAGCTGCGGGTCACCGACCAGTTTGCCGCGCTGCGGCCGCCGGGCATGACTTAAGCGAGTCGACTGGATTCTTAAGCCCTTCTTAAGTAACAATGCCCCGATGGACATTGGCAGCCTCGCGACCACATCGACCGGTGCCGAATGGATCGGCCGGCCCCAGCATGAGGAGTTGCAGCCCAAGGCTTGGCCCGTCCTACCGTCGAGGGATCCCTTCTACCAGCCGCCACCAGGCTTCGAGCACGCCGTGCCGGGCACCGTACTGCGGTCGCGCGATGTCGAACTGGCGTTTCTGGGTCTGATCCCGCAGCCCATCACCGCCACCCAGCTGCTGTACCGGACCACGGACCGCAATGGCGATCCGCAGACCACGGTGACCACCGTGATCGTGCCCGCCGACCTCAAGCCGGGCCAGGTCTGCCCGCTGTTGTCCTATCAGTGTGCGATCGACTCGGTGTCCTCCCGCTGCTTCCCGTCCTATGCGCTGCGCCGCCGCGCCAATGCCGTCGGCTCGTTTGCGCAGCTGGAGTTCCTGCTGGTCAACGCGGCTCTCGCCGAGGGCTGGGCGGTCTCGGTGCCCGACCACGAGGGGCCCCACGGCTGGTGGGGCGCGCCGTATGAGCCGGGCTATTACGTGCTCGACGGGGTCCGGGCCGCGCTGAGCTCGGAGCGCCTGGGGCTGTCCCCGTCGGCGCCGGTCGGACTCTGGGGATATTCCGGCGGCGGCCTGGCGACCGCCTGGGCGACCGAAGTCTGCGCCGAATACGCACCCGAGCTCGACATTGCCGGTGCCGTGCTCGGGTCGCCCGTCGGCGATCTGGGCAACACCTTCCGCAAGCTCAACGGCGGTCTCTTTTCCGGTTTGCCCGCCCTGGTGGTGGCCGCGCTTGCGCACATCTACCCCGACCTGGACCGGGTGATCAAAGAGCACACCAACGACGAGGGCCGCGCGTTGCTGTGCCGGCTGGAGACGATGACGACGGTGGGCGCCGTGATCCGGATGGCGCGCAAGGACATGGGCGACTTCCTCGACCGGCCGCTCGGCGAGGTCCTGGACATGCCGGAGGTCCAGAACGTCTTCGACAACATCAAGCTCGGCACCACGGTGCCGACGCCGCCCGTGCTGATCGTGCAAGCCGTGCACGACTACATCATCAACGTCGACGACATCGACGAGCTGGCCGATGCCTATTCGGCCGGCGGCGCCGACGTCACCTACCATCGCGACGCGTTCTGTGAACACCTGCTGCTGCATCCGCTGTCGGCGCCGATGACGCTGCGCTGGTTGCAGGACCGCTTCGCGCGACGCCCGTTGAACACTCGTCGGACCAGGACCAAGTGGCCGACCATGTTCAACCCGGCGACCTACACCGGCATGGCGCGGTTGGCCGTGATCGCGGCGAAGGTGATCACGGGACGGACGGTGGACCGGCGTCCGCTGTGACCGGCTCGGGCGCCCGCGGTGTGACCGCGGGATAGCCGCCGAGATCGTCGCGGGCAGTCGCGGCGGCCAGCACGGCGTAGACCAGCGCGACGGTGGCAACAGGCAACAGCAGGGTGCACGCGATCTGCAGTGGGGCCTGGCCGAAGAACACCGGCGGCGCCTCGGTGAAGTAATACACCCGGTGCTGCTCGGTCACCGGAGCGGCAGCGAAATCCGTTGCGCCATAATGGGTGTGCACCAGCAGCGCACCTGCCGTCGTCGCCGCAGCCGCGGCGCCCAGCACACCGATGCACAGCGCGCCGACCATGCCCGGGCCACGGTGTGCCCGCCACTGCCATAGAAGCACCGCCGCCAGCACGGCGACCATATTCAACAGCCCGAGCATCAGAAACGCGGCGACGAAGAAGTGGTCGGATTCGTTGCCGAGGTAGTCGTGCACCCGATCCCCGTCGTGGGTCAATGCCACCACACCGTGGACGGCCGGGGCCAGCCACGCCCACAGCGCACCGATCAACACCCCCGTCACCAGTAAGCCGACCACTACGACGACGACCGCCCGTCGCCGCGAGGTGCTCGGCGGCGCGGCCGGCAGACCGGTGGGTTCGGTCACCGCTGCCCGTCCAGCTCGGCCGAATCCACCACGCCGTGTCGTGAACACTTCGCCCACCAACCGTCGGGACGGACCTGCACCACCATCCGGCGACCGCATTCGGCGCAGAACCGCGGCGGCTCCAACCCCAGCTGGGCCGCCGTGGGCACCGACGTGCCCGCCTTGGCTCCGGTGTAGATGTTGTAGACGCCGGCCCCGACCGGACCGGGCAGATCGACGACCATCACAGGCTGGCGTTGAGCGCCTTGATCGGCATCTGCAGATCGTCGAGCAGTTCCAAGTCGGCCTCGGCTGGACGGCCCAGTGTGGTCAGGTAATTCCCGACAATCACCGCATTGATGCCGCCCAGGATGCCCTGCTTGGCGCCAAGGTCGCCGAGAGTGATCTCCCGACCCCCGGCGAAGCGCAGCATGGTGCGCGGTAGCGCCAGCCGGAAGGCGGCGACGGCCCTCAGCGCGTCGGCGGCCGGCAGCACCTCCAGGTCGCCGAAAGGGGTGCCGGGCCGCGGGTTCAGGAAGTTCAGCGGCACCTCGTCGGGGTCGAGGTCGGCCAGATTGGCGGCGAACTCCGCGCGCTGCTCGAGTGTCTCCCCCATCCCGAGGATGCCGCCGCAGCACACCTCCATGCCGGCCTCGCGCACCATCGACAGTGTGTCCCAACGCTCTTCCCAGGTGTGCGTGGTGACGACGTTGGGGAAATGCGAGCGGGCGGTCTCCAGGTTGTGGTTGTAGCGGTGGACGCCCATCGCCGACAACCGGTCCACCTGCTCCTGCGTCAGCATCCCCAGCGAGCAGGCGATCTGTATGTCGACCTCGTTGCGGATTGCCTCGATGCCGGCGGCAACCTGTGCGAGCAACCGCTCGTCGGGTCCGCGCACCGCGGCGACGATGCAGAATTCGGTGGCGCCGGTCTTGGCTGTTTGTTTAGCCGCCTCGACCAGGCTCGGGATATCCAGCCAGGCGCTGCGCACCGGCGAGGCGAACAGCCCCGACTGCGAGCAGAAATGGCAGTCCTCCGGGCACCCACCGGTTTTCAGGCTGATGATGCCCTCGACCTCGACGTCGGGCCCGCACCAGGCCATCCGCACCTCGTGGGCCAGCGCCAGCAGCTCCTCGAGCCGGTCGTCGGGTAGCTGCAGCACGTGCAGCACCTGGTTTTGGCTCAGGCCCTCGCCGCGCGTCAGCACCTGCTGTCGTGCGATGGTGAGGATGTCCGTGCTGCCGGTATCGGTGGTCGGTCGCGTCGCCGCCTGGGTCACCAAGTACTCCCGTCGCTGCCTTACTTGAACGGTGTTCAGGTTAGGCTAGCGGCGTGCAGCTGCACAAACGTGACGTGATCGAAGCCGCCGCCGCGATCCTCGACCAGTACGGGATCGCCGATCTGACCATGCGTCGGCTGGCGCGTGAACTGGGCATCACTCCGGGCGCTCTGTACTGGCATTTTCCCGACAAGCAGCGGCTGCTCGGCGCCGTCGCCGACCACGTATTGCGGCCGGCCGACATCGCTGCCGGTCTTGGCGCCGATGTCGATTGGCGCCGCCGGGTGCGCACCGTGTGCTCACGAATGCGCGACGCACTGCTCTCCCACACCGATGGCGCTGAGCTGGTCTCGGCGAGCTTTGCCGCCGGACAATCGCGCGGAGTCAGCCACATTCTGGTGGTGTTGGCCGACGCGGCCGCCGAAGCCGGGCTTGGCCCCGAACAGTCCGAGTTGGCCGCCCGCACGATCCTCTATTACGTACTCGGAGCCACCGCCGACGAGCAGTCCCGCTTGCAGTGGGACGCCGCCGGCGCGGTGCCCGAGACGCAGTCACTGATCGAGCCATCGGCGGACCCCGGCAGCGGATTCGACTTCGGGCTGCGATTGCTCATCGACGGCATAGCGGGTCAGACGGCGACCGGCCGGGTGTTGTCCGGCATGGTCGGTGCCATTGCTCCGCGGTAAGCCGGCCGTACTGTCGGGGTAGCTTGGCCGTAGCGGTGAGATTCCGACCGCTCCACACAGCCAGGATCGCCGAGAGCATGACGACACTCAGCACTTCGCACGTCGACTACATGGCGCATCATTACCTGCTGCTGGCGCTTCCTGCGTTCCTGCCGGCAGTGATCGTCGTCGGTGTCGTGCTGTACGTCGCGCTGCGGGACCGGCGCCGGGCCCAACCGGAGGCCCGGCCACCGGCCGACGACAAGCCCCAGTAACCGGGTCGGCTGTCGAATCGCCCGAAGTTTCAATTTGGGGAGGATCGGCAACCTACTGTGGGGTCAGTTACCTATAGGCGATCAGTTCTCCCGGGGCGGCCCGGCGCAATTGGGAGGAGATGGCGGTGCAAGTAGCGGTTCTCGCGGAGGCGCCCGCAGGCGGTGCGGGTATCGGCCAGGTGATCGGTCTCGCGATCGCCGCGGCGGTGGTAGCTCTGCTGATGCTGTGGGGCGGCTACGCCCACCGCACGCACAAGATCAGTTGGCTGACTCGCGTCGGCGAGCGGTTGGGCCAGCGGTTCGATCGTCCTTCCTGGGTCGCCCTGCCGGTTCTGGTGTTCACCACCTCGATCATCTGCGCCCTGTTCGGCTTCATCTGGGATGTCAGCTGGCATATCGGCAACGGCCGTGATCCCGGGCCGTTGGCCAACCCCGCGCACTACTTCATCATCATCGGCCTATTCGGGATCTTCTTTGCCGGCATGTTGGCGGTGGTGATGCCGTTCGAGAAGCCGGGACCGGCGGCGATGCGCATCACCCACGACTGGTACGCGCCCGTCGGCGGATTGCTGATGGCCGGCTGCGGCCTGTATGCGCTGATCGGCTTCCCCCTCGACGATATTTGGCATCGCATCTTCGGCCAGGACGTCACGCTCTGGGGCCCCACGCATTTGATGATGATCGGCGGCGCGGGGTTCTCTCTGTTCGCGGTGCTGATGCTGGAATACGAAGGCGGACGGGCATTACCGGACACACCCGAACAAGGTGCTTTCGCAAAAGAGGAGCGCCGGTTCATCAAATTCCTGCGCTACTTGTCGTTCGGCGGATTGCTGATCGGCATGTCGGTCTATCAGATCGAGTTCGATTTCGGCGTCCCACAGTTCCGGCTGGTATTCCAGCCGATGCTGATCGCCGCTGCCGCAGCGCTCGGCACCATCGCGGCGCGCCTGACGATGGGGCGGGGCGCGGCCATTATTGCGGCGCTGTTCGCGATTGCGCTGCGGGCCGGTGTGGCGGTGCTGGTCGGTCCGATTCTGGGAGCCCCGATCAACTGGTTCCCGCTGTATCTGGGTCCGGCGTTGGTTGTCGAGTTGCTGGGCCTCACTCCGTTGATCCGACGTCCGATTCTGTTCGGCGCCGTCGCCGGTTTGGGTGTGGGAACCGTCGGGCTGTGGCTGGAGTCGCTGTGGATCGGCGCGGTGTATCACTACCCGTGGCCGGTCACCATGTGGGGCGCAGCCCTGGCCATGGCCGTGCCGGCGGCAGTGCTGACCGGGATCTGCGCGGCGATGTTCGGCATGGTGCTGACCGGCCAACGCCTGCCGGGCCGGGCGATCGGCATCGCGACCGTAGTAGTCACCGTGCTGGTGCTCGGCGGCGCGGTAGCCAACGGATTGCATATCCGGGTACCGCAACAAGACACTGCCACGATCGCGCTCACCGATCTGCCGAGCCCACCTGGACAACGAATGGTGTCGGCGGACGTGCAGATCAATCCGCCCAACCTGGTGAGTGACCACCCGGACTGGCTCACGATCCTGTCCTGGCAGGGCCGGATGGAAAATCATCGCGGCTTGTTCATCGATTCGCTCGAACGGGTCGGACCCGGGCACTACAAGTCCACCAAGCCCGTTCCGGTGTGGGGATCCTGGAAGACGTTGCTGCGCGTCCAAGACGGCTACACGATGACGGCGGTGCCGATCTGGGCTCCGGGTGACGACGCGATTCCCGCACCGGAGATTCCCGCCTTGGCCAACAGCACCCGTCCGTTCGTGCTCGAAGTCACGATCCTGCAGCGCGAACGCGACCCAGCCGTACCGGCGTGGTTGTTCACCGCCGGCGGGATCGTCGTACTGATCTTCACGCTGATGGTGATCGCCGGCCTGACCTGGGGTGCGGGCCGAATCAACGCGGCCGACAACGAGCCCGGACAGCCGGAGGAGGCGGCCGCGAAGCATTCGCGCCCACAGGCGGCATAACCGGAATAGATTGGTGCACATGATATCTCGCGTTATGCCCGCGATAACTGTTGTTGTGGTGCTGGTTTCGGGGCTGGTCGCGTGCGGGGGTGACCAAAACAAGGACAGCGCAAGCTCGCCGTCCGGACTCGACGTCAAAGTCACCATCGCCGACGGCAAGGTCACTCCGACCAACGCCACGCTGCAGGCCAAAGTCAAAGAACAGATCACCTTCCACGTCACCAGCGACGCCACTGACGAGCTACACGTGCACTCGGTACCCGATCACGAATTCCAGGTCGCGGCCGCCCCGGACCAGACGTTCCAATTCAGCGTCGACGTCCCGGGCAATGTCGACGTCGAACTGCATCACCTGGACCGGACAGTCGCGACAATCCAAGTCCGTCCGTGATTCTGGCGCGAGCCGACATTCTGGCGCACGGGCTGGGCGGCTCGAGTGATCTTCCCGTGCCGTATGCCTACGCAATGGTCGGGGCGGCGTGGGCGTTGACCTTCACGTTCGCGCTGGTCGCATTCGCTTGGCGGCAGCCACGATTCGACCCGCTCAAGCCCGGTCGCCCGTTGCCGACCGCACTGACCACGCTGGTGAATGCGCGTCTCACCCGCTGGACGGTGGCCGCGGTGGCGCTGGTGTTTGCGGCATGGGTCGTGATGGCCGGGGTGTGGGGCCCACAGACGCAGGCCAACGCTTTGCTCGGGGTGTTCTACGTGCTGCTGTGGGTCGGCTTGGTGGCGCTCTCGGTGCTGTTCGGGCCGGTATGGCGGGTGATTTCGCCGGTGCGCACGCTGTATCTGCTGCTGATGCATGTCATCCCGGCGCGGCTTCGGGGTCCGCGGCTTTCCTATCCGGAACGCTGGGGCTACCGCCCCGCTGCGGTGGGCCTGTTCGCTTTTGTGTGGATGGAACTGGCCAGCCCGAATCCCGCGTCGCTGCCGATGGTCAAAACCTGGTTGTTGATTTATGCCGTGGTGCTATTGGTCGGGGCATGGCTGTGCGGGCAGCGCTGGTTGGCCCGGGTCGACCCGTTCGGGGTCTACAGCATGGCGGTGTCCCGGCTTTCACCGATTCGCCGCAACCTCGATACCGGCCAAATCGTGGTCGGCAATCCGTTCGATCATCTGCCGTCGTTGCCGGTCCGGCCGGGCGTGGTCGCGGTGCTGGCCGTGTTGCTCGGTTCGACGGCGTTCGATAGCTACTCGGCGTCGCCGACGTGGCGCAGCTTCGCTGACCGACTCACCCACGATGCCCACGGCTTGCCGGTGACGCTGTCGTCGTCAGCGCTGCGTACCATTGGGTTGCTGGCGTTCATCGCCGTTGTGGCGCTGACTTTTTCATTGGCCGCGCGGGCAACCGGTGGGGTTGACCGTGAGCAGCGGCGGGCGTTGCCCGGGCAGATGGCGCACTCGCTGATCCCGATTGTGGTGGGCTACATCTTCGCCCACTACCTGTCCTACCTGGTGGAGCGCGGCCAGCAGGCCATCTTGGCGTTGGCTGATCCGCTCGGCCACGGCTGGAATCTGCTCGGACTGGCGCACCTGCACGTCGCCTATGTGTTGTCTCTGCATCCCACGGTGCTGGCGGTGATCAAGGTGACCTGCGTTGTCACCGGGCACATCGTGGCGGTAATTGCGGCGCACGACAAGGCATTACGGCTGCTGCCGACCGGCTACCAACTCACCGGCCAGCTGACCATGATGCTGGTGATGGTCGGCTACACCTTCACCGGTCTATATCTGTTGTTCGGCGGATAGCAGATACTCGGCACGCTTATTGCCGTCCCAGCGGCGCAGCGCAGCGAAGCTGCCGTCGATCTGTGCCGGTCGCCCCGCGATACGCAGCGCCCGGCCCAGTTGGCCACCGCCGATGCGACGGGCCAGTGTGACGTGCGGGGTCCACTGACCGGGCAAGCTGTTGGGCATCGGCGCAGGCTGCAGATGCGGCCGGGACAGGCGGTGGACCTCGTCGTGGATCGCCAGTAGGTCAGCCGTGGGCACCACCAGCCGCGCCAGCACGGCGTTGGATCTGCCGAACAGCAATGACGCCCCCACCGCGCAGCTCAGCGGCAGCCGGTCGACGATCGCGCCCAGCAGCGCATCCGTTTCCGGCGCGATGCGCTGGGCGACGACCATCGTCACGTGCGGGCGGGCCGCTGGCGCTTGGCTGGGTATCCCGGCGTCGGCCAGTTCGGCCCAGATGCCACGGATCGCCGCTTCGGTGTCGGCGTCGAAGACCAGCTCAATCGAATGAACCATCAGCCGACCAGTGTGGTCATCCAATGCCGGTCGACGGCGTGTGCGCTCATCGCGGCGAACTCGGCGGGGTCCATCGATCCGGCCCCGACGGGCAGCACCGCCCGTACCGGCGCCAGCTGCTCCAGCGCGCGCCGGTTGGACGTCTCCACCGCCCCGGCATGTTCCGGCCAACTGCCGATCACCAGACCGGCGCATGAAATACCCTGTACTGCAAGTGCTTCCAGCGTCAGCGCGGTGTGGTTGAGGGTGCCGAGCTCGGCGGTGGCCACCACCAGCACCGCGGCGCCGAGGTCGGCCGCGATGTCGCGCAGCGTGATGCCGTCCTGGCCGAGTTCGACCAGCAGGCCGCCGGCGCCTTCGACCAGGGTCAACCGGCGCGGCCGGTCCACAGCGCGGATGAAGTTCAGCACGTCCTCGCGGGTGGGCAAACTCATTCCAGCCTGTTCGGCCGCGGCCACCGGCGCCATCGGCTGCGGATAGCGCGCCAAGCCGGCCACCTCGTCGACTCCGGATAGCCGGGTGACTTCGGCGAGGTCGTCGTCGCCGGCCTCGGTGCCGGTCTGCACGGGTTTGCACACCGCGACGTCCACGCCGATCTGACGTGCCTGAGCGGCCAGCGCCGCGGTCGCCACCGTCTTTCCGACCCCGGTCCCGGTCCCGGTGACGACCAGGATCGTCAACGGTGTGACAGCACGTCGGTCAACACGGTGCGAGCCAGCCCGAGCTCGTCGGCGTCGAGTGACGCCCGGGCGGTCAGCCGCAGCCGAGATGTCCCGGCCGGCACCGTCGGAGGCCGGAAACAGCCCACCCGCACACCGGCGTCCAGGCAAGCGGCCGCCGCGGCCAACGCCACCTCCGGGTCGCCCAGAATCACCGACACCACCGCCGACGCGGGCTCCGCCGGCACGGCGCAGATCTCGGCCAGGGTGCGGGCATGGGTGAGCACCGCTCGCGGCCGCCACGGCTCGGCACCCAGCACCCGCAACGCCGCCAGCGCGGCGCCGACCGCCGCCGGCGCCAGCCCGGTGTCGAAAATGAACGGCCGGGCGGCGTCGATCAGGTGGTCACGCACGGCCGCCGAACCGAGCACCGCACCGCCCTGACTGCCCAGCGCTTTGGACAGCGTGGTCGTCATCACCACGTCAGGCGCACCGGCCAGGCCGAGCTCGTGCAACAGTCCCCGACCGCCGGCGCCGCGCACCCCGAGACCGTGAGCCTCGTCGACAATCAGCAGCGCCCCGTGCCGGCGGCACACCGAGTGCAGTTCGCGCACCGGCGCCAGCGCCCCGTCAGCGGAAAACACCGAATCGGTGACGACCACGGCACGCTCTTCGTCGCGCGACGCCAACGCCGCCGCCACGGCGTCGACGTCGCGGTGCGGCGTCACCACCACCCGGGCCCGCGACAACCGGCACGCGTCCACCAGCGAGGCGTGGGAGTAGGCGTCGGAAACCAGCAGCGAATCCGGACCGGACAACCCGACGACCGCGCCCAGGTTGGCGGTGTATCCCGACGAGAACACCAAAGCCGCTGCGGCGCCGGTGAATTCGGCCAGTGCTGCTTCTAATTCTTGGTGCAGCTCGGTGTCGCCGGTGACCAGCCGCGAACCCGTCGCACCGGTGCCCCAGATGCGCAGCGCAGCCACCCCGCCCTCGATGACGGCCGGATGCTGCGAGAGACCCAAATAGTCGTTGGATGCCAGGTCCAGTTCGGTGGCGACCGGCGGACGCGGCCGCAGCGAGCGCCGCAGTCCGGCATCCCGGCGCCGGTCGGCGTGCGCGTCCAGCCAGGCCAGCGGCGAAAGGTCAATCGGTGACTTCATCGCCGTTCAGCTTACGAGCGCTGCCACGTCGACCATTGCCGAGGTGACCTGCGCAATTTCGGACGGTGTACAGATGAACGGCGGCATCGCGTAGACGAGGTTGCGGAATGGCCGCAACCACACCCCGCGGTCCAGTGCGGCCGGGGTGGCCACCGCCAGGTCGACGGGCCGGTTGCATTCGATGACCCCGATCGCGCCACACACCCGCACGTCGGTCACCGAGGGTAGCCCGCGCGCGGGTTCCAGCCCGGCGGTCAGCGCCGCACTGATCTCGCCGACTCTCGAACGCCAATCCTGACCGAGCAGCAACTGCACGCTCGCCACTGATACCGCGCAGGCCAGCGGGTTGGCCATGAACGTCGGTCCGTGCATCAGCGCGCCGGCCTCGCCGGCGCTGATGGTGTGCGCGATGTCGGTGGTGCACAGCGTGGCGGCCAGGCTGAGGTAACCGCCGGTAAGCGCCTTGCCGACGCACATGATGTCCGGGCTGACGTCGGCATGGTCGGCGGCGAACAATTCGCCGGTGCGCCCGAATCCGGTGGCGATTTCGTCGAAGATCAGCAGAACCCCGTACCGGTTGCAGATATCCCGCAGGTCATGCAGATAGCGGGGATCGTGGAAGCGCATACCGCCCGCGCCCTGCACCACGGGTTCGACGACGACGGCGGCGAGTTCGGCAGCGTGCTCGGCCAGCTGAGCTTCGAATGCCGCGGTGTAGGCCGGGTCGTAGTCGCGGGGCACCTGTGGTGCGAACACCTGGGTGGCCAGGACGTCGGTCCATAGCTGGTGCATGCCACCATCGGGGTCGCAGATGCTCATCGGCGTGAAGGTGTCGCCGTGATATCCGCCGCGCCAGGTCATCAGCCGGTGTTTCCCCGGCCGCCCGCTGCTGCGCCAGTACTGCAGCGCCATTTTCACCGCGACCTCCACTGACACCGATCCGGAGTCGCTGAAGAACACTGTCTGCAGCCCGGCGGGGGTGATGTCGACAAGCAGCTGCGCCAACCGTGCGGCCGGTTCGTGGGTCAGCCCGCCGAACATGACGTGATTCAACGTGTCCAGCTGGGTGACCAGCGCCGTGTCCAGAACCGGATGGCCGTGCCCGTGGACCGCGGTCCACCACGAGCTCATCGCGTCGAGGGCCCGGATCGGTTTGCCATCGTGGATCAGCGTCAGCCACGCGCCGCGGGCACCCACAGCCACCACCGGCGCCACGGCCTCCGCGCCGATGGTGCTGTACGGGTGCCACAGGTGGGCGGCATCGATGGCGCTGATCTGCTCGGGCGTCAACGCGGGCATGGAGACTGAGCGTAAGTCGCTACGGCGACCAAACCCAAAAGCCGCCTGTTTAGCCTGGAAAAGGCGGCTTTTGCGACTGCTCGGCGGCGAAACGGGTGCCAGCGGTCACCGCGCGGTCACGGTACGACAAATTCTCCTTCGCCGATTTAGTCACCGTGTCAATCGCCGGTAGGCTCTGTTGCAGAAGTGGTTTAAGTGGCTGTTGTGAATACAGCGGTCCGAGAGGTGGAATCCAATGAAACGCGTCTACTCCGTGACGACCAGCCTGACGATGTTGCTTGCACCGGCGGTGGTCAGCCCCGCCCTGGCGGCCGCTGACCCGCACTCATGGCCGACCGGCTATGGACAGCAGCACATCGAGATGGTGGTCCAACGCGCCCTTTCCCAGCGCGGGGTGCCGTTCGTGTACGGCGGCGGCAACGCTTCAGGGCCCACCACCGGCGTCAGGCAAAGTGCCAGCACCGCCCCGGGCACTACCGGTCTGCCTGGCACTACCGGTCTGCCTGGCACTACCGGTCTGCCTGGTACTACCGCCCTCCCGGGCGCCACGGGCCCCGGTACCGCCACTCTTCCGGGCGCCACCACCGTCCCGGGCACTACCGGCGCCGTACCGGGTGTCGGCACCCTGCCGGGTGCCGGGGTCGGAACCGCTCCGGGCACCGGGACCCTGCCCGGCGGCACCAACACCGGCACAGTCGGCTTCGACGCCTCGGGCCTGATCCAATATGCGTTCGCCGGCGTCGGGCTCAAACTGCCGCGCAGATCCAACGAGCAGTGCAGTGTCGGCCGCAAGGTCCCACCGGCGCAGGCACGCCGCGGCGACCTGATCTGCTATGGCCCTGGCGGCAGCCAAAGCGTGGCCCTGTTTTTAGGGAAAGGCCAGATGATCGAGGGCACCGAACCCGCCGTTACGGTCTCGGCGGCACGGACGACCAACATGGCGCCCTATGTGACCCGGATCATCGATTCCTGACCAAACCTCTCTTACCCCCAGACCGTGACATAAGTAGAAATTTCCGTCCGGCAAACGTTTCGGCCTCCACCGCCGAGGCCGGAAGGGGGGTGTGGGCATCCTTCCCGGAACGTGCGGGAAGGATGCCCACGACTTATCGATTCGGCCCGATGGCTGCTCAGACCACGCGCTGCGCGACGACTGGTCGAGAGCAACTCGGCGGTTAGGTAAGTTGTCTGTCGACCATGACTGTCCTGACCCCGACCCGCCCGGCGCCCTCGGCCGCTTCGGAGTCCGCACCGGCTGCGATGGGGAACCGAAAAGCCGGCTTCTACCGCCACGACCTCGACGGCCTGCGCGGTATCGCCATCGCGTTGGTCGCCATGTTCCACGTCTGGTTCGGCCGGGTGTCCGGCGGCGTAGACGTCTTCTTGGCCCTGTCGGGCTTCTTCTTTGGCGGCAAGGTGCTGCGTGCCGCGCTCAACCCGGCGTCATCCTTGGCACTGCTGCCCGAAGTGACCCGGCTGGTCCGCCGGCTGCTGCCGGCGCTGGTGGTGGTGCTGGCCGCATGCGCCGTGCTGACCATCCTGGTGCAGCCCCAGACCCGTTGGGAAGCCTTCGCAAACCAAAGCCTGGCCAGCCTCGGGTATTACCAGAACTGGGAGCTGGCCGGCACGGTCGCGGACTATCTGCGTGCGGGCGAAGCGGTCAGCCCGCTGCAGCACATCTGGTCGATGTCGGTGCAGGGCCAGTTCTACATCGCTTTTCTGCTGGTGGTCTTCGGGACGGCCTATCTGTGTCGCCGACGGTTCGGTGATCGGCTCCGGACGATGTTCGTCGTTTTACTCAGCGCGTTGACTGCGGCGTCATTCGGCTACGCGATTTTCGCTCACCAGGCCAGCCAGGCGACCGCGTACTACAACAGCTTCGCGCGTGGCTGGGAGTTGCTATTGGGGGCGCTGGCCGGTGCGCTGGTCCCGTACATCCGCTGGCCGATGTGGCTGCGCACTGTCATTTCCACCGTCGCGCTGGCCGCGATCCTGTCCTGCGGCGCACTCATCGACGGCGTCCGGGAATTTCCCGGGCCGTGGACGCTGGTCCCCGTCGGGGCGACGGTGCTGTTCGTCCTCGCCGGGGCCAACCGGCAGGCGCATCCCAGCACCCGCGACCGGTTGCCGCTCCTCAACCGGATGCTCGCCGCGGGGCCGCTGGTAACCCTGGGAGCGATGGCGTATTCGCTCTACCTGTGGCACTGGCCGCTGCTGATCTTCTGGTTGTCCTACACCGGCCATCGACATGCCAACTTTGTCGAGGGCACCGTGATATTGCTGATCTCCGGTGTGCTCGCCTACCTGACCATGCGGCTGGTCGAGGATCCGCTGCGCTATCGCGCGCCGGTCCAGGCCGCACTGGAGCCGGTCCGAACGATTTCCTGGCGAGCACGGCTGCGCCGTCCGACCATCGTGCTGGGCTCAGTGGTGGCCCTGCTCGGCGTGACGCTCACCGCGACGTCGTTCACCTGGCGTGAGCACGTCACCGTGCAGCGCGCCGGCGGCAAAGAGCTGAGCGGACTCAGTTCGCGTGACTATCCCGGTGCGCGGGCACTGGTCAAGCACGTGCGGGTGCCCAAGCTGCGGATGCGGCCCACTGTCTTGGAGGCCAGCAAGGATCTGCCACCGTCGACCAGAGACGGCTGCATCAGCGACTTCAAAAACGCTGCGCTGATCAATTGCAGCTATGGCGATCAACACGCCATCCGGACCATCGCGCTGGCCGGCGGGTCGCACGCCGAACACTGGCTCACCGCATTGGATCTGCTGGGCCGCATGCACCATTTCAAAGTGGTGACCTACCTCAAGATGGGCTGCCCGCTGTCCACCGAGGAGACCCCGTTGGTCATGGGCAACAACGCTCCGTACCCGGAATGCCGGGACTGGGTGCAGAAGACCATGGCCAAATTGGTCGCCGACCGGCCCGACTACGTCTTCACTACCTCGACCCGGCCGTGGAACATCAAGGCCGGTGATGTGATGCCGGCCAGTTATATCGGAATCTGGCAGGCGTTCTCGGACAACAACATTCCGGTACTGGCGATGCGAGACACGCCGTGGATGGTCAGGGACGGCAACCCGTTCGAGCCGGCCGACTGTCTGGCCAAGGGCGGCAGCGCGCAATCGTGCGGGATGAAACGTGCCGACGTGCTGTCCGACAGCAATCCGACCCTCGACTTCATCGAGCAGTTTCCATTACTCAAACCACTCGACATGAGCGATGCGGTGTGCCGGCCCGAGATATGTCGCGCTGCGGAGGGAAATGTGCTGATCTATCACGACGCTCACCACTTGTCCGCAACCTATACGCGCACGCTGGCAAGTGAGCTGGGGCGGCAGGTCGCCGCTGCCACCAGCTGGTGGTGACCCCCCGATTCGCAACCGCGGATAAGTTGGACTAATGGCATCCCGCAGGACAGCCGCGCAACCGGACCGCGCGCCCACGCTGACGACCGTGTGGCCGGGCAACAGTTACCCGCTTGGCGCCACCTACGACGGCGGCGGCACGAATTTCGCGTTGTTCTCCGAGATCGCCGACACGGTCGAGTTGTGCCTGATCGACGAGCAGGGCGTGGAGACCTGCGTCGCGCTCGACGAGGTCGACGGATACGTCTGGCACGCCTACCTGCCGACCGTGAGTCCCGGGCAGCGGTATGGATTTCGGGTACATGGGCCGTTCGACCCGGCAGCCGGGCATCGATGCGACCCCAGCAAGCTGTTGCTCGATCCCTATGGGAAGTCGTTCGACGGTGACTTCACCTTCGGCCAGGCGCTGTTCTCCTATGATCTGGCCGCCGCTGCTCAGAACCCTGCGGAGACCGGCACTCCCCCGATGGTCGACTCGCTGGGCCACACCATGACCAGCGTGGTGATCAACCCGTTCTTCGACTGGGCCTCCGACCGCGCGCCTCGCACCCCCTACCACGAGACGGTGATCTACGAAGCTCACGTCAAGGGCATGACCCAGACGCATCCGGGCATTCCGCGCGAATTGCGGGGCACCTACGCGGGGCTGACGCATCCGGTGATCATCGACCACCTCAAGTCGTTGAACGTCACCGCGATCGAGCTGATGCCGGTTCACCAGTTCCTGCACGACCACCGGCTGCTGGAGTTGGAGCTGCGAAACTACTGGGGTTACAACACCTTCGGGTTCTTCGCTCCGCACAACCAGTACGCGGCAAACCGCCAGGCCGGCGGCGCGGTGGCCGAGTTCAAGACCATGGTTCGCACCTTCCACGAAGTCGGCATCGAGGTGATCCTCGACGTGGTCTACAACCACACCGCCGAAGGCAACCACCTCGGCCCGACCATCAACTTCCGCGGCATCGACAACGCCGCCTACTACCGGTTGGACGACGACGACCCGAGGTTCTATAAGGATTTCACCGGCACTGGCAACAGCCTCAACGCCCGCCACCCACACACCCTGCAGCTGATCATGGATTCGCTGCGCTACTGGGTGACCGAAATGCACGTCGACGGGTTCCGATTCGACCTGGCATCCACGCTGGCCCGCGAGTTCTACGACGTCGACCGATTGAGCGCGTTCTTCGATCTGGTTCAGCAGGATCCGGTGGTCAGTCAGGTCAAATTGATCGCCGAGCCGTGGGATATCGGCGAAGGCGGCTACCAGGTCGGCAACTTCCCGGGTTTGTGGACCGAGTGGAACGGGAAATATCGCGACACTGTGCGTGACTACTGGCGGGGCGAGCCCGCAACCCTGGGCGAGTTCGCTTCCCGGCTGACCGGGTCGTCGGACCTCTACGAGGCGACCGGGCGGCGACCCAGCGCCAGCATCAACTTCGTCGTCGCCCACGACGGGTTCACGCTCAATGACCTGGTGTCCTACAACGAGAAGCACAACGAAGCCAACGGTGAGGACAACCGCGACGGGGAAAGCTACAACCGGTCGTGGAACTGCGGCGTCGAAGGCCCCACCGACGATCCCGACATCCTCGAACTACGCGCGCGGCAGATGCGCAACATCATGGGCACGCTGATGTTGTCGCAAGGTACGCCGATGATCGCGCACGGCGACGAGATGGCCCGCACCCAACAGGGCAACAACAACGTGTACTGCCAGGACTCCGAGCTGTCCTGGATGGACTGGTCGCTGGCGGACAAGAACGCCGACCTGCTGGCGTTCACTCGCACGGTGACCGGCTTGCGCACCGAGCACCCGGTGTTTCGTCGCCGCCGGTTTTTCGCAGGCCAACCGATCCGCAGGGGCGACGAAGCGCGCGACATCGCGTGGCTGACCCCGGCCGGCCAGGAGATGACCCCGGAGGACTGGGACAGTGATTTCGGCAAGAGCATCGCGGTTTTCCTCAACGGCGACGCGCTTCCCGAGCCCGGCCGCCGCGGCGAGCGCGTGGTCGACGGCTCATTTCTGTTGTGCTTCAACGCCCACGACCATGTGGTGGACTTCATCATGCCCCACCAGGACTACGCACAAGAATGGACGGCAGTGCTGGACACCACCGATCCCACCGGTGCAGTGGAGCTGGTCGTGACCGACGGGGATGAGATCTCATTGCCGAGCCGTGCTCTGCTCGTCTTGCGTAAGACGCTGTGACGCATGACTTCTCCGGTGCTGTCCACCTACCGGGTGCAACTGCGGGGCGCCTCGAGCGGGTTCGCGTTCACCTTCGGTGACGCGGAGAACCTGCTGGACTACCTGGGCGACCTCGGGGTGTCGCACGTGTACCTGTCGCCGATCATGACCGCAGTGCGCGGGTCAGCGCACGGCTACGACGTCACCGATCCGACCACTGTCTCCACCGAACTCGGCGGCGCTGAGGGTTTGGCCCGGCTGTCGGCGGCAGCAAAGAAGCGTGGCTTGGGGCTGATTGTTGATATCGTGCCCAATCACGTTGGGATCGACCAACCGCAGCAGAACCAGTGGTGGTGGGATGTGCTGCGGAACGGGCGGTCATCGGCCTACGCGGCATTCTTCGATATCGACTGGCAGCTCGACGACGGACGGATTGTGCTGCCCGTCTTGGGTTCTGACGACGACATCGCCGACCTGACGGTGGACGGCGAACTGCTACGGCTGGGCGACCTGGTTTTCCCGATCGCACCCGGAACCGGCAACGGCAGCGGTCCCGATGTGCACGACCGCCAGCACTACCGACTGGTCGGCTGGCGGAACGGAGTATGTGGCTATCGGCGCTTCTTCTCGATCACCTCGCTGGCCGGACTTCGCCAGGAAGACCCTGCGGTGTTCGACGCCTGGCATGCCGAGGTCGCCCGCTGGGTCGGTGATGGACTGGTCGACGGCGTACGCATCGACCACCCCGACGGATTGTCCGACCCGGCTGGGTATTTGAGCTCGCTGCGCACGCTGCTCGGGCCCGACGCCTGGATTGTGATCGAGAAGATCTTAGCCGCCGACGAAGCTTTGGAGCCGACCTTGCCGGTGGCCGGCACCACCGGTTATGACGTGCTGCGAGAAGTTGGCGGCCTTTTCATCGACCCGAAGGGGGCGCCCGCGTTGACGGCGCTCGTCGAATCGGCCGGGGTGGACTATCAGGCCATGCCGGCACTGCTGCGGGAACTCAAGGCCGCCGCGACCACCGACACACTCGCCAGCGAGCTGGCCCGACTGCGGCGCTGCATCGTCGCCGCCACCGGTGCCGACGATCCGCAGGTGCCCGACGCGGTAGTAGCGTTACTCGGCCACATTGACGTGTATCGAACCGATTACCGCGGCTTGTCGGCGGTGCTGCCTGCCGCTCTTGCCGAAGCCGCAGCCGGCGCACCGGAATTGGGGCCGGCGCTGCAGCTGATCGCGGCCGCGATAGCCGACGGCGGTGAGCCTGCGGTGCGGCTTCAGCAGCTGTGCGGCGCGGTCACTGCCAAGTCAGTCGAAGACTGCCTGTTCTACCGGGATGCTCGGCTGGTGTCGCTGAACGAGGTGGGCGGCGACCCGCAGCGGTTCGGCGTGGGCGCCGCAGAGTTTCACCACAGCGCCGCCACCCGCGCCCGGCTGTGGCCGCAGACAATGACAGCGCTTTCCACCCACGACACTAAACGCGGCGAGGACGTCCGCGCCCGCATCGGTGTGCTGTCGCAGGTTCCGTCGCTGTGGGCCGAGTTTGTCGCCCGCTGGGAGACCGGCACGCCCTCCCCCGACCCGGCAACCGGACTGTTTCTGTGGCAGAACATCTTCGGCGTGTGGCCGGCCGACGGCGAGGTCACCGACAGCTTGCGTGAGCGACTGCATGCCTATGCCGAGAAAGCCATCCGGGAAGCCGCATGGCATACCTCCTGGCACGATCCGGATGCCGACTTCGAGAGCGCGGTGCACCACTGGCTGGACGCAGTGTTGGACGGGCCCGCAGCTCGCGAACTGACCAGCCTTGTCGCCCAACTCGGATCGCATGCCGACAACGACGCGGTCGCGCAGAAGTTGCTGGCCCTGACCGTCCCCGGTATCCCAGACGTCTACCAGGGCACCGAGCTGTGGGACGACAGCCTGGTCGATCCGGACAACCGGCGCCCAGTCGACTACACCGCGCGACAGGCAGCCCTTAAAAGCCTTGACCACCCGAAGATCAAAGTTGTTGCCGCGGCGTTGCACCTGCGGCGGAGCCGGCCGCAGACCTTCCTGCATGGCGGCTATCACCCGGTGCTGGCCACCGGGTCGGCCGCTGAACACGTCGTCGCGTTCCTGCGTGGCGACGATGTACTGGTGGCGGTCGCCCGCTGGACGGTGCATCTGCAGGACAGTGGGTGGGGCGACACGGTGATACCGCTGCCCGACGGCGACTGGACCGACACACTCAGCGGCACCGCGCACAGCGGAGCGACGATCGCCGAGGAATTATTCGCCGAACTGCCCGTGGTGCTGTTGGAGCGCGCGGATGCCTGATCACGAATTCGCCGTCTGGGCACCGAATCCTACGCGAGTGCATCTCGATATCGACGGTGCGACGTACCCGATGACCCCCTACAGCGACGGTTGGTGGCGTCTCACCGTGGAGACTGAACCCGATGCGCGCTACGGCTACCTGCTTGGCGACGACCCCCTGGTGCTACCCGATCCGCGGTCGGCGCGCCAGCCGGACGGCGTGCATGCCCGCTCTCAACTATGGGACCCAAGCGCTGCGCATTGGAGCGACGGCGACTGGACTGGCCGATCGGTCGAAGGCGCGGTGATCTACGAGCTGCACCTCGGAACATTCACGGCCGAAGGCACTTTCGACGCAGCAACCGACAAGCTGGACTATCTGGTCGATCTCGGCGTCGACTTCGTCGAACTGATGCCCGTCAACGCGTTCTCCGGCAGCCACGGCTGGGGATACGACGGCGTGCTGTGGTATGCGGTGCACGAACCCTACGGTGGCCCCGACGGGCTGGCGCGGTTCGTCGACGCCTGCCACCGCCGCGGCCTTGGTGTGCTGATCGACGCGGTGTTCAACCACCTCGGCCCGTCAGGCAACTACCTGCCGCGCTTCGGCCCATACCTGTCGTCGGCCAGCAACCCGTGGGGCGAAGGAATCAACATCGCCGACGCCGACTCCGACGCGGTCCGCCGATACATCATCGACTGCGCGCTGCGCTGGATGCGCGACTTCCACGCCGACGGTCTCCGTCTGGACGCCGTGCACGCGCTGGTGGACACCACCGCGATCCACATTCTCGAGGAGCTGTCGACCGAAACCGATGCGCTCGCCGAGCAACTCGGCCGCCCGCTGTCGCTGGTCGCGGAAAGCGACCTCAACGATCCGCGGCTGATCACTCCACGCTCAGCCGGCGGCTACGGGATCACCGCACAATGGGACGACGATATCCATCACGCGATCCACGCCGCGGTGTCCGGTGAGCGCCAGGGCTACTACGCCGACTTCGGGTCGCTGGCCACGCTGGCGCAGACGTTGCGGCACGGCTTCTTTCACGCCGGCACCTATTCGTCGTTTCGCCACCGTCGGCACGGTCGGCCACTGGACACATCGGAAATTCCGGCCACCCGCCTGCTGGCCTACACCTGTACCCACGATCAGGTCGGCAACCGCGCCCTCGGGGACCGCCCGTCGCAGAACCTGAGCTTCGGCCAACTAGCTGTCAAGGCTGCCCTGGTCTTCGGATCTCCGTACAGCACCATGCTTTTCATGGGTGAGGAGTGGGGCGCCTCAACCCCGTTCCAGTTTTTCAGCTCCCATCCTGAACCCGAACTGGCCCGCGCTACCGCCCAAGGACGCAAGGCCGAGTTCGCCGAGCATGGCTGGGATGCCGACGACATTCCCGACCCGCAGGACCCGCAGACATTCCAGCGCTCCAAGCTGAATTGGAATGAAGTCGACAACGACGAGCACGCCCGGTTGCTCGGCGTCTACCGAGAATTGATCGCGTTACGGCGCAGCGAATCTGACCTGACCGATCCGTGGCTGGCCGAGCTGAGTGTCGACTACGACGAAGCGGCCCGCTGGATCGTGATGCGCCGCGGCCGGCTCGCCATCGCGTGCAACCTCGGCATCGAAGCGACGCGAATTCCCATCACCGGCGAGGTGGTCCTGGCCTGGGACCCGCCTCAGGTGGGCAACGACACCACCGAGTTGCCTGGGCATTCATTCGCGGTACTGCGCTCGGTGGATAACTGACTACCGCCGACGGCGGGCGCCGCTGATGATTCGCAGATGAGTCAGCACGCGCCAACGCCCATTCCGCCTATCGAGACCGCCACGGACCCGGTCTATTCGGCCGACGATCTGCGCCAGCGGTGGTGCGCGCTGATGGGACCCCTGGGATTTGGTGAGCGGTTGTTGTGGTTCGGTTTCGTCGGGTCGGATCGTCGGCTGACCAAGATGCTCAACCAAACCTCGATCGGTCCGCGACCACAGGCGCGATTTCTGAAGAACTTCATGTCGGCACTGCGCACACTGCTCGACGACCTGGCATCCGGTTCCACGGTCGCGTTGCTGATAGCGGGGCCCGGGCGAGGTCCGATTTCGGCCGCCGACCGGGTCTGGTCGAAGTCGTTAATCGCCATGGCCGAACGATGCGATGTACCGCTTGAGCCAATCTTTCGTGCCAACGATGAGCTACTACTGCAGATCGAGCCGGCCTGAGATCGGCCTACGCGCGTGAGCCTGACCGGCGCCCGATGTACCGGATGCCGGCGAGCTGCGGCATGCGGGACCGGTTGAGCACCTGGCGCCTCGAACCTGCGCGAACGCGGTGGCGGTATCGAGCGAGTTCGCGCTGGACCGAGGGCGCGAGCAGCGGGCCCAGCACTGCGCCCGCGCCCAGCGCCAACGCCAGTCCTGCGGCCATCCCGAGCGTGCCCCCCGCCGTCGGCTGCGCGTTGACCAATTGGACAAAGCCCCGGTAGAGGGTCAACCCGGGAACCAACGGCACGATGCCGGCCATGATGATCACAAGTGGGGTGGCCCGCAGCCGGGGCGCGAGCAGGGTGCCGACCAGGCCGGTGGCCGCCGCAGCCACGAACGAGCTCGCGATGCTGTTGACGTTGATGAGTTGCAGCCCGAAGAACAGCAGCGTCGCGATTGCCCCGGCGATGCCTGCCGCCAGCGCCGCGCGGATCGACGCGTAGCCGGCGATCGCCGCCGCGGCAGCCCCGATCGCGCCCGCCACCATGTACACCGGCACGCTCAGCGCGGCGACGACCGGCATGTCGGGGATCACCTGGACGTCGACACCGGCCGCGCGGCCGATCCGCACCGCGATCGAGACGCCGACCAGGATGCCCGCCGACGAGAGCAAAATGTCCATCATCCGAGACACGGCGGTGAGCTGGTAGCCGGTGATGGCGTCTTGCACCGAACCGACGGTCGCCAGCCCTGACAGCAACACCACAATGTTGGCCGCGACCACCGGTGACATCGGGGTGTCGTCGGGCAGCCAACCGGCCGCATGAAGTCCGATGGCCACGCCGGTGGCCACCGCCGCCGCGACCACCTGCTGGAACAGCAGCGGCAGGTGTCGGCGGTTGAGGAAGCGACCGACCCGGTCGATCAGCGCAGTGGTCAGCGCCGAGATCACGGCCACCAGCGGCCCGGCACCGATCAATACGGAGAAGCCGCCGGCCATCACCGCCCAGCCCACGGTGGCTACCCAGCGTGGATAGGGATGTGCAGCCTCCGCCAGGGTGTCCAGCTGCCGCTGCACCCACTCGGGCTCCGGTGTGGCGTCGACGACGTGCTGGGCGAGATCGGTGGTCAGCTGGAGTCGGGTGTAGTCCAGCGAGCGCGATTGCACCAGATACATCGCGCTGACCGGCGCGCCCGGCACACCCCGGGGGACCGAAACCGTGATCGAGTTCGCGGTGATGTCGACCTGCGTCTGCGGGAGGCCGTAGGCAGTGGCTACCGCAGCGATGGTGGAGGTTACGTCCGCCGTTCCCGCCTGCGAACCCAGCAGCAGCTGGCCGAAACGCAGCGCGATATCAAGAATTCTTCGGACCCCGCCCTCCTCCATGCCGGGGCTTTTCCTCTCATCTTCTGCCGTGCGAGGGTCTGCGTCCTCTGCTGTCGAGATTGCCGGCGTCATTGCCCTCCTTCGTCGCGTCGTACCACTGCCATCAAGGCTCCGGACCTGGGTTCCCACCTTGCGCAGGAAGGAATCCACGCGCGCGTCCACAAGCCGTCGCTCCGGTCGCCGAAAGGATGTGAGAGCTGGGACGACGCGCCCGGTTACAGCAAATACCGATAGGCCGGAGACCCAGGCTCGAGGCATTCGAAATGGATGTCGGTGGCGCGCATCCTGGTCAACAAACCGTCGAAGTTGGCCGCCGATCCCAGCTCGACGCCGACCAGCGCCTCACCGGTTTCGCGGTTGTTGCGCTTGACGTACTCGAACAGCGTGATGTCGTCGTCGGCACCGAGCACGGTGTCGAGGAATCGGCGCAGCGCGCCGGGCTCCTGCGGAAAGTTGACCAGGAAATAGTGCTTGAGCCCGAGATGAACCAGCGAACGCTCCAGCACTTCCCCGTAGCGGGAGATGTCGTTGTTGCCGCCCGAGATCAGGCACACCACCGTCGAGTCCGGTTCGACGTCGGCCTCCAGCAGGCCGGCCACCGAGAGCGCGCCGGCGGGCTCGGCAATGATGCCCTCGTGCTGGTACAGGTCCAGCATGGCGGTGCAGACCGCGCCCTCGTCGACCGCCGTGATCGACACCATGTCACCGGCGGCGGCCAGCGCGGCGTAGGTCAGCGTGCCGGCACGGTTCACCGCGGCGCCGTCGACGAACTGGTCCACATAGTCCAGCGTCACCGGCTCACCGGCGGCCAGCGCAGCCATCATCGCCGCAGCACCCCCCGGTTCGACACCCAACACGGAGGTGTTGGTCGTCCGCTCCGCCAGGTAGCTGGTGATGCCGGCGATGCATCCGCCCCCGCCGACCGGGACCACCACCAGGTCCGGCTCACCGTCAAGTTCGGCGAGCAATTCGACCGCGATCGTCCCCTGCCCGGCCATCGTCCGCAGGTCGTCATAGGGCGGGACGAGCGTCGCCCCGGTGCGCGCCACGTCGCTCAAGGCGGCCGCGGCCGCCAGGTCGTAGGTCGACCCGCCCACGATCAGCTCGATGAAGTGCCCGCCGTGGTAGCGGATGCGGTCAAGCTTTTGCTTGGGCGTCTTGGCCGGCACATAGACGCGGCCATGGATACCCAGGGCGCGGCACGCGAACGCGAAACCCTGCGCGTGGTTGCCCGCCGACGAGCACACCACGCCCGCGGCGGTCTCCTCCTGGGACAGTTGCACCAACAGGTTGTAGGCGCCGCGCAATTTATAGGAACGGACCGCCTGCTGATCTTCGCGCTTGAGGTAGACCGTCGCGCCCGTTGCCGCCGATAACCGGTCGCTGAACTGCAGCGGCGTCGGCGTGACTACGCCGGCGATTCGATGTGCCGCCGCCTCGATGTCCGCTGCTGACAGCAGCGGGCAATTCTGGGCGCTAGGCCTCTCGGCCGGTTCGGCGGACACCGATCAATGGTGCCATGCGGTTGTTTCTGGCGGGCGCGCCGGCTCAATCCACCTGGGTGAGGACAAACACCGGAATTTGCCGGTCGGTCTTGGTCTGGTACTTGGCGTAGTCGGGCCAAGCCTCGACGGCGCGCTCCCACCAGGCGGCCTTTTCATCCCCGAATACCTCGCGTGCCTGGTAGTCGGCGGTCACTGTGCCGTCTTGCAACTCGACGCGCGGATTTTTCTTGACGTTGTAGTACCACACGGGGTTCTTCGGGGCGCCGCCCAGCGAGGCGACGATGGCGTACTCACCGTCGTGTTCGACGCGCATCAGCGGGGTTTTGCGAAGTTTGCCCGTCTTTGCTCCGACTGTGGTGAGCAAGATGATGGGCTTTCCCTGCATCTCGGTGGCTTCGGTTCCGCCCGACGCCGCGAACTTGTCGGCTTGTTCTCGGGACCAATCGAGCGGGCTGGGTGCATATTCACCTGAAAGGGGCATGCCGACCAGCTTAGAGGGTGGCAGCTCAGGACGTGTTTCGGCTAGCCGAAAACTAGAGTGCCGGGTATCCTGAACCTATGACCACGTCCCAGCACGTCGACGCGCTGACCGATCGTAAGCCGGCCGGGGTGCTGGTCGCCGGTGTGCCGTGGCCCGCCCACAAACTGGTCGCGCTGCTCGCGGGGCTGGCCACGTTGCTGATCGTCGGAGTGCTCACCGCCAGCGCGGCGCCCTCCGTCCTGGCTGCCGCAGCCGTGGCCGTCACGGCCGGACTGATGTCCAAGATGGTTTTGCGCGCCTAAGGCCTCACGCCGGTTGCGTTGCCGACGCAGCCTTGGGTTCGTGCACGTCCGGTCCCGGCTCGCCGGCGTACAACTCCTCGATTTCGGCGGCATACCTGGCGGCGATCGGCCGTCGTTTGAGTTTCATCGTCAGGGTGATTTCCTCACCCCCCGGCTCCCACAGCGTCGGCAGCACCCGGAAGCGCTTGATCTGCTCGACGCGCGAAAGTTTGGCGTTACCCGCGGCGACCCCGGCCGCGATTCCTGCAATCACCTTCGGGTCGGACGCGAGAGCCGCCGGCGAGGCATCGGCGAGCCCGTGCTGGGCCGCGTAGGGGCCGACCGAGTCGGCGTCGAACACCATCAACGCGGTGTTGTACGGTCGCCCATCGCCGATGGTGACCATCGCGCCGACCATCGGGCACGCGGCCAGGATCGCGTTCTCGATATTGGCCGGCGACATATTCTTGCCGGCCGCGTTGATGATCAACTCCTTCTTCCGGTCGACCACCCGCAGATAACCCTCGGAGTCCACGTCGAGAATGTCACCGGTGTGCAGCCAGCCGTCGGCGTCTATCGCGTCGGCGGTCTTCGCCGGCTCTTTGCGATAGCCCTTCATCACCAGCGGGCCGCGCACCAGGTATTCGCCGTCTTCGGCGATTTTGGATTCCAGCCCGGGAAGCAGCTTGCCGACGGTTCCCAGCCGCCCTTCCCGAGGATGGAAAACACTGGCAACACAACTCAACTCGGACATGCCCCATACCTCGGCAATCGGGATGCCGATTCCGGAGAAAAAGCCGAGGGTCTCCTTCGGGATCGGCGCCGCCCCCGACACCGCCCACCGCAGCTGGTCCAACCCGAGCTTGGCGCGCAGCTTGGACAGCACCAGCTCGTCGGCGGTGTCCCACTCTGCCGCCACGTCATCGGGCACGGGGTCTCCGGCGATCAATGCCGCAGCGCGCTTCCCGCTCACCGCCATCGCCCACTGCAACGCCTGCCGCCGCTCCTCGTCGGGTTCATTCGCGACGGCGAATTGGATTGCGGCCTTGAGCTTTTCCCATACACGCGGCACGGCGCCCCAAATGGTCGGCCGAACATCGGGCAATGCTGTCGCGATGGCACGGGCGTCGGAAACCACGGTGATCTGCGTACCGAACATCTCTTGGTTGTAGAGCGCCATCATCCGGTCGGCGATGTGCGCCGAGGGCAGGAACGACGTGATCCGGTCGCCGAATTCGACACCGAGAACGGTGTCGAGCGCTTGGCCTTCAAAGAGCAGGTTGGCGTGTGTCATCTCCACACCCTTGGGGTTGCCGGTCGTGCCGGACGTGTAGATGAGCGTGACGATATCGTCGGGTTGCACTGCGCGCCACGTCGATTCGAAGTCGAAATCGTCGGCGCCGGCGGCGTACAGATCCTCGAGAGACAGCGTTCCGTCCGGCGACCCGTCGATGCACACAATGTGCTCGATGGGCGCATCGCTGGCGTGGATTCGCTCGACGTACTGCGCCTCGCACATCACCACCTTGGTTCCGGCGTTGCCGAACAAGTAGGTCAGCTGTTCGGCGGGCAGGGTGTTGTAGACCGAGAACGACGTGGCGCCGACGTGCTGTGCGCCCACCTCCAGCGGGTAGAACTCCACCCGGTTGGCCATCATCAGCGACACCGTGTCGCCGCGGCGCACCCCCAGCCCGGCCAGCCCGGCCGCGACCCGGCGCACCTGCGCCGCGTACTCGCGCCACGTCATGGTGTGGGTGTCGCCCGGGGTGCGAAGCGCGACGGCGTCGGGGTCGATCACCGCCGTGCGCTGGAATGCTTCTGGCAGGGTGGTCGGACGCTCGTCCGTGGTCATATCGGTTCTCCTCCTTGGATGCTTAGCGGCGGCGGACCCGGTCCAGGTAGGCCCCGGCGGCTTTCCGCGACTCGGAATCGTGCAATGCGGTGACCAGAGCGTCGGCGTCACTCCAGCTTCGCGCGGTGGCGACCATCCCGTCGGCCACGGCGTTGGTGTGGCGCTTTGTCGAGGCGAGCGTCAGCGCCGACTTGGGAAGCAGTTGTTGCACTAGTTGTTCGACCTCCTCGTCGAGATCGGTCTCCGGCACCACACGGTTGAGGAATCCGGCCGTCTTGGCCTCATCGGCTCCAAATGGTCGACACGTCATCACCAGTTCCTTGGTCAGCGCCGGCCCGATCTCGCGCACCAGCCGCGGGATGCCGCCCCAGGCCAGTGGAATGCCCAGATCGACCTCGGGTATGGAAAACCGGACCGAGTCGGCCGCCACCCGCAGGTCGCATGCGGCCGCGAGGACCAGTCCGCCGCCGACACAATGACCATGCAACCGCGCGACGGTCACCGCGCGCATCGCTTCGACGGCATCGGCCATCCGCCGCCCGGCGTCGGCGGCTTCCCGCGCGGCACCGGCCCCGTCGGCCGGATCGGTGAACGCCGCCAGGTCCGCCCCGGCCGAAAACGCGCGACCATTACCGCTGACGACGACGACTTTGACCTCAGGCCGTGCGTCGAACCAACGGGCGGCGGCGACCAGTTCGTTCAGGGTCTGCGTGCCAAGCGGGTTGAGCTTCGCCGGCCGGTTCAACGTGATCGAACCGCGTTGCCCATCAGCCACCACCTCGACGGTCGTCGCGTTGTGGGCTTCCATGCCTCCGACCGTAGGTCGCCGGGCAGAGCGCGGTGCCCAAAATCGACGTATGTTCTAGAGACTATGGCCATGGCAGCAACCTTGATCACCGGTGCGAACGTGTGGGACGGGGTGTCGGACGCCGCAGCGCCGCAGCACGTGCTGGTCGCCGACGGCCGCATCCAACGAGTCGAGGAGACGATCGACGCGCCTGCGGACGCGGAAGTGCTCGACCTGTCCGGGCACACCCTGACCCCCGGCTTCATGGACTGCCACACCCACGTGACATTGACACCGCCGCTTGGCCCGGCCACGGCCGTCGACTCCAGCACCGCAAAGACGTTGAAGTCGCTGCCGGTGCTGCGGGCGCTGCTGCACAACGGCTTCACCACAGTGCGCGACCTCGGGTGTGGCGATCTCGACTACCCGACGGTCGACCTGCGCAACGCGGTAGCGGCCGGCATCATCGAGGGACCGCGCATGCTGGTGGCGCCGCATATGATTTCGGCGCGCGGCGGCCACGGCGATTTCAGCGGATTCCTCGCCGACGAATATCAAGGCTGTTCGCGACCATTGGAATTGGCGGCCGCCGATGGCGCCGACGAGATTCGCACCCGGGTCAGGCAGGAGATCCGCGCAGGCGCGGACTGGATCAAATTCGGTGCGACCGGTGGCTTCGCCTCGCCCTCCGACGATCCCGGCCACGCCACCTACAGCCAGGAGGAGATGGACATCCTGGTCGCCACCGCGGCCGACCTCGAAATCCCGGCTACCCCGCACAGCTACGGCGACGACGGCATCCAGCGAGCAGTCCGCGCCGGGGTGCGCAGCATCGAGCACGGCAACCTCGCCTCGGCCGACACCTTGCGGATGATGGAGGACGCCGGGGTTTTTATGGTGCCGACTCAGTACGCCATCGTGTCCGGTGCCCGGCGCGACGAAAACGACCCGTTATTGGCCGCCCTTCCCGAGTACGCGTTACGCAAGTTCCGAAAATACCGCGGCCCGTTGCTGGATGCTGCCGATCGGCTGGCCGGCAGCAACGTGCGGATCGCGTTCGGCACCGACGCCGGCATGTTTCCGCATCACGAGAACTGGCGGGAGTTCCCGATGATGGTGTCGACCGGCATCTCGCCGTTGCGTGCCCTGCGGGCGGCCACCAGCGTTGCGGCCGAACTGCTGCAACTCGACGACCTCGGTGTGATCGCCGAGGGCAAGATCGCCGACCTGATTGCCATGCCCGGCGACCCGTTCGCCGACATCGAGGTCACCGGTCAGGTCGACTTCGTCATGAAAAATGGTGTGATTCACAAACATCCGGGTAAGGCGCTGTGAATCCCGCAGGTACACGCGTCGATCGACGGGCAGGTGCAGCGCATGCCCCATTCGATGACCGCTCGCGCTCGCGCGAGCGAGGCCAGCTGGGCGTCGATCTCGGCGAGTTTGGCCTCCGCGAGGGCCCGGCTGACCGGACGTCCCGGCGCGTCGTCGGCGAATAACAGCTGTATCTCGTCGAGCGCGAATCCCGCGGACTTGCACAGCCGGATCACCTCGAGTCGGGCCAGCACCCCGTCGTCGTAGCGACGCTGACCGCCCACCCGAACCGGCGCCGGAACCAGACCGATCTGCTCGTAGTAGCGCAAGGTGGTCGCCGCGACACCGGCTTCGCGAGCCACTTCTCCGATCGTCAGTGCTGCCGCCATCGAGCCTCCTGATATTCACGCTTGACTTAGAGTCAACTCTAAGCTGTTGACTCGGTGGCATGCACACCCAATGCCTCGATGAGTTGCGCACCACCCGTTATGCGATGCTCCGGTCGTTTCGCCGCGACAGCACGCCCGTCGACACCCCGATCTGGTTCGGATTCGATGGTCCGACCGTGGTGTTTCGCACCAAAATCGGTCCCAAGACCCGCCGGCTGGCGGCCCACCCGGATGTGGAGCTCACCGCCTGCGATTACCGGGGCCGAGTGCGACCGGGTGCGCCGACGCTGACCGGGCGCGCGACCATCCTGTCGGACGCCGACGCCGATGCGGGCAATCGTATGTTGCATGAGCGGTATGGCTGGCAATGGAACATCGTGCCGTTGATCAAGCTGCCGGGTGTCACCAACGTGAACCGAGATCTGCGCCTGCGCGAGAAGCTGCGGCGCGCTCGTTACCGTGCCGTGTGGCCGGGCTTCGTGATTGTCAGGATCGAGCCCCATGCCTGATCGCGTCCGTTCCCCCGGCGTCATCGAATGCTGCACCGCCGCTGCCGGACTCGGTTGGGGCATGATTCGCCCCCGGCAACCGGATCAGCGGTTCATCCGCAGTGTCGTTGACGCGGGACTGCCAAATCCTGGTGTCACCGTGACGGTCACCGCACTGCCGCAAGCGCCGCGGTCGGTGCCGACCGCCATGATCGTGGAGGGTACGTTTACGCCCCGACGAGTGCAGAATTCGTTGACGTCGTTTCTGGTCAGGCATCCAACGGCGACGTTCATCGTCGACCCTGCCGTGTGCGTCGACGCCGAACGGCGGGCAATCGCGCAGCTTCCCCGGGCTTTGCGCCCGGCGGTGCGGCCGCCCGCGAGCACCATCCCCACGATCACCGCACTGGATCGGCTGGCCACTGCCCCCGACGAGTTGGATTTCGCGCTGCCGACCCACGCGCACTGGGACCACGTTTCGGGCCTGCTGGACATGCCCGGGCTGCCCGTCCGACTGCACCGCACCGAATACGACTGGGTCAATACCGGGCCGGTGGCCCCGGTGGGCGGGGTCCGCGATTCGCTGCGCGACCGGTCCGTCGTCGAATACGAACTCGACGGGCCACCGGTCTTGACCTTCACCAGAAGCCACGATGTGTTCGGTGACAGCTCCGTCATTCTGGTCGACCTCGCCGGACACACCCCGGGCAGCGTCGGCGTTCTTACCCACACCGCCGAGGGCTGGATACTGATCGCAGGTGACGCGGCATGGCACGAGTTGCAGATCGAAAAGATCAGGCAAAAGTCAAGCTATCCAGGCGGTTTGGCCGACGAGAATCGCGGCGAGACATTCCGGACACTGCAACGTCTGCACCTGGCACGTCATGCGGTGACGATCATCCCGACCCACGACCATCGGGCGGTCCTGCAGTTACGGTCCGGCCAAGCCGCTAGCCGCCCAGGCAGCCGGGGCCCAGCAGCGCCTTGAGGTCGCCCATCAGCGCGGGCGAGGGTGTCACCCGCAGCGAGGAGTCCAACTCCAGCGTGGTGATTCGATCACCACTGATCAGCCGCAAACGCACCTGCGACGTGCCGGGGTGGCGGGCCAGCACCTGTTTCAGCGCGCTGACCTTGTCGATGGTGCACTGGCGGGTGGGCAGGCTGACCGCCAGCGGCCGGTCGACCTGCGCGCCGGAAAAGTCCGGCACGACAAGCTCGTTGGCGATCAGGCACAACCGGTCGTCGGAAATTTTCACCCGCGCGCCGACGAGGACCACAGCGTCGTCGACGATGTCGGCGCCGTAAGCGGTGTAGGTGTGCGGGAAGAACATCACCTCGATACCACCGGTCAAGTCTTCCAATTGTGCTGATGCCCAAGGCATCCCGTTCTTGTTGACCCGCCGGTTGACTGACGCCAGGATGCCGCCCACCCGCACCGACGTGTCGTTGGGCACGTCGCCGTCGAGTATCGCCGGAATGGGGGTGTCCACCTGAGTGGCCAGCAGATGCGCGATCCCGTTGAGCGGATGCCCGGACACGTACAAGCCGAGCATTTCACGCTCCAACGCCAACTTGTGCTTGTCCTCCCACTCCTCGGTGGGCACCTTGATCGCGAACACCGCCTCGGCGGCGGTATCGCTGCCGCCGAACAAATCGAACTGGCCCATCGCCTCGGCCTTTTTGGTGCCCAGCACCGAGTCCACCGCGTCGGTGTGCACCAGGAACAACCCCTTACGCGGATGGCCCAGTGAGTCGAAGGCGCCGGCCTTGATCAGCGATTCGGTGACCCTCTTGGTGCAGGCGGCGATGTCGACCTTGTTGAGATAGTCGGAGAAGTCGGTGAACTTGCCCTTCTCGGTGCGGGTGTTCAACAGCGACGCAACCACATTGGCGCCGACATTGCGCACCGCGCCCAGTCCGTAGCGGATGTCGGTGCCGACCGAGGCGAAGTTGAGCCCGGACTCGTTGACGTCCGGGGGCAATACGGTGATGCCGAGCTTGCGGCAATCGGCCAGATACACCGCGGCCTTGTCCTTGTCGTCGCCGACCGAGGTGAGCAGCCCGGCCATGTATTCGGCGGGATAGTTGGCCTTGAGATAGGCCGTCCAGTAGGACACCATGCCGTACCCGGCGGCGTGCGACTTGTTGAACGCGTAGTCGGCGAACGGCAGGATGGTGTCCCATAACGCTTTGATCGCGCCACCCGAGAAACCGTTGGCCTTCATACCTTCGGAGAAGCCCTCGAATTCCTTCTCCAGCACTTCGCGTTTCTTCTTGCCCATCGCCTTACGCAAAATGTCGGCTCGGGCCAGTGAATAACCGGCCACCTTCTGGGCGATGCGCATAATCTGCTCTTGGTAGACGATCAGGCCGTAGGTCTCGGCGAGGATTTCGCGCAGCGGTTCCTCGAGTTCGGGGTGGATGGGTTTGATCGCCTGCCGGTTGTTTTTGCGATCGGCGTAGTCGTTGTGGGCGTTCATGCCCATCGGGCCGGGGCGGTACAGCGCGATGACCGCGACGACGTCTTCGAATCCGGTGGGCTGCATGCGGCGCAGCAGATCGCGCATCGGCCCGCCGTCGAGCTGGAACACGCCCAACGTGTCGCCGCGGCCCAGCAGCTCATAGGTGACCGGGTCGTCGAGCGGCAGCGACTCGAGGTCGACGTCAATTCCCCTGTTGGCCTTGATGTTGTGGATCGCGTCGCCGATGATCGTCAGGTTGCGCAGCCCGAGGAAGTCCATCTTCAGCAGGCCGATCGCCTCACACGACGGGTAGTCCCATCCGGTGATGATCGCGCCGTCCTGCGGCCGCTTCCACAGCGGAATCGCCTCGGTGAGCGGTTCGCTGCTCATGATGACCGCGCAGGCGTGCACACCGGCGTTGCGGATCAGCCCTTCCAGGCCGCGGGCGGTCTGGTAGATGGTCCGCACATCGGGGTCGGTGTCGATCAGGCCGCGGACCTCGGCGGCCTCCTTATAGCGCTCGTGGTTCGGGTCGGTGATGCCGGCCAGTGGAATGTCTTTGGCCATAATCGGCGGCGGCAGCGCCTTGGTGATCCGGTCGGCGATCGCGAAGCCGGGCTGCCCGTAGTGGATGCGCGCCGAATCCTTGAGTGCGGCTTTGGTTTTGATGGTGCCGAAGGTGATGACTTGCGCGACCCGGTCCTGGCCCCACTTGTCGGCGGCGTAGCGCACCATTTCACCGCGGCGGCGGTCGTCGAAGTCGATGTCGATGTCGGGCATCGAGGTGCGTTCGGGGTTGAGGAACCGCTCGAACAGCAGACCGTGCGGGATCGGGTCGATGTCGGTGATGCCCAGCGCATAGGAGACCAGCGAGCCGGCCGCCGAGCCGCGGCCGGGGCCGACCCGGATATCGACCGAGCGGGCATAGTTGATCAGGTCGGCCACGATCAGGAAGTACGACGGAAATCCCTTGCCGCAGATGACCTCGATCTCGTAGGCGGCGCGCTCGGAGTAGCCGTCCGGGACGCCGCCGGGGAACCGTCGCCGCAGGCCGCCGTCCACCTCGTCCCGTAACCAGGACGCCTGGTCGTGCCCCTCGGGCACCGGGAACACCGGCATCCGGTCGCGGGGTGCCCACACGTCGGCATACGAACTGACCCGCTCGGCGATCAGCAGCGTGGCATCGCACGCGCCGGGAAGCTCGTGATCCCAGATCCCCCGCATCTCGGCGGCCGACTTGAGGTAGTAGCCGTCGCCGTCGAACTTGAACCGATTGGGGTCCGACAGCGTCTTGCCGGTCTGCACGCACAGCAGCGCCTCGTGGTTGTGCGCGGCGTCGCGGGTGACGTAGTGGCAGTCGTTGGTGGCCAGCGCGGGGATGTTCAGCGTGCGGCCGATCTCCAGCAGCCCGTCTCGGACCCGGCGCTCGATGTCCAGGCCGTGGTCCATCACTTCGAGGAAGTAGTTGTCGGCGCCGAAGATCTCCCGCCACTTGGCCGCCGACTCCAGCGCTTCGCGGCGCTGCCCGAGCCGCAGCCGTGTCTGCACCTCGCCGGATGGGCAGCCGGTGGTGGCGATGATGCCGGCGGCGTGCTCGGCGACCAGTTCGGCATCCATCCGCGACCACTTGCCGAGCTGCCCTTCGAAGGAGGCCAGCGAGGACAGCTTGAATAGGTTGCGCAGGCCGGTGGCGTTCTCGGCGACCATGGTCAGGTGGGTGTAGGACCCGGATCCGGACACGTCGTCGCTCTTCTGGCCGGGGTCACCCCACAAAACCCGGCGGGTATCGAACCGCGACGCGGGCGCGACGTAGGCCTCCACCCCGATGATCGGCTTGATGCCCGCTTGCGTGGCGGCGTTGTAGAACTCGCTGGCGCCGAACATGTTTCCGTGGTCGGTCATTCCGATCGCCGACATCTCCAGCCGCTGCGCCTCGGCCAGCATCGGCGCGATCTTCGCGGCACCGTCCAACATCGAGTACTCGGTGTGGTTATGCAGGTGCACGAAGGATTGGTTCATAGGGACGCCAGTCTATGACCGGGCGCCGACATGTGATCGGCGTGTCGCGAAGCGTGTCTGCGCGGTGTTGGTGGGCGCGTGAGCATCCGTCACGCTCGGCGGCGTATTCGATTCCTCGGACAGGTCCAGCCGGCCTCCTCTAGCTTGAGCGCATGAGCGTGTACAGGGTCACCGACCTGATCGGGACGAGCACGGTGTCGTGGGAGGACGCTGCGGCGCAAGCAGTGCGACGGGCGCAGGAGACTATCGACGACATCCGCGTCGCCGAGGTTGTCGAGCAGGATTTGGCCCTGGACGCGACGGGTGGGATCACCTACCGCACGAAGCTCCGGCTCTCGTTCAAGATCAGGCCGCGAGGGTCTACCGTCTAGCCGCGCAGTTGCCGGACGATCCGCAGCGCGGGCAGTAGCACGCTGCGCGGCGCGAACCGGCCGCCCATGCTGGCGACCTTGGGCACGATCCCGGGCACCACGCTGCGCCTACCCTCGAGCATCCCCGCGATCGCGGCTTCAGCCACCTCAGGCGGCGAGACCTGCGCGATGCGAACGTTCACGTGCTCGGCATCGGCGATCTGGGCCCACTCGGTGGGCACCGGGCCCGGACACAACACCGTGCAGGAGACTCCGGTTCCGTGCAGCCCCTCGTGGACGGCTTCGGAGAAGGTCTGGACAAAGGCCTTGGTGGCCGAATAGACCGCCATCCCCGGCAACGGCTGAAACGCCGCGATCGAGGCGATGTTGAGCACCGCACCGGCGCCACGCTCGACCATCCCGGGCAGCGCGGCGTGAGTGAGTTCCATCAACGCCAGCGCATTCAGCGTGATCTGTTCGCTTTCCCGCTCGACCGGCAAGGTATGGAAAGCACCGCTGGTGCCGAAACCTGCGCTGTTGCACAAGCCGGCGATCGGCGTGTTGGCGATGTGCTCGGCCAGTGCTACCCGGTTTTTGATGTCGGCCAGGTCGAGGGGCATGACGTCGACACCGACCGAATGTTGGTCGCGCAGCTCGCCGGCGAGCTCGTCGAGGCGGTCGCGACGCCGCGCGACCAGCAGCAGCGGATAACCGCGCCGGGCCAGGCCGCGGGCCAACTCGGTACCGATACCGGAGGAGGCACCGGTGACGACGACGGTTGCCTGGTGGTCAGGTTTGGGCAGGCTCATGATCACTCACCAATGAATTCCGCGGGTCGCTCGCACGAACGTCTCGCTGCGCTTGTCGAATTTGCTTGTGTCCTCGGAGTTTTCGCCGCCCTGAGCGGCCGCGGAGTCGTCGAACATACTGAACGCGCGGTTGCGGACCAGATCCATCACCAGCGGGCTGACGGCATCGGCGACCGCGGCGAATTGGCCGAACGGTGAGCTGACCCGACGTGGTCGGTGCACGATCGCGTCGGCGAGCACACCGGCGGCCTGATCGGGTGTCAGCGTGGGGAATTTGTCATACATGGTGGTCGGGCTGATCATCGGGGTGCGAACCAGCGCCATGTGCACGGTGGTGAACCGGACGTCGTCGTTGACCGTCTCGGCTTGCAACGCGTCGCAGAGCGTGTCGAGGGCGGCCTTGCTGGCGATGTAGGCGCCGAAGCGTGGTGCGCGGGTCTGCACGCCCGCCGACGACACGTTGATGACCTGGCCGAAGCCGCGGTCCCGCATCCCCGGGATGAACTTGAGGATGAGTTGAACCGCGCCGAGGTAGTTCAATTGCATGGTGCGCTGGTAGTCGTGGATCCGATCGTAGGACAGCTCGAGCGAGCGCCGAATGGAGCGCCCCGCGTTATTGATGAGGATGTCGACTCCGCCGAGGTCGGCCAGCACCTGGTCGCCCATCGCGGCGATGGCGTCCGTGTCGGACAGGTCGCACGGATAGATGTGCGCGGTCCCGCCCTCGCCACGGATCTCGTCGGCGACTTTCTCCAGCTTCTCCGGCGTGCGGGCAACGAGCACCACCTCACCGCCGGCGCGGGCGATTTTCTTGGCGGCCGCTTCCCCGATGCCCGACGAGCCGCCGGTGATCAGGCTGACCCTGCCGTCCACGGCGTCGCGCAGGGAGCGGCCCTCCACCGCCTCGAGCAGATTGCGCAGATAGAACGGGCGGTAGCGGCCGGCCGAGTTCGGGGTGTTGACGATGTTGGACACCGCGGCCACTGGCTTTGCTACGAGGTTGGTGAGGTCACCGAGATTCATGGGGTCGAGTCTGCTACACCGCAACGGCGGGTTTCGGTGATTCGTGGGCAATCGGGTTGTTACGTCAGGCAATCGCCCCGTGACCGCGGCCTAACGGCCGCGCAACCGGTGGATGGTCGGCTATCGGTGTGGAATCGCTCTACGACAGAATCGGCGGCTACGAAGCGCTCGAAGTGGTTGTCGAGGACTTCTATGCGCGTGTGCTCGCCGAAGGTGAACTCGCCGTCTTCTTCGCGGGGACGAATATGAATCGGCTGAAAGGCAGGCAAGCCGACTTCCTGGCCGCCGCGATGGGCGGGCCGGAACCCTACTCCGGCGCATCGATGAAGCAGGTGCATCAGGGGCGGGGAATCGCCATGCACCACTTCAACCTGGTGGCGGGGCACTTGTGTGATGCGCTGGCGGCGGCCGGAGTGACGGCCGAGACGATCAGCGAGATCGTTGCACTGCTCACCCCGCTGGCCGGCGACATCGCCTCGGACGTCGAGGCTGCGCGGATCTGATTGCAGCTTCGGCGGCTGGCGCCATCGAGACTGCGTACAGCGCGCCATTTGCGCAGGGAGCACGCGCTCAGCGCAGGATGGGCGCCGTGGCCGCAGTCTCGGGCCCAATGATGTCACCTGAATGACGCGTTGAGGCCGGCCTGATCGACAATGCATCCATGCCGCAGACATTCGACGATCTGGTTGCCGACGCCGCCGCAGCGCCCGTCGAGGGCTGGGATTTCTCCTGGCTGGACGGGCGCGCGACCGAGCAGCGCCCGTCGTGGGGATACCAGCGGCTGATGAGCCGGCGGCTGGCGGATGCGTCGGCCGCACTGGACCTGCAGACCGGTGGCGGCGAGGTGTTGTCCGGCGCCGACAAGTTTCCGCCGACGATGGCCGCCACCGAGTCCTGGCCGCCGAACCGGGCTCGCGCCGCAACGCTGTTACACCCCCGCGGTGTGGTGGTCGTCGCGACCACCGACGAGCCGGTGTTGCCGTTCGCCGACGAGGCGTTCGATGTGGTGACCAGCCGCCACCCGATCACGTTGTGGTGGAGCGAGATTCACCGGGTGCTGCGACCGGGCGGCACCTATCTGGCCCAGCATGTCGGGCCGGCGACCATGGTCGAGCTGATCGAGTTTTTCCTCGGACCGAAGCCGGCGGCGGGAGCCGAACGGGACCCGGCCGTCGAGCGGGCCCAGGCTACCGCTGCCGGTCTGGAAATTCTGGACATGCGGATGGAGCGATTGCGCGCAGAGTTCTTCGACGTCGGCGCCGTCATCTACTTTCTGCGCAAGGTGATCTGGACGGTGCCCGACTTCACCGTTCACCGCTACCGGGACCGGCTGCGTGAACTTCACCAGCGCATCGAGGCGCAGGGCCCGTTCGTCACGCATTCCACGCGGACGCTTGTCGAGGCCCGCAAGCCCGGGCAGTCGACCTGAGTCACCCGTCGGCCCGCAGCACATCCAGCGCGTGCTGCAGGTCCGGCGGGTAGGGGCTGACGATCTCCAGCTGCCGGCCGTCGCCCGGATGGGCGAACGACAGCGCACGCGCATGCAGCCATTGCCGTTCCAGGCCAAGCTTTTTCGCCAGCTTCGGGTTGGCGCCGTAGGTCAAGTCACCGCAGCACGGGTGGTGCAGGGCCGCGAAGTGCACCCGAATCTGGTGGGTGCGACCAGTTTCCAGGTGGACGTCGAGCAGGCTCGCCGCCACAAACGCTTCCAGCGTGTCGTAGTGGGTGAGGCTGTGCCGGCCGTTGGCGGTGACGGCGAACTTCCAGTCATGGCTGCGGTGCCGGCCGATCGGCGCGTCGATGGTGCCGCTGGACGGATCCGGATGTCCCTGCACCAGCGCGTGATAGCGCTTGTCGACCGTGCGCTGCTTGAACGCACGCTTGAGCGCGGTGTAGGCACGATCGGAGATCGCCACCACCATCACACCCGAGGTGCCGACGTCGAGGCGATGCACGATGCCCTGCCGTTCATGGATGCCCGACGTGGTGATTCGGTAACCGGCGGCGGCCAGCCCGCCCAGCACCGTCGGCCCGCTCCATCCGACCGACGCGTGGGCCGCCACCCCTGCAGGTTTGTCGACGGCGACGATGTCCTCGTCGGAGTACAGCACCGTCATGCCCTCGATGTCGACGGGCGTGTTCTCCAGCGGTGCGGGCGCCTCGGGCAGCCGGACGTGCAACAAGGCGCCGGCGGCCAGCCGATCGGACTTGCCTGCCGGCACGCCGTCCAGCTCGACTTCGCCGTCTTCGGCCAGGGCCGCCGCGGCGGTTCGCGACAGCCCCAGCAGACGCGCCAGCCCCGCATCTACCCGCATGCCCGCCAATCCCTCCGGGACCGGCATCGACCGCTCAGGCATCGCGCTTACGGCGGCCCACGGTGTCGAAGTCGAAGCCGAACACCGACAGCGCGACCAGCAGGATCGCCCCGCCCACCACCGACGGGTCGGCCACGTTGAATACCGGCCACCAGCCGATCGACAAGAAGTCCACGACATGGCCGCGCAGCGGGCCCGGTGAGCGGAAGAACCGGTCGACCAGGTTGCCCATCGCGCCGCCGAGGATCATGCCCAGCCCGACGGCCCACCACGGCGAGACCAGCCGACGTCCCATCCAGAAAATGCCGACCACCACGCCGGTGGCGACCAGCGTCAACAGCCAGGTGTATCCGGTCGCCATCGAAAACGCGGCCCCGGAATTACGCACCAATGTCCAGGTGACGGTGTCGTCGATGATCGGCACCGGTTGACCTGGGGTTAGCAGTTTGACCGCAATCACCTTGGTGATGATGTCCAGCGCCAGCACGACCGCCGCGACCGAAAGCAACAGGCGCAGCCGTCGCGGCGGCGCGGGAGCTTCGGCGTCTCCCGCCGTCGTGACCGGCTCGGCCGATCGTGTTGGTTCTTCACTGGACAAACGCCGCTCCTCCTCATCGCTTCGCTCTGCATCGTCGCCGGCGGCTACACCCCTATCATCCCAGCATGGGCCGCCTCACCGTCATCGCCACCGGCGGCACGATCGCCACCAGCACCGATGCTGACGGTGTACGCCGGCCGACCCGCGGCGGCGCCGAGCTGACCGCCGGCCTCGACGTGGACGTCGTCGACGTGCTGGCCCTGGACAGCTCGCAGCTCACACCGGCCGACTGGGATGTGATCGGCGCGGCAGTGCGGGCCGCGGCCGATCACGGCGCCGCCGGCGTGGTCGTCACCCATGGCACCGACACTCTCGAGGAGACGGCGCTGTGGCTGGACCTGACCTACGGCGGTCCGGCCCCGGTCATTCTCACCGGAGCGTTGCGCGGCTCCGATGCGCCCGATGCCGACGGCCCGGCCAACCTGCGCGACGCGCTGTCGGTGGCGGCCAGTTCTGCTGCCCGCGACCTGGGGGTGCTGGTGTGTTTCGGCGGGCGCGTGCTGCAGTCGTTGGGTCTGTACAAGGTGGCGACGGGCTTCACCGGGGCGCTGCTGGGCACCGTCGACGGTGGGATCACCGAGCCGAAAGCCCGGCCCTACCTGGGCGAGTTGAGCGCCGCGGCGGCGCCGCGGGTGGACATCGTCGCGGTCTACCCGGGCAGCGACGCGGTGGCGCTGGATGCCTGTGCGGCCGCGGGCGCGCGGGGTGTGGTGCTGCAGGCGCTGGGATCGGGTAACGCCGGCGCGGCGGTGATCGACGGGGTGCGCCGGCTTTGCGCCGACGGCGTGGTGGTCGCGGTGTCCACCCGGGTCGCCGGCGGCCGGGTCAGCCCGGGCTACGGCCCCGGCCGCGACCTGGTCGACGCCGGCGCGGTGATGGTGCCGCGGCTGCCGCCCAGTCAGGTCCGGGTGCTGGTGATGGCGGCGCTGGCCGCGCAGCTACCGGTGCGCGACATCGTCGGCCGCTGGAGCTGATTCGACCAGCGCCGCAACGTATTCCGGCCACTCGAGGCTGTCGATGGGATTGGCGGGAGTGAGTTCGCCGGTGTCGAGGGGAAATGTGCGGGCCGGGCCCGGACCGGTGCTGCGCATTTCGAACCGCACCGTGACCACGCCGTGGCCGGCGCCCTGCACCCAACCGTGCCCGAAAGCGCGGTGCGTGACGTCGTCGCCGATCCGCCACGTCGCCGCGTCCGGCTCCATCGGTAGGTCTGCGGCGTGATCGGCTTCCGAGGTTTCCGCCGAGACTTCCAGACCGGGGAACAGCGATTCCTGGCGCACGTCGGACAGACCCGAAAACCCAACGCCGAGTAGCCGAATCGGGCCAACTTGGCGCGGATCCAGCAGCAGGCGGCGAGCCACCGCGGCCAGCGCGGCGGCATCGGCGGTGGCGTAGGGCAGCGTGGCCGAGCGGGTCAGTGTGCTCATGTCGGATTTCTTCAACTTCACCGTGACCGTGCGCGCGCCGCGGCCATCGCGGGACAGTCGATGGTGGGCGTGCTCGGCGATCGGGCCGACCGCGTCGCGCAATTCGTCGAGGGTGGTCAGGTCGGCCGGGAAGGTGGATTCGGCGCTGATCTGCTTGGCTTCGGCACGCTCGGCGACCGGCCGGTCGTCGATGCCGCAGGCCAGTCGGTGTAAGGCGGGGCCGATCGTGGCGCCCAAGATGCTGGCCACTTCCGGCTGGCTCAGCGCGGCCAGCTGCCCGATCGTTTCGATGCCGAGTCGATGCAGCTTCTCTTCGGCGACCGGGCCTATCCCCCACAGCCTGCGCACCGGAAGCCCGCCCAGCAGCGTCGTCTCCTCCGCGCGCCGGACCACCCGGATCCCGTCGGGCTTGGCCAGTCCCGAGGCGATCTTGGCGATCTGCTTGCCCGAACCGGCGCCTACCGAAGCCACCAGGCCGGTCTCGTCGCGCACCCGTCGCCGCAGGTCCTCGCAGTACGCCTCGACGTCGGCGGCTGACGAGCCGGCCAGTTCCGAGGGCTCGGCGAATGCCTCGTCGAAGGACAGCTGCTCGACGACGGGCACCGCGCTGCGTACGGTCTCGAACACCCGCCGGCTGGCCACCCCGTAGACCACCCCGCGCGGCGGCAGCACCACCGCCTGAATGCCGACGAGTCGACGAGCCTGATGCATCGGCATCGCCGAACGGGCGCCGAAAACCCGTGACTCGTAGCTGGCGCCGGCCACCACGCCACGGCCCCCCAGCCCGCCGACCAGCACGGGGCGGCCGCGCAGGGTCGGTCGAGTGAGCTGCTCGACGGACGCGAAGAACGCGTCCATGTCGAGGTGCAGCACCCAGCGGGAGTCCACAGCCATCGATGCTATTGCGCTAGCGTCTGAATCCATGGCCATGAATCTGTGTCACCGGTTGTGTTGCAGCTCGACCCGCTACTTCAAAGCTGTCGAGGACGGGCTGCTGCCATGGGTCCTCGGCGACATCGACTTGGGCGACAACGTGCTCGAGATCGGACCGGGCTACGGCGCCAACATCCGGGTGCTGATCGACAAGACCCCGCACTACACCGCCGTGGAAATCGACCCGCCGTTGGCGCAGCGGTTGCAAGGGCGGTACGGCGAGCGGGCGCGCATCATCAATGGAGATGGCACCGACACCGGGCTGCCGTCCGACGAGTTCAGCTCGGTGGTGTGTTTCACGATGCTGCACCATGTCCCGACGGCGGACCTGCAAGACCGATTGTTCGCTGAGGCGTTTCGGGTACTGCGGCCCGGCGGAGTGTTCGCCGGCAGTGACAGCGCGGCGTCGACCGTGTTCTCGATTTTGCATTTCCGCGACACCTGCAACCCGGTGTCGCCGGACACCCTGCCAGACCGGTTGCGCGCGGCAGGCTTTGACAATATCGACGTCGGCGCCAACAGCCGCAGGCTGCGCTGGCGGGCTTTTGCCCCCTAGCCGCGAAAGTGCAACTAGCGATGTATATCGCGAGTAGGCCCGTCGGCGGTTGCACTTTCGCGGTCCTAAATCGAGCAGCCGGCAGCACGCAACGCGTCGCGGACGCGGCCTACGATGATGTGCGGTCGGTAGCGCAGTAGCTCTGCGCTCACCCGGATAAGGACCCACCCCCGACGTTGCAGCTCAACGGTGCGGTCGATGTCGTTGGCGCGAATCCCCGGGTCGGTCCAGTGTTGCGGGCCGTCGTATTCGACGCCGACAAGCCACTGCTCCCAGCCCATGTCGATGCGGTAGTTGCCCACCACGATCTGGGTTTGCGGCCGCGGTAGACCTGCGCGGATGAGCAGCAGCCTGGTCCGCGTCTCTTGTGGTGATTCGGCACCTGCGTCGACTAACGGAAGCACCCGTCGCAGCTGCTTCATGCCGCGAGCGCCGCGGTGTGCGTCGATCAGTGGCAGAACGTCGTCGACCGCGACCCCGGTGGCCCGCATCAACGAGTCAATGCGGATGACCGCGGTTTCGAAGCCGCGCCGCCGGCCCAGGTCAAATGCGGTGCGGGCAGGGGTGGTGACCGGCACAGCGCCGGCAGTCGTAGTCTCGCTGGCCAACAGCGTCTCATTACGGGCAATGATCAACGGTGGCGGACGTTTGCGATCGGTGATGAGCTCAGCGGGCGCATGCGGGTCAACCCACTTGGCGCCGAGAAGCGCGGCTGCTGAGTTACCCGCGACGACGCCTTCCTTAGCCGACCAGAGCCACGCGGCCACTGACCGGTCTTTTGCTGTGAACTCAGCGCCGTGGCGCTGGTAGACATTGCGATAGATGCGCGTGCACGACCGCCGCAGCTCACGCTCAGTCACTGTGCCGGCGCGGAGCGCTTCACTGCCGACGAACGGTGCTTCCAAGACCCACCCCTGTCCGCGAGAGTGCGACCACCGACGGGCTCACCCGGAAAATACGTCGGCAGTTGCACTTTCGCGGCTCAGAGTTTAGAGATACTCAAGCGAACCCCGTCACCGATTTCCACAGCATCGACGGGCTCGCCGAGTTCGAAGCTGGTGGCCAGGATTTCGCGGGCGATCAACTCCGAGTGTGCGCGTGCCCAGTCGGCCCGCTCAGCAGGCACCGACATGACCACGCTGATGCGGTCGGAAACGTCGAGGCCGGTCGACTTGCGTAACTCCTGCAGCTCGCGGATGCGGTCTTTGGCCCAGCCTTCGGCTTCCAGTTCGGGGGTGACCGTGCCGTCCAGCACCACCAGGCCGGCGCCGGCGGGCAGCGCGGCGGTGTACTCCGGGTCGGCCGCCACCAGCCGGGAGCTGTACTCCTCGGGCTGCAGCACTGCCGGGCCGGCGGTCAGCGTGCCGTCGTCGTTGACGGCGCCCTCGCCGGCTTTCACCGCTTTGATGGCCGCCTGCACGTCTTTGCCCAGCCGCGGCCCGGCGACCCGGGCGTTGACCGTGAGCTCGAATCGCCCGTAGCGGGCGATGTCGTCGGTGAGCTCGACGCTTTTCACGTTGAGCTCATCGGCGATCAGGTCGGTGAACGGCTCCAGCCGCTGCGGGTCGTCTACGGCCACAGTGAGTTTCGACAGCGGCAGCCGCACCCGTAGCTGTTTGGCCTTGCGCAACGACGACGCGGCCGAGCACACCTCGCGGACCAGGTCCATGGCGGCAACCAGGTCGGTGTCGGCGGGCACCTCGCCGGACGCCGGCCAGTCGGTCAGATGCACCGAGCGCTCGCCGGTGATATTGCGCCAGATAACTTCGGTGGTCAGCGGCAGCAGCGGCGCGGCCAGCCGCGCGGTCACTTCCAGCACGGTGTGCAAGGTGTCGATCGCGTCGGCGTCCTCCTCCCAGAACCGCTGGCGGGAGCGTCGCACATACCAATTGGTCAGTGCTTCGGTGAACTGGCGCAGCTGCTCACAAGCGCCGGAGATGTCGCAGATGTCCATCTCCGCGGTGAGGTCCTCCCGCAGTGCCGCCAGCTTTGCCAAGACGTAGCGGTCCAGCACATGTCGCGAGTCAGTGCGCCAGCTCCCGACTTTCGGCGCGTACAGCGCCAGAAAGGTATAGGCATTCCAGAACGGCAGCATGACCTGGCGCACGCCCTCGCGGATACCGGGTTCGGTGACGATCAGGTTGCCGCCGCGCAGGATCGGCGACGCCATCAAAAACCAGCGCATCGCGTCGGAGCCGTCGCGGTCGAACACCTCGGACACGTCGGGATAGTTGCGCAGCGACTTGCTCATCTTCTGGCCGTCTGAACCCAGCACGATCCCATGTGCCACACAGGTTTTGAACGCGGGTCGGTCGAACAGCGCGGTGGCCAGCACGTGCAGGGTGTAGAACCAGCCGCGGGTCTGGCCGATGTATTCGACGATGAAATCGCCCGGGTAGTGGGTCTGGAACCAGTCCGCGTTTTTGAACGGGTAGTGCACCTGGGCATAGGGCATCGACCCGGAGTCGAACCACACGTCGAACACGTCGGGGATACGCCGCATCGTCGACCGCCCGCTTGGGTCGTCCGGATTGAGCCGGGTGAGCTCGTCGATGTAGGGGCGGTGCAGGTTATCCGGGCGCACCCCGAAGTCGCGCTCCAACTCGTCGAGACTGCCGTAGACGTCGAGACGCGGATGGGCCGGATCGTCGGAGGCCCACACCGGAATCGGGGTGCCCCAGTAGCGGTTCCGGGAGATCGACCAGTCGCGGGCTCCTTGTAGCCACTTGCCGAACTGGCCGTCCTTAACGTGCTCGGGATACCAGGTGATCTGCTGGTTGAGTTCGACCATGCGGTCCCGGAATTCGGTCACGCGGATGAACCACGACGACACCGCCCGGTAAATCAACGGGTTTCGGCAGCGCCAGCAGTGCGGGTAGGGGTGCTCGTAGGTTTCGTGGCGGATCAGCACCGCGCCGTTGGCAGTTCCGTTTTTCAGGTCGCGGATGATGTGCGGGTTGGCGTCGAACACGTGCTGCCCCTGGTAATCCGGGACGGTGGAGTCGAAGCGGCCTTTGGCGTCGACGGGTGTCACCGGCACGATGTCGGCCAGGGCGGCGGTGTCCATGTCGTCTTCGCCGTAGGCCGGGGCCAAGTGCACAATTCCGGTGCCGTCGTCGGTGGTCACGAACTCGCCGGGCAGCACCTGAAACGCGTTGGGCGAGTTCATGAAGAACGGGAACGGTGGCAGATACCGCAGACCCACCAGTTCGCTTCCGCGGTAGTGGCCCAGCACTTCGGGTTCGTCGCCGAATTCTCGCGCATAAGCGGCCAGCCGGGCCTCGGCCAACACCACCCGCCGGTCGCCGGCCCGCACCTGCACGTAGCTGACATCGGGATTGACCGCGACAGCCTGGTTGGACGGCAGCGTCCACGGTGTCGTCGTCCACACCAGCAGGTACGCGCCGGGCAGTTCGCCGTCGGATACCCGGAATCCGACCGTGAGCGCGGGATCCTGGCGGCTCTGGTAGATGTCGTCGTCCATCCGCAGCTCGTGGTTGGACAGCGGCGTCTCGTCGCGCCAGCAGTACGGCAACACCCGGTAGCCCTCGTAGGCTAAGCCCTTGTCCCACAACTGTTTGAACGCCCAGATCACCGACTCCATGTAGGACAGATCCAGCGTCTTGTAGTCATTGTCGAAGTCGACCCAGCGGGCCTGACGCGTTACATAGGCCTGCCATTCGTCGGTGTAGCGCAACACCGATTCGCGGCAGGCCTCGTTGAACGCGGCGATACCCATCGCGTCGATCTGCGATTTGTCGGTGATGCCGAGTTGTCGCTCGACCTCGAGTTCGGCCGGCAGGCCGTGGGTGTCCCAGCCGAACCGGCGCTCCACCTTGTATCCGCGCATGGTGCGATACCGCGGAACGATGTCTTTCACGTAGCCGGTGAGCAGATGCCCGTAGTGCGGCAGGCCGTTGGCGAACGGCGGGCCGTCGTAGAACACGTATTCTTCGGCGTCGGCGCGGCGGGTGATGCTGGCACGGAAAGTGTCGTCGTGGTCCCAATAGTCCAGGACCTCGAGTTCTGATGCCGGGAAGTCGGGCGCGCCGCCGGCCGGCTTCGGATAGGTCAAAACGTCGTCTCCCTATGCCACGTCTCTGGCCGGGGACGACGGACGCGCCGGTAGGCGCGAGCGCCGCGGTACCACCCCGCTTGCCACACCGAAGCGCGACCGCTCTACGACGGCTGTGACGGGCCTACCCGTTCGGTTCTACTGGGCCTGAAGGGGCTGTTCTTCCGAAGACTCCCCGGTGATGGCCGGATCGACGCCGCTGCAGCGATTGTACGGGGCGGACGCAAACCCACATCAGCCCAGCGCCGCCCTCGCTCCGGCGAAATTGTCGGCGCGCAGCACCAGGCGGGTGTTGGTCGCAAGGTAGACGGTTTCCAGGTTGACCTGCGCGGCGCCCAGCTTGTGCACGGCTTCGCCGAGCGCACCGGGACGGTCCTCCACGTCGAGCACGATCACCTCTTGCTCTTCGGCGATTTGGATGCCGGCGTCCTCCAAAGCTTCGAATGCCGATGTGGCGTCGTGGACCAGGATATGAACCTTGGCCTGCCCGCCCCCGCTGGTGACGGCGCACAGGCCGGCGATGTTGACGCCTGCCCGGCCCAGCACGTCGCCGACTTGGGCCAACTCGCCTGGGTCGTCGTCGAGATAGAGCATCAGATCGGTGGCCATGGCGCGCTCCCTTCGGACCGGCTCGGGTAGGTCAACGCTACTGCCGATGCCGACGCCGGTGGAAGCGCGCAATGGGCCGTGGCCGCGCTCGGTATGCTCACAATGCTTTCCCGCCAACCGTGTGGAGGAGGTGCGGCGGTGCGGCTGAGTGTGGCGCTGTGGGCCGTCATCGCACTTCTGGCTGCGTATTGGCGCTGGCATGCCGTCCCTGAGCCGCCGACACCAACGCCTGCGACGAAATCGTCGTTGCCCGCCGCCGCCGCCATTGGTCCCGGTGTTGCGATCGCCGCCTCCTACGCCGACGGTTCAGGTGGCATGCGCTGCACCGCCGGGTTTTTGGTGCGGTCCAGCACCGGACATCCCGGCCTGCTCTCCGCCGGACACTGCAACCGTCCGGGCGGACCGGGCACAGCGGCCATCACGTATGCGAAGACCGATACCTACGAGATGGTGGGCACCTTCGCGACGACGGTGTTCGACGGTGACGGCTGGCGACACCACGACATCGCGGTCATCGCGCTGGACAGCCCCGGCGCCATCCCGCTGACGTCGGATATCGCCGACCGGATAGCGGTGACCGACGTTGACGACAACGTCGCGGAGGGCGAGCAACTCTGCCATCTCGGTATTCGCACCGGAATGCAGGTCTGCGGGCCGGTCGTGCAAAACAGCGGCGGCAAAGTGGCCTTCGCGGCGCCGACCGGGTGCGGCGATTCCGGCGGGCCGGTCTACGCCGTTCGCCCCGACGGCACCGCCGCCGCGGTGGGCGTGCTGGTAGCCGGTTCCAACGGCGACGAATTCAAGCCGGGCTGTGAAAGGCCGGCGCGGTTCTCAGTGGCCGAGCTCATCAAGCCGTGGCTCGACGAGTGGCAGCTCACGGCCGTCACCACGCCGGCCCAGCCGTAGCTGTCAAACGTCCACGAAGGCGGGGCGGCCGTCCTTAGACTGCGGTGTGGCTTTCGACGCGGTGTTTGCCCGCGACGTGGTTCTGCCGCTGGCGACGGCGGCATACACCGTGATGGATGGCAGTGCCCCGGCACTGCCGCCGGGATTCGTGCAGACCTCGCTGATCCAGGCCAGCGGGGTGGTGCTGGCCGCGATGATCAACCCGCATCCCGCCGTGGCGGCAATGACCAAGGACACCAATATTTTCGGGTTGATGGGTCACAACACCACCACCCGCACCGCGTTCTTGTCGTTTCGCGGTACCTCGGACGTCGCGGATTGGGTGGCCGATCTCGACGCCGTCCCCGAGAACTATCGGCCGCTGGCCGGATTCGGTCAGGTGCACGACGGCTTCCAGGATGTCTACGAGACCATTCGCACCAGCATCGCCGCGGATCTGGCCGCCGCGACCGCGGGCTGCGATCAGATCCTGGTGACCGGGCACAGCCTCGGCGGGGCGCTGGCCGTGCTCGCGGCGCCCGACATTTTCAAAAACATGCCGCCCAACACCATCGAACCCAGACTCATCACGCTCGCCGGGCCGCGAGTCGGCCTGGTCGACTTCGCCGCGGCGTTCAACGCCGCCATCGAAAGCTGCTTTCGCGTGGTCAACTTCCTCGACATCGTCCCGCACGTACCGCCGTCGCCGTACGTGCACGTCGGCAGCCAAATCACCGTCGACAGCGGCGGTCCGATCGACATCGGGTGGCGCCACAGCCTGGTCGCCTACCGCGACGGACTGAGCGCGCTCATTGCGGCCCAGACATAAGGCGCTCCCGGAACCGAGGTGGGAGACACCTCAGTGCCGGGAGCGACGACACGTGTTACGAGCTGATCTCCAGCACGCCGGCCCGCCACAGCGCGGCGTAGAGCTGGCGCAGCGGAATGGACAGCAGCCGGGCCGCCCCCTCGACCAGCGGGTCACCGGCGAATAGACGATCGGACGGCTTGGAGACGTGCTTGGTCGCCGCCGTCGGCTGGGGCACCACCCTCAGCTTCGGCGTCTGCGTTGCCGTTACCACTTCGTCGTACAGTGCAGCGGTCATGGTCGCCTCCTAAGCGGAAAATCAAACGGGAACAACAGGATTCGGATGTCCCGTCCGAAACGGCGCCTTGAGGCAAACGCGCTTGCTCAGCTGAGCGCGGCGTGCCGGAGGCCGGATCGGGACGAAACAAAGCCCGGATATCGGTCCGGACTATCACTGGAACTCATGCGTCCCTCACCTCCTCGCGGCCGTATGGTGTGCGGCTATCCGCACGTTTCGCGCGCAAGCAGGAATACAGAACCCGATCACTATCGGGAAACCGCACCCCACTCGTCAGAGCTTCGGCACTACACGGCGTATCCGGAAACCGGAAGCCACTTGGGCTCAACCCTTAAGCCGGGAGGAGCTGTCCTGACCCTGGGCGTCTCTCGACGTTCGGGGTCAGTGGCCTGTATCCATGTAGACGCCTCGCCTAACGAGGTGCTTACCCAACCGATGATGCATGAAGACGCCGATCGGGTCAATTCAAACACACCTGTGAATGTGCTGAACCACTGCTGAATGCCGTGAACTGCGGTTATGCCGTTGACTACGGACCAGTCCGGGCATGTCGCGGCCGCAGCCCGTCAAGCACCAGCGACACCGCGAAATCGGAGACGTCGGCAGCGGTGACGCCGTCATCGGTGGACAGCCGCCGGTGGGCCAGTTGGCCGATCAGCGCCGCCAACGTGTAGGCCACCATCCGGGGCGGTGCGGCCACCACCTCGCCGCGCTGCTGACCCACGACGATGAAAGTTTGAATGTCGTCGATGAACCGCTCGTAGATGCCGCCGAGGTGCTTCTCGAACCGGTCCCCCAACGCATAGGCGTCGCGAAACAAGAGTTTGACCGCGGCCTTGTCGGCTTCGAAGAACTCCAACGTCGCCCGCACCGCCGTGCGGAATCGCGCCTCGCCGCCGGGTGACGGGCCGACGGCCGCCGAGACGTGAGCCCGCAGCGTTTGCTCTTCGACAGCCATCAAGGCATTGAACAACTCATCTTTGGAGTCGAAGTACCAGTAGACCGACCCGTAGGCCAGCCCCGCTTCTTTGGCGATGTCGGCGATCGTGGTGGCGTGAAAACCCTTGCGGGCGAAGACTTTCTTGGCCGCAACCAGAATCTGGTCACGTCGGGCCGACTTGTCCTCGTCGCTGACCGCGCGGCGACGGCGGGTTCGGGTGCCGGCTGGACTCACCGATCGACCAGCTCGTCGAGGTGCCCGACGGCGTCGATGAACTCCGACACCATCTCGAGCACCACCGACCGCGCCGGCTGCACCTTGTCAAGCGACCCGACCACCTGGCCGACGAAGTAGGTCGCCAGCTCGCGGGCTTTGGCGCCGGCGTGGCCGGCGGCCTGGTTGATGCGCACCTGCGGGTCGGCGACCAGCGCGCTTTGCAGCGGCATGCCGAGCGGGGACGGGCTCTCGGGCCGTTCCCACTCGTCGGTCCACGCGGTGCGCAGCATGCGCGCGGGTTTGCCGGTCAACGAACGTGAGCGCACCGTGTCCGACGACGACGCGGCCAGGAATTTGTCCTTGACCACCGGCGGCGTCTCGGCTTCCTCGGTGGTCAGCCACACCGATCCGCACCACACCCCCTCGGCGCCCAGGGCCAGCGCCGCGGCGACCTGGCGGCCGCGGGCAATCCCGCCGGCGGCCAGAACGGGCAGCGGCGCAACGGCGTCGACGATTTCGGGGACCAGCACCATCGTCGCCACTTCGCCGGTGTGGCCGCCGGCCTCGGTGCCCTGGGCGACAACCAGGTCCACCCCGGCGGCCGCGTGCCGCAGCGCATGCTGCGTCGTACCTGCCAGCGCGGCTACCAGCACGTCGTTGTCGTGGGCGCGGGTGACCAAATCCGCGGGGGGTGGGCCCAGCGCGCTGGCGATCAGGCGGATGTCGTGGTCGAAGGCCACATCGAGCAGCGGCTGATAGCCCTTCGGCGACACATTCAGCCCGGCGGTGGGCCGCGGCTTCGACTGGTCGCTGGCCGTCGAGATGTCGTAGCGGCCCAGCAGGTCGTCGAGAAACGCGCGGTGCTCTTCGGGCAGCAGCTCTCGCACCTGCCCCGCGTCGATGCCGCCGGATTCGGCGCCGACGTACTTGGGCGGCAGCAGCAGGTCGACGCCGTACGGCTTGCCACCGGTTTGCTGTTCTATCCAGCTCAGTTCGCTATCCAGCCGCTGCGGGCTGTGTGCGACGGCGCCGAGAACGCCGAAGCCGCCGGCGTTGGTCACCGCGGCCACCACATCGCGGCAATGGCTGAATGCGCAGATCGGAAACTCGACGCCGAGCATCTCGGCGGCTCTGGTTCGCACGACGACGACGCTATGAGTTATTGATTGACGTGTCAATCTACTCCGCTACGTCGCAGGCGCCTGCCCGTCGGGTGGCCAACCGGAAACGCCGTCCTCCAGCGGGACGCGCAGGCTGTGCAGGATCGACGCGATCATCCGCCACGCGCCGATTGCGGTGACCAACTCGATGAGCTCTGTGCGATCGGCGAATTCGCGTTCGCACGCCGCCCAACTGTCGGCACTCACCGCGCCGTCGCGGACGACGTCGTCGGTGGCCGCCAGCACCGCGCGCTCGGCGGAGCCGAATCCGTTGTGGGACTGCCAATCACGTACGCCCAGCAGATCATCGGCTGAAATGCCGAGGCCTTGCGCCACCCGCCAATGTTGGGTCCACTCGTACTCGGAGGCGGTGAGCCAGCCGATGCGCATGATCGCCAATTCGCGCAGCCGCGAGTCCAGCACACCATGCCAGAGCATGGTGGCCAGCAGATCATTGAGCGCGCGGGCCAGGCTGGGATGGTTCAGCAGCATCTGAAAGATGTTGAGCTCGGCCATGTAATCGGGTACACCGGCTTCGTCGGCGGCGGCCTTGGCCTCGGCGACAGGTAAGAGCGGCAGGCGGGGTTCGGTCATTGGCGCTGCTCCTCCACATCGCTAACAATCAACAGCGGGAGTCCCCGTGTCAATCAGGCAGCGGTTTGGCATACCCAGCCGGCTGGCGTGCTACCGCTTTCGATAAAGCGGGCTAGCTCCGCGGCGGTGTGGGCGGGCAGGTCGGTGTCGGCGTGCGGGTAGATGACCGGTTCTTCCTTGGAATTGTGCTGCTCGAGTTGGCTCAGCAACGTGCGGCACGATGCCGCCAGCCCCTCGCTGTCGGTTCCGGTTGTCAGCAGATCGCTCAGCGCGTCCATGGTGCGCCACAGCTCGCCATGTTCGCGCAGCATCACGAAGATCGGCATCACCATCCCGCCTTCGCGAAGCGGCGGGAACAGGAACACCTCTTCGAGATAAATGTGTCGTCGCAGGGCTTCCAGCGCTGCAAGCAGCAGTTCGGGTTGCCCGCCACCGCCATCGAGCTTGTCGACGAAAGTAGCGATGCCGGAGTCGATTTCGTGGTGTTCGCGTTCCAGCGCTGCTGCCAGGTTGGGCACTGTGCCTACTCGAGTTCGGCGTCGACGCTGATCTCGGCGCCGGCAAACAACCGCGACACCGGGCACAGCGCAGCGGCCTCGTCGACGATGGTCGCGAAGGCACCGGCATCCAGGCCGGGCACCCGGCCGCGCACCTTGAGCCGGGAGGTGGTGATTGTCGGGAGCCCGTCCACTTCGTCGAGCGTCACGGTGGACTCGACGTTGAGTCGCTCTGGCGGAGTCTTGTTTTCGCCCAACTTCAGCGCCAACGCCATCGCGAAGCACGACGAATGCGCGGCGGCAGCCAGCTCTTCGGGGCTGGTCTTGCCGCCCGGTTGCTCGGTACGTGCCGCCCAGCTCACCGCCAAGCCGTCGAGCGCCCCGCTGCTCCCCTCAAAAAGGACACCGCCGCCGCGTGCCAGCGGGCCTTCCCATGTCGTCGTCGTAGATCGTTCGGCAATGCTCATCGGCACCGACTCCTCTAGAGCTCTGCTGTCCGCGCTGACTGGAGGACAGCGGTTTTTACAACTTCGACTTGTGTAAACACTAGCCCACGCCGACGACGATGAGAAGGGTGCAGATTGTGTTCGCCCTGAGGGCAACCGAGTAGGGTTTGCAGGGTTGGCGACTGGCGCAGGTGGCATACCACCGGGAAGCCGAAATTCGGACGCATCGACCGCCTGGGTGCTCCTCACATCGGAGGAGTCAAGCCGTGCCCACAACGAACCAGTGGTCTGAGGACGACGGTGGCCGCAGATACCTTCGAAGCCTGCCTGTCCTCACTGGCAACGGCCCCGGATTTAACACTGACGATGTTCCCGCAGAACCGGTCTCGTTGTTCACCACGTGGTTGCGGCACGCCGTCGATGCCGCCGTGCCCGAACCCCACGCGATGACGCTGTCAACCGTCGACGCACAAGGATTACCGCGGGCCCGGGTACTGATCCTCAAATCCGTCGACGCGCAAGGGTGGCATTTCGCTGTCAGCTCGGTAAGCCAAAAAGGTCGCGACCTGTCGGCCAATGCTTTTGCGGCGTTGACTTTTTACTGGCCGGCTCTGGTTCGACAAGTACGGATAGGCGGCATCGTCGTCAATGATGGAGCCGAGGCGAGCGCACAAGACTTCCTAGCCCGTCCGTTCGGGTCACGCGCGATGGCATTGACACTCAGGCAAAGCCAACCACTGACGGATCGCGCAGAGCTAGAGGCAGAGATCGACAAGGCCCATCGCAAGCTCGGCGACAACCCCGAACTCGTTCCGGACGAATGGATTTCATACGCCGTGCAACCTCACTACGTCGAGTTCTGGGAAGGAGCACCAGACAGGCGCCACCAGCGACTGTGCTACCAACGCAACGGAGAACGTTGGGATCGGGGCCAACTATGGCCGTAGCGACTTCCAGCCCCACGATGCGCGCTGTTAGCATGCGGTACCGGTCGGACGTTAAGGCGGATGCGTGAAAAACGTTGCTAAAGTGCTGCTATTCGGGCTTGTTGAACTTGTGGTGTTCGGCTTAGTGCTGTTTTCGGCAGCCGGCACGTTCAACTACTGGCAAGCATGGGTTTTCCTGGCGTTGTTTGTCCTATGGACGTGGGTGCCCAGCGTTTACTTGCTGCAGACGAATCCCGATGCGCACCAGCGGCGCAGGCGCGCGGGGCCAACGGCTGAGAGCCGAACCGCGCAGAAGATCGTTATCGCCGGCTGGTACTTGTCGCTGGCCGCAATGGTCGTGGTGAGCCCGCTTGACTACCGCTCTGGCTGGTCGTCGGTACCGACGGCGCTGTGCTTGGTGGGTGACGTGCTGGTGTCGGTTGGATTGGGACTGACGGTATGGGTGGTCATCCAGAACAGCTACGCGGCCTCAACCGTCCGGGTGGAGGAAGGCCAGCGGCTCATTTCGACCGGGGTGTACGGGCTGGTGCGTCACCCCATGTACACCGGCAACGTGATCGCGATGGTCGGCTTCCCTCTTGCGCTCGGCTCCTACTGGGGGCTGGTGTTCGTGGTGCCCGGCGTGATCGTGCTGATCTTGCGCATCCGCGATGAAGAAAAGCTGCTCCGAGAAGAGTTGGACGGATACCTCGAATACACGCAGAAGGCGCGATACCGACTGGTACCACTGATGTGGTAGGCATCGCCGAACGTATTGCAGGCCAACGACATCGGGCTGCCGAACGCATGTGGCAAGACGGCCCTACGCATCGCCGGACGGGCGCGCGCCGGAACCTTCTTTCACCGAGTCGACGTCTCTGCCCAACTGCTGGCTGAGGCTTCGGACGGACGGCGCCTCGAATAGGGCGGGCACCGCAAGGCGGGTATCGAGCGCGGCGTTGATCGCTGCGATCGCCCGCATCGCGGCGATCGAGTCCCCACCCAGATCGAAAAATGACTCGTTGACTCCGACCCGGTCTACTTCCAGCACCTGGGCATAGATCCCGGCCACAATTTGCTCGACCAGCGTCGCCGGGGCGTGATACTCACCGTTGGTGTCCTGCGGTTGTGATGCCGACACTACCGTGCGAGCTGACGGGGTCGACCACGCCGCTCGGTCCTCCAGCAGATCCAACGACGCCAACGGCCGCGTCGGATGCGCAGTCATGGCCACCAACACCTGCTCGAACCGCTCGACCAGCGCTTCGACGTTGGCCAAATCGAAAACGTCGGTGTCGAATTGGACGCGAAGGCTCAGTTCCGTGCCCGGACCGGCCTGGACCGTCAGCGGGTAGTGGTAGTAGTCGCGGCTGGTGAAGCCGGTGATGGACAGCCCGTCGAAGCCCGGCGTTGCACCGGTGTCGGTCGGATAGTTCTCGTACACGAACACGGTGTCAAACAGGCGTTCTTGCCCGGTGATGCGGTGAATGTCGCTCAGCGCCACGTGCTGGTGATCGAGCGTCTCGTTGTGGGCGTTTTGCAGCTGGTCGAGCAGATCTGTGGTGGTGGTCGCCGGCGCAAATTGCGCCCGCACCGGAACCGTGTTGATCAAGAGACCCACCATGGATTCCGCGCCGACCACCTCTGGTGGCCGTCCCGAGACGACGGTGCCGAACGCCACGTCATGCTTGCCGGTCAGCGAGGACAACAGCAGCGCCCAGGCGCCCTGCAGCACGATGTTGACTGTGGTGTGGCGCGAGCGGGCCAGCTTGCTAAGGGCTTGGGTGATCTTCGCAGACAACCTGAACGACTCAACGCTTCGCCGCCGCAGACCCGTCAGCTTCTGCCGTGGACCGACCAGGATGGGAGTGTCAAAGTCGGCAAATACGTGGCGCCATGCCGCGTGGGCGGCGGTGCGATCCCGTTCGGCGAGCCAGTTCATGAAGCTGCGATACCGCGAGGCCGCGGGCAGCCGCTGCTGGTGGTAACTGGCGAAGATTTCGTGCATCAGGATCGGCATCGACCAGCCGTCGAGCACGATGTGGTGATTGGTGAGCACAAACCGGTGCCGGTCTCGGCCGGTGCGGATCAACGCCACCCGGAAGGCCGGCTGGTCGACCAGGTCGCAGACTGCGGCTCGTTCGGCGGCGCAGATCCGCTCGATCTGCTCGTCGAGATTGCCGTCGTCCACTTCGACGTACTGCCAGGGTGCCACCGGATCAGCGGGAATGATCTGCACCGGTTGGTCGAACTGTGGGCAGAATCGGGCCGCCAGATGGGGATGCCGGATAACCGCGGCCTGTACGGCGTCGCGCAGCCGGTGCTGGTCCAGCGGGCCGCTCAGTGCGATGTCCAGCTGCACCGCGTAGGCATCGTCGCCGGAGCCTTGGGCAACGCTGGCGTGGTAGAGCAGTCCCTGCTGCAACGGGGTCAGCGGCAACACGTCAGCGATGCGGTGATGGCGGCACAAATCGTCGAGCTGGTGCTGGCTCAGCCGGGCCGGCGCGATATCTGAGGGAGTCAACCCGCCTCCGCCGCGCCGGACATGCGCGCAGATGCCGGCCAGGGCGTCAAACCACAACCGGCTGACCCGGGTTACCGCGGTGCGATCCAGCGCCGAGGGCGCCCACGTCCACGTGGCGTGCAAGTGCGGGCCGGTATCCGTGTCGATCGTGACGGCGTTGAGCTCCACGGTGTGCGCCAGTGGCATAGGCAACGCAGCGGCCGCACCCGTCAGCGACAAGCCCTCTTCGCTGAACCGCCACACATCGCCGTACGCGTAAGCGGCTGGGGCACCCAGACGTCCGAAATAGTTGAACCCGATCTGCGGGTCGGACGCGCGGAGGTCCACCTCAGGGTTCAGGTAGCGCAGCAGACCATAGGTCAGGCCGTCGGGCAGCGCACGAAGCTGCTCCTTGGCCTGCTTGATCACCGCACCCAGTGCCGCCTCCCCGGCCACCACCTGCGTCCAGCGCAGTTCGCCGACGTTCACCGACACCGGATATTTGGTGGTGAACCACCCCATCGTGCGCGAGAGGTCCACATCGGCAGCTCCACCCAGATCTTCGACGCGCCCGTGGCCCTCGACGTCAATGGCGATCGGTGCGGCTCCGGTGCCCAAGTATTGCGTCCACGCCAAGGCGAACGCGATCAAGAGGATGTCGTGCATCCCGGCACGAAACGCCGCGGGTACCTCAGCAAGCAACATGCGGGTGGTCTCGGCGTCCAGCAATTCCGACAAGTGCCCGGCGGTGGCAAACGTATCCAGCTCGGATTGCACCGCCGGCAGCGTGGACGGAGTCGCCGCGACCTGCCGCCACACCTCGGCGTGGTCAACCACTTCTGGATCGCGGGCATGCTTGGCCAGTAGGTCTGCCCATCGGGCAAACGACGTCCCGCCGGCGGGCAACACCACCTGATGCCCGCCACGATGCTGCGCCCAGGCGATGTTGAGGTCTTCCAACGCAATCCGCCACGACACCCCGTCGACGGCCAGATGGTGAACGATCAGCGCCAACTGGCCGGTGGAAGAACCCCACAGCGCACTGAGCATCATTCCGCCGGCCGGGTTCAACCGCGACCGCGCCGCCACCAGCGCCTCGCCGGACAACACCTCCACGGTCTGCAGGCATCCACGCGCACCTACCGAGCCCGGCTCGGGCACCGTCAACGACCACCCGCCGGCGCCGTCATCCTCCACACGCAACCGCAACATGCCATGTCGATCCAGCAACGCTTGAAGCACGACCAGCACGTCGGCCTCGGTAACTCCAACCGGTGCCTGCAGCAACACCGTCTGGTTGAACTCGTCGACTGGGCCGTCCACGCCTTGCAGCCAGCGCATGATCGGGGTGGCCACTACCGGCCCGAGACCCTCATCAATCGGACCATCCGCACCGCCGGTCACCATCGCCACTCGGGCCAGCCGGGCCACGGTCTGCTCGACAAAAATGTCGCGGGGGCGACACACCAGGCCCGCCGCACGCGCCCACGTCACCACCTGGATGGCCGAAATGCTGTCCCCACCCAGGTCGAAGAAAGAATCATCAACGCCGACCCGCTCCAGCCCGAGGACTTGGGCGTAGATGGCGGCCAGTGTCTCCTCGATCTCGCTGCCCGGGGCGCGGTAATGGTCGATGTCTTGGTACTCCGGTGCCGGTAGGGCGCGAGTGTCGAGTTTGCCGTTGACCGTCAACGGCAGCGCCTCGATCGCCACCACCGCGGCCGGCACCATGTAGGCCGGCAGCCGCTCAGCCAGCACCGCCCGCGACCCGGCCACGTCGACGGTGCCGGTCACGTAACCCACCAGGCGCTTGTCGCCGGGGCGGTCCTCGCGGGCGATCACCACCGCCTGCTCTACCCCGTCCAGCCCGGCCAACGCCGCGCGCACCTCACCGAGCTCGATGCGGTACCCACGGATCTTGACCTGCGCATCGGCGCGCCCCAAATACCGGAGCTGCCCATCAGCACCCCAACACACCAAATCACCGGTGCGATACATCCGTCGTCCGGTGGCCTCCTGGCCACCGAACGGACACGCCACAAACCGCGACGACGTCAACGCCGATCGACGCACATACCCATAGGCCAGCCCCCCGCCGGCCACATACAACTCTCCGACCACCCCAACCGGCACCGGATGCAACGACCCATCCAGCACAAAAAAGCCTAGGTGCCGCAATGGCACCCCGATCGGGCTGGCACTGCTGTCGACATCGCCGGCGACGATTTCCCGGAAGGAGGCATGCACCGTCGTCTCGGTGGTGCCATACATGTTGATCAAGCGCGGTGAGCGCGGGTGGTGATTCACCCAGGTTCCGAGACGCCGCGTATCTAGCCCTTCCCCTGCGAACACCACCGCTCGAAGCGAAAGTTGTTGTCCCAGCTCCGGTGAGAGTGCGTCGGCGGATTGCAGCGCATAAAACGCCGACGGGGTCTGGCTTAACACATCGACCTGTTCGGTCACCAGCAAGGCGTGGAAGTCTTCCGGGGAACGTGCCACCGCTTCGGGTACGACCACCAGCCGCCCACCCCCGAGTAACGCGCCCCACATCTCCCACACCGAGACGTCAAACGCCAACGAATGCCACTGCGTCCACACCTGATCAGCCAGCTCCATGCAAGTGGCCGCCGCGTCTAGCAGCTGGGTCACGTTGCGGTGCGTGACGGCAACGCCCTTCGGGGTACCGGTCGTACCCGACGTGTAGATGAGGTAAGCGATCTCCTCTGCTACCGGTACCGGCAACGCTGTGCTGAGTTGCGTCTCAATGCGGGGGTCGTCGACATCGATGATCAGCAGATCGCAGTCTGTCAGCCGGCCGGCCAAATCGGCGGTAGTGATCGCGACGATCGGCGCGGCATCCGCAACCATGAACTCGAGTCGAGCTTTCGGCGACAGCGGGTCGATCGGAAGATACGCCGCCCCAGTCTTGAGCACCGCCAAGATAGCCACGATCGCCTCAGCCGACCGAGACAGCAGCAGTGCCACACACTGCCCCGGACCCACATCCTGCCGAGCAAGCAAGTGCGCCAACCGGTTCGCGGCCTCTTCAAGCTGCCGATAGGTCATCGCACAGCCGTCGATGGTCAGCGCAACTGCCTCCGGGGCGCGGACGACCTGGGCGGCAAACAACTCAGGAATCGACGCTGACGCCATCTCCGGCTGGGTCAGTATCGCGCGGTTACCCCACTCCGCTAACCGAGCGTGCTCACTGTCATCGACCACATCGATCGACGAGAGGCGCTGACCCGGATCGGCAGCCATGCTCATCAACACACACTCGAATCGCTGAATCAGCGTCTCGATGCTGGCATGGTCGAACACATCAGTGCGGAACTCCACCGTCCCGGAAATCCCATCGGGCTCACCAGCTTCGGTCCAGCGTTCGGCAAACGAAAACGACAGATCCATGCGAGCGGTGTGGGTGTCCAGCGGGAGCTGGGTGACCTCCAAATCGCCCAACGCCAGCTCGGCGCCCGGATCGCTGGTTTGTCCGGGAACGTTCTGCCAGGCCAACATCACCTGCACTAGCGGATGGTGAGTCAAAGACCGGGCGGGATTGAGCCGCTCGACGAGCAGTTCGAACGGCACGTCTTGGTGCTCGTAGGCCGCCAGGCTGCGGGCTCGGACCTGGGCAAGCACTTCGGCAACGGTCGGATCTCCGGCGACATCGATTCGCAACACAAGTGTGTTGACAAAAAACCCGACCAGCTGATCGAGGGCCGTATCACGGCGCCCGGCGATCGGAAAGCCCACGGCCACATCCGAACTCGCACTGAGTTTCGAGAGCAGCACCGCCAGGGCGGCCTGCATCACCATGAAGCCGGTCGCGTTGTGCGCACCGGCCATCCGGTTAACCTGCTGTTGCACCTGGGCGGGCCAGTCCACGGCCGCCTTGGCGCCACGGTGATCGGCCACCAGCGGATAAGGCCGGTCGATAGGCAGCGCCAACCGCTCGGGCATGTCGGCCAGCGCATCTTCCCAAAATCTCAGTTGCGTGGCGATACGACTGTCGCTGTCGTCGAGATCGCCGAGCTGCGCACGCTGCCACAGCGTGTAATCGGCGTATTGCACCGGCAGTTCCGTCCACTGCGGGGCTTGCCCTGCACACCGGCCGGCGTAGGCCACTGCCAGATCGGCCACCATGGGACTGATCGACCAGCCGTCGGCGGCAATATGGTGTACCACGACCACCAGCACGTGATCGTCCTCGGCGACGCGGAAAAGCTTTGCATGCAAGGGGATTTGGCTGGACAGGTCGAACGTGTAGCGCGCCGCGGCTTCGATGGCCTGATGCAGCCGACTTGTCGGCCATCCGGTGGCATCAACGACGTCCCAACCGAATTCAGCTTGTTCGGGGGGCATCACCACTTGATGCGGGATGCCGTCGGGGGCGGCGAACAGGGTGCGCAAGCTTTCATGTCGACCCATCACATCGCCAAGCGCCGCGCCTAAGGCATCAACGTCAACTCCCCCGCCCAGTCGCAACCCCACCGCCAGGTTGTAAACCGGGGAGGGGCCCTGCAACTGGTCGATAAACCACAGCCGGGATTGCGCAAACGACAGTGGAATCACCGCAGGCCGCAAGCCAACCACCAACGGCTCCAAGCGTCCGCCCTCATCCTCACCAAGACGGGGTGCCAGCTGGGACACCGTGGGTGCCTCGAACACGGTGCGCACCGTCAGCCTGGCGTCCAGGCCGGAGTTGATTGCGGCAACCAGACGCATCGCCGAGAGCGAATCCCCACCCCGGTCGAAGAACGAGTCATCGGCGCCGACGCGCTCCACGCCCAGCACACGGGCGTAGATGCCAGCCAGGATTTCCTCGGTGGGGGTCGCCGGGGCGCGGTAATGATCGACATCGAGGTACTCCGGGGCCGGCAGGGCGCGAGTATCAAGTTTGCCGTTAACCGTCAACGGCAGTACATCTAAGCCCACCACCGCAGTCGGCACCATGTAGCTCGGCAGCCGCTCGGCCAGCTCAGCGCGTAATCCGGCCGGGTCGACGGCTCCGGTCACATAGCCCACCAGGCGCTTGTCGCCGGGATGATCCTCGCGCGCGATCACCACCGCCTGCTCGACGCCGTCGAGTCCTGCTAGCACCGCCTGGATTTCGCCGAGCTCGATGCGATATCCGCGGATCTTGACCTGCTCATCGGCGCGGCCCATATACCGCAGCTGCCCGTCGGCATCCCAACACACCAAATCCCCTGTGCGGTACATCCGTATCCCAGGGTCCCCCGGCTCTGCGAACGGGCAGGCGACGAACCGCGACGAGGTCAACCCGGCCCGGCCCACATAGCCGTAACCCAGTCCTGCACCGGCCACATACAACTCGCCCACCACATCCGACGACACCGGGCGCAGCCAACCGTCGAGCACAAAAAAGGCCAGATGCGCCAACGGCACCCCGATCGGGCTGACAGTCTTGCCGGCGTCGGCTTCGACGATCTCGCGGAATGAGGCGTGCACGGTCGTCTCCGTGATGCCGTACATGTTGATCAACCGCGGTGACCCCGGGTGGTCGTCCAACCACGACCGAAGACGCTGTGGTTCCAGCGCTTCCCCGCCGAATATCACCGCCTCGAGCTCGAGCTGAGCGCCCAGCTCCGGCTGCTGCGCATCAAGGGATTGCAGCACATAAAACGCCGAGGGGGTCTGACTCAAGATGCTGATGCGCTCGGCGATCAGCAACGCATGGAACTCTTCGGGTGAGCGGACCACCGAATCGGGCACCACCACAAGCCGGCCGCCGTGTAAGAGCGCGCCGAAGATCTCCCACACCGAGAAGTCGAACGCCAGCGAATGGCACTGCGTCCACGCCTGGCGCGTCGACAGTGACAGGTCGGCGTCGAGCGCGCGGAGCAACTCCGTCACGTTGTGGTGCGGGATCGCAACGCCTTTGGGGACCCCGGTTGTGCCTGAGGTGTAGATCAGATACGCGATGTTGTCCGGGCTCGGTGCCGGTAGTGCGGTGCCCGGCTGCCCAACGACTGCGGGGTCATCAACATCGACGACCAACAACTCGTGCCCGCCCAACCGGCCGGTCAGATCCGACGTGGTGACCGCGGCAATCGGCGCCGCATCGGTGAGCACGAATTCCAGCCGCGCATCGGGCACCGCCGGATCGATCGGCACATAGGCCGCCCCCGTCTTGAGCACCGCCATGATCGCCACGACCGCCTCAGCCGAGCGGGAAAACAGCAACGCCACCCGTTGACCCGGACCGATACCGTGCGCAACCAGCAAGTGCGCCAACCGATTCGCGGCCTCGTCCAACTCGAGGTAGGACCACGAGCGCCCCGCAGAGGTCAGCGCTACCGCCTGCGGGTGGCGGGTCACGCGCTCGGCGAACAACGCCGGAATCGACACCGGCATCGGTGCGAGCCGGGTCAACGCCGCGCGGTTACCCCACTCATGCAACTCGGTGTGCTCATCGTCATCGAGCAGATCCAGCGATAACAGTCGGCGGGTGGTGTCGGGGCTCATGATTGCTGCACCGAATCGTCGGTCATGGCCACCAGCACCCGTTGGAAGCGGTCGATGACTTTTCGGACCCGTTTGGCGTCGAACACGTCGGTGTCGAATTCGACGCGGACCACCAGTTCGGTGCCGGGCATAGCCTGCAGGGTCAGCGGGTAGTGGTTGTATTCGCGGCCGTTGAACTCGGTTATCGCCAGCCCGTTTGTGGTGAGGTTAGCGGCGGTTTCCACCGGAAAGTTCTGGTACACGAAAAGCGTGTCGAAGAGTTGCTCGTGGCCGGTGGCACGGTGAATCTCGTTGAGCGCCAAATGCTGGTGATCCAGCGTGTCGGTATGCCGGCGTTGCAGGCCGTCGAGCAGGTCGGCGATGGTGGTGTCCGGGGTGATGGTGGCCCGAACGGGCACGGTGTTGATCAGCAAACCAACCATCGATTCCGAGCCAGTCACCTCGACCGACCGCCCCGAGACGGCAACACCGAATACGACGTCGTGTTGGCCGGTCAGCCACATCAGCACTTGTGCCCAGGCGGCTTGCAGCACGGTATTGGCGGTCGTGTGGCAGCTGCGGGCCAGCTCGTTGACAGCGCCGGTGGTCTCGGCGGGCAGCCGGAAGGTTTCGGTGGCTCGCCGTCCCGGTCCTGATCGGCCGCTCGGCGCCACCAGAGTCGGAGTGTCGAATCCGGCCAGGACTTCCCGCCAGGCGGCGTGGGCGGCATCGACATCTCGATCCGCCAGCCAGGTGACGAACCGTCGGTAGGACCCGGCAGCGGGCAGCCGATGCTCGTAGTAGCTCGCGAAGATCTCCTGGAGCAGGATCGGCAGCGACCAGCCGTCGAGCACGATGTGGTGGTAGGTCAGGACGAAGTGGTGCTCACCATCGCCGGTATGGATTAGCGCCGCGCGGAAGGCCGACTGAAGGACCAAGTCGCAGACCGCGCCGCGTTCGGCGGCGCACAACCGCTGAATCTGCTCGTCGATGTCGGCGTTGTCGGCGGCAATGTCGAGGTATTGCCACGGAACGTTGGGTTCGGCGCAGATGATCTGCACCGGTTCGTCGAATTGCTGGTTGAACCGGGCAGCCAAGTTGGGGTGGCGGTTGGCCACCGTTTGCACCGCCCTGCGAAGCCGGTGGGCTTCTAGAGGGCCGGTAATGGTGACGTCGAGCTGCATGGCGTAGAGGTCGTCTTGGTCGCTGCCGCTGGTGGCGTTGGCGTGGAATAGCAACCCCTGCTGCAGCGGAGTCAGCGGCAAGATGTCCGCGATCCGGTGTTGCCGGCTCAGCTCGTCGATCTGTTGTTGGGTCAGCCGGGCAGGGGTGATATCGGACGGGGTCAGGCCGCCGCCACCCTGGCGTACGTGCTCGCAGATACCGGTCAGAGCGTCGAACCACAGCTGGCTGAGTCGGCTGATCTGATTGTCGTCGAGCGCCGACGGAGCCCAGGTCCAGCTGGCATACAACTGGGGTCCGGCGTCGGTGTCGACGGTACTGGCGTTGAGTTCCACCGTGTGCGCCAGTGGCATAGGTAGTGCCGCCGCGGCGGCGCTGAACGACGCCCCATCGTGGCTGACCTGCCACAGTTGGGCGGCGACCTCCGCTTCGACGGCCGCGGCGGCACCCAGCCTGCCGAGGTAGTTGAACCCGACGGCGGGGTCGGCGCCGGTGAGGCTGATGTCGGAGTTGAGGTAGCGCAGCAGCCCGTACGTCAGTCCGTCAGGTTGGCCGCGGAGTTGCTCCTTGGCGCTCTTGATCACCGGGCCCAGCTTCGCCTCGCCGGCCACTACCTGAGACCAGCGCGGTCCGGCGACGTTCAATGCCACCGGGTACTTGCTCGTGAACCAGCCCACGGTGCGCGACAGATCGAGATCGGGGGCGAGTTCGTCGTGGCGGCCGTGGCCTTCGACGTCGATTGCCACAGGTGTGTCGGTGTTGTTCAGCAATTGGGTCAACGCTAGTGCGTAGGCGATCAGCAGGATGTCTTGTATCCCGGCGTGGAACGCTGCTGGGACTTCACCGAGCAGCATCTGGGTGGTCTCGATATCCAGTGATGCCGTCAGGTGTCCAGCATTGGCGTAGGTGTCCAACTCGGGTTGCACCACCGGCAGCACGGGCGGGACCGCTAATACTTCTCGCCAACCGTCGGCCTGATCGGCCACCGTGGCCGCATGCGCGTGGTCGGCCAGCAGGGCCGCCCACCGGGCAAACGATGTTCCGGTCACCGGCAAGGACACGGGTTGTCCGTGGTGGTGTTGGGCCCAGGCGATGTTCAGGTCTTCCAACAAAATCCGCCACGACACCGCATCCACGGCCAGGTGGTGAATGATCAGGGCCAGCTGACTTGTCGAGGTCGCCCACAGCGCGCTGACCATCACCCCGGCCGCCGGATTTAACGCCGAGCGGGCCGCCACCAGCGCCTGATCAGACACCACGTCCACCACGTGCACGTGCGGTCGCACCGATCCGGCCTCGGGTACCTGCAGCGACCACCCTTCGGCATCGTCGACGGTGACGCGGCAGCGCAGCATGGCGTGGCGATCCAGCAGGGCCTGCAACACTACTTCTACGTCGGCCTCGCTGACTCCGGCCGGGGCTTGGACCACCACCGTCTGGTTGAACTGGTCCACCTGCCCGCCAGCGGTTTCCACGTCATGCAGCCACGCGATGATCGGCGTGCTCGCCACCGGGCCAACACCCTCATCGACCGGGCCGCTATCTCCGCCGGTGACCGTCACCACCTGTGCCAGCCGGGCCACGCTCTGTTCGACGAAGATGTCGCGCGGTCGACACACCACACCGGAGGCCCGGGCCCGCGCCACCACCTGCATCGACAAAATGCTGTCCCCACCCAAATCGAAGAACGAGTCATCAACCCCAACCCGCTCCAACCCCAACACCTGGGCATAGATGCCAGCCAGGATCTCCTCGATCGCATCGCCCGGGGCGCGGTAACGCTCGATGTCCTGGTAGTCGGGTGCCGGCAGCGCGCGGGTGTCGAGTTTGCCGTTGATCGTCAACGGCAACGTGTCGAGCGCCACCACTGCGGTAGGCACCATGTAGGCCGGCAGTCGCTCGGCGAGTGCGGTGCGCAGATCGGCGGGATCGGTTGTTCCGGTGACATAGCCCACCAGGCGTTTGATGCCCGGTTGGTCCTCACGCGCGATCACTACCGCCTGCTCGACACCGCCCAAACCCGCGAGGGCGGTCTGGATCTCACCAAGCTCGATGCGATACCCGCGGATCTTGACCTGATCATCCGCGCGGCCCAAATACTGCAGCTGCCCGTCAGCGCGCCAACTCACCAAATCCCCGGTGCGATACATCCGCTGTCCGGCCCCCTCGGCCCCGCCGAACGGGCAGGCCACGAACCGGGATGCCGTCAACCCCGACCGCCGCAGATACCCACACGCCACACCACTGCCGGCCACATACAACTCACCGATCACCCCGGCCGGCACCGGGCGCAGCCACTCATCGAGCACACACACCGCCGCCGTCGACACCGGCGCCCCAATCGGTGCTGCCCCCGACCCCGCCACCAGCGGTGCGCTCATCGACGCGTACACCGTGATCTCAGTCGGGCCGTAGGCGTTGATCACCACCCGCCCGGGCGCCCAGCGATCCACCACCTCAGCCGGACACGCCTCACCGCCCAACAGCAACGCCACCGACTCCAACCCCAGCGGCGACAGCAGATTCACCGCCGACGGGGTCTGGGTCAACACATTGACCCGCTGGCTGACTAGCAGCGCATGGAACTCATCAGGGGAACCGACCACCGACTCGGGCACGATCACTAACCGGCCCCCACCTAGCAGCGCCGCCCAAATCTCCCACACCGAAAAGTCAAACGCATACGAATGGCACTGCGTCCACACTTGCTCTGCCGGCAGGCACTTTGGCGTGGACCGCCCCAAGTGGACCAGATTGTGGTGGGTGACGGCGACACCCTTGGGGACACCGGTGGTCCCCGAGGTGTAAATCAGGTACGCGAGGTCCTGCGGCGCCGGATCGGGTAACCCCGTACACGGGTAACTGTCCATCTTCGGGTCATCGACGTCGACGACCGTGACGTCATAGCCCTCTAGGCGCGAAGCGAGGGCCACAGTGGTGATAACTGCGACCGGCCCGGCGTCAGCCACCATGAACGCGATGCGCGCCTCCGGCAGCGCCGGGTCGATCGCCAAATAGGCTGCCCCAGTCTTGAGTACCGCCAGCATCGACACGATCGCTTGCGCCGAGCGCTCCAACAACAACCCCACACACTGCCCCACGCCCGCGCCCCGGTCAGAGAGCAGGTGCGCCAACTGATTGGCGGCCTCGTCGAGTTCGCGATACGTCAACGAACGGCCGTCAAAGCTGACCGCGACCGCCTCCGGAGCACGCGCCACCTGGGCGGCCAACAACGCCGGAACCGACACCGGTGTGCTCGCCGACACCGCCAACGCTGCCCGGTTACCCAGCTCCTCCAACCGCGCGTGCTCACCGTCATCGAGCACATCGATCGACGACAGTCGCTGATGCGGGTCGGCGGTCATCGCCGCCAGCACCCGCTCAAAGCGGGTGATCAGCGCTTGGATGCTGGCCGGGTCGAACACATCGGTGCGGAATTCCACCGTCCCACCGATGCCCGCCGGCGCACCGCTCTGGGTGCGACGCTCCGCCAACGAGAAGCTCAGATCCATTCGGGCGGTGTGGGTGTCGGCCGGCAGCTGCGCCACCGTCAGATCACCTAACGCCAATTCAGGACCATCACTGTCGTGACCGGGCACGTTCTGCCATGCCAACGCCACCTGCACCAGCGGATGATGAGTCAGGCTTCGGGCGGGGTTGAGCCGCTCTACCAACACCTCGAAAGGCACATCCTGATTCTCGTAGGCGGCCAGGCTGCGCTGCCGCACCTGGGCCAGCAACTCGGCGACGGTGGGATCGCCACCCAGATCGATTCGCAGCACCAAGGTGTTGACGAAAAATCCGATCAACTCATCCAGGGCCGGATCACGGCGCCCGGCGATCGGGAACCCCACCGCCACATCAGAACTCGCGCTGAGCCTACCCAGTAGTACGCCCAGCGCGCCCTGCATCACCATGAAACTCGTCGCGTTATGTTCACGGGCACACTGGGCCACCTGCTGCTGCAACTCGGCGCACCAGTTCAGCGCCATCGTGGCCCCACGCGAATCGGCCACCGCCGGATAAGGCCGATCGGTGGGCAATACCAAACGCTCGGGCATCCCGGCCAAAACATCCTGCCAATAACCCAACTGGGTGGCGATGCGGCTACCGCTGTCGTCGAGGTCACCGAATTGGGCGCGCTGCCACAACGTGTAATCGATGTACTGCACCGCCAACGGCGACCACGTGGGGGCTTGCCCGGCAGAACGGCTGGCATAGGCCACCCCCAAATCGGCCACCAGCGGGGTGATCGACCAGCCGTCGGCAGCGATGTGGTGCACCACCGCCGCCAACACATGCTCCTCCTGCGTGACGCGGAAAAGCCTTGCCCGCAATGGAATCTCACCGGCCAGGTCGAAGGTGTAGCGCGCCAAGACGCCGATGGCCTCCTGAAGGGCGCTTGCCGACCATCCGGTGGCATCGACCACGTCCCAACCGAAGTCGGTCCGCTCTGCAGAAACGACTAACTGCCGCGGCACCCCTTCGACCGCTGGGAACAGCGTGCGCAGGCTTTCATGGCGGGCCACCACGTCGGCCAGCGCCGCACCCAACGCGTCGACATCCAGTGCCCCGCTGATCCGAAGGGCCGTCGGCATGTTGTAGACCGGCGAGGGCCCCTGCAATTGGTCCAGGAACCACAGACGGGATTGGGCAAACGACAACGGAATCACCGTCGGCCGAGGGCCGGCCACTAAAGCCTCCAGCCGATCCTCACCCGCACCGATACGCGGTGCTAATTGGGCCACCGTAGGCGCCTCGAATACGGTGCGCACCGGAAGACCGGCATCCAAGGACTTGTTGATCGCGGCGACTAGACGCATCGCCGACAGCGAATCTCCACCCAGATCGAAGAATGAGTCATCGACGCCAACCCGCTCGAGTCCGAGGACCTGGGCGTAGATGCCGGCCAGGATCTCCTCGGTAAGGGACGCTGGCGCGCGATAGCGATCGACGTCCTGGTAATCCGGCGCAGGCAAGGCTCGGGTGTCGAGTTTGCCGTTGACCGTCAACGGCAACGCGTCCAACACGATGACTGCGGCCGGCACCATATACGGGGGAAGCCGGTCAGCCAATGCGCTTCGCGACCCGGCCGGATCGACCGCTCCAGGCACCGACTCGGTCACATAACCGACCAGGCGTTTGGTGCCCGGTTGGTCTTCGCGGGCGATGACGACCGCCTGCTCGACCTCGTCCAAACTTGCTAGGGCGCTTTGGATCTCACCGAGCTCGATGCGATACCCGCGGATTTTGACCTGGTCATCCGCACGGCCCAAATACTGCAACTGCCCATCAGATCGCCAACACACCAAATCCCCGGTGCGATACATCCGCTGCCCTGCCCCACCGAATGGGCAGGCCACAAACCGGGATGCGGTCAACCCCGACCGCCGCAGATACCCACACGCCACACCACTGCCGGCCACATACAACTCACCGACCACCCCAGCCGGTACCGGTCGCAACCACTCATCGAGCACAAACAGCGCCGCCGTCGACACCGGTGCACCAATGGGCGCCGCCCCCGAACCCGCAACCAGTGGCGCGCTCATCGACGCATACACCGTGATCTCGGTCGGCCCGTAGGCGTTGATCACCACCCGCCCCGGCGCCCACCGATCCACCACCTCCGCCGGGCACGCCTCCCCACCGAGCAGCAACGCCACCGACTCCAACCCCTTGGAGGGCAGCGCGTTGACCGCCGACGGGGTTTGAGTCAACACATTGACGTGCTCACCAATCAGCAAGTCGTGGAAGTCATCCGGTGAAGCCACCACCGACTCGGGCACCACCACCAGCTGGCCCCCACCCAGCAGCGCCGCCCAAATTTCCCACACCGAGAAGTCAAACGCATAGGAATGGCACTGGGTCCACACCGGCGCCGCCGGCAGCTGTGCAGGGGCCGACTGCGCCAGGTGGCCCAGATTGCGGTGCGTCACCGCCACACCCTTGGGCACACCCGTAGTGCCCGACGTATAGATCAGATACGCGATGTCCTCGGGCACCGGATCCGGCAAAGCCGTGCACGGGTAACTGTGCAGCGCGGGGTCGTTGATGTCGATGACCGTGACGTCATGACCATCAAGCCGCGCCGCCAAAGCAGCAGTGGTGAGCACCGCGATCGGCGCCGCATCGGCCACCATGAACCCGATGCGCGTCGCCGGCACCGCCGGGTCGATCGCCAAATACGCCGCGCCAGTCTTGAGCACCGCCAACATCGACACAATCGCCTGCGCCGAACGCTCCACCACCAACGCCACACACTCACCGCGGGCCACACCCCGGTCACAGAGTAAGTGCGCCAACCGATTCGCCGCCTCATCCAGCTCGCGATAGGTCAGCGAACGGCCCTCAAAGCTGATCGCTACCGCCTCCGGGCAGCGCGCCACCTGGGCGGCGAACAACGCCGGAACCGACACCTCGGCAGGCGCCGGCTGGGACATAACCGCGCGGTTGCTGAGCACATCAAGGCGGGCGTGCTCAGTTTCATCCACCACATCGATCGACGACAGCCGCCGATGCGGGTCGTCGGTCATCGCCGCCAGCACCCGCTCAAAGCGTGCGATCAACGCTTCGATACTGACCGAATCGAACACGTCAGTACGGAATTCCACCGCTCCGCCGATCCCGGCCGGCGCACCGGTCTGCGTCCAACGTTCCGCAAGCGAGAAGCTCAGGTCCATGCGGGCGGTGTGGGTGTCTACGGGCAGTGGCGTGACCTCGAGATCACCCAGGACTAGCCCTGCTGCCGGGTCATTGTCTTGCCCGCGGAAGTTCTGCCAGGCCAACGCCACCTGCACCAGCGGGTGATGGGTCAGACTGCGGGTCGGGTTGAGCCGCTCGACCAACGCCTCGAAAGGCACGTCCTGGTGCTCGTAGGCGACCAGACTTTGCCGTCGCACCTGGGCCAGCAGCTCCGCCACGGTGGGGTCACCGGCCAGATCGACGCGCAGCACCAAGGTGTTGACGAAAAACCCGACGAGCTCGTCGAGAGCGGGGTCGCGGCGCCCGGCGATCGGGAACCCAACCGCCACATCAGAACTCGCGCTGAGCCTGCCCAGCAGCACCGCCAGCGCGGCCTGCATCACCATGAAACTCGTTGCGTTGTGCTCACCGGCCATCGCGCGTACCCGCTGCTGCAACTCCGTCGGCCAGTCCACCGTCACACTGGCGCCGCGCTGATCGGCGACCGGCGGGTAGGGCCGATCGGTGGGCAGCTGCATGCGTTCCGGCAATCCGGCCAGCGCATCCTGCCAGTAGGCCAGCTGCCCGGCGATACGGCTTTCCCTGTCGTCGAGATCACCCAGCTGGCCGCGCTGCCACAGCGTGTAATCGACATACTGCACTGCCAACGGCGCCCAGTCCGGGGCGTGCCCCGCACACCGGCTGGCATAAGCCACACCCAAGTCCGCCACCAACGGCGTCAACGACCAGCCGTCCGCAGCGATGTGGTGCACCACGGCCACCAGCACGTGCTCATCGTCGAGAACCCGGAAAAGCATTGCCCGCAAAGGGATTTCGGTTGCCAGATCAAAACTGTAGCCAACCGTGGCGTCGACGGCCTCGGCCAGCCGGCTGGCCGACCATCCGGTGGCGTCAACGAAGTCCCATCTGATGTCGGCCCGATCGACGGGGATTACCACCTGCTGGGGTGTTCCGTCGACGGCCGCGAACAGGGTCCGCAGGCTTTCGTGGCGGCCCACCACATCGGCCAGCGCCGCTCCCAGCGCGTCGGCGTCCAGGTGCCCGTGCAGCTGCAATCTGACCGCCATGTTGTAAACCGCTGAGGGACCCTGCAATTGGTCGATGAACCACAGCCGGTTCTGGGCGAACGACAGCGGAATCACCTCGGGCCGCGGCCCGGCCACCAGCGGCTCCAACCCCCCCGCGCTCTCGCCGATACGCGGTGCCAGCTGAGCCACCGTGGGCGCCTCGAACACCGTGCGCACCGGAAGGTCGGTATCCAGTGCGCTGTTGATCGCCGCGATGAGCCGCATCGTCGACAGCGAATCCCCACCCAGATCGAAGAACGAGTCATCGACGCCGACCCGCGCCACACCCAGCACGCGGGCGTAGATGCCGGCCAGGATGTCCTCGACTGCGCTGGCCGGGGCGCGGTAATGGTCGGCGCCATAATCCGGCGCCGGGAGCGCGCGCGCGTCGAGTTTGCCGTTGACCGTCACCGGCAGCGCCGCCATCGCCACCACTGCGGCGGGCACCATGTAGCCCGGCAGTCGTTCGGCCAATGCGGTACGCACCGTGATCGGGTCGGCGGTCCCGGTGATGTAGCCCACCAGGCGTTTGTCGCCGAGGCGGTCCTCGCGGGCGATCACCGCCGCCTGCTCGACGCCCTCCAGCGCAGTCAACGCAGACTGGATTTCGCCCAGCTCGATGCGGTACCCGCGGATCTTGACCTGTTCATCGGCACGCCCGAGGTAGTCCAGCTGGCCGTCGGCGCGCCAGCGCACCAGATCCCCGGTCCGATACATCCGGGTTCCGGGCTCCCCGAACGGGCAAGCCATAAATCGAGTTCCGGTCAACCCGGCCCGACGCCAATACCCAGCCCCGACCCCGGCACCGGCCAGATACAACTCCCCGACCACGCCCGCCGGCACCGGCCGCAGCCATCCGTCGAGCACAAAGAACGCGGCCCATGCCACCGGTGACCCGATCGGGGGCGCCCCCGACCCCGCCGCCAACGGCTTACTGGCACAGAGCCACATCGTGGTCTCGGTCGGGCCGTACACGTTGACCATCACCCGCTCGGGGGCCCACCGGTCCACCAGCTCGGGCGGACAGGGCTCCGCGCCGATCACCAACGCCGCCGACTCCAGGCCCTGCGTGGAGAGCACGCTCACCGCAGACGGTGTCTGGGTCAGCACGGTGACTTGTTCGCGCACGCACAACGCGTGGAAGTCCTGCGGTGAGCGCGCCACCTGCTCGGGCACCACCACCAACCGACCACCGTGCAGCAGCGCACCCCAGATCTCCCACACCGAGAAGTCGAACGCATAGGAATGGAACTGTGTCCACACCTGCCCCGGCGCCAGCGGCACACCGATCTGCAGCCCGTTGAACAGCTGCGTCACGTTGCGCTGGGCGACCGCCACTCCCTTGGGCACCCCGGTGGTACCGGAGGTGTAGATGATGTGGGCCAGGTCGTCGGGAGCCGGCCCCGGCGGCGCAGTGCTGGGCTGAGCACCGACCCGCGGGTCCTCGACGTCGATCACCAGCAGCTCATGGCCGTCGAACCGGTCAGCCAGCCCGGCGATGGTGAGCGCGGCGATCGGTGCGGCATCGGCGAGCATGAACTCGACCCGCGCCGCCGGCAACGCCGGATCGATCGGCAGGTAGGCCGCGCCGGCCTTGAGCACCGCCAGAATCGCGACGATCCCCTCGGCCGATCGCGGGAACAGCAGCGCCACCCGCTCCCCCGGGCCCGCGCCCTGGCTGGCCATCAGGTGCGCCAACCGGTTCGCGGCCTCGTCGAGTTCCCGGTAGGTCAGCGACCGGTCCCCGCAGACCAGCGCCACCGCCTCGGGGGTGCGGGCGGCCTGGGCGGCGAACAACTCCGGCACTGACGTCTCGGGCACCGGTCGGGCCAACACCGCCCGGTTGCCCCAGTCGTCCAGGCGGGCGTGCTCGGCTTCGTTCAGCACATCCACCGACGTGAGCGGCCGTCCCGGGTCGGCGGTCATCGCCGCCAACACCGTCGTGAACCGCCCGATCAGTGCTCGAATGCCGTCCGCCTCGAACACGTCGGTGTCGTACTCAAGGCGAAGACCCAATTCGCGGCCCGGCTGGGCTTGCACGGTCAAGGGGTAGTGGGTGGATTCGCGGAAGGCGAGCTCGCTGATCGCCAACTGCTGGTCGTCCGACGACGCCGCGATGTCGATCGGGTAGTTCTCGTACACCAACAGGGTGTCGAACAGTCGATCCTGACCGGCGACGCGGTGAATGTCGCTGAGTGACAGGTGCTGGTGCTCGAGTGTGTCGTTGTGGGCGCTTCGCAGTTGGTCCAGCAGGTCCGCGGTGGTGGTGGCCGGCGTGAAGGTCGCCCGCACCGGCACCGTGTTGATCAGCAGGCCCACCATCGACTCCGCGCCGGCCACGTCGGTCGGCCGGCCCGATACGACGGTGCCGAAGGCGACGTCATGCTGGCGGGTCAGCCAGCACAGCAGCCGCGCGAAGGCGGCCTGCAGCACGATGTTGACAGTGGTGTGGTGTGCGCGCGCCAGCTCGCCCAGTGCCCGGGTGGTCTCCTCGGGCACCTGGAACGATTCGATACCGCGCTGCCCGAGCCGTAACGGATTCGGCGGCCCGACGAGGGTGGGGGTGTCGAAGCCGGCGAGCACCTGACGCCAGGCCGCATGGGCGGCATCGAGATCTCGGTCGGTCAGCCAGGTGATGAAGTCGCGATACGGCGCGCCCGCCGGCAGCCGCTGCCCGTAATAGCTGGCGAAGATCTCCTGCAGCAGGATCGGCAGCGACCAGCCATCGAGCACGATGTGGTGATTGGTCAGCACAAACCGGTGCCGCTCTGCTGCGACGCGGATCAGTGCTCCTCGGAAGGCCGGGGCGTGGGCCAGGTCGCAGACCGCGGCGCGTTCGGCGGCGCAGAGCCGCTCGAGTTCCTCGTCGGGGGCGGCGTCGCCGTCGAGGTCGAGATAGCGCCACTCGATCGCGGGAGCGGCCGGAATGAGCTGCACCGGCTCGTCGAAGGCTTGGCTGAAGCGGGCCACCAGGTTCGGATGCCGGTTGACCACCGTGTGCACCGCATCGTGCAGCCGGTGCGGGTCGAGCGGGCCGGTCACGGTGATGTTCAACTGGGCGGCGTACAGGTCGTCGCTGGCCGGCGCGGTGTTGGCGTGGAAGAGCAGGCCCTGCTGTACCGGGGTCAGCGGCAGCACGTCGGCGATCGGGTATTGCCGCTGCAGCTCGTCGAGTTGCTGCTGGGTCAGCCGGGCGGGTGTGATGTCCGACGGGGTCAGTCCGCCGCCGCCGTTGCGCACGTGGGCGCAGATGCCGGTCAGCGCCTCGAACCAGAGTTGGCTCAGCCGGGTGATTTGCCCGTGGTCGAGCGCCGAGCGCGCCCACGTCCAGCCGGCGTGCAAGTGCGGGCCGGTATCGGTGTCGACGGTGCCGGCGTTGAGTTCCAAAGTGTGTGCCAGCGGCATAGGCACTGCCGCGGCCGTGGCGGTCATTGCTGGACCGTCCGGGCAGATCAGCCACATGTCGCCGGATCCGCCGCCCGCTGGGCCACCCATGCGGCCCAGATAGTTGAAGCCGATCGGCGGGTCCGCGCTGTGCAGGTCGGCCTCGGGGTTCAGATAGCGCAGCACGCCATAGGTCAACTGGTCCGGCAGGGCCCGAAGCTGCTCTTTGGCGTCTTTGATCACCGCGCCCAGTGCCGCGTCGCCGGCCACCACGTGCGCCCAGGACAGTCCGCCGACGGCCAGCGACACCGGGTATTTGGCGGTGAACCACCCCACCGTCTGGGACAGATCGACGTCGGCGCCCAACTCCTCGTGGCGCCCGTGCCCCTCGACGTCGATGCCGATCGGCGTGCGGCCGCTGGCCAGCAACTCGGCGACCGCCAACCCGAATGCGATCAGCAAGATGTCCTGCACTCCGGCGTGGAACGCCGCGGGCACTTCTTCGAGGAGCATGCGAGTGGTGTCGGCGTCCAGCGACACCGACAACTGCCCGGCGTTGGCGAACGTGTCGACCGCGGGTTGCACCGCCGGCAGCGCCGCCGGGGCGGACGCGATCTGCTTCCAGGAGTCCGCCAGTTCCAGAACGTCCTGACGCTGCGCGTAGTCGGTCAGCAGCGACGCCCAGCGCTGGAACGACGTGCCCGCCGCCGGCAACGCTATCTGCCGGCCGCTGCGATGCTGGGCCCAGACAATGTTGAGGTCGCCCAGCAGGATCCGCCACGACACTCCGTCGACGGCCAGATGGTGAATCACCACCACCAGCTGATTCGCCGAGACCAGCCACAGCGCGCTCAGCATCACCCCGGCGGCCGGGTTCAACCGCGACCGCGCCGCCACCAGCGCCTCATCGGATAGCGCGTCCACAATTTGCAGGCAGCCGCCGGCGTCGACCGACCCCGGCTCGGGCACCGTCAACGACCACCCGCCGGCGCCGTCGTCGTCGACGCGCAGCCGCAGCATGGCATGCCGGTCCAGCAGGGTCTGCAGCACGACGATCACGTCGGCCTCGGTCACGCCCGCCGGAGCCTGCACCACCATCGTCTGGTTGAACTGGTCCACCGGGCCGTCGACGTCACGCAGCCACTCGATGATCGGGGTAGCCGGCACCGGGCCGACACCCTCGTCGATCGCGCCACCCGTGCCGTCGGCCACTCCGGCGACGCGGGCCAATCGGGCCACGGTCTGCTCGACGAAGACGTCCCGCGGGCGACACACCAGGCCGGCGGCCCGGGCCCGGGCCACCACCTGCATCGACAGAATGCTGTCCCCACCCAGGTCGAAGAATGAGTCGTCGACGCCGACCCGCTCCAGCCCGAGCACTTCGGCGTAGATGCCGGCCAGCACTTCTTCCACCGCGTCGGCCGGGGCGCGGTACCGGTCGCCGTCGCGATAGTCGGGCGCGGGCAGTGCGCGAATGTCGAGTTTGCCGTTGACCGTCAACGGCAGCGCGTCCAGCACCACCACCGCGACGGGCACCATGTAGGCCGGCAGCCGCTCGGCCAGCGCGGCACGCACCCCGGCGGGGTCGACCGCGCCGGTGACGTAGCCCACCAGACGTTTGTCGCCGGGACGGTCTTCGCGGGCGATGGCCACCGCCTGCTCCACGCCGTCCAGCCCGGCGAGAGCGGCCTGGACTTCACCGAGCTCGATGCGATAGCCGCGGATCTTGACCTGCTCGTCGGCGCGGCCCAGGTATTGCAGCTGTCCGTCGGGGCGCCAGCACACCAGGTCCCCGGTGCGATACATCCGCGTCGGCCCGCCGAACGGACACGCCACAAACCGCGATGCGGTCAACCCGGTCCTGCCCAGGTAGCCATATCCCAGCCCGGCACCGGCCACATACAGTTCCCCGATCACACCGGGGGCCACCGGGCGCAACCGCTCGTCGAGCACGAACAACGCCGCCGCGGGGACCGGCGAGCCGATCGGCACCCCCGACCCGGCGGTCAGCGGCGCACTGATCGCCACGCACATCGTCGTCTCGGTGGGCCCGTAGGCGTTGATCATCACCCGTCCGGGAGCCCACTGCTCCACCACTTCGGCAGCACAGGCTTCACCGACCACCACCAGCGCCGCCGATTCCAAGCCCTCGGTCGGCAAAACTCTTACGGCAGAAGGGGTTTGGGTAAGCACGTCGACGTGTTCGCGAACCAGCAATGCGTGGAAGTCTTCTGGTGAACCCGCCACGTCCTCGGGTACCACCACCACTCGCCCACCGCGCAGCAGCGCACCGAAGATCTCCCACACCGATACGTCGAAGGCCAGCGAATGGCACTGCGGCCACACCCCGGCGCGCGGCAGCCCGGCGTCGAGCGTCTCCAGCAGTTGCGTCACGTTGTGGTGAGTGATCGCAACCCCTTTGGGCACGCCGGTCGTGCCCGACGTGTAGATGAGGTACGCGACGTCGTCGTGACTCGGTGCCACCGAGGTCGTGCCGCGTCCGGCGTCGACGGCGACATCGTTGATATCGATGACGAGCAGGTCGGTGCCGTTTAGTCGCGAGCGTAAGCCGGCGGTGGTGATCACCGCGATCGGCGCGGCGTCGGCCAGCATGAACGCCATCCGCGCCGCCGGCACCGCCGCGTCGATCGGCAGATACGCCGCCCCGGACTTGAGCACCGCCAGGATCGCGACGATCGCTTCGGCGGAACGGTTGAACAGCAGCGCCACGCACTGTCCGGGGCCGGCGCCCTGTTCGATGAGCCTGTGCGCCAACTGGTTTGCGGCCTCGTCGAGTTCGCGGTAGGTCCACGAACGGTTGCCGCAGGTGATGGCCACCGCGTCGGGGGCGCGCGTCACGTGCTCGGCGAACAACGCCGGAATCGACACCGGCCTGGGCGCCGGGCGGGTCAGCGCCGCCCGGTTACCGATCGCATCGAGGCGGAGGCGTTCATCGGCGTCGAGCACCTCCACCGTCGACAACCGTGCGGTCGGGTCGGAGGTGATGGCGGTCAACACCCGTTGCAGCCGCGCGAGCAGGGTCTCGATGGTGGCCGGGTCGAATACGTCGGTGCGGAATTCCACCGTCCCGCCGATTCCGGCGGGCTCGCCGGCTTCGGTCCGTCGTTCCGATAGGGAGAAGCTCAAATCCATCCGGGCGGTGCGGGTATCCACCGGCATCTGGGTGACCTGCAGATCCGCGAACGCCAACCCGGCAGCGGGATCGTCGAGGTTATTTCCGGGGATGTTCTGCCACGCCAGCGCCACCTGCACCAGCGGGTGGTGGGTCAGGTTGCGGGCCGGGTTGAGCCGTTCGACCAGCACTTCGAACGGCACGTCTTGGTGCTCGTAAGCGGCCAGGCTGCGCTGCCGCACCTGGGCCAGCAGCTCGGCGACGGTGGGATCCCCGGCCAGATCGACCCGCAGCACCAAGGTGTTGACGAAGAACCCGACCAACTCGTCGAGTGCGGGGTCGCGACGCCCGGCGATCGGGAACCCAACGGCCACATCCGAACTCGCGCTCAGCCTGCCCATCAGCACCGCCAGGGCCGCTTGCAGCACCATGAAACTCGTCGCGTTGTGCTCGGCGGCCACCCGGGCGATCTGTTGCTGTAGTTCGACAGGCCAGTGCAGGGCGATCGTCGCGCCGCGCTGATCGGTCATCGCCGGATAGGGCCGATCGGTCGGCAGCGCGAGGCGTTCGGGCATTCCGGCCAACGCATCCTGCCAGTAGGCCAGTTGGGTGGCGATGCGGCTACCGCTGTCGTCGAGATCACCGAACTGGGCACGCTGCCACAGCGTGTAGTCGGCGTACTGGACCGCCAGCGGTGCCCAGCCGGGGGCTTGCCCAGCGCACCGGCTGGCGTAGGCCACGCCCAGATCGGTCACCAGCGGGGTGATCGACCAACCGTCGGCGGCGATGTGATGCACCACCGCGGCCAATACGTGTTCGTCGTCGGTCAGGTGGAAAAGACGTGTCCGCAAGGGGATTTCGGCGGAGAGGTCGAAGGTGTGCAGCGCCGCGGTCTCGATGGCCTTCTGCAGGCGGCTGGCCGGCCAGCCAGTGGCATCGATGACATCCCAGCCGAATTCGGCGCTTTCCGGGGTCACCGCCACCTGACGGGGGATGCCGTCGGGAGCGGCGAACAGGGTGCGCAGGCTTTCATGGCGGGCCACCACATCGGCCAGCGCCGCTCCCAGCGCGTCGACGTCCAGTGGCCCGCGGATCCGGAACGCGGCTGTCATGTTGTAAACCGGTGACGGCCCCTGCAGTTGGTCCAGGAACCACAACCGGGATTGGGCGAACGACAACGGGATCACCGCGGGCCGCGGGCCGGCCGCCAACGGCTCCAGCCGATCTTCGTCGCCCCCGATGCGGGGTGCCAGCTGGGCCACCGAGGGCGCGTCGAACAAGGTGCGCACCGCAATGCCGGCATTCAGCGATTTGTTGACCGCGGCGATCAGACGCATGGCGGAGAGCGAATCGCCGCCTAGGTCGAAGAAGGAGTCGTCGACCCCGACCCGGTCGAGCCCGAGCACATGGGCATAGACACCGGCCAGGATTTCCTCGACCGGGCTGGCCGGCGCACGGTAATGATCGCCGGCATCCAGGTAATCCGGTGTCGGCAGAGCGCGGGTGTCGAGTTTGCCGTTGGTGGTCAGCGGCAGCGCCTCGATCCCCAACACCGCAGCCGGGACCATGTAGGTCGGGAGCGACTCCGCCAGCTGCGCGCGGATCTCGGTTGGGTCGGCTTCCCCGATGATGTAGCCGACCAGTCGTTTGTCGCCAGGGCGGTCTTCGCGGGCGATCACCACCGCCTGCTCGACGCCATCCAGGGCTGCTAGGGCTGCCTGGACTTCACCGAGCTCGATGCGGTACCCGCGGATCTTGACCTGCTCGTCGGCGCGCCCCACAAACTGCAACTGCCCATCAACACCCCACGAGACCAGGTCGCCGGTGCGATACATCCGCTGTCCACGCGTACCGAACGGACACGCCACAAACCGTGAGGCGGTCAGTCCCGTCCGGCGCCAGTACCCGCAGCCCACCCCGGCACCGGCCACATACAGCTCACCGACCACACCCGCCGGCACTGGACGTAACCAGGCATCCAGCACAAAAAACACCGCTCCCGCCACGGGCGAGCCGATCGGTGGCACGCCCGACCCCGCCGCCAATGGCGCACTCACAGACGTGTACACCGTGGTCTCGGTGGGTCCGTAGGAGTGGACCATCACGCGTCCGGGAGCCCATCGATCCACCACCTCGGCCGGGCAAGTTTCACTTGCCGCCACCAAGGTCACCGAATCCAGCCCCTGCCGCGACAACGTCGCCACTGCGGACGGTGTCAGGATGAGCATGTCGACGTGTTCGCTGACGAGCAAGGCGTGCAAGTCTTTCGGTGAGCGGCCCACCGACTCGGGCACCACCACCAGCCGTCCACCATGCAACAGCGCGCCCCACATCTCCCATGCCGAGACGTCGAAGGCCAATGAATGCCACTGCGACCACACCCGCCCCGAGCCCGCCGGCATGCCGCCATTCACTGACTCCAACAGCTGGGCCACATTGTGGTGGGTAATGGCCACGCCTTTCGGGACGCCGGTCGTGCCCGAGGTGTAGATGATGTAGGCGATGTCATCGGGAGTTGGTCCCGGTAGTGCGATGTTGGGTTGGGTGTCGATGGCTGGGTCGTCGACATCGACGACCTGCACGTCAAATCCATCCAGTCGCGACCGCAGCCCGGAGGTGGTGATCGCGGCGATCGGCGCGGCATCGGCCAGCACGAACCCGAGGCGCGACTCCGGTAGCGCCGGATCGATCGGCACATACGCCGCCCCGGTTTTGAGCACCGCCGCAATCGAGACGATCGCCTCGGCCGAGCGGGGCAACAACAGCGCCACACTTTCGCCCGGAGCCGCCCCACAATCGGCCAGCAGATGTGCCAACCGGTTGGCGGCCTCGTCGAGTTCGCGGTAGGTCATGGAACGGCCATCGCAGCTGACCGCCAACTCGTCGGGAGTACGCGCGACTTGTTCGGCGAACAACGCCGGAACGGATGCCGTGGTCGTAGACCGGGTCAAGGCCGACCGGCTGCCCCAGCTGTCCAAGCGGGCATGCTCAGCCGCATCGAGCAGATCCATCGCCGAGAGCCGCTGCCCCGGCTCGGCGGCCATCGCCACCAGCACCCGCTCCAACCGCTCGATCAGGGCTTCGATGCGCTCGGCGTCGAAGACGTCGGTGTCGTATTCGACGCGAAGATCCAATTCGCGGCCCGGCTGTGCCTGCACCGCAAGGGGGTAGTGGTTGGTCTCGTGGAACGTGAACTCGGCGATGGTCAACCCGTCGGTGCCCATCGGCGCGGCGGTGTCGATCGGGTAGTTCTCGAAGACGAAAAGCGTGTCGAACAGGCTTTCCTGACCGGTGAAGTGGTGGATGTCGCTGAGCGCCACGTGCTGGTGTTCGAGCGTGTCGTTGTGGGTGTTTTGCAGCTGGTCGAGCAGGTCGGCGGTGGTGGTCGCCGCTGTGAACGTCGCCCGCACCGGCACCGTGTTGATCAACAGACCCACCATGGACTCCGCGTCCGCCAACTCATCGGGTCGTCCCGAAACGGCAACGCCGAAGGCGACGTCGTGCCGGCCGGTCAGTGCGGCAAGTAACCGAGCCCAGGCGCCCTGCAGCACGATGTTGACGGTGGTGTGGTGCGAGCGGGCCAGCTCGCCAAGTGCCCGGGTCGTCTCTTCCGACAAGCGGAACGATTCAATGCCTCGCGGGCCGAGCCGTGGCCGCCCGGGCGGGCCCACCAAAGTAGGGGTGTCGAAACCGGCGAGCACTGCGCGCCACGCCGCGTGGGCGGCGGCACGGTCTCGACCGGCCAGCCAGGTGACATATCTGCGGTATGGCGGAGCGGCGGGCAGCCGATGGCCGTGATAGCCGGCGAATACCTCCTGCAGCAGGATCGGCATCGACCAGCCGTCGAGCACGATGTGGTGCGGGGTGAGCACCAGCCGGTGCCGGTCGTCTGCGATGCGGATGAGAGCGGCCCGGAAGGCGGGCTGGTCGGTGAAGTCGCACACCGCCGCGCGTTCGGCGGCGCGCACCCGTTGGATCTGCTGGTCAACGTCGGCAGCGGCGACGTCGGAGTCCAGTTCGATATAACGCCAAGGCGCGACGGGATCATCAAGAATGATCTGCACCGGCTCGTCGAACTGTTCGCAGAAGCGGGCTGCCAGGTGGGGATGGCGGTGGACTACCGCCTGCACGGCATCGTGCAGCCGGTGTCGGTCGAGCGGGCCGCTCAAAGCGATGTCCAACTGCATCGCATACACATCGTCGGCGGGTCCCTGCGCGGTTCTGGTGTGGAAGAACAGACCTTGCTGCAGGGGGGTCAGCGGCAGCACGTCAGCGACCCGATGGTGCCGGCACAACTCGTCGAGGTGCGATTGGCGCAGTCGCGCGGGCGCGATGTCCGACGGTGTCAGTCCGCCACCGCCACGTCGCACCAGGGCACAGATGCCGGCCAGCGCCTCGAACCACAGCTGGTTCAGCCGGGTTACCGCGGCGCGGTCCAGCGCCGAGGGCGCCCATGTCCAGTCGGCATGTAAGTGTGAGCCGGTGTCGGTGTCGACGGTGCCGGCGTTGAGCTCCACAGTGTGCATCAACGGCAGCGGCACCGCAGTGGCCGCGGCGTTGAACGAGAGGCCCGGTTGGCTGAGTCGCCACAGGTCATCGGAGAGCTCTGCGGCCGCCGCACCCAGCCGCCCGAGATAGTTGAATCCGATCGCGGGGTCGGACCCGCTCAGCTCCACATCGGAGTTCAGGTAGCGCAGCACACCGTAGGTCAGGCCGTCGGGCAGGGCCCGAAGCTGCTCTTTGGCGTCTTTGACCACCGTGCCCAGGGCCGCATCGCCGGCCACCACCTGCGTCCAGCGCGGGCTCGCCACGGTCAACGACACCGGGTACTTGGTGGTAAACCACCCCACCGTGCGGGACAGGTCCACGTCGGCGGCAAGCCCCTCTTGGCGCCCATGGCCCTCGACATCGATGCCGATCGGCGTACCGGGGTGGCCGAAAAACTCCGCCGCCGCTAATCCGAACGCGATCAACAGGATGTCTTGCACCCCGGTATGGAACGCCGCGGGCACCTCGCCGAGCAGCATGCGGGTGGTCTCGGCGTCCAACTCCGCCGACAGCCGCCCGGCGCTCACATACGTGTCGACGTCGGCATGAACCGCCGGCAGCGCAGCCGGGGTTGCCGCGACCTCCCGCCAGACGCCCGCGTGGGCAGCCACTTCCGGGTCACGGGCACGCTCCGCCAGCAGCTTGGACCACCGGGCAAACGACATCCCGCCGGCAGGCAGGGCGATGGGTTGGCGGTTGTGATGTTGGGCCCAGGCGATGTTGAGGTCCTCCAACACAATGCGCCACGACACCCCGTCAACGGCCAAATGGTGCACGATCAACGCCAGCTCGCCGGTCGCGGAGGCCCAGAGGGCGCTGAGCATCACCCCGGCGGCCGGCTTCAACCGCAACCGGGCCGCCACCAAGGCCTCGTCGGTCAACGTCGCCACCGACAGCAGGCAATCACCGGCATTTACCGACTCGGCTTGCGGCACCGTCAGCGCCCATCCGCCGTCGCCGTCGTCCTCGGCTCGTAGCCGCAACATGGCATGCCGATCCAGCAACGCCTGCAGCACAACCACCACGTCGGTATCGGTCACCCCCGCTGGCGCCTGCAGCAGCACGGTCTGGTTGAACTGCTCGACCGGGCCGTCCACTTCTCGCAGCCACCGCATGATCGGCGTCGCCACCACCGGGCCAAGGCCCTCGTCGACGGGGTGATCCGCACCGGCGGCGGCCGCGACCACCCGGGCCAGGCGGGCCACCGTCTGCTCGACGAAAATATCGCGTGGACGACACACCAGACCCGCCGCACGGGCCCGGGACGCCACCTGCATCGACAGGATGCTGTCGCCGCCCAGCTCGAAGAATGCGTCGTCGACCCCGACCCGATCGATGCCCAGCACTTGGGCGTAGATGTCGGCCAGCAGCACCTCGGTGGGGTTGGCCGGGGCGCGGTAGCGATCGACATCCTGGTATTCCGGTACCGGCAAGGCGCGGATATCGAGTTTGCCGTTGACGGTCAGTGGGAATCTGTCTAATGCCACCACTGCGGCCGGCACCATGTAAGCCGGCAGCCGTTCGGCCAGCGCGGTACGTAATTCGGCCGGGTCGGCGGGTCCGGTCACATAACCCACCAGGCGCTTGTCGCCGGCCCGGTCTTCGCGGGCGATCACCGCGGCCTGCCCGACGCCGTCCAGCCCGCCCAGCACCGCCTGGATTTCACCGATTTCGATCCGATAGCCGCGGATCTTGACCTGCTCGTCGGCGCGCCCCACGTACTGCAGCTGCCCGTCTGGACCCCAACACACCAGGTCGCCGGTGCGGTACATCCGCATTCCTGGCTCTCCCGGATCTGCGAACGGACTGGCCACGAATCGCGACGACGTCAGCCCGGACCGACCGACATACCCATAGCCCAGCCCGAGACCAGCCACATACAGTTCACCGACCACACCGGTCGGTACTTGGCGGAGCCACCTATCGAGCACGAAAAAACCCAGATGCGCCAACGGCGCCCCGATCGGGCTGACAGTGCTGCTGATATCGCCGAGGCCGATCTCGCGAAACGAGGCGTGCACCGTCGTCTCGGTGATGCCATACATGTTGATCAACCGCGGCAGACCCGGATGATTCTCCACCCACGATCCGAGACGCTGCGGTTCCAGCGCCTCGCCGCCGAACACCACCGCCTCGAGCTTGAGCTGAGAACCCGACTCAGGTGTCAGCGCGTCGACGGTTTGCAGTGCATAGAACGCCGAGGGGGTTTGGCTCAGGATGCTGACTTGCTCAGTGACCAGCAGGGAGTGCAGCTCTTCGGGTGAGCGGACCACCGAATCGGGCACCACCACCACGCGCCCGCCACGCAGCAGCCCGCCGAAAATCTCCCACACCGAGAAGTCGAACGCCAGCGAATGACATTGTGTCCACACCTGGCCTGCCGACAGCTCCAGGTCAGCGTCCAGCGCCTCGAGCAACTGGATCACATTGTGTTGAGGGACTGCCACGCCTTTGGGCAGCCCGGTAGTCCCCGATGTGTAAATCACATAGGCGATATCGTCGGGGCGTGGCACCGGCAGCGGCGTGCTCGGTTGGGCATCCACCACAGCGTCATCGACAGCGATGACCGACAACTCGAAACCAGCCAGTCGATCGGCCAGATCCGACGTGGTGACCGCGGCGACGGGTGCGGCATCGGTGAGCACGAATTCCAGTCGCGCATCGGGTACCGCCGGATCGATCGGCAGATAGGCCGCCCCTGTCTTGAGCACCGCCAACATCGATGCGATCGCCTCGCCCGATCGGGAAGAGAACAGCGCCACCGACTGGCCCGGACCCACACCCCGACCGGCCAACACGTGCGCCAACCGATTCGAGCGTTCATCAAGCTCTTGATAGGTCATGCCGCGGCCGTTGCAGCTGATTGCCACCGCTTCGGGAGCACGCGCCACCTGGGTGGCGAACAACGCCGGAATCGACGCCCTGGCCGGCGCCGGACCAATCAACCCCGCGCGGTTGCCGACCGCATCGAGGCGCGCGTACTCGTCGGCCTCGAGAACATCGAGCGCCGACAACCGCCGAGTGGCGTCCGCGGTCATGGCCATCAACACCCGTTCCATGCGGTCCGCCAAGCCCCGCGCATCGCAGTCGGCAAATAGTTGTCCGACACCGGTTGTGCTGAGAAAAAGCTGGTCGTCGTTTCTGATAATGACCAGCCCAAACTGGTCTAGCAGTCCGGTGTGGGTCACGATCCCAGTCCCGGCGGCACCGGCAAGATCCGCTAAGCGCGTCGTGGGAATAAAATTGATGGTCGCCCTATTCGACGGCTGTCCAAGGTCCTGGATATGCGACCTGTGCTCAATAGTGCGCACCGGGAACCGCTGATGCTCCAGCGCTTCCCGTACTTGTTTGTCGACGTGTTCACAAAAGTCGGCAACTGTGGTCTCCGGTGAAGGTTTCAGCACCAGCGGCACCACCCCCGAGACCATTCCGGGCACAAACAGTGCCTCTGGACGCACTCGCCTGCTCACTGGAAAATCGAGCACAACCTCCGAGCCGCCGGCGTCGTACCCATGCACCAGCAGCGCGCAGGCCGCGGTGATCACCGACGCCCGGCGTAGTCCCAATGCGTGCGACAACTGGCGGGCTTTGGCAATGACGGTTGGATCCAGTTGAACGGGCTCAGTGGGCACGTACTCGCGGGGTTGATCACCGGTGCCGCCATGCGCCAACCCATAACCCGGTTCGCGTTCACGCGGACGGTTCCCTTCCCAGTAAGCCTGATCATTCAGATACTCGTCGGAAGCTTCATATTCCAACTCGCAATCAATCAGATTGCTCAGCGATCCGAAAATGGCAGGAGGAATCGGCGCACCAGTAGCTAACGCAGAATAAACGCCGGCAATCCGGTGACAAAGGAGACCAATGCCGATTCCGTCTATGGCTATGTGGTGGCAACAAACGAAAAGATAGCACTCATCTACTCGCGTCTGGAATAAGGCGAATTTGAACAGTGGACCATTGAGTGGCATCGGAATGCGTTGAATCGACGATGCCAAACGGTAGACTTTTTGTACAGGATGCGCCGAGCCAACGAGGTCGTAGCGGGCAAGCTCAATATCGGGGTAATCGACAACTTTTTGAAAAAGCTCGCCATCAGCCTCGAAAAATGTCGCTCTGAGTGGCTCGGCTTCGTGCACCACGTGCTGAATCGCCGATTCCAGCAAATCGGGCTCGATTCGGCCCTCGATTCGGCCGAACATGCCAATTTGCCACTTGGTACCGGCCAGCCCCGCTTCCTGCGAAAGCCATATGTCGCGTTGTCCGCGCGTCAGCGGCAGTGTGTCACGGTCTTGCCTGTCCCCCCGAACAACCGGGTTCACTTGCCAGGAGCCAGCGCCGCTGCCAGCCCCTCGCGCAGACTCCTCCGTCGAACGTCAGCCCAGTTCTGCTCGGTGTTGTCCACACACGCCGTGCGGTCCGATTCGCCGTGAACCACCCGCCCGCCAGACGGCAGCTCAGCGAAGACCGATGACCAGCGGTGCTGCTCCCCTTCTGTGACCGAGACGAAAAAACCGCCATTGTCGTCGTGAAACGGATTAATGGTCACCGATACCCCATACCTCGCAATCGACCCCTGTTGAAACCCGCCCAAGACCATAGTGGAGGCCGCCAGGCATGTCCGGAGTTTGGACAAACTCCGGGTGTGACCTACGGCTCAGTAATAGTGCGTTGGGCTGGCCTAGGTTACCTCAGGCGAAGCGACACACCGAATTGACCGCCCCACCGCAGCGGTATCAGGAGCGTCCAAACTCTAGTTCGGAAATGGCGCCTTCTGTTCAATCAGCGCCATGACTGCGGGTGACCCGTATCCACATCGAACCGCAGCGTCAATCAGTCGGTACAGCCGAGTGCGATCAGCCCGGCGATCTTCGCCAATACCTGATAGCTACGATCGGCGGGTGACCGATACCGCGTCTACCACACTGCCGCCCGGACCTCCGCTTCCCCTGTTTGTGCAGTCCATATTGATGTTGCGCTACGGATTGCGCTTTTTGACCGCATGTCAACGTCGCTACGGCGACGTGTTCGCGGTGCGTGAACCGCTGCGGGGCACAATGGTGTATCTCGCGAATCCCGCCGACATCAAGACGGTGTTCGCCGGGGATCCGCGAGTATTTCATGCGGGCGAAGCGAACTCGATGTTGGGCGGGCTGCTCGGTGAGAGTTCGCTGTTTGTCCTCGACGAGGACGAGCACCGCGACCGGCGTCGTCTGATGATGCCGGCGTTTCATCGCGACGCCGTGGCGCACCAGGCCGGCCAGATCGCCGAGATCGCTGCCGCGAACATTGCCGGATGGCCGGTGGGCAAGAGCTTCCCGGTGGCGGCCAAGATGACCACGATCACCCTCGAAGTGATCCTGCGGACCGTCATCGGCGCCACCGACCCGGCCCGGTTGGCCGCGCTGCGCAAGGTCGTTCCCGCGCTGCTCTATCTGAGCCCGTGGGAGACACCGGCGATTGCGAACCCGAACCTGCGGCACCGTCGCCCGTGGCGAGGGCTGGGCCGGCGATTCGCAGAAGTCGACGCCCTGCTTTATGCCGAGATCGCTGAACGTCGCGCCGACCCCGACCTGGGTGACCGCGCCGACGTGCTGGCGATGCTGATCCGCGCTGCCGACGCCGACGGGCGCGGGATGGACGACCGCGAGCTGCGCGATCAGCTCATGACGTTGATCGGGGCGGGTCACGAGACCACCGCGTCGACGCTGGCCTGGGCGCTGGAGCGGCTGACCCGCCACCCGACCGCGCTGGATAAGGCGGTGCGGGCTGCTCGCGCCAGTGCGGCCGGCGATCCGGCCGGCGACGAGTACCTCGAAGCGGTGGTGAAGGAGACACTGCGGATCCGCCCGGCGGTATTCAGTTCGGCCCGGCTCCTCACCGAGCCGACCCAGGTAGGGGGCTACCGACTGCCGGCCGGCACTATAGTCAACCCGGCGATCGGGCTGGTGCACGCGAGCGCCGAACTGTATCCAGATCCGGACGGGTTCGAGCCGGAGCGGATGATTGGCGCCACCCTGAGTCCGACCACCTGGTTGCCGTTCGGCGGCGGTACCCGCCGCTGCCTCGGGGCCAGCTTCGCCATGGTCGAGACGCGCGTTGTGCTGCGTGAGATCCTGCGACGGGTCGAGTTGAACACCACCACGGCAGCCGCCGAGAAGCAAAAACTGAAGCATGTCACCTTCGTGCCGCATCGTGGCGCGCGGATCGAAATCCGTGCGGCCAACAGCGTCGCGCCATCATCGCAGGCGACGGAGAATCCGCAGTGTCCTGCCCACGCGCACGGCGTAACACCGCGGAGCGATTCGCCGCCCCGGTAGCGCCGTAAATGCCTTGTGCGGCCGAAAAATCGACGTCAACGCTCCAGCGTCGCGGCTGCCCGGTGACATGGCTTCGGATGTCTCATCGAGCGTGAACCCCGGTTAGCCAACAGGTTTGGCTCGTAGCAGGTGTATTGCTGGAATCCAGTCATCAAGAACCGAGGCCGGCGAAGTTTTCCACAAGGTCGGCGGCGGCCGTAATGCATTGAGCGGGTTTAATCATCTGAGTGGCGATCTCGCGGGCCCGCGCAGCGTATGACGCGGCCGAGATGGTGCGCAAATCTGCGACCAGAGTTTCCTCCGTAGTGGCCGAAAGACGCCGACTGGCGCCTACCTTCAGTCGTTTGACCCGAGATCCCCAGAGCGTCTGGTCGAAATCCGTCGAAAGGATCAACTGGGGGACTCCAGCGCGCAGCCCGATGGCCGTAGTGCCCGTTCCGCCGTGGTGCACGACCGCGCGGCAGGCGGGAAAGGCGGCCGCGTAATTCAGCGTGCCCACCACTTTCACGTGCTCGACGTGCGGCACCTGGCTGTAGTCAGTTCCAGCGGCGCAAACCAACGCCCGCTGGCCCAGCTGCGCACAGGCCGAGCTGATCATCGCAAGCGTGTCGGCGGCAGATCCGACGGGAATGCTGCCAAAGCCGAAGAAAATCGGCGGTGTTCCCGCAGCAATCCAGGACAAGGCCTCGTCATCGGCGTCGGTGGGCAACTCCATCGTCAATGCGCCAACAAAACGCCGTCGGTCCGCGAATTTCGCCCATTCCTTTGCCAGCCCCGGAAAGCAAACCTCGTCGTAGGCCTGAATTTCCAGCGATCCGCGCCCGGTAATCCGCCAGGGCGAGGGCCTGGTCGCCTTTGACAGGCCCAATTCACGGCGCTGCACGCCCTCGACCTTCCTCGCAGAGCGCCAGCCCAGCCATTCGGCTCCCGTCATTACGGCGCGGCCCATCGGTGCCGGCAGGAATGGAAGAAGCTGGCCATTGGCCCGGAGTGGAAACATGTGCAGTGTAGCCAGCGGAATGCCGTAGTACTCCGCCACGTTGCCAGCGGCGTCCTCGAAGTTCACGCCGGTGAACAGCAGATCGGCGCCCTCCGCCAGCGATGTCAGTGTCCGGATGATCTCCTTCCAAGACTGGAGAAAGGGCTCCATCACCTCGCGCCGCAACTTGATGAGATCCTGGATCTTCCAGAAGTTGCGAAACACATGGGTCCAGAAGTCGCGGTGGGCGTTGAGAACGTCCTGCAAATTTGGTCCGTAGGGAACTGCCTGCGGACCAGCCGCCTCGGCGAAGCCGACCAGATCGGGCGGGACAGCCATGCGCACTTCGTGCCCGCGGCGGAGTAGCTCGCGGCCGACCGCGACGCATGGCTCGATATCGCCGCGAGTTCCATAGCTTGCCAGCACAAATTTCATCGGATCTCGGCCCTTAACTTTCCGTGCAGGTCCTGCAAATCGAAAACGCGAGTCTCGCACCGCAGGTTCAACTGCCGCGCAGCATAACCCACTGCCCCGCAACGTCGGCCCCGCATCCAGAAGTTTTGGGCAGGTCTCGATCGTTGCCGCTTCAGGACTTCTACTATCCGGCCGGTCAAGGAGCGCGGTTCGGTTCTTGCCGCACTTCCGCTGACCTTTTCGGCGTCGCGTCAAAGTCATCGGCTACGAGTTCGATCGGCTTGCCATGCGGTGTGCGGCCGGCCGCGCGTTGCCATGCATCACGCCAGCGCGCCGTCTCGGCCGAGCCGATGCCTTTGCGCCCCAATAGGTCTTCGAGTGCAGCAAGCCAGTGGTGGTAGTAGGTGTCGCCGATGTCGCGGTCTCCGGCTGCCTGTGCCGCGTTGATACGGGTAGCCAGTGCGTCGGCCCACTCGGCCCAGGTGTACAACCCGCGCTCGTGCAAAGAAACGACGATCGCGAAAGCCCTTGCCTCCCATGGCTCTGCGAATACCGGCTCATCGCCGCCGGCGACCCGGGCAACTCTAGCGGGCGGATTCACGCTGCCTCCAGGTACGGTTCCCATGCGTCGACCGACACCGTCAGGCCCGGCTCGGCGTCCGGCCACAGGTCAGTGCCCCGGAAAACCACCGTGTACAGCCACTGCGGCTGTTCGCCGCGGCCACTGGCGTTCGCATCGGCGAAGACGTGCACGCCGTGCATGCGTTCGACAACCGCCGGCTTGGCCTGCGCGTATCTGGGTAGCCGCGTGTGATGTGGGATGGGACCGGCAATGGTGCGCACGCACTGACCAACGGCGAACCGCGGACCCCTGCTTGCAAGCCGTTCGGTGGGTGCGCCGCGAACCTGCAGTGTCGGCACATCGTTCGCGTGCAGGATGCCGGGGACCGCACATGGCGGGTGCAGCGACCGGCCCGCGGCCACTTCTTCGGCGGAGACCAAGCCGCGCTCTTCAAGCTGCTTGAGCAGCGCGCCGTACCAGATCTCGTAGTAGCTGCGTTGGTCGTAGTCCGGCAAGGTTTCGCGCGCGGCACGTGTCATGTCGAGGTTCCAGGCTCCAGTGGCACCCATCGCTAGTTGCAGCGCGAACACACGCGGCTCCCAAGCCGCGTGCCACGGTCCGCGTTCGGCCTCGAGCTTGACCGGACCATATCCCAACTGGCCGCCCAGATCGGCGTGCGTGACGTAGCCATCGTTAGTCATGTGCCGATGGCCCCGGTCTGCGGGGTAGACCAGCCCCAATCATCGAATCGCGGGTCACCAAGGCCGCGAGCTCTTCTTCGTTGAGATCGTCGGATCCGGGCGGTCGCATGGGCACCACAAGGTAGCGGACTTCGGCCGTCGAATCCCAGACCCGGACATCCGTGTCTGACGGTAGGGTCACGCCGAAATCGGCCAGCACACCACGCGGTTCACGTACCGCACGCGAGCGGTACGGCGCGCTCTTGTACCACTTGGGAGGTAAGCCCAACACCGCCCACGGGTAGCAGCTGCACAGCGTGCAAACGACGAGATTGTGACGCTGAGGCGTGTTTTCCACTGCGATCATGTGCTCGCTCTGCCGCCCGCTGTAGCCTAGCCACGCGATCGCGGCGGTGGCGTCGGTCAGCAGCCAGTCGCGGTAGGTCGCATCAACCCATGCCCGAGCGACCACGCGCGCACCATTGCGGGGACCAATGCGTGTCTCATAGGTATCGATGAGCGCGTCTAGTGCCGCCGGGTCGACGTACCCCTTGTCGACGAGCACGCTTTCCAGCGCCCTCACTCGTAGGTCCATCTCGCCGATCTCGCTGGCGTGGCCTGCAGCGATGCCGTGGGCATGGTCGCCGGGTCCACTCATGTCACGAGATTACGGCTACGTTCTCGAGTTCGGATCAGTCGGCGGGACAGGCAAGCGATTTCCGGACGATAAATGGTGCGCGGCAGCATCACTCGGCAGGTATTCCCGACCCTGCAACACTTTCTCGCCGTTGAGGAAATCTTCCACCTCGGCGTCCGTCTGTTCGACACGCTGACCCAGTTCACCGCCGCGGCCAGTCACGATGGACGAGCCGACGAACCGACTGGCGGTAGCAGACCTTGCCGCTGCAGCTTCTCGGTACTCCCACTGCTCTCGATCACGAAGGTAAAGCGGTGATACCGCCTTCAATCCGGCGAGCTCGAATCCCCCGTTCCGCAGAACAAATCGAACATCCCCACTGATCCGTTGAGTACTCACTTCGAGGAAGGACTGCAATGCCGTTCGGAGACTACGGAACCACCGCCCCTCCACGGCCTCCATGATCAGAGCATCGCCCACAGTCCGCATCCAGCGGAGCGTTTCGACCTCGACCGTCGCGGACGCGAGCTGAGCGAAAGCTTCAAGAATGAGCGCCGCAGCCGGAGCCTCGCGTACCTCGAGTACCTTCTCGCCGCCTTCTAGATGCTCGAGGCTCGAGAACCGTCCGATACCGTAACGACCAACTTCGACGTTGAGACCCGAGATCAGTTCGACGAGATCAGTGACAGGTTTTGCATCCACTGATACGACACGTCCCCTGTCGAAGCGCAGCTCTATTACGCGACTCGCTGTTTCAGACGCGACGGACCACTGATACAAATTTTGATCGATTGCGAAATCCTCGGGGTCGTCTAGCGTGCCACTCTCGAACTCTCTGCACCACACGTTGCTGTCGACGCTGATCAGCCGCTTCGCGAAACCAGACAGGTCGAACGCCTCTTGGAGCTCCAAACGCTTGAAGTCGCGGGCCAGGGCATCGAACTCATAGGGCGATCCGAAATAACCTTCAAAACCGAGATCGGAAATAGCCCCGTTGAGCCTTCTCAAGCTATTTTGGGACTGATTAGCCGTGTGGAGCAGACACTTGGCACCGACCGATCGCGCAAACTCCACGCCGACTCGTGCGATCAATGGTCGTGACAACGATGCGCTGACGGGATGTTGACCGAGATATCGGCCGCCAGCAAGAATCGATGGGTAAACGAACTCTTCGACAAATTCTTTTCTGCAGTCGAGTCGGGCGATTTCTACATCGAATTTGTCCGCGATATATGAGAACTGTTCAATATCGAAGTCGTCCCCGATATCGACGGACAGCGCGACAAGATGCACATCCAGTTTCGACAGCTGCGCCAGCAGATACGCACTATCCAGTCCGCCCCCGCACAATGTCACAATGGTGTCGTTGCGGTGGCACAACTCTTCTATGTCTGAAAAAGAGCGGATCTTCCTGTGATTCATGTAGTCAGTTGCCATGCTTAAACCCTCTTCGGGCTGCCAGCAGGGGTCACAGGTGTAAACCTCCGTTGTCCACCAAATGCCTACCGTTTTTAATATCGTTCGGCCGGAGCATCCGAGAGCGAAAGATCGCGCCGACGACGTTGGAAGGCTCGCACCCGACTAACGGCCCGGATCCTAACAACCGGGTTAGGCTAGCACCCTTGCATTCAAGGCATGTTGGTTCGGTCAAACTGCACCATTGACAGGTTCCCGGTAGGCGGCCCTCCCGACGTCGCGTGCCAGGCGTTACGGGCGACGCCGGTCGTTTCAACGTACCCGCCGTTGCTGTCAGCTGACACTTCTGAGTCGGGCGAACTTTTCCAGGAGATCGGCCGCGGTCGCGACGCTTTCGGCGGGTTTGGTCATCTGGGTGGCGATCTCCTGGGCCCGGGCGGCGTATTTCGGAGCCAAGATGGTGCGCAGGTCTGTGACCAACGATTTCTGCGTAGTGGCCGAAAGACGCCGGGCGGTGCCCACCTTCAGTCGTTTGACCCGAGCTCCCCAGAGCGTCTGATCGAGGTCGGTCGAAAGGATCAACATGGGAATCCCGGCTCGCAGGCTCGCGGCCGTAGTGCCCGCACCACCGTGGTGCACAATCGCGCGGCAGGCCGGAAAGGCGGCCGAATAATTCATCGTGTCCACCACCTTGACGTTCTCGAAACGAGGAACGTCGCCGAATTCGCTCGAGCCGGTACAGACCAACGCTCGCTCGCCCAACTGCGCACACGCTGTGCTGATCATCGCCAGCGTGTCGGCGGCGGATTCGACCGGGATGCTGCCAAAGCCGAAGAAAATCGGCGGTGTTCCCGCGGCAATCCACGATGCGATCTCCTCGTCGGCATCGGTCGGCAACTCCATTGTCAGCGCGCCGATAAGGGGCCGACGACCATCCCATTTCGCCCATTCGGCAACCAGCCCCGGAAAGCAAACCTCATCGTAGGCCTGAAGTTCCAGCGACCCGCGATCGGCGATGCGCCACGGCGAGGGCTTCGTCGCCTTCGGCAATCCCAGTTCACGACGTTCGGTGCCGTCGAGCTTTTTCATCATGGGCAACGCCGACCATTCGCCCATCTTCATCGTGGAACGCGTCAACGGTGCCGGCAGACCCGGAACGAGCTGGCCGTTGGCCCGTATGGGGAATACATGCAGCGTGGCCAACGGAATGCCGTAATGCTCCGCGACGTTCCCGGCCGACTCCTCACCAATAACTCCGGTGAACAGCAGGTCGGCCCCCTCAGCCAACGACCTCAGCGTCGTGCTGAGCTCCTGCCAGCATTGGGTGAACAACCGCCAATTCTCACGCATCAGCCCGACCATTTCTCTGATCTTCCAGAAATTCTTCCAGAATTTGCGCAAGAAACGCGCCATGAAGTCATGGTTCACGCTTTGCCACACCTTCACCTCCGGCCCGTACGCAACCGGCGCAAGTCCGGCTGCCTCGGCAAAACCGACCAGATCCGGCGGCACGGCCATCCGCACGTCGTGCCCACGGCGCAGCAACTCGCGCCCGACAGCGATACCCGGCTCGACATCGCCACGAGTGCCATAAAACGTCAGCACAAATTTCATTCGCGGACTCCAGCCCTTCACTCCCGGTGCGCGTTCTACGAATTGAAAGCGCGAGCCGCACATCACACGCTTAGCCGCCGGGCAGCATAACCTGAGCCTTACCCGACCCCACGCTGGAGCGACGATTGCGGACCCAGCTATGGCAGAACCGTACCGTTTGCGCCGCTCCGTAAGCCAACACCAGTCTGGTCACCACGGCGTTTCCGATTGAGTAATCCGGCGTGTTTCCCGATCTCAGATTTGCTTGACGCTAAATTTCGGAACGATCGTGCACTCGCTCAATCCTTGGTGCGCCACCTCTTAACGATCACGGCAGCTTGCTTCATGATCGCGTATCACAAGGCCGCAGACCGTCCCGAAGCAGCGAAACGCGCTCTGGCGGCACGTAGCAGTGCCCACGGGCGGCTCGGCTAAGCCGCTCCCCTTCGCACGCCAACGTGCGGCCGCCAGAGCAAAAATCCCGCAGATGCTCCGATAAGCCAACGGACACACACGGTAGTGTTTCCGGCCGTGTGGGGCTCACTGCTGGCGCTGGCGCTTCTGATGGCCTTCAACCCGGTGCGTCTCGCCCTCATACTTCTCGTGATCTCGCGGCCGCGACCTCTGCAAAACCTTCTCGCCTACGGGACCGGCTGCCTGATCGGGTGTATTCCAGCGGTGGTGGTTCCGCTGACGCTGTTGCACGTCACACCGATGTTTCGATCTTTTGCGGACAATTTGGCCCCGAGCTCCACCGTGCGGTACATCCGACTTGGCATGGGTGTGCTTGCGCTCTCGGTTGCGGCGCTGTTGACAGTTCGCTCTGTGACGCGGCGGCGCCAGTCGGCGCATCCGCCGGCCCGCGGGCCGGACAACACGTCGACCCTGGTGCTGGACTCGAATACACCGACGGCAGTCTCGTGGTTGCTCGGCCGCACCGAGGATGCGGCCCCGGAGGGCAAGTCGGCAATCCGACGGCTTTTGCGGCGCATCCGTAATGCGTGGGAAAGCGGGTCGCTGTGGGTGGCGTTGGTGATCGGCATAGGATTCGGCGGGGTGGAACCCGACGCGGGTCTATTCTTGCTGGCTATCATCGTTGCCTCAGGCGCCGCCATCGGCACGCAAGTCGCCGCCGCGATCGTATTCGTCATCGGCGTGCTTACGGTTGTCGAGATCACCTTGGTCAGCTATCTGGTCACGCCAGTGAAAACACAAGCGATAGTGCAACTTCTGCACGACTGGGCGTTGGCACACCGTCGGAAGATTCTGGTAGCCATGTGCACAGTCGCGGGAGTCTCACTGGTGGCCAGCGCGCTGGCTAGCTTATAAAACACGATGTAGTACGTCTGGATCAAACGTCACGCGTCGAGCGCCTTGGCGTGAAGTTTGAGTATGCGGCGGTTCAGACGCTGAATTTCAGGCCCAGGTGCCTTTGCGTCGGTGGGCGAGTGCGGCGATTTCGAAGATGAGTTTGCGTGGAATGAAGCGCTGCGCCTTGGTAACCCGCTGATAGTTGTCGAGCGCGGTGCGCAAGCGTTGTTCGCTGGCTCCGTAGTCGCAGAAGACGCGGTCCAACTCATCTTGGCTCCAGGTGTCGCCGTCGGCGGCCCGGTGCAGATTGCGGTAGGTAGTGGTCAGCCATTCGGTGCCGAATGGTTCCGGACAAGCGGATCCGTCGGCCTGCTGGTGGCGCTCATCGGTCGCGAGGAATTCATTGATCGCGGTCTCGTCGGGTTTGAGATCGATGTCCAGCGCTGTCGCGATTCTCTTGACCTCTCCGCGCCAATCCTGAAGGAGATGGGGGTATTCCACGAACACGCGGGGCAGCCCGCGTGTGTAGCGTTCAGCGAGGAGGCTGTTTTTGAGCCAGAGCGCGGCGGCGAGTTCGGGTTTGAATACTGGCATCATCGCGGTGGCGGACTTGATGACCTCATGCGGATGGCGTATCGCGATGACGGTGCCGATGTTGTAACCGGCTATACGGGCAGCTTCAAACCACATGCCGGCTATGGCGGTCATCTGTAGGTCCTTGATGACGTACAGGTCCGACTCCGGCAATTTATTGAGGTAGGCGCTGATTTCGGCGATGTCTCGTTTGTCAGCGGATTCCTCGTGGAGGCGCAGTGTGGGGTCGGCGGAGCTGCTGTGGTGGCGGCGCAGGATTTTCTCGTTGAGGTAGCTGGCTTCACGCGGTTCCCAAAAGCCGCGCGGATTGGCCTTCGCGGCCCCGATCATGCCGGGTGGAAGGGCGGCCCCAGACAGCGATAGGACGCGTGTCAGCGCGGCGGTGCCGGATCGGGCCATTCCCAGCACGAACAAGAAGGTTGTCATTAGCCCCTGCCCATCGTGGATGACTCAGCTACAAACTGGGCCGTCAGCGTGGGCCCGGTGAGACGGAGTAGATGGTACGTGAGGGCAAAATGCTCCCGATGTGAACGCCTCACCGATTACCGCCTTGCTGTCGGACAATTTGGTGGCAATCGTGCTGATTCGTCGCTGGTGTCACTGGGGGCACTCCGACGTACTCGCCAGTCAGCGCGAAGTCTTTCAAGGCGTTCGAAAGATCTTGTCGCAAAGCTTCGTACGAGTTGGTATAGCCGGGCTGATATACGGTGGCCGAGACAAAGACCCGCCCCTGCGCAGTTCCCGACAACACGTACAGGGCTCCGCCCAACCGGTGCATCAACGTTTTTGTCACACCTCGGTAGGAAAGCCTTGAGGCCCAGAGGTCCGCGCACGTGCCATCTGGCCGGATGACGGCCGGGTTGACCACACCAATATTGGAGGAGACGACGGTATTGTCGACGAGCCTGACAAAACGCTTGGGCATCAGACCCAACAGCGGAACGAAGGACATCACTGCCTGCTCGTCGTCGCGCAGCTCCTGGTGGCTGATCAGCGCTTGTTTGACTGCAGCCCGAACCTCACGCAAGTCCGTCATCGCACGGGCGGGATCGACTGTGACGGTGAGATGACTGACAGCGTTGGCGTGCGTATCGCCGGCTGCACGCTCATTGACCGGCATCCTCATGAGGACCGAACCGTCGGCGGTGACCCGTCCAATTCGCTGGGCCAAGCGGGCCGCCAATCCCATCAGCAGCGCGTTGCTGGTCCCGCCCAGCGCGTTTGCGCGAACACCCCACTCGTCGGCATCGACGAAAGCCGTTGTCATCGGCGGCGTGAGAGGTTCGTCGATACCGGCGGGAAGCCTCAGTGGCGTGGTAGGCGGCGCAGCTCGGGCACCGTCGCGAACGGCACGCCGGGCCAGCCGTACCGCGGCAACGGCGCCGCGGCCGAGAGCGGGAATGTCGCGCACGGTTTGACGGGCGTCCTCGCGGAGCGCCTGCCACCGCCGGCGCGACCCGGCCGCGGGCCAGCTGATGGGGGCATCGCGGCCATCGGCAGCATCCGCCATGGCCTGCAGCAGCCCGGCACCGTCGGCGAGGCAATGTGAGATGGCCAAGCTCACCGCCGCGCCGCCATCGGTGAAGGGCAGCATCGCAAGGTGCCATCCGGGTCCGTGCTCGGCATCGATGGGAGTGGTGGCCTGCTCCTCGAGCCAGGCATCGAGTTCTGCGCGCGGACGGGGCGTGGCAGCTATCTCGATCTCAGTTGGTCCGTCAGCCGATACCCAGCGGTGACGGCCGAATCGCAGCGGCGACCGTTCGATACGGCGGGGTAACCATCCTCGCTGGAGATGGTGATGGAAATTTTGCAGACCGTCGATGTCGACCGGGCGGTTGTACACCCAGAAAGGGTGCGGCATCGACGAGACTCCCGTGGCTCGCTCGGCATCAAACGTGAGCTGGTCAAGCGGGTCGAGTAGGTTCTCCATTGTCGTACCGTACTTCTGGCCCGATGTCCGTGAAGCGATTCACCCCCCAAGGCCGATGGGGGCTGTTTATTCATCGCCATAGGTGACCGAGACCGTGCCGTCGCCCGCCGCTTTCGCGCGGATGAGTTCACCGTGGTGTCCAAGTGTCGATGTCGACGCGTGTGTCGCCCGGGAGAGCCGGGGTCGATTACCTGACGGCCGGAGGTTGACGAGTTGCAACAGTCCAAGGCCCATTGCGTCTGAGTTATAGTCACATCTCGCACTAGGCCGACCCTGCGGTGGGTTAGCCGCTAACTACCCGGCACCACCGAGGCAACACAGTTCGCCGCAGATCAGAGGGAGATTCCGTGCCGAAAGATCCGCGATGAAGTGTGTGCTGGCCAGCTATGGAACGCGTGGCGACGTCGAGCCGTGCGTCGCTGTCGGCCGTGAACTGCTGCGCCGCGGGCACCACGTGCGCCTGGCAGTTCCGCCTGACCTGATTAGCTTCGCCGAGTCGGCTGGGCTTACGGCGGTCGCCTTCGGGCCGGATACGCAAGAGTGGTGGGGCGCGCACCGCGACTTCTGGACGCGTTCCTTCCGCAGTTTCTGGAAGATCCGAGATCTGCTCAGGTTGTGGCGCGAAATTGGGGAGTCGGTCAGCCACCACTGGGAGCACATCACCACGACGCTGCAATCGCTGACGGACGGGGCCGACCTTTTAGTCACGTTTCTGAATTTCGAGCATTCCGCTGCCAATGTCGCGGAGTATTACGACATTCCGTTGGCCACGCTGCATATCGCCCCGGTGCGGGCCAACGACCAATCCCTGCCATTCCTGCCGTGGTCATTGGGCTGCTACGCAATGCGGGTATACGAGTGGGCGAACTGGCGCGGGGTGAAGAAGTTCGATGACGCGCAGCGCCGTGAATTGGGGCTGCCAAAGGCGACGTGCTCCGCGCCGCGTCGCATCACCGAGCGCGGATCACTGGAAATTCAGGCCTACGAAGAGGTTTGCTTTCCCGGGCTGGCGGCCGAATGGTCGAAATTCAACGGCCAACGGCCCTTTGTCGGCGCGCTGACGATGGAATTGCCAACCGGTGTCGACGAGGAGGTCACCTCCTGGATTGCCGCGGGGACACCGCCGATTTTCTTCGGGTTTGGCAGCACACCGGTCAAATCTCCCGCCGACATGCTCGCCATGATCGGCGCGGCCTGCGCACAGTTAGGCGAGCGGGCATTGGTGTGCTCAGGCTGGAGCAACTTCAGCGATCTCCCCCATTTTGAACACGTCAAGGTGGTGGATGCTGTGAACTATGCGGCCGCCTTCCCGGCATGCGCTGCGGTCGTGCACCACGGTGGCATGGGCACCACGGCCGCGAGCCTGCGCGCAGGAGTCCCCACGCTGATCCTCTGGACGGCGCCAGATCAGGCGATCTGGGCAGCTCGGGTGAAACGACTGAAAGTTGGCTTTGGGCGGCGCTTTTCGACCGCTACCCGAGAATCGCTGGTGGCCGACCTGCGCCGGGTCCTCGGCCCCGAATATGTCACTCGAGCCCGCGAGGTCGCCACCCACACGACCAAATCCGCCGAAAGCGTGGCGAACGCCGCCGATCTTTTGGAAAGTTTCGCCCGATCAAGCCATGTTGACTGACGTGGCACGGTTACCCGGGCGGCGGCGTTCCTCTCCCGCAGCCCTGAGCCGGCCGGGTCGTGCAGAATGGGTCTGCGGCCAGGTCTTGACAGGGTAGGGTTCCGGGCCGTGTGGGCTTTCGTGTTGGGGATGGCGCTGCTATGGGCGCTCAATCCCGTACTTCTCGGCCTCGTTCTTCTGCTGATCTCCCGACCGAGGCCGTTGCAAAATCTGTTCGTCTGCTGGGTCGGTTGTCTGATAGCGAATGTTCCCGCCCTGCTGGTTCTGCTGCTGATGCTGCACGCCATGCCAGGGTTCAGATCGGTTGCGCACGAGCTGGCCGCAGCGGGCCCCAACTCCACCACCCGACACGTTCAACTCGGTGTTGGTCTGCTCGCACTACTGATCTCCGGCCTGATCGCAGTGCGCACCCGGGTTCGTCAGCGGGAAGAGGTGCCGACACCGGTCGGCACCTCCAGTAGACCGACCGCAATCTCGTTGCCACCGAACCGCGACCACGATGGGTCTACGGAGCGCCGATCACCGATCCGACGCCTGATTGATTACGCGAACAATGAGTGGGAAAGCGGATCGTTGTGGGTCGCATTGGTGGTCGGCTTGACCTTCGTGCCGGCTGGTCCGGTCATGCTGATACTCGTAGACACCACTATCGTCGCCTCGGGCGCTCCCATCAGTACGCAGGTCCTCGCCGCCGTCGCGTTCGTCTTGGGGATGTTTGCAGTTTTCGAGATCACCCTCGTCAGCCATTTGCTCGCGCCGGCGAAAACCCAAGCCGTGCTGCAGCCCCTGCACGAGTGGGCGCTGGGTCACCGTCTGCACGTCCTGGCGGCCATCTTCGCTTTGGTTGGGCTCTCGCTGGTGGCCAGGGGCGTCGGGGTCATCTGAGGGGCCGGCCCAAAGACCAATCGTCGCGTCGGCATAGCCGGACAGCTGAAAGTTCAAGTCCCACTACGCCGCTTGTCATCGGGAGGATCTTGTTCAGCTTCACGCTGGATGGCCGATACATAAACGATTGAGTTGCGGGAACGGTGGAAATCCGCAAACACCGCTCGCGGAAAGGGCTTTTCGCTTCCACGATAGGCGACGAAAACTCGATCGAGGCTAGCTGGGATGATGATGCGACATATGGCGATTCGCGGCGAGAGCGTCGAGTCACCGCTATTCTGCGGCCATGACCATGAGCTGGGAGCCGGCCCGGATAGCTCGTACACGACCATCCTTCAACAGACGCATCTCCAAAGAGGATGAGCGAGTGGACAATCGGCTTGCCCTGGTGGACCAAGGTTTGTTCGCGGGGCATCGTGCCGCCGGGATCAACCTGGTCATTCAGGTCGTGTGGCTTTATGAGCACGACGTCGACCTTGATGGGCTCAGACGTCTCAACCGCAATCTCGGTCGCGGGATGTTAGGACGGCTCATTGAACGTTCGCCGCTGCCGTTCGCCCGACCCCGGTGGGTCATTGGTCGAGAGCCGTCGGACATCGATGTCGCTGAGTGCGCCCGACCGCGCGCTGAGCTCAGCGATTGGGCTGATGAACGCTCACAGGTGCCCATTGATCCGGAACGGGGTCCCGGTTGGCATTTCGGCGTCCTTCCCCTTGACGACGGCTCGACTGCGGTGACTATGGTGCTTTCCCACTACGTGGTCGACGGCCTCGGACTCCACATGGTGGTCGCCGATGCTCTGCTGGGTAACCCGCACGACCTTGGCTACCCACCATCGAATTCCCGTACGCGGCGGCGCGCGGCGGTTCAGGATGCCCGCCTAACGGCACGGGACGCGCCCGAGGTTGGCCGGGCGCTTGTCACAGCGGCACGGCTGGCCCGCAAACAGGCAGGTGCGCGGCAGGATGCCGCCCGATCACCAGCGCGGCGACCTGTAGCCCTCCGGCCAGGTGACGGCGATGATGCTGTAGTCGTGCCGGCCGTCTCGATACAAATCAACCTTGATGAGTGGGAGGCCCGTGCGAAGACTCTCGGCGGAACGGGGAAAACTCTCATCGCGGCGTTGGGTGCGAAACTGGCCGAGGGCCTAGGGCGACAACGCGCTCGCGACGGCTTCGTCACGTTGCACCTCCCGATGAACGATCGCAGCGAGGGTGATACGCGTGCGAACGCAATGTCGATCGCGACGGTCAGCGTCGATCCGAGCCGGGTTACGACAGATCTGAGTGACATCCGCGACGCCATCAAGCAGGCAGTAACTACTTTGCGGGAGACGCCTAACGAAGCACTGCAGTTGCGCTCGCTGATCCCGTTTACGCCGAAAAAGGCGTTGAAACGGATGGTGGATGCCGGGCTCACTGACCCGGATGCCCCCACGCTTTGTTCGAATCTCGACGAGTTCGACCCGGTGGTGTTTCGTCCGGATGGCACCGACGGCGAAATAATCCTGACGCGCGTAACTGGCCAAGGCGTAACCCGGGAATGGCTCGAATTAACTGGTGGCCAGATGACTCTGCAGTCTTGGCGCGTGGGAGGCGGCACAAAGATCTACTTCACCGTCAACGCCTACCAACCAGGTGCGGAGAACACAAAGCCCGCCTTGCGTCAATTGGTTGCGCGCACGCTGGCAGAATTCGGCTTCGCTGGCGAGATCTACTAACGAATCGTTTCCGTGTGCTCACTTGACTCGTAGAACGAAGCCGGTCTGGTCACCACGCCCCTGCCGGTTGAGGCGATCCGCGCGTTTTGACCACTCCCATATCTGCTTGGGCCCGAACATCCGAACGATTTGGGGGTCAGTCACCGCGACGTCCCGCCGATAAGCTTCGCTTCCCAAAAACTGACCCAAATTCGAATCGTCGAATGTCCGCTCAACTCGTAGCCCGGCTTTCTCAGCTGCCAGTGCCATCGCCTCTCGTGAAGGTATGACGAAATGCCGAGGAGCGTCGATCTGCACCCAATCGGCCGCATATGCAGCCCATGCTTCGGATGAGGTCGTCGGCACGCGTGCCAGACAGACGCCCCCGGCAGCGAGCTTCTCGTAGGCAAACTTGAGCATCGCGATCGGGTCGGGAACATGTTCAAGCGAATGGTTGAACATGATGAGGTCAAATTCGCCATTCACATTCTTCAAATCTCGCTTCATCAGCGGCACTCCACTAGGAGTTTCCTGATCGGCTGCGATGAACGGATCTGCGCCAGCCAGGTTGCTGAATCCGACTCTGGCCAATCGCTCCAGCAGCAAACCGCTACCACACCCCACGTCTAAGATTCGCGCGTTCCGCTCAAGCGGAAGCTGAGCGAGCATTCCGAGGACGTCTCCTCCGAGGAGAACGCGGAGGATGCCGTCGGGCAACCGCCTCGCCAGGAGGGCGCCGACCAGCCGGCCGCCGGTCTGCAATTTATAGCGGTCTTGCTGCGTGATGAGCCATCGAAGAATCCCGGGCTCGTTGTACGAGTGATAACCTTCGGGATAATGGCGCATAAGCTCTTCGCCCTCGGGCTCATTCTCAATTTGTAACGTGTCGCACGCGGCGCAGACAAAATATGCGAACCGCTCCCCGGTTCCGAACATCATCTCGCGAACCACAATTGTTCGATGGGGACCAGTCGATCCGCATAGTCGGCATTCTCTACTGCTCTCGTTCACTCGTAGCCTCCAACGAACAAATCTTTGTCTGCACGAACCGCGACATTCGGCACCTGCTGGTTTCGCAAGTTGATCAGCGAAGGGAGGTCCTCGGCGTGACTGCCCACGAAGTCCACGGCGGGTATGTGGCGGAGGGCCATCAGTGGAGTATGCCAAAACCCGCACAGGGTTCCGGACGGTAGCACCCGATCGGGCTAGTCTCATCAATAGGTCGCTGCCACCAGGAACGCGGTCGCATGCGACACAAAATTAGCTGGCTGTCAACGCCACCGTGGGTCGGTGAACCAACGAAATGTCGCAATCCTCGGGGGCATTGGCTGCAAGCAGCCGGCGGTAAACCTCAACCCGGCTCGGTGCCATCGGCGAGCGGCACAGGATCGTGGGAATCGTCCGGGCAGTTGTGCTCACGAGTGCCGCGACCCGTCACCTCCGTGCACCCGACGGCGACGACGTACGCGTGGGTCACGGTCGACCCGACTGCGCTGACGACGGATCTGAACGGCATCGGGGCCGGGAGATGGCACCGGGGCAAATATCTCGTTAATTTGGCCTTGATTACCAATCTCAGTATTTTCACCAAATCACTGGTGATAAAACCTCGACGCGCCTAAGCTCCGAACCACCCGGTTGCCCACCAAAGGAGCGGCGACATGATCTTCCGGCAGTATTTCCTGGCTTCCCTGTCCCAGCTGTCCTACTTGATCGGCGACTCGGCCTCGGGCCGTGCGGTCGTGGTCGATCCGCACCGCGACGTTGCGACTTATTTTCACGACGCCGAGGAGGACGGCCTTGTCATCGAGCGGGTGATCGAAACCCATTGCCACGCAGACTTTCTCTCCGGCCACCTCGAACTCGCCGCCGCGACCGGTGCCACGATCTGCTACGGCGAAGGCACCACAACCGATTACCCGATCGAATCGCTGCACGACGGCCAGCGACTCCACCTCGGCGACGTGGCACTGGAGATTCGAGCGACCCCGGGACACACCCCGGAATCGATCAGCATCGTGGTGTACGAGCATCGTGACAATGCCGCGCCCTACGGCGTGCTGACCGGGGACACCCTGCTCATCGGCGATGTCGGCCGGCCCGACTTGTCGTCGGGCGTCGGCTGTACCAGTGCCGACATGGCGCACCAGCTTTACCATTCGCTACATCACAAACTGCTGACGCTGCCCGACGAGACCCGCGTGTTTCCCGCCCACGGCCCAGGCTCGCCGTGCGCCCGCAACGTCTCCGCCGACACCTCGTCGACCATCGGACAACAACGGCGGACCAATCACGCGCTGGCGCTGCGCGACCAGGCGCACTTCGTCGCCGCGGTCACCACCGGTCAGCCGCCGGCACCGCCGTACTTCTTTTTCACAGCCCAACGCAACCGCGAGCGGCGACCACTGCTCGACGAGGTCACCGCGCCGCCCCCGCTGTCGTTCACCGCACTTGCCGCGCAACGATCGGCGGGCGCGGTTGTGCTCGATGCGCGCGACCCCTCGGAATTCGCGGCCGGCCACTTGCGCGGATCGATCAACGTCGGCCTCGACGGCCGGTTCGCCGAATATGTCGGCAGCGTGCTGTCTCCCGATCAGCGTCTCGTGCTGGTATGCCCGGAGGGTCGAGAACTTGAGGCCACCATTCAGCTCGGCCGGATCGGCTACGACAATGTCGTCGGCTACCTCGACAATCCGCTGGGCGCCTTCGTCGACCATGCCGATGCGATCGAGGCCAGTTCACGACTCACAGCGACGGCACTGGCGACACACTGGGCCGACACTCCCGGATGGGTGGTGCTGGACGTGCGCAATCCGGGCGAGCTCACCAATGGCGTGATCCCGGGCGCTGTGCACATACCGTTGAGCCGGCTGGTGCAACGGGCCCACGAACTGGACCGCACCTCCCAGACCACTGTCTACTGCGCCGCCGGCTACCGCTCGATGATCGCGGCGAGCTGGCTGACCGCGTCTGGCTTTGTCCACGTTTCTGATCTCGTGGGCGGATATGGCGCCTGGGCGGCGCTGCCGGTTGCCGAGCCGGTCGCGGCCCGATGATCACCGCGCTGACCACTCCACCCGTCGATTGGGAGGAGGCCTACCGTCAGGCGGTCGACGCGGGTTTGCGCGTCCACACCATCCATCCGCTCAACGCCGAAACGCCGCTGCTCACCATGCTCGGGGCGGACATCACCCCGGCCGATCACTTCTACGTGCGTAATCACTTCGCCATCCCCGCTGTGGACGCGACGGACTGGCGGCTGACCGTCGGCGGCCACGTGCTGCGGCACCGGACATTCAGCCTCGAGGAGTTGCTGGGGCTGCGCTCGCATACCCGGGTCGTGACGCTGGAGTGCGCCGGTAACAACCGCTCCGCGCTGGACCGGCAGCTGCCGGACCTGCAGTGGGGGCTCGGCGCGGCGGGTACCGCCGCATGGACCGGCGTGCGACTTGTCGACATCCTGGACGAGGCGGGCCTGGCGGCCGATGCGTGCGAGGTGGTGTTTCGGGGCGCCGACTGCGGGCACGTCGACGGACGCGCCGAAACCACATTCTTCGAGCGCAGCCTTACGCTGGCCGATATCGCCGACGGCGATGCGTTGCTGGCCTATGCGATGAATGGAGCGTCGTTACCCCGCCACCACGGCTATCCGTTACGCCTGGTGGTTCCGGGGTGGTACGGCATGGCGTCGGTTAAATGGTTGACCGACATCGAGGTCATCGACTGCAGCTTCGAAGGCCATTTCCAGACCGACCGATACCGCTACGAATGGTTACAGGACGGACAGGCCGTCAGCGCGCCGGTTCGGCGACAACGGGTGCGCGCGGTCATCACGGAACCCGTTGCGGGACAACAGCTTCGACGCCACCAGGCGACGATTCGGGGCCTGGCTTGGTCCGGTGTGGCGCCGATCGCCCAGGTCTGGGTCAGCGTCGACGAGCGGTCCTGGCAGCAGGCCCGCCTTTTGGGTCGTCCGGTGCGGGGCCGATGGCGGCAGTGGGAGTTGGGCATCGACCTCGATCGCGCGGGGGCGGTGACGGTCCGCGCGTGCGCCGTCGACGACGCCGGTCGCAGCCAACCCAGGCAACCCCGGTGGAACAGACTGGGATACGGAGCAAACGCCGTGCAGACAGTCACGGTTCACGTCGTTTAAGCCAACGGGCGCCCTTCGAGGCTGCCCGACCCGACGTGTCGGCTTGCCGTCGGGATCGGCACCGTAAACTTGCCGCACCCAACCTGGTTTTATTCGTGCTCGCTATCATCGTGCCGGTAAGGAGGATGTGTGAAAACCACTCCTAAAATGTTGCTCTTCGCCCTGGTTGAGCCGGTTGTGTTCGGCACGATGCTGTTTTTGGCGGCCGGCACCGTGAACTACTGGCAAGCCTGGCTTTTTCTGGCGGTGTTCGTGGTGGCGACGTGGATTCCCAGCACGTACTTGCTACGCACGAATCCCGTTGCGCTGCAACGACGGATGCGCGGGGGGCCGATGGCAGAGACCCGAACGGCGCAGAAAGTCGTGATGGGCGGCCTATGGCTGTCGCTGGCGTCGATGTTCGTGGTCAGCGCTCTTGACCATCGCTTTGGCTGGTCGCCGGTGCCGACGGCGATCTGCCTGGTCGGTGATGTGCTGGTGGCCGTCGGACTGAGCGTCATGATGCTGGTGGTCATTCAGAACAGCCACGCGGCCGCCACCGTACGGGTGGAGTCAAGTCAGACGATCGTTTCGACCGGCCTCTACGGACTGGTCCGCCACCCCATGTACACCGGCAATGTGATCATGATGGTGGGCGCCCCACTTGGGCTCGGCTCCTTTTGGGGGCTGGTCTTCGTCATACCTGGCGCGATCGTGCTTAGCATGCGCATCCGCGACGAAGAGAAACTGCTCCGAGAAGAGTTGGACGGATACCAGGAGTACACGCAGAAGGTGCGTTATCGCCTAGTGCCACTTATGTGGTGACCGTCGCACGGCGCTTGGCTCAAGTTAGTCGCTCCTGTCAACCCCAGGACGTTGGATACCGACGTACAGAACACAACGCTTCTGTTGTACATTGAGCTTGTGGATGTGGCGATTAGTACGTTGCGGGCGGAGCTAGCGGACTGGATCGAGCGGGTTCGTGCCGGCGAGGAGGTCGTAGTGACCGATCGCGGAACCCCGGTAGTTCGGCTGGTGGCCGTGGACACCGCGCCGCTGCTGGAGCAGCTGACCCGGCAGGGTGTGGTGAGTCGACCGCGATCGGTAGCCCGGCCCACGGCGAGCGGGGCACTACGCGTGCGTGCTCAAGGGTCGGTCTCTGACCTGGTAAGTGAACAACGTCGCTGACCTGTGCCGATCGTCTACTTCGACAGCAGCGCGTTCGTCAAACTCCTAGTCGAGGAGGATGACAGCGACATCGCCGCGGCGCTATGGGATGGCTGCGACGCCGCGGTCTCTTCTCGCTTGGCGTACCCAGAGGTGTGCGCTGCGCTAGCGGCTGCCGGCCGTGCGCGCCGATTGGGCGCCGAGGAACAACATCAGGCCCAGGAGATGTGGGAAGAGTACTGGGCAGCCACCCGGGCGGTGGAGCTGACTGAGAACATCGCCCACCACGCCGGTCATTTAGCCACAGCACATGCGCTGCGTGGCGCCGATGCGGTCCACCTTGCCAGCGTCTTCGCAATCGGGGTCGACGACACCGTGTTCGCCGTGTGGGACCAGCGGCTACGCACCGCAGCGCAAGAGGCCGCCGTAGGGCTGGCGCCCACGCAGTAGCCACTTATGTGGTGACCGCCGCACGGCTTGGCTTCTTTACTATTCGGACGCCGGGCTGAGGTCGGGGACTTCTTGGCTCAGGCTTCGGACCGACGGCGCCTCGAATAACGTGACGACGCTGAGGTGGGTGTCGAAGGTCGCGTTGATAGCGGCGATTGCGTGCATCGCCGACAGCGAGTCTCCGCCCAGGTCGAAAAACGACTCGTCGACTCCGACCTGGTCTATCTCTAGTACTTGGGCGTAGATGTCGGCCAGGATCTGCTCGACCAGGCTGTCCGGGGCGCGGTGATGACCGTTGCCGGGGTGTGGGGGTGTCGATGCCGGGTGGGGCGGGCGGTCGCGGTGCTTGAGCAGATCGGTGAGGGGCGGCAGGGGTTGGGTGGGGTTGGTGGTCATGGCCACCAGCACCTGCTGGAAGTGTTGGGTGAGGGTGTCGATGTCGGTGGGGTCGAACACGTCGGTGCGGAATTGAACGCGCAGGTGCAGTTCGCGGCCGGGCACGGCTTGGATGGTCAGCGGGTAGTGGTAGTAGTCGCGGAACTCAGTGATGGCCAGTTGATGTTTGCCTGACAAGGCATGGGCGTCGATCGGGTAGTTCTCGTAGACGAAAACGGTGTCGAACAACTGCTGGTGGCCGGTAATGCGGTGGATGTCGCTGAGCCCGAGGTGCTGGTGGTCCAGGGTGTGGTTGTGGGCGGTTTGAAGTTGGTTGAGCAACTCTGCGGTGGTGGTGTGCGCTGTGATGCTCGCGCGTACCGGCACGGTGTTGATCAAGAGTCCCACCATCGCCTCGGCGCCGCTCAGCTCGGCCGGACGCCCGGAGACCACCGCCCCAAAGGCCACATCACGCTGGCCGGTCAACCCCATCAACAGCTGGGCCCAGGCGGCCTGCAACACGGTGTTGACGGTGGTCTGCTGGGAGCGGGCCAACTCGCCCACTGCGCGGGTGAGCTGCTTGGACAGCTGCACCGAGGTCGTGCTGCGCGGCCCAGCCGTCCACCGCTGCGCCGCGCCGACCAGGGTGGGGGCCTCAAACCCGGCCAGCACTTCACCCCAGGCCAGCGCGGCGGCCTCGCGGTCGCGCTCGGCCAGCCAGGTGATAAACCGGCGATAGGGCGGTGACGCGGGGAGCCGCGCGTCGTTGTAGCCGGCGAAGATCTCACCTAGCAGGATCGGCAGCGACCAGCCATCAAAGACGATGTGGTGGTTGGTCAGCACCAACCGGTGCCGGTCTTTGCCGGCGCGGATCAACACCACCCGAAAGCCCGGCGCCTCGGCCAGGTCAAAGACCGCCGCGCGCTCACCGGCACACACCTGCTGAATCTGCTCCTCGACACCGGCGCCGTCCAGCTCGATATAGCGCCACGGTGCTACCGGGTCGGCGGGGATGATCTGCACCGGCTCACCCGATCCGGCTCGGAATCGTGCCACCAGGTTGGGATGGCGAGTCACCACAGTCTGCAGCGCGCTACGCAACCGGCCGGCATCCAACGGCCCGGTGACGCCGACGTCCATCTGCACCGCATACACATCATCGCCGCTGGCCTGGGCAAGGCTGGCGTGGTAAAGCAGCCCCTGTTGCAGCGGGGTCAACGGCAACACATCCGCGATGCGGTGCTGCGCTTGCAGTTCATTGAGCTGCTGCTGGCTAAGCTTCGCCGGGGCAATGTCTGAGGGGGTCAACCCGCCCCCGCCCCCGCGCACATGGGCGCAGATGCCGGCCAAGGCTTCAAACCACAATCGGCCCAGCCGGCTGACTTGCGCCTGATCCAACACCGAGGGCGCCCAGGTCCAGTTGGCGTGCAGCTGCGGGCCGGTGTCGGTGTCGACGGTGGCCGCGTTGAGCTCCACACTGTGGGCCAACGTCATGGGGATCGCCGCGGCCGTCGCCGTCAATGCCACCCCCTGTTGGTTGACCCGCCACACATCGCCTGAGGCATAGGCCGACGGGGCGCCCAACCGCCCCAAATAGTTGAACCCGATCAGCGGATCCGACCCGGCCAGATCCACCTCGGTGTTCAGATAGCGCAACAACCCATATGACAAGCCATCCGGGAGGGCGCGTAGTTGTTCTTTGGCGTCTTTGACCGCCGCCCCCAACGCGGCCTCACCGGCAAGCACCTGCCCCCAGTCCAATCCGCCAACGCGCATCGCCACCGGGTACTTGGTGGTAAACCAACCCACCGTGCGCGACAGGTCAACCTCCTCGGCCAGCTCCTCATAGCGGCCATGACCCTCGACGTCGATACCGACCGGCGCATCAGGGTTGCCAAAAAACTCCGCCGCCGCCAACCCGAAGGCGATCAACAACACCTCGTGCACCCCGGTGTGAAACGCTGCGGGCACCTCACCGAGCAGCATCGAGGTGATCTCGGTGTCCAACTCCATCGTCACGTGCCCGGCACTGGCAAACGTATCGACGACCGGCTGCACCGCCTGCAACATCGCCGGCGTGGCGGCCACCCGTTTCCAGGCATCCGCCTGGTCGACCACCTCCGGGTGATAGGCGTGCTCAGCCAGCAGTGCCGACCACCGGGCAAACGACGTCTCACCGGCGGGCAACACCACCGGCTGTCCGCTGCGATGCTGGGCCCAGGCGATGTTGAGGTCTTCCAGCAGGATCCGCCACGACACCCCATCAACGGCCAAATGGTGAACGATCACCACCAACTGACCCGTACTCGCAGCCCACACCGCGCTCAACATCACCCCGGCGGCCGGGTCCAATCGCGACCGCGCCGCCGCTACCGCCTCATCAGAGAGCGCGTCCGCGGTGTGCAGGCATCCGCGCGCATCCACCGACCCCGCCTCGGGCACCATCAACGACCACCCACCAGCACCATCGTCGTCGACCCGGGCCCGCAACATGGCGTGCCGATCCAGTAACGCCTGCAGCACCACCACTACATCGGCCTCGGTGACTCCTGCCGGTGCCTGCAGCGGGACCGTCTGGTTGAACTGCTCAACCAGGCCCTCCAGGCTCTGGAGCCACCGCATGATCGGGGTGGCCACCACTGGCCCTACCCCTTCATCAACCGAGCCGCCCGATGACCCGCCGACCGTTCGGGCGACCCGGGCCAGCCGGGCCACGGTCTGCTCGACGAAAACATCTCGCGGCCGACACACCAGCCCGGCGAAGCGGGCCCGCGCCACCACCTGGATCGACAAAATGCTGTCGCCGCCCAACTCGAAGAACGAGTCATCGACCCCCACCCGCTCCACACCGAGCACCTCGGCAAAAATGCCGGCCAGCGTCTCCTCGACCGGATCGGCCGGGGCACGGTACTGATCAACATGCTGATACTCCGGTGCCGGTAGCGCTCGGGTATCGAGCTTGCCGTTAACCGTGAGCGGTAGCGCCTCGAGCACCACCACCGCCGCGGGCACCATATAAGCCGGCAACCGCTCAGCCAACTTCGTGCGCGTGGCGCCCGGATCGGCGGTGCCGGTGACATAACCGACCAGCCGCTTGTCGCCGGGGTGGTCCTCGCGGGCGATCACCACGGCCTGCTTGACTCCATCGCACCGGGCCAATGCGGCTTGGATCTCTCCCAACTCGATGCGATACCCGCGGATCTTGACCTGCTCATCAGCACGTCCCAGATACTCCAACTGCCCATCAGGGCCCCAACGAACCAGATCCCCGGTGCGATACATTCGCGCCCCGGGTCCGCCGAAGGGACAGGCCACAAACCGCGACGACGTCAACGCTGACCGGCGCACATACCCATAGGCCAGCCCGGTACCGGCCACATACAACTCCCCCACCACCCCGGCGGGCACCGGACGCAACCACCCGTCGAGAACGAAAAAGCCCAAATGTGCCAACGGCACCCCGATCGGGCTGACGCTGCGATCAACATCAGCCTCGACGATCTCGCGGAACGACGCGTGCACCGTGGTCTCGGTGATGCCATACATATTGACCAACCGCGGCGAACCCCGGTGATGATCCAGCCAACCGCCCAAACGCGAAGGATCCAGTGCCTCACCACCGAAGACGACCGTCTCGAGGGTGAGTTGAGATCCGACCTCCGGCGCCAGAGAGTCAGCGGTCTGCAGCGCATAAAACGCTGCCGGCGTCTGACTCAACACACTGACCTGCTCAGCGGCCAGCAACGCGTGCAGCTCTTCGGGCGAACGCACCACCGAGTCGGGCACCACGACCAGGCGCCCCCCATGCAGCAGCGCGCCGAAGATTTCCCAGACCGAGAAGTCGAACGCCAACGAGTGACACTGCGTCCAGACTTGCCCTGCCGACAACTCCAGGTCAGCATCCAACGTTTCCAGCAGCCCGATCACGTTGCGATGAGCAACCGCCACGCCTTTGGGCATTCCGGTGGTACCCGAGGTGTAAATCAAATACGCGATGTCGTCAGGCCTCGGCGTGGGCAGTGCAACGCTCGGTTGGCTGTCCACAGCAGGGTCGTGGATGTCGACGACCGCAACGTGATGGTCACCAAGTCGTCTGGCCAGCCCGGCGGTGGTGAGTGCGGCGATCGGCGCGGCATCGGCCACCATGAAGCCGATCCTGGCATCGGGATGGCCGGGGTCGATCGCCAGATACGCCGCCCCCGTTTTGAGCACCGCCAACAGCGCCACAATCGCCTCGGCGGATCGCTCCACCAGCAGCGCCACACACTGCCCTGCACCGGCTCCGCGCTCAACTAACAAGTGCGCCAACCGATTCGACGCTTCATCGAGCTCCCGGTAGCTCATCGCGCAACCGTCAAAGCTGACCGCCACCGCCTCGGGAGCACGCGCCACCTGCGCGGCGAACAGCGCAGGAATCGACTGCCCAGCAGGGGCCGGCAAGCTCAGTACCGCCCGGTTGCCGATCTCATCGAGGCGGACATGTTCACCCGCATCGAGCACATCGACCGACGACACCTGCCGAGCCGGGTCGGCGGTCACCGCCATCAGCACCCGCTCCAACCGTTCAATCAGTATCTCGATGCTGGCGGCGTCGAACACATCGGTGCGAAATTCCACCGTGCCACCGATCCCGGCAAGCTCCCCGTCCTCGGTGAAACGTTCCGCCAATGAGAACGTCAAATCCATTCGGGCGGTGTGGGTGTCCACCGGCAGCGGGGTCAGCTCCAAATCACCCAAACCCAGCCCGGTAACCGGATCTCCGGCGAAGTTCTGCCAGGCCAGCGCGACTTGGACGAGCGGGTGATACGTCAACGACCGGGTCGGGTTGAGCCGGTCTACCAGTACCTCAAAGGGCACGTCCTGGTGCTCGTAGGCGGCGAGGCTGCGCGAGCGCACCTGCGCCAACAACTCTGCCACGGTGGGATCACCGGCCACATCGACCCGCAGCACCAACGTGTTGACGAAAAAGCCGACCAACTCATCCAGGACGGGGTCACGTCGTCCGGCGATCGGGAACCCCACCGCCACATCCGAATTGGCGCTGATCTTGGCCAGCAGCACGGCCAGGGCGGCCTGCATCACCATGAAACTGGTCGCGTTATGCTCAGCGGCCAGCGCGCGCACCCGCTGCTGCAACTCCATCGGCCACTCCACCGCTACAGTGGCCCCGCGCTGATCAGCCACCGGCGGGTAGGGCCGATCAGTGGGCAACGCCAGGCGCTCGGGCATTCCGGCCAATGCGTCCTCCCAGTAGGCCAACTGGGAGGAAATCAAGCTCTCGCTGTCATCCAGCGCACCGAATTGCGCGCGCTGCCACAGCGTGTAGTCCACGTATTGCACCGCCAACGGCGCCCACTGCGGAGCCCCACCGGCACACCGACTGGCATACGCCACACCCAGATCAGCCACCAACGGTCTCATCGACATACCGTCGGCAGCGATATGGTGCACCACCGCTACCAGCACATGCTCGTCCTCGGCAACACGGAAAAGCCGTACCCGCAAGGGAAGGTCGCTCGCTAGATCGAACGGCCGGCCCGCCGTTTCCTCGATGGCCTCACCTAGCCGGTTTGCCGGCCAACCGCTGGCATCAACGGTGTCCCAACCCAATTCAGCGCGCTCAATCGGGACAACCACCTGTTGCGGGACACCGTCAGCAGCGGCGAACACCGTGCGCAAGCTTTCATGGCGAACCACCACATCGCCCAGCGCTGCACCTAACGCCGCGGTATCCAGGCGCCCGCCCAGCCGCAACGCCACCGCCAAGTTGTAAACCGGTGAGGGACCCTGCAATTGGTCGATAAACCACAACCGGTTCTGGGCAAACGACAACGGCACCACCGCCGGCCGATCGCCGGCCACCAACGGCGCCAAGCCAGGTCCGCCAGCAGACAGTCGCGGCGCCAACTGCGCAACCGTGGGCGCCTCGAACAACACCCGCACCGCCACACCGGCATCCAAAACGGTATTGATCGCAGCGACCACTCGCATCGCCGAGAGCGAATCCCCACCCAGATCGAAGAACGAGTCATCGACCCCGACCCGTTCGATCCCCAGCACCTGGGCGTAGATACCGGTCAACACTTCCTCGACCGGGTTGCCCGGAGCGCGATAGCGGTCAACACTTTGGTACTCGGGGGCAGGCAGGGCGTGGGTATCCAATTTGCCGTTGGGGGTGAGCGGCAGCGCTTCGAGCACCACCACCGCGGCCGGCACCATAAATGCCGGCAACCGCTCGGCTAGCTTCGAACGGGCGGAGGCCGCATCCACGGTCCCGGTGACATAACCGACCAGGCGCTTGTCGCCGGGGCGGTCCTCACGGGCCATCACCACCGCCTGCTCAACCCCGGCGAGCACGGCCAGCGCGGCCTGAATCTCCCCCAGCTCGATGCGATAGCCGCGGATCTTGACCTGCTCATCGGCACGGCCCAGATACCGCAACTGACCATCGGCGCCCCACCGCACCAAATCCCCGGTGCGATACATCCGCCGTCCACGCGATCCCGCATCCCCGAAGGGACACGCCACAAACCGTGATCCGGTCAGCCCCGAGCGATGCCGATACCCGTAGGCCAAGCCGCCGCCGGCCACATACAACTCACCGACCACCCCAACCGGCACCGGGTGCAGCCAGCCATCGAGCACAAACAACGCTGCGCCGGGTACCGGCGCACCGATCGGCACCCCCCACCCTGGCGCCAACGGCGCACTGATTGCCACACACATCGTGGTCTCCGTGGGCCCGTAGGCATTGAGCATCACCCGCCCAGGCGCCCACCGATCCACCACCTCGGCCGGACATGCCTCACCGACCACCACCAACGCCGCCGACTCCAACCCCTGCGGCGACAACACCGCCACCGCCGACGGCGTCTGAGTCAGCACATCGACGCGTTCACGAACCAGCAAGGTGTGCAAGTCTTCTGGCGAGCGAGTCACCCACTCCGGCGCCACCACTAACCGTCCGCCGCGCAACAGCGCACCAAAGATCTCCCACACCGAAACGTCGAAGGCCAACGTATGAGTCTGTGACCACACCCCGGCGCGGGGCAGACCACCATCCAACGACGCCAGCAGCTCGGTCACGCTGCGATGCGCAACCGCCACCCCTTTGGGCAACCCCGTGGTGCCCGAGGTGTAAATCAAATAGGCGATGTCGTCAGGCCCAGGTGCCGGCAAACCCGTGCTGGGCTGGCTGTCCACAGCAGGATCGTCGACGTCGATGACCGCCACCTCATGCTCGTCGAGCCGCCCGGCCAAATCCGCGGTCGTGATTGCCGCGATCGGGGCGGCGTCGGCCACCATGAACTCGATCCGGGTATCGGGATGGCCCGGGTCGATCGCCAGATACGTCGCCTGCGTTTTGAGGACCGCCAGCATCGCCACGACCGCTTCGGCGGATCGCTCCATCAGCAGCGCCACACACTGCCCCGCACCGGCCCCATGATCAATCAGCAAGTGCGCCAACCGGTTCGCTGCCGCATCCAACTCCCGATACGTCATCGAAGAGCCATCGCAGCTCAGCGCCACCGCCTCCGGTGCGCGCTCAACCTGCGCCGCGAACAACGCTGGGATCGACACCGCAGCAGGCGCCGGCAGACTCAACAACGCCCGGTTACCGATCTCATCGAGGCGGGCATGCTCACTGGCGTCAACCACATCCATCGACGACACTCGCCGAGCCGGGTCAGCGGTCATCGCCACCACTACCCGCTCCAACCGCTCGATCAGCGTTTCGATGCTGCCCGCGTCGAAGACATCGGTGCGAAACTCCACCGCACCACCGATTCCGGCAAGCTCACCATCCTCGGTGAACCGCTCGGCCAACGAAAATGACAGATCCATCCGTGCGGTGTGAGTGTCCACCGACAGCGGGGTCGCCTCCACATCACCCAAACTCAGCGTCGCGGGCTGGTTGTTCTGCCAGGCCAACAACACCTGCACCAGCGGGTGATGGGCCCGGCTTCGGGTCGGGTTGAGCCGCTCCACCAACACCTCGAAAGGCACATCCTGATGCTCGTAGGCGGCCAGGCTGCGCGCGCGCACCTGCGCCAACACCTCCGCGACCGTGGGGTCGCCCGCTACATCGACCCGCAACACCAACGTGTTGACGAAGAAACCGACCAACTCATCCAGGGCCGGGTCCCGGCGCCCAGCGATCGGGAACCCCACCGCCACATCAGAGCTGGCGCTCAACTTAGCCAACAACACCGCCAACGCGGTCTGCAGCACCATGAAACTGGTCGCATTATGCTCATGAGCCAGCGCGCGTACCCGCTGCTGCAACTCGACCGGCCACTGCACGGCCACACTGGCCCCACGCTGATCAGCCACCAACGGATAAGGCCGATCAGTGGGAAGCTCCAGACGCTCGGGCATCCCGGCCAAAGCGCTTTCCCAGTAGGTCAATTGGGAGGCGATCAGGCTCTCGCTGTCATCGAGCTCACCGAATTGCACGCGCTGCCACAGCGTGTAGTCGACATACTGCACCGCCAACGGCGCCCAGCCCGGAGCCCCCCCGGCACAGCGGGCGGCATACGCCACCCCCAGATCAGCCACCAACGGAGCCATCGACACCCCGTCGGCCGCGATATGATGCACCACCGCCACCAGCACATGCTCACCCTCGGCAACGCGGAAAAGCCGCGCCCGCAACGGGATCTCAGTCGCCAAATCAAAACAGTGACTGGTCGTCTCCTCAACGGCCTCCTGCAGGCGGCTTACCGACCAACCGGTGGCATCAACGACGTCCCAACCCACCTCAGCGCGCTCCACCGGAAGCACCACTTGCTGCGGAACACCATCAGCAGCGGCGAACACCGTCCGCAGGCTTTCATGGCGGGCCACCACATCGGCCAGCGCTGCACCCAGCGCCTCCTCATCCAGACGCCCGTCCAGCCGCAAGGCCACCGCCATGTTGTAGACCGGCGACGGCCCCTGCAACTGATCCAAGAACCACAACCGGTTCTGGGCAAACGACAACGGCACTACCGCCGGCCGCTCGACCGCTACCAACGGCGCCAACACATCTCCACCAGCTGCCAGCCGCGGCGCCAACTGCGCAACCGTGGGCGCCTCGAACAAAACCCGCACGGCGACACCGGCATCCAAAGATTTGTTGACCGCCGCGATCACCCGCATGGCCGATAACGAATCCCCACCCAGATCGAAGAACGAGTCATCGACCCCGACTCGCTCCACACCCAGCACCTCGGCGTAGATGCCAGCCAGGATCTCCTCGGTGGGGCTGGCGGGCGCGCGGTAACGATCAACGTGCTGATACTCCGGTGCCGGCAGGGCCCGGGTATCGAGTTTGCCGTTGACTGTCAGCGGCAGCGCATCAACTACCACCACCGTCGCGGGCACCATGTAGGACGGCAACCGCTCAGCTAGCTTGACGCGCGCGGTGGCCGGATCGACAGTGCCGGTGACATAACCGACCAGACGTTTGTCGCCGGGGTGGTCCTCACGGGCAATCACGGCCGCCTGCTCGACCCCCGCCAAACCGCCCAGCGCGGCTTGAATCTCACCGAGCTCGATGCGATACCCGCGGATCTTGACCTGCTCATCAGCCCGGCCCAGATACTCCAGCTGTCCATCCGAACTCCAGCGCACCAGATCCCCGGTGCGATACATGCGTGTTCCCGGCGCCCCGAACGGACAGGCCACAAACCGCGACGACGTCAACGCCGACCGGCGCACATGCCCATACGCCAGGCCGGCGCCGGCCACATACAACTCGCCGACCACACCCGCCGGCACCGAACGCAACCAGCCGTCGAGAACAAAAAAGCCCAAATGCGCCAACGGCACCCCGATCGGGCTGGCGCTGCTATCGACGTCACTACCGACGATCTCGCGGAACGAGGCATGCACCGTCGTCTCGGTGATGCCATACATATTGACCAACCGCGGCAACCCCGGATGACGATCCAGCCAACTGCCAAGACGCTGCGGTTCCAGCGCTTCCCCGCCGAACACCACCGTCTCCAACTTGAGCTGAGATCCCAACTCAGGGGCCAGCGCATCAGCGGTCTGCAGCGCATAAAAGGCCGAGGGGGTCTGACTCAACACGCTGACCTGTTCGGTGGCCAACAACGCATGCAGATCTTGGGGCGAACGCACCACCGCATCGGGCACCACTACCAGTCGCCCACCCCGCAACAACGCACCCCAGATCTCCCACACCGAGAAGTCGAAGGCCAACGAATGGCACTGCGACCACACCTGTCCCGCCGACAGCTCCAGGTCAGCATCCAAAGTGTCCAGCAGCCCGACCACGTTGCGGTGCGGGATCGCCACTCCCTTGGGCATCCCGGTGGTGCCCGACGTGTAGATCAGATACGCGACGTCGTCAGGCCGTGGCGCCGCTAGCGCAGTGCGCGGTTGGCTGTCGACAGTGGGATCGTCGATATCGATGACCGTCACCTGATGGCCATCCAGCCGACCGGCCAGCCCGGCGGTGGTGAGCGCCGCGACCGGCGCGGCATCGGCCACCATGAACTCGATGCGTGCATCGGGATGACCGGGGTCGATCGCCAAATACGCCGCGCCGGTTTTGAGCACCGCCAGCATCGCCACGACCGCTTCGGCCGATCGCTGCACCAGCAGCGCAACACACTGACCCGGGGCGGCACCGTGGCTAATCAGCAAGTGCGACAACCGGTTCGCAGTCTCATCGAGCTCACGGTAGGTCGTCGAGCGGCCATCAAAGCTGATCGCCACCGCCTCCGGAGCACGCGCTACTTGTGCGGCGAACACCGTCGGAATCGACCCGAAGGCCGCCTCCGGTTGGGTCAAGACCGCCCGATTGCCAACCACATCCAGTCGGACATGCTCACCGGCGTCGACAACATCGACCGACGACAGCCGCCGAGTTGGGTCAGTTGTCACGGCTACCAACACTCGCCGCAACCGCTCGATCAGCGTTTCGATGCTGACCGCGTCGAACACGTCGGTGCGGAATTCCACGGCCCCGCCGATCCCGGCGGGCGCACCATTGTCAGCCCAGCGTTCCGCGAGCGAGAACGTCAAATCCGTCCGGGCAGTGCGGGTCTCTACCGGTACCGGCGTGACCTGTAAATCGCCTAAACCCGAACCTGCGACGGGATCCGCCGCGAAGTTCTGCCAGGCCAACAACACCTGCACCAGCGGGTGATGGGCGCGGCTTCGGGTCGGGTTGAGCCGCTCAACCAGTACCTCGAAGGGCACGTCCTGGTGCTCGTAGGCGGCCAGGCTGCGCGCGCGCACCTGCGCCAACACCTCAGACACGGTGGGATCACCAGCTAAGTCGACCCGCAACACCAACGTGTTGACAAAAAAGCCCACCAACTCATCCAGGACCGGGTCACGCCGCCCTGCGATCGGGAAGCCCACCGCCACATCAGAATTAGCGCCTAACTTGGCCAACAACACCGCCAACGCAGCCTGGACCACCATGAAACTCGTCGCATTATGCTCACGCGCCACCCGAGCAATCTGCTGCTGCAACTCGACCGGCCAGTCCACCGCCACGCTGGCCCCACGGAAATCAGCCACCAATGGATAGGGCCGATCAGTGGGAAGCTCCAGACGCTCCGGCATCCCGGCCAAAGCGCTTTCCCAATAGGCCAATTGGGAGGCGATCAGGCTCTCGCTGTCGTCCAACTCACCGAATTGCGCGCGCTGCCACAATGTGTAATCGACATACTGCACCGCCAACGGCGCCCACCCAGGAGCCTCGCCGGAACACCGGGCGGCATAGGCCGCACCCAGATCAGCCACCAACGGGGTGATCGACCAACCGTCGGCAGCGATATGGTGCACCACCGCCACCAGCACATGCTCATCCTCGGCAACGGTGAAAAGCCTTGCCCGCAAGGGGATCTCGCTCGCCAAATCAAAACAGTGGCTGGTCGTTTCCTCAACGGCTTCCTGCAGCCGACTTACCGACCAACCGGTGGCATCAACGACGTCCCAACCCACCTCAGCGCGCTCGACCGGAAGCACCACCTGCTGCGGAACACCATCCGCCGCGACGAACACCGTGCGCAAGCTCTCATGCCGGGCCACCACATCGCCCAGTGCTGCACCCAATGCCTCGGCATGCAAACGTCCGCCCAGCCGCAATGCCACCGCCATGTTGTAGACCGGTGAGGGACCCTGCAACTGATCGATGAACCACAACCGGTTCTGAGCAAACGACAACGGCACCACCGCCGGCCGCTCGCCAGCCACCAACGGCGCCAACACATCTCCGCCGGCACCCAGCCGTGGCGCCAACTGCGCAACCGTGGGCGCCTCGAACAACGCCCTTACCGCCACACCGGCATCCAAGGATTTGTTGACCGCAGCGATTACCCGCATCGCCGAAATGCTGTCGCCGCCCAAATCGAAGAACGAGTCGTCGACTCCGACCCGCGCGACCCCCAGGACTTGGGCGTAGATGCCAGCCAGGATTTCCTCAACGGCGTTGGCCGGGGCGCGGTACTCAGCAGCGGTGTACTCCGGCGCGGGCAGCGCGCGAATATCCAGTTTGCCGTTGACTGTTCGCGGCAGCGCCTCGAGCACCACCACCGCCGCGGGAACCATAAACGCCGGCAACCGCTCAGCCAAGGCAGCGCGCGCGGCAGCTGGCTCGGCGGTCCCCGTCACATAGCCGACCAGACGCTTATCACCGGGGCGCTCCTCGCGAGTAACCACCGCTGCCTGCTCCACACCGTCGAGTGCGGCAAGCGCTGCTTGAATCTCACCCAACTCGATGCGATAGCCGCGGATTTTGACCTGCTCATCAGCACGACCCAGATAACGCAGTTGCCCGTCGGGGCCCCAGCGCACCAGGTCTCCGGTGCGATACATCCGTGCACCAGAACCTCCGAACGGACACGCCACAAATCGCGACCCGGTCAAACCGGCCCGGTGCCGATATCCATATGCCAATCCGGCTCCGGCCACATACAACTCACCCACCACCCCGGCCGGCACCGGGCGCAACCATCCATCGAGCACAAACAATGCCGCCCCAGGCACCGGTGCACCGATCGGCACCACCCCCGACCCCGGTTTCAACGGCGCACTGATCGTCACAATCATCGTGGTCTCGGTGGGGCCGTAAGCGTTGACCATCACCCGTCCGGGCGCCCACCGATCCACCACCTCGGCCGGACAAGCCTCCCCGGCTACCCATAACGTCGCGGACTCCAGACCCTGCGGCGATAACGCCGCCACCGCCGACGGCGTCTGCCCAAGGATGTTGACGTGCTCGGCAACCAGTAAGCCGTGGAAGTCATCCGGCGAGCGCGCCACCGAATCGGGTACCACCACCAGCCGCCCACCACGCAGCAGGCAGCCGAAGATCTCCCACACCGAGGAGTCGAAGGCCAAGGTATGCGTCTGCGACCACACGCCCGCGCGCGGCAAGCCGGCATCCGGCGACGCCAACAGTTGGGTCACGTTGCGGTGAGTCACCACCACGCCTTTGGGCACTCCGGTAGTACCCGAGGTGTAAATCAGATACGCGATATCGTCAGGGTCGGGCACCGGCAGTGCAGTGCTGGGTTGGCTGCGCAGGGCGGGGTCGTCGACATCGATGATCACCAGGTCGTGCCCGTCGAACCGCTCAGCCAGATCAGCGGTGGTGATCGCGGCGATCGGCGCGGCATCAGCCACCATGAACCCGATCCGCGCGTCGGGATGGCTTGGGTCGATCGGCAGATACGCCACCCCTGCCTTGAGCGCCGCCAGCATCGCGACGACCGCCTCAGCGGAACGCTCCAATAGCAACGCCACGCACTGCTCTGGACCGGCACCCCGCTCAACCAGCGTGTGCGCCAACCGATTAGCTGCCTCATCCAACTCTCGATAGGTCATCGAAGAGCCGTCGAAACGCAGTGCCACCGCCTCTGGGGCACGGGCCACCTGCGCGGCGAACGCCACCGGAATCGACCCCAACACCGTTTCCGGCTGGGTCAACGCTGCGTGATTACCCATCACATTCAGCTGGGCGTAGTCAGTCGCATCGAGCAGATCCATCGACGAAAGCTGCCTACTCGGGTCCGCGGTCATCGCCGTCAACACCCGCTCCAACCGCTGAATCAAGACCTCGATGCTGGCCGCGTCGAACACATCGGTGCGAAACTCCACCGCGCCGCCGATCCCGTCCGGCTCGCCGGACTCAGTCCAGCGTTCAGTCAACGAGAACGTCAAATCCATTCGCGCGGTGTGGGTGTCCACCGACAGCGGGGTGGCCTGCAGATCACCCAAACTCAACGTGGCGGGCTGATTGTTCTGCCAGGCCAACGCCACCTGCACCAGCGGGTGACGGGTCAGCGACCGGGTCGGGTTGAGCCGCTCAACCAGTACCTCGAAGGGCACGTCCTGGTGCTCGTAGGCGGCCAGGCTGCGCGCGCGCACCTGCTCCAGCAACTCCCTCACAGTGGGATCACCGGCCACATCGACCCGCAGCACCAAGGTGTTGACGAAAGACCCCACCAATTCATCGAGCGCAGGGTCGCGGCGTCCGGCGATCGGGAAACCCACCGCCACATCAGAACTGGCGCTCAACTTCGCCAGCAACACCGCCAGTGCGGCTTGCAGCACCATGAAACTGGTCGCATTGTGCTCACGAGCCACCTGGGCAACCTGCTGCTGCAGCTCGGCCGGCCACTCCACCTCCACGCTGGCCCCGCGGTAATCCGCCACGGCCGGGTAAGGCCGATCGGTGGGAAGCTCCAGGCGCTCCGGCATCCCGGCCAGGGCCTCTTCCCAATAGGACAACTGGGAGGCGATCGGACTATCGCTGTCATCGAGTTCACCGAGTTGCGCGCGCTGCCATAGTGTGTAATCCACATACTGCACCGCTAGCGGCGCCCAGCCAGGAGTCTGCCCGACACACCGACTGGCATAAGCCATACCCAGGTCAGTCACCAGCGGAGCGATCGACCAACCGTCGGCAGCGATATGGTGCACCACCCCCACCAGCACGTGCTCATCCTCGCCGAGGGTGAAAAGCCGTGCCCGCAAAGGGATCTCAGTCGACAAATCAAAGCAATGGCGGGCGGTCTCCTCGATAGCGTCCTGCAGCCGGCTAGTCGGCCACCTGCTGGCATCAACAACGTCCCAGCCGAAGTCGGCTCGCTCCGGGGCTACCACCAGCTGTTGGGGGATGCCGTCCGGAGCGGTAAACAGCGTCCGCAGGCTTTCATGGCGGGCCACCACATCGGCCAGTGCTGCATCCAACGCCTCAGCATTCAGGCGCCCACCTAGCCGCAACGTCACCGCCATGTTGTAAACCGGCGAGGGCCCCTGCAACTGATCAACGAACCACAACCGGTTCTGGGCAAATGACAACGGCACCACCGCCGGCCGCTCGCCAGCGATCAACGGCGCCAACACATCCCCGCCAGCGGCCACCCGCGGCGCCAACTGCGCAACTGTGGGCGCTTCGAACAACTCCCGCACCGCCACACCGGCATCCAACGATTTGTTGACCGCAGCAATCACCCGCATCGCCGAAATGCTGTCGCCACCCAAGTCGAAGAACGAATCATCAGCCCCGACCCGCTCCAGACCTAACACCTGGGCGTAAATACCGGCCAGCACCTCCTCCACCGGACCGGCCGGGGCGCGATATTCACCACCGATGTACTCAGGTATCGGCAGGGCCCTCTTGTCGAGTTTGCCGTTGACCGTCAGCGGCAGCACCTCGAGCACCACCACCGCCGCGGGCACCATATAGGCCGGCAGCCGCTCAGCCAGTGTGCTCCGCATCTGGGCAGGATCAGCGGTCCCGGTGACATAACCCACCAGGCGTTTGTCGCCAGGATGGTCTTCGCGGGCGACCACCGCCGCCTGCTGCACGCCGGCGCAGGAGGCCAGCGCGGCCTGAATCTCGCCCAACTCGATGCGATAGCCGCGGATCTTGACCTGCTCATCGGAACGCCCCAGATACCGCAATTGCCCATCGGGGCCCCAACACACCAGATCGCCGGTGAGATACATCCGCGACCCGGGCGCCCCGAACGGACACGCCATAAACCGCGACGCCGTCAGACCCGACCGCCGCCAATAGCCATACGCCAACCCGAGTCCGGCCACATACAACTCACCCACTACGCCCGCCGGCACTGGATGCAACCACTTATCCAGCACAAACAACGCCGCTGCGGGCACCGGCGAGCCGATCGGCACCGCCCCCGACCCCGGTATCAGTGGCGCACTGATCGTCACGACCATCGTGGTCTCGGTGGGGCCGTAGGCGTTGACCATTACCCGCGCGCGCGCCCACCGATCCGCCACCTCGGTCGGGCAGGCCTCCCCGGCTACCAGCAACGCCGTCGACTCCAAACCCTCCGGCGACAATGCCGCCACCGCCGACGGCGTTTGGGTGAGCGTGGTGACCTGCTCAGCAACCAGCAAGTCATGCAAGGCATCTGGCGAGCGGGTCACCGAGTCGGGCACCACGACGAGGCGCCCCCCACGGAGCAGTGCACCCCAGGTCTCCCACACCGAGACGTCGAAGGACAACGAGTGACAGTGCGACCACGCCTCCGGGGGCAGCAGCTCGGTATCCAGCGTCGCCAGCAGCTGGGTCACGTTGCGGTGGGTCACTGCCACGCCCTTGGGCACGCCGGTGGTGCCCGACGTGTAGATCAGGTACGCAATGTCGTCAGCCGCAGGCGCCGGCAACGCAATACACGGACAGCTGTCGATGCGGGGATCAACGACATCGATGACCGGCACATCACATCCGCCTAGCCGGTCGGCCAGCCCGGTGGTGGTAATCGCGACGACCGGCGCAGCATCGGCCAGCATGAACTCGATACGCGCATCGGGATGGCCCGGGTCGATCGGCACGTACGTTGCCCCCGCTTTGAGCACCGCCAGGATCGCCACGACCGACTCAGCGGAACGCTCCACCAGCAACGCCACCCGCTGCCCGACACCCACACCATGGTCGACCAGCAAGTGCGCCAGCCGATTCGATGTTTCGTCGAGCTCGCGGTAGCTCATCGAGCGGCCGCCGCAGGTCAACGCCACGGCATCTGGGGCACGCGCCACCTGCCCGGCGAACAACACTGGAATCGACCCCGCCGGCCCCGCCGGCGGCAGGCTCAACACCGTCCGGTTAGCCCACCCGTCCAGTCGGGCGTGCTCAGCGGCATTCAGCACATCCACCGACGACACTCGTTGTGCGGCGTCGGCAGTCAGCGCCACCAACACCCGCTCCAAGCGCTGAATCAGGGTCTCGATGCTGGCCGCATCGAAGACATCGGTGCGAAACTCCACCGCCCCGCCGATCCCCGCAGGTGCACCGCTGTCAGTCCAGCGTTCAGCCAGTGAGAACGTCAAATCCATCCGGGCAGTGCGGGTCTCCACCGGCATCGGCGTGACCTGCAAATCACCCAAACCCAGCGCGGCAATGGGGTCGCCAGAGTGCCCGGCGAAGTTCTGCCATGCCAGCAACACCTGCACCAGGGGATGGTGGGCCCGGCTCCGGGTCGGATTGAGCCGCTCAACCAGAGCCTCGAAGGGCACGTCCTGGTGCTCATAGGCGGCCAGGCTGCGCGACCGTACCTGAGCCAACACTTCACCGAGGGTGGGATCCCCGGTCACATCGACCCGCAGCACCAAGGTGTTGACGAAAAAGCCGACCAACTCATCCAGGACCGGGTCACGCCGCCCGGCTATCGGGAAACCCACCGCCACATCAGAACTGGCGCTCAACTTGGCCAGCAGCACTGCCAGGGCAGCCTGCACCACCATAAAACTGGTCGCATTGTGCTCACGAGCCACCTGGGCAACCTGCTGCTGCAATTCGACCGGCCAGTCCACAGCCACACTGGCTCCGCGGTAATCGGCCACCAGAGGATAGGGCCGATCAGTGGGAAGCTCCAGGCGCTCGGGCATTCCGGCCAAAGCGCGCTCCCAGTAGGCCAACTGCGAGGCGATCGTGCTCTCGTTGTCGTCGAGCTCACCCAATTGCGCGCGCTGCCACAGCGTGTAGTCGACATACTGCACCGCCAACGGCGCCCAGCCAGGAGCCTCGCCGGCATAACGGCTGGCGTAAGCCACACCGAGATCAGCCACCAAGGGGGCCATCGACAAGCCGTCGGCAGCGATGTGGTGGGCTACCGCCACGAGCACATGCTCGTCCTCAGCAGCGCGGAAAAGCTGTGCCCGCAAGGGGATCTCGCTTGCCAAATCAAAACAGTGACTTGTCGTCTCCTCGATGGCCTCCTGAAGCCGGCTCGTCGGCCATGTGCTGGCATCGACGACCCGCCAACCCAAATCGGCGCGCTCCACCGGGACCACTACCTGTTGTGGAACACCATCAGCAGCGGCGAACAGCGTCCGCAAGCTTTCGTGACGGGCCACCACGTCGCTCAGTGCTGCACCCAACGCCTCAGCATCCAGGCGTCCGCCCAGCCGCAATACCACTGCCATGTTGTAAATTGGCGAGGGCCCCTGCAACTGATCGATGAACCATAACCGGTTCTGGGCAAATGACAACGGCACCATCGCCGGCCGCTCGCCAGCGATCAACGGCGCCAACGCATCCCCGCCGGCACCCAGCCGCGGCGCCAACTGGGCAACCGTGGGCGCTTCGAACAACTCCCGCACCGCCACACCGGCATCCAACGATTTGTTGACCGCAGCAATCACCCGCATCGCCGAAATGCTGTCGCCACCCAAGTCGAAAAACGAATCATCAGCCCCGACCCGCTCCAGACCTAACACCTGGGCGTAAATACCGGCCAGCACCTCCTCCACCGGACCGGCCGGGGCGCGATACTCACCAGCGGCGTATTCGGGTGTCGGCAGTGCCCGGGTGTCGAGTTTGCCGTTCGGGGTGAGCGGCAGCACCTCGAGCACCACCACCGCCGCGGGCACCATAAACGCCGGCAACCGCTCAGCCAATGCGCTACGTGTCTGAGAAGGATCAGCGGTCCCGGTGACATAACCGACCAGGCGCTTGTCGCCGGGGCGGTCCTCACGGGCAATCACCACCGCCTGCTCGACCCCAGCGCACCGAGTCAGCGCGGCCTGAATCTCACCGAGCTCGATGCGATAGCCGCGGATCTTGACCTGCTCATCGGCACGCCCCAGATAGTCCAGCTGCCCATCAGCACCCCAGCGCACCAAATCCCCGGTGCGATACATCCGCCGTCCAGCACTGCCGAACGGACAGGCCACAAAGCGCGACGACGTCAATCCCGACCGGTGCCGATACCCATAGGCCACTCCGCCACCGGCCACATACAACTCACCGACCACCCCGACCGGCACCGGACGCAACCACCCATCGAGCACAAACAACGCCGCCCCAGCCACCGGCGACCCGATCGGCACCCCCGCCCCGGGGGCCAACGGCGCACTGATCGCTACACACATCGTCGTCTCCGTGGGCCCGTAGGCATTGAGCATCACCCGCCCCGATGCCCAGCGCTCCACCACCTCAGCCGGACACGCCTCACCGACCACCACCAACGCCGCCGACTCCAACCCCTGCGGCGACAACGCCGCCACCGCCGACGGCGTCTGAGTCAACACATCAACCTGCTCGTCAACCAGCAAAGCGTGCAGGTCCTCAGGTGAGCGGGTCACCGAATCGGGTGCCACCACCACCCGGCCGCCCCGCATCAACCCACCAAAGATCTCCCACACCGAAACGTCAAAGGCCAACGTGTGACACTGCGACCACACGCCCGGGTCGGGCAGCCCCTGCAGCGACCCCAACAACTCCGTCACGCTGCGATGCGCAACCGCCACCCCCTTGGGCACCCCCGTAGTGCCCGAGGTGTAAATCAAATACGCGACATCATCAGGTCCAGGTGCCGGCAACGCCGCGCTGGACTGGCGCTCAATGCGCGAATCGTGGACATCCACGATCACCAGCTCATGCCCGGCAAGGCGCACCGCCAGATCCGCGGTGGTGATCGCGGCGATCGGCGCAGCATCCGCCACCATGAACTCAATCCGCGCATCGGGATGACCCGGATCGATCGCCACATACGCCGCCCCGGTCTTGAGCACCGCCAGCATCGCCACAATCGCCTCAGCAGAACGCTCCACCACAAGCGCCACACGCCGCCCCGGACCCGCGCCTTGCTCAATGAGCAAGTGCGCCAATCGGTTCGACGCCTCATCCAGCTCGAGGTAACTCATTGACTCACCGTCAAAGGTCAACGCCACGGCCGCGGGGGCACGCGCCACCTGGTCGGCGAACAACGCGGGAATCGACGCCCCAGCAGGAGCCGCCAGGCTCAATACCGCCCGGTTGCCGACCTCATCGAGCCGGACACGCTCGCCCGCATCCAGCAGGTCCATCGACGACAACCGCGTGCCAGGATCGGCGGCCATCGCTACAAACACTCGTTCCAACCGCGCGACTAAATCGCGCGTATCGCAGTTTGAAAACAATTCCCCAGCGCCGGGTGTGCTGAGGAAAAGCTGATCGTCGTCCCTAAAAAAGACCAGCCTGAACTGGTCCCCGAGTCCATCATGAGTCAGAGTCGCCGATACCGGAGAACCGGCAAGGTCTGCCATATGCGTGGTCGGAATGAAATTGACAGCTACCCGATTCGACGCCGGTCCGGTTTCGCGGAGACGCATTTTGTTTTCGATAGCATGCACTGGGTACCGCTGATGCTGTAGCGCTTCCCGGATTCGGGTATCGACATGTTCACAAAAATCAGCAACCGTACCATCCGGCAAAGGTTTGAACACCAGCGGAACCACCCCGGAAATCATTCCGGGCACCAGTTTTACCTCGGGACGCATTCGCCTGCTGACGGGAAAGTCGAACACCACGTCCGATCCCTCGGTGTCGCTCCCGCGTACCAGCAGTGCACACGCTGCGGTAATCACCGACGAGCGACGCATCCCCAATGTTTTTGACAGTTCGTCGATGCCGGCAACGGCGGAGGGGTCCAGTTGAATCGGTGCCGAAGACTCATCCCGATCGCGCCCGCCCACGTCGTGCATCGACCGAGTACGCACCTCGCCTTCTGCCGCAAGATTGGTCGTCCAAAAGTCCTGGTCATCGAGATATTCGCTGGATGCTTCGTATTCTGATTCGCAATCAATCAAATCATTCAGCGATCCGAAAAACCCCGGTGGAATCGGCTCGCCGGAAGCAAGTGCGTTATAGACCACTGCGATCCGGTGGCACACAAAGGCGAGGCCAATTCCATCTACCACAATGTGGTGGCAGCACACGAAAAAATAGAATTCGTCGACACGGGTTTGCAGCAACGCAAATTTGAATAGCGGGCCATCAAGCGGCATCAGCGTGCGTTGAATCGACGATGCTAACCGGTAGGCGTCCTGCGCAGGTTCTTGCGAGGCGGTGAGATCGTAGCGAGCGAGCTCAACGTCCGGATGATCGACCACCTTTTGGTAAATCTGATCGTCTACCTGGAAAAAAGTGGCTCTCAGTGGTTCGGCTTCACGCACCGCCTCGCGTATCGCCGACTCAAATAGATCAGGATCAATCGGCCCTGCGATGTGAATAAAAACGCCCAGTTGCCACTTGGCGTCTGCGCGCCCAGTTTGCTCGGCCAGCCATATATCCAGTTGGCCCCGCGTCAGCGGAAGCGACACCCCGTCATTAAGTGCCATCGAACTCCCCCGGGCCTCACGGTTTATTTCGCGGACGCGCGGTCTGCAGCCAGCCTGTCGCGCAGACTCTTCGGCCGAATATCAATCCAGTTCTGTTCGACGTAGTCCGAACACGCAGCACGGCCTGCTTCGTCGTAATCCACTCGCCCGCCGACCGCAACGTCGACGAAGGCTGGCCACAAGCTGTGTTGCTCCTCGTCGTCGACCAAGACGAAAAAGCTGGAGTCGTCATCGAACGAATTGACACTCACCGTTTCCTCATTACTAACAGTCTGACGCTGAAACCCGTTCCAAACCTAATGCAGGGAACAGGGGCCTGTCCGGGATTTGGACAATGTACATAGTGTGACCTAACCCGCACCTGGCGGGGTTCCGACGACGGGTCATTTTTGGTACTTGACCTGCAGCGATAGGTTGCGAACACCACCTCGATGCCGCTCCTCATCCGGCGAGCCGTTGAACGCCGCGAATCCCGCCATCCCTACGAGGTCAGGGCGGCTTCTCGGCAGATGCTTTCATCCGCGTGGTCATGGCCGAGCGCGTCACACGCTGGTGCCGTGGATAGGACGGGGTAATTCCTGCACCGGTGCATGCTTCACGGGCGCTTCGTGCTGCGAGCCGGTGAGCGAGAATTCGTCCAAGACGCTCAAAAGTTCTTGTCGCCAAACATCTTTCGAGTTAAGACGACCAGGCAGATAAGCGGTCACCGAAAGAAAGACTCGTCCCTGTGCCTTTCCGGAAAGCACAAACAGTCGTCCACCGCCGCGGTACATCATCGCCGTGGGCACGTTCGAGTGACGAAGCTTCATCGCGAAGTAGCCGGCGTCGCTGCCATCGGCCCGGCCGGCGGCCGGGTTGACAGCGCCGACATTGGATGAGGCCACCCCGCCCCCAGCCGCGCCACCGCCGACCTTGAGCAGCACCCGCTTAGGCACCAGAGCCAAAAAAGGAATGATTGACATCGCTGCCCGCTCGTCATCGCGCATTTTAAGGTGACTAGCCAGCGCTTGTTTGACCGCTACCCGGATCGGGCCCAGATCCGTTGTCGCAGGTGCCGGGTCCACTATGACGATGACATCACCGACCGCGTTTGCGCGCGTATCACCGGCGACGCGCTCGCTGACCGGCATTCTCACGACGACCAAGCCGTCTGCGGTGATTCGCCTTGCGCGCTGAGCCAACCGGGCCGCCACTCCCACAAGCAGCGCGTTGCTGGTCCCGCCAAGTGCCTGTGCGCGAGCCTCCCACTCGTCGGCTTCCACGAAAATCGTTGCCGTTGGCAGACTGATGAATTCATCGGCGCCGGCGGGCGCCTTAAGCGGCTTGGCAGCTTGTGGAGTGGCCGCTTTGGCAACGTCCCGGCCTTGCCGCGTCAACCGTGACGCGGCGGCCATGCCGGGGCCGACAGCGCGGATGTCGCGCGCACTTTGGCGGGCGTCCTGACGCACCGCCTGCCACCGCCGACGCGACCCAGAAGCCGGCCAGCTGATCGGATCATGGCGTCCCGACGCCGCGTCCGCCAGCGCCTCGCCCAGCCCGACGCCGTCGATGAGACTGTGCGAGACAACCAGACTGACCCCCGCGCCCCCGTCAGTGAACGGCATGACCGCAAGGTGCCATCCAGGTCCCTGCTCGCAATTCAGCGGTGTGATGGCCTGCTCATCGAGCCAGGCATCGAACTCTGCGCGCGGCCCCGGCGCGGCGAGCTCCATGTCTGAGAAACGATCGGCCGATACCCAGCGGTGACGGCCAAACCGTAATGGTGATCGTTTGATGCCGCGCGACAACCGCCCCCGCTGAAGATGAGCATGGAACCGCCGCAGCCCCTCAATGTCAACCGGACGGTTGTACACCCAGACACACTGCAGATCGGTGGTAACTCCTGACACCAAGGCGATGCCAAACGCGGCTTGGTCTTCCAGGTCGAGCATGTTGTCCATTTTCGTACGGTATGCCCGAGAGGGCGTTTCCAACCTAAAATCGACACCAAAAACCACGCGTCACGGGTCGGTTAGACGTGGCTCATCGGTAATGCGTCGATCAACGTGTCGAGCGTGACCTCGCCGGGGTGGTTTTACCGTTCGCGGGCCGTACCGAAGTCGGAGACTTGTTTTGCCGCGCTGGCATGGGCGTCAAGTTGTTGGCTCAGGTTTCTCACTGATGATGCGTCGAAGAGGATGCGCACTCCCAACTGAGTATCAAGAGTCGCGTTGATCGCGTTGATCGCGTGCATCGCCGACAACGAGTCTCCGCCCAAGTCGAAAAACGACTCCTGGACCCCGACGTGGTCTACCCCTAGTACTTGGGCGTAGATGTCGGTAAGGACTTGCTCGACCAGGCTGGCCGGGGCGCCGAGACCGTTGTCCGGGTGGGGGGTTTGCGGAGTCGACACCGCATCGTTGTTCCGCCCCTCCAACCGGCTGTGCGCACCGCCGTCAAATGGATCCACCGGCGACAGCGGTCGGTTGGGGTCAGTAATCATGGCCACCAGTACCTGCTGGAACCGCTCGATGAGGGCGTCGATGCTGGCGGTGTCGAATACGTCGGTGCGGAACTGAACGCGAAGGTTCAATTCGGGGCCCGGCACGGCTTGGACGGCCAGCGGGTAGTGGTAGTAATCGCGGAACTCGACGATCGCCAATCGATGGGAACCTGACAACGCATCGGTGTCGGTCGGGTAGTTCTCGTAGACGAAAACGGTGTCGAATAGCTGCTTGTGACCGGTGATGCGGTGGATGTCGCTGAGCGCCAGGTGCTGGTGGTCGAGCGTGTGGTTGTGGGCGCTTTGCAACTGCTGCAGCAGGGCCGCGGTGGTGGTCTGTGCGGTGATAGTCGCCCGCACCGGCACCGTGTTGATCAACAGCCCCACCATCGAGTCCGCGCCGGGCACTTCGGCTGGCCGCCCCGAGACCACAGCGCCGAAGGCCACATCGTCATGACCGGTCAAGCTGCGCAGGATCTGCGCCCACGCCGCCTGCAGCACGGTGTTGACGGTGGTTTGCCGTGAGCGGGCCAGTTCGCCAACCGCGCGGGTGGTCTGCTCAGACACCCGAAACGATGCCGTGCTGCGCGGTCCGAGCCCCAGCCGATCCGCCGGCCTGACCAGGGTGGGGGTATCAAACCCGGCCAACACCTGATTCCACGCCGACAGAGCGGCAGCACGCTCTCGATCGGCCAGCCAGCTGAAAAACCGCCGATACGGCACAGGCGCGGGCAGCCGGGCCCCGTTGTAGCTGGCAAAGATTTCGGTCAGCAGGATTGGCACCGACCAGCCATCGAACACGATGTGATGATTGGTCAACACCAAGCGGTGCCGATCTTTTGCGGTGCGAATCAAAGCCGCCCGAAACGCCGGCTGGTGGGCAAGGTCAAAGACCGCCGCGCGTTCCTCAGCACACACCTGCTGAATCCGCTCCTCGACATCGACCTCGCTGGTGGCAAGGTCGACATAGCGCCACCCTGCAATCGGATCGGCCAGGATGACCTGCACCGGCTCACCGAACCCTGATAAGAATCGGGCTACCAGATTGGGATGGCGGCTGACCACCGTGCGTACCGCTTCATGCAGCTGATGCTGATCGATCGGACCGGCCACGGTGATATCTACCTGCACTGCGTAAGCGTCGTCACCGCTACCTTGGGCGATTCCGGCGTGAAAAAGCAGCCCCTGCTGCAAGCCTGTCAACGGCAATACATCAGCAATTTCATAGCGGTGCTGAAGTTCGTCGAGTTGCTGCTGGCTGAGTCGGGCCGGTGCGATATCCGAAGGGGTCAACCCGCCCCCACCCCCGCGCACATGTGCGCAGATCCCGGCCAAGGCTTCAAACCACAACCGGCCCAGCCGGCTGACCTGCGGTTGTTCTAACGCCGAGGGCGCCCAGGTCCAGTTGGCTTGCAGCTGCGGTCCGGTGTCGGTGTCGACGGTTGCGGCGTTGAGTTCAACGGTGTGGGCTAAGGCCATCGGGATCGCGGCGGCTGCGGCGGTCACCGACCCGCCCTCTTGGCTGATCCGCCACACATCACCTGAGGCATAGGCCGCCGGGGCGCCCAATCGGCCCAGATAATTGAATCCGATCGCCGGATCCTCCCCGGCCAGGTCCACCTCGGTGTTCAAGTACCGCAACAGCCCATAACCCAGCCCGTCCGGCAGCGCCCGAAGTTGCTCCTTGGCGTCTTTGATCACCGTCCCCAACACGGCTTCACCTGCGAGCACCTGCGTCCACGACAACCCACCCGTACTCAAGGACACCGGATACTTGGCGGTAAACCACCCCACCGTCCGTGACAAGTCCACATCGGCGCCCAACTCCTCGTGACGCCCGTGGCCCTCGACATCAATACCGACCGGTGCGCTGCCCGTGCCTAAAAACTCCGCCACCGCTAAACCGAATGCGATCAATAAAATGTCATGTATTCCGGCATGGAAGGCCGCAGGAACCTCACCCAGCAGCATGCGGGTGATTTCGGAATCCAGTTCCACGGACAACTGCCCTGCCGTGGCAAGCGTATCCACCTCGGGGCGCACCGCGGGCAACACCGCAGGCGTGCTTGCCACCTGTCGCCAAACCTCGGCCTGGTCCATCACTTCCGCTGTGTGTGCGTGCGCCGCCAACAGCTTCGCCCACCGGGCAAACGACGTCCCACCGGCCGGCAACGCCACCTTCTGCCGAGCACGATGCTGGGCCCAGGCGATGTTGAGGTCTTCCAGCAGGATCCGCCACGACACCCCATCAACGGCCAAATGGTGAACGATCACCACCAACTGACCCGTACTCGCAGCCCACACCGCGCTCAACATCACCCCGGCGGCCGGGTCCAATCGCGACCGCGCCGCCGCTACCGCCTCATCAGAGAGCGCGTCCGCGGTGTGCAGGCATCCGCGCGCATCCACCGACCCCGCCTCGGGCACCATCAACGACCACCCACCAGCACCATCGTCGTCGACCCGGGCCCGCAACATGGCGTGCCGATCCAGTAACGCCTGCAGCACCACCACTACATCGGCCTCGGTGACTCCTGCCGGTGCCTGCAGCGGGACCGTCTGGTTGAACTGCTCAACCAGGCCCTCCAGGCTCTGGAGCCACCGCATGATCGGGGTGGCCACCACTGGCCCTACCCCTTCATCAACCGAGCCGCCCGATGACCCGCCGACCGTTCGGGCGACCCGGGCCAGCCGGGCCACGGTCTGCTCGACGAAAACATCTCGCGGCCGACACACCAGCCCGGCGAAGCGGGCCCGCGCCACCACCTGGATCGACAAAATGCTGTCGCCGCCCAACTCGAAGAACGAGTCATCGACCCCCACCCGCTCCACACCGAGCACCTCGGCAAAAATGCCGGCCAGCGTCTCCTCGACCGGATCGGCCGGGGCACGGTACTGATCAACATGCTGATACTCCGGTGCCGGTAGCGCTCGGGTATCGAGCTTGCCGTTAACCGTGAGCGGTAGCGCCTCGAGCACCACCACCGCCGCGGGCACCATATAAGCCGGCAACCGCTCAGCCAACTTCGTGCGCGTGGCGCCCGGATCGGCGGTGCCGGTGACATAACCGACCAGCCGCTTGTCGCCGGGGTGGTCCTCGCGGGCGATCACCACGGCCTGCTTGACTCCATCGCACCGGGCCAATGCGGCTTGGATCTCTCCCAACTCGATGCGATACCCGCGGATCTTGACCTGCTCATCAGCACGTCCCAGATACTCCAACTGCCCATCAGGGCCCCAACGAACCAGATCCCCGGTGCGATACATTCGCGCCCCGGGTCCGCCGAAGGGACAGGCCACAAACCGCGACGACGTCAACGCTGACCGGCGCACATACCCATAGGCCAGCCCGGTACCGGCCACATACAACTCCCCCACCACCCCGGCGGGCACCGGACGCAACCACCCGTCGAGAACGAAAAAGCCCAAATGTGCCAACGGCACCCCGATCGGGCTGACGCTGCGATCAACATCAGCCTCGACGATCTCGCGGAACGACGCGTGCACCGTGGTCTCGGTGATGCCATACATATTGACCAACCGCGGCGAACCCCGGTGATGATCCAGCCAACCGCCCAAACGCGAAGGATCCAGTGCCTCACCACCGAAGACGACCGTCTCGAGGGTGAGTTGAGATCCGACCTCCGGCGCCAGAGAGTCAGCGGTCTGCAGCGCATAAAACGCTGCCGGCGTCTGACTCAACACACTGACCTGCTCAGCGGCCAGCAACGCGTGCAGCTCTTCGGGCGAACGCACCACCGAGTCGGGCACCACGACCAGGCGCCCCCCATGCAGCAGCGCGCCGAAGATTTCCCAGACCGAGAAGTCGAACGCCAACGAGTGACACTGCGTCCAGACTTGCCCTGCCGACAACTCCAGGTCAGCATCCAACGTTTCCAGCAGCCCGATCACGTTGCGATGAGCAACCGCCACGCCTTTGGGCATTCCGGTGGTACCCGAGGTGTAAATCAAATACGCGATGTCGTCCGCCGCAGGAGCCGCCAGCCCAGTACACGGATAGGTATCGATGCGTGGGTCGTCGATGTCGACGATCAGCAGATCATGACCATCCAGCCGTCCGGCCAGATCGGTGGTGGTGAGCGCGGCGATCGGCGCGGCATCGGCCACCACGAACCCGATCCGCGCATCGGGATGACCCGGGTCGATCGCCAGATACGCCGCACCCGTTTTGAGCACCGCCAGCAGCGCCACGATCGCCTCGGCGGATCGCTCCATCAGCAACGCCACACACTGACCGGCACCGGCACCGTGCTCAACCAACAGGTGCGCCAATCGATTCGACGCTTCATCGAGCTCCCGGTAGCTCCTCGAGCGGTCATCAAAGGTCAACGCCACCGCCTCCGGTGTGCGCGCCACCTGCGCGGCGAGCCGCGCGGGAATCGACTGCCCAACAGGGGTCGGCAAGCTCAGCACCGCCCGGTTGCCGACCTCATCGAGGCGGACATGTTCACCGGCGTCGAGCACATCGATCGACGACACCCGACGAGCTGGGTCGGCGGTCACCGCCATCAAGACTCGCTCCAACCGCTCAATCAGCGTTTCGATGCCGGCGGCGTCGAACACATCGGTGCGAAATTCCACCGTGCCGCCGATCCCGGCAAGCTCACCGGCTTCGGTGAAACGTTCAGCCAGCGAGAACGTCAAATCCATTCGGGCGGTGTGGGTGTCCACCGGCAGCGGAGTCAGCTCCAAATCACCCAAACCCAGCCCGGTAACCGGATCTCCGGCGAAGTTCTGCCAGGCCAGCACGACTTGGACGAGCGGGTGATACGTCAACGACCGGGTCGGGTTGAGCCGCTCGACCAGCACTTCGAAGGGCACATCTTGATGCTCGTAGGCGGCCAGGCTGCGCGCGCGCACCTGCGCCAACAACTCCGCCACTGTGGGATCACCGGCCACATCGACCCGCAACACCAAGGTGTTGACGAAAAAGCCCACCAACTCATCCAGGACCGGGTCGCGCCGCCCAGCGATCGGGAACCCCACCGCCACATCGGAACTGGCGCTTAGTTTGGCCAGCAGCACCGCGAGTGCGGCCTGCATCACCATGAAACTGGTCGCGTTGTGTTCAGCTGCCAGCCCCCGCACGCGCTGCTGCAACACGGCCGGCCACTCCACCGCCACACTGGCCCCGCGGTAATCAGCCACCGGCGGATAGGGCCGATCAGTGGGCAACGCCAGGCGCTCCGGCATCCCCGCCAACGCCTCCTGCCAGAACTCCAACTGGGAGGCGATGCGACTATGACGGTCCGCCAAGTCACCGAATTGCGCGCGCTGCCAAAGCGTGTAATCGACATACTGCACCGCCAACGGCGCCCATTGCGGAGCCCCACCGGCACACCGGCTGGCATACGCCACACCCAGATCAGCCACCAACGGCCTCATCGACACACCATCAGCAGCGATATGGTGCACCACCGCCACCAACACATGTTCATCGTCGACAACCCGGAAAAGCCTTGCCCGCAAAGGGATTTCGGTCGCCAGATCGAACGACCGGCCCGCCGTTTCTTCGACGGCTTCCTGCAGCCGGCTTACCGGCCAACCGCTGGCATCAACGATGTCCCAACCCAACTCAGCGCGCTCAATCGGGACAACCACCTGTTGCGGGACACCATCAGCAGCGGCGAACACCGTGCGCAAGCTTTCATGGCGGGCCACCACATCGCTCAGTGCGGCCCCCAGTGCCGCGGTATCCAGGCGCCCGCCCAGTCGCAACGCCACCGCCAAGTTGTAAATCGGTGAGGGACCTTGCAACTGGTCCAAGAACCACAACCGGTTCTGGGCAAATGACAACGGCACCACCGCCGGCCGCTCATTCGCCACCAACGGCGCCAAGTCACGTCCGCCAGCAGCCAGCCGCGGCGCCAGTTGGGCAACGGTGGGTGCTTCGAACAGCATCCGCACAGCAACGCCGGCATCCAACGCGGTATTAATCGCGGCAACCACTCGCATTGCCGACAACGAATCCCCGCCCAAGTCGAAAAATGAGTCGTCGACCCCAACCCGCTCTATGCCCAACACCTTGGAATAAATACCAGCCAATACCTCTTCAACCGGGCTGGCCGGAGCGCGGTAACGATCAGCATCCTGATACTCCGGCGCCGGCAGTGCGCGGGTATCCAGTTTGCCGTTGGGAGTGAGCGGCAGTGCCTCGAGCACCACCACCGCGGTCGGCACCATATACGGCGGGAGCCGATCGGCCAGCTGCGCGCGCGCGATGTCCGGATCTGCGGTTCCGGTCAGATAACCGACCAGGCGTTTATCGCCGGGTCGTTCCTCGCGGGCAACCACCACCGCTTGATCCACCCCGTCCAGTCCGTCCAGGATGGATTGAATCTCGCCCAACTCGATGCGATAGCCGCGAATCTTGACCTGCTCGTCGGCACGCCCCAAATATCGCAGCTGACCATCCGGGCCCCAATACACCAAATCGCCGGTGCGATACATGCGTGTTCCAGAACCGCCGAATGGACACGCCACGAACCGCAATCCGGTCAATCCAGGGCGATGCCGATATCCGCAAGCGACGCCGCGGCCAGCCACATACAGCTCCCCGACTACCCCAGTCGGTGCCGGTCGCAGCCAATTATCCAACACAAACAACGCCGCCCCGGGCACCGGCGAACCGATCGGCACCCCCCCGGCCCCCGGCGTCAAAGGCGCACTGACCGTCACGACCATCGCCGTCTCGGTGGGTCCGTAGGCGTTGACCATCACCCGCCCGGCCGCCGCCCACCGGCCCACTATCTCGGCCGGACAGGGCTCACCGGCCACGATCAACGTCGCCGCCTCCAAACCCTGCGGCGATAACATAGCCACCGCAGAAGGCGTCTGGGCGAACACGTTGACGTGTTGGCGAACTAGCAAGGCGTGCAAGTCTTCTGGCGAGCGCGCCACCGAGTCGGGCACCATCACCAGTCGTCCACCCTGCAACAGCGCACCCAAAATCTCCCACACCGAAGTGTCGAAGGCCAAGGTGTGATACTGCGGCCGCACCCCCTCGCGAGGTAGGCCGACATCCGGCGACGCCAGCAACTGGGTCACGTTGCCGTGAGTGACCGCCACCCCCTTTGGCACGCCGGTGGTTCCCGAGGTGTAGATCAGGTACGCGATATCGTCTGCGCTCGGCGTCGGCAACGCGGTGCTGGGCTCGGTGCCCACGGCGGTTTCGTTGACGTCGATGACCGCCCCGTCGAACCCGTCCAGCCGATCGGCCAGATCAGCGCTGGTGATCGCTGCGACCGGCGCCGCGTCGGTGAGCATGAACTCGATCCGCGCGTCGGGATGCCCCGGGTCGAGCGGCAGATACGCCGCCCCGGCCTTGAGCACCGCCAAGATCCCCACCACGGCCTCGGCCGATCGCTCCAACAACAGCGCCACGCACTGCCCCGGGCCCACACTGTGGGCAATCAGCTTGCGCGCCAACCGATTAGTGGCGTCATCGAGCTCGCGGTAGGTCCACGACCGCTCCCCGTCGCTGATCGCCACCGCATCTGGGGCGCGTTCCACCTGCGCAGCAAAGGACACCGGAATCGATACCGACGTCGCCTCCGGCTGCGTCAACACCGCCCGGTTGCCCCACCGGTCCAGTCGGTTCTGCTCAGCACCGTCGAGCAGATCCATCGATGACAACCGCTGTGTCGGATCAGCGGTCAGCGCCAACAACACTCGCTCGAATCGCTGGACCAAGACCTCGATGCTGACCGCGTCAAACACATCGGTGCGAAACTCCACCGCCCCGCCGATCCCGGCTGGCTCGCCGGTCTCAGTCCAGTGTTCAGCCAATGAGAACGTCAAATCCATTCGCGCGGTGTGGGTGTCCACCGACAGCGGGGTTGCTTGCACATCACCCAAACTCAGCGTCGCAGGCTGATTGTTCTGCCACGCCAGCCCCACTTGGACCAGGGGGTGATGGGCGCGGCTTCGGGTCGGATTGAGCCGTTCCACCAGCACCTCAAACGGCACATCCTGATGCTCGTAGGCCGCCAGGCTGCGCGAGCGCACCTGCGCCAACACCTCCGCGACCGTGGGGTCACCGGCGACATCGACCCGCAACACCAAGGTGTTGACGAAGAAACCGACCAACTCATCCAGGGCCGGGTCCCGGCGCCCAGCGATCGGGAACCCCACAGCCACATCAGAACTGGCGCTTAGCTTGGCCAACAACACCGCCAGCGCGGCTTGCACCACCATGAAACTGGTCGCATTGTGCTCACCGGCCGCTTTGCACACCCGCTGTTGCAGCTCGACCGACCAGTCCACAGCCACAGTGGCGCCACGATAGTCGGCGACCGGCGGATAGGGCCGATCAGTTGGCAGCTGCAGTCGTTCAGGCATCCCGGCCAGCGCATTCTCCCAGTAGGTCAGCTGGGAAGCAATTGGGCTATCGCTGTCATCTAAGTCGCCAAACTGCGCGCGCTGCCACAGCGTGTAATCGACGTATTGCACCGCCAACGGCGCCCAGCCCGGAGCCCGCCCGGCACACCGGCTGGCGTAAGCCACACCCAAATCCGTTACCAGCGGCGCCACTGACCAGCCGTCGGCAGCGATATGGTGGACCACCGCCACCAACACATGCTCACCCTCGGCAACGCGGAAAAGCCGTGCCCGCAAGGGGATCTCGCCCGTCAAATCAAAGCTGTGCCGGGCCGTCTCCTCGACGGCTTCCTGCAGTCGGCTGGCTGGCCAGCCGCCGGCATCAGTGATGTCCCAACCCACCTCAGCGCGCTCGACCGGAAGCACCACCTGCTGCGGAACACCATCCGCCGCGGCGAACACCGTCCGCAGGCTTTCATGACGGGCCACTACATCGGCCAGTGCTGCACCTAGCGCCTCGGCATCCAGACGCCCGTCCAGCCGCAATGCCACCGCCATGTTGTAAATCGGTGACGGCCCTTGCAATTGATCCAAGAACCACAACCGATTCTGGGCAAACGACAACGGCACCACCGTCGGCCGCTCACCCGCCACCAACGGGTCCAGGCCACGTCCGTCAGTACCCAGCCGCGGCGCCAGTTGCGCAACCGTGGACGCCTCGAACAACACCCGCACCGCCACACCGGCATCCAAAGATTTGTTGACCGCAGCGATCACCCGCATCGCCGACAACGAATCTCCGCCAAGTTCGAAGAAGGAGTCGTCGACGCCGACGCGCTCAACCCCGAGAACTTCGGCGAAGATGCCGGCCAGGATCTCTTCGACCGGATCAGCCGGGGCGCGGTAATGGTCAACGTGCTGATATTCCGGTGCAGGCAGCGCTCGGGTATCGAGTTTGCCGTTGACCGTCAGCGGCAGCGCATCAAGTTGCACCACCGCGGCGGGCACCATATAGCTCGGCAGCCGTTGCGCCAGCGCGCTACGTGCGACGGCTAGGTCGGCGGTTCCGGTGACATAGCCGACCAGACGTTTGTCGCCGGGGTGGTCTTCGCGGGCGATCACCACCGCCTGGTCGACGCCGTCGAATGCGGCCAGCGCGGCCTGGATCTCACCGAGCTCGATGCGATACCCGCGGATCTTGACCTGTTCATCAGCCCGGCCCAGATACTCCAGTTGTCCATCCGAACCCCAGCGCACCAGATCCCCGGTGCGATACATCCGTGTTCCCGGCGCCCCGAAAGGACAGGCCACAAACCGTGACGACGTCAACCCTGAGCGGCGTACGTACCCATGCGCCAGGCCGGCGCCGGCCACGTACAACTCCGCCACCACCCCGGCGGGCACCGGACTCAACCACCCGTCGAGAACGAAAAAGCCCAGATGTGCCAACGGCACCCCGATCGGGCTGGCGCTGCGATCAACATCGCTACCGACGATCTCGCGGAACGAGGCATGCACCGTCGTCTCGGTGATGCCGTACATGTTGATCAGCCGCGGCAACCCCGGATGATGATCCAGCCAACTCTGAAGACGCTGCGGGTCGAGGGCTTCCCCGCCGAACACCACCGTCTCGAGGCTGAGTTGAGCGCCCAACTCGGGGGCGAGCCCATCAGCGGTCTGCAGCGCATAAAAGGCCGAGGGGGTCTGACTCAACACACTGACCTGTTCGGTGGCCAGCAACGCATGCAGATCTTGGGGCGAACGCACGACCGGGTCGGGCACCACGACCAGCCGGCCCCCATGCAGCAGCGCACCGAAGATCTCCCACACCGAGAAGTCGAAGGCCAACGAATGGCACTGCGACCACACCTGTCCCGCCGACAGCTCCAGATCAGCATCCAAAGTGTCCAGCAGCCCGACCACATTGCGGTGCGGGATCGCCACTCCCTTGGGCAATCCGGTGGTGCCCGAGGTGTAGATCAGATACGCGACGTCGTCAGGGCCGGGCGCCGGCAGCGCAGTGCGCGGTTGGCTGTCGACAGCGGTGTCGTCGACGTCGATGACCGTCACCTGATGGCCGTCCACCCGACCGGCCAGCCCGGCGGTGGTGAGCGCGGCAATCGGCGCGGCATCGGCCACCATGAACTCGATGCGGGCATCGGGATGACCGGGGTCGATCGCCAAATACGCCGCGCCGGTTTTGAGCACCGCCAGCATCGCCACGACCGCTTCGGCCGATCGCTGCATCAGCAGCGCAACACACTGACCCGGTCCGGCACCGTGGCTAATCAGCAAGTGCGCCAACTGGTTCGAGGTTCCATCGAGCTCGTGGTAGCTCATTGGCTGACCGTCAAAGGTCAACGCCACCGCCTCCGGGGCACGCGCCACTTGTGCGGCAAACAACCCCGGAATCGACTCCCCAGGCGGGGCCGGCAAGCTCAATACCGCCCGGTTGCCGATCTCGTCGAGGCGGACATGTTCGCTGGCGTCGAGCACATCGACCGACGACACCCGCCGGGCCGGATCGGCGGTCATCGTCACCAACACCCGCCGCAACCGCTCGATCAGCGTTTCGATGCTGACCGCGTCGAACACGTCGGTGCGGAATTCCACTGTTCCGCTGATCCCGGCGAGTTCACCGTCTTCGGTGAAACGTTCCGCGAGCGAGAACGTCAAATCCGTACGCGCGGTGTGGGTATCCACCGGCAGCGGGGACAGCTCCAGATCACCCAGCCTCAACCCGGCGACGGGGTCACCGGCGAAGTTCTGCCAGGCCAACAACACCTGCACCAGCGGATGGTGGGCGCGGCTTCGGGTCGGGTTGAGCCGCTCAACCAGTACCTCGAAGGGCACGTCCTGGTGCTCGTAGGCGGCCAGGCTGCGCGAGCGCACCTGCGCCAACACCTCCGCCACTGTGGGATCACCAGCTAAGTCGACCCGCAACACCAATGTGTTGACAAAAAAGCCCACCAACTCATCCAGGACCGGTTCACGCCGCCCGGCGATCGGGAAGCCCACCGCCACATCAGAATTAGCGCTCAACTTGGCCAACAACACCGCCAGCGCGGCCTGGACCACCATGAAACTGGTCGCACCGTGCTGACGAGCCACTCCGGCAATCTGCTGCTGCAACTCGACCGGCCAGTCCACCGCCACGCTGGCCCCACGGAAATCAGCCACCAATGGATAGGGCCGATCAGTGGGCAGCTCCAGACGCTCCGGCATCCCGGCCAAAACGCTTTCCCAATAGGCCAATTGGGAGGCGATCAGGCTCTCGCTGTCCTCCAACTCACCGAATTGCGCGCGCTGCCACAGCGTGTAATCGACATACTGCACCGCCAACGGCGCCCACCCAGGAGCCTCGCCGGCACACCGGGCGGCATAGGCCACCCCCAGATCAGCCACCAACGGGGTGATCGACCAACCGTCGGCAGCGATATGGTGCACCACCGCCACCAACACATGCTCATCCTCATCGAGGGAGAAAAGGCTTGCCCGCAACGGGATCTCGCTCGCCAAATCAAAGCTGTGCCGGGCCGTCTCCTCGATAGCCTCCTGCAGGCGGTTTACCGACCAACCGCTGGCATCAACGACGTCCCAGCCCAATTCGGCGCGGCCAACAGGAACCACCACCTGCTGCGGAATGCCATCCGCCGCGGCGAACACCGTGCGCAAGCTCTCATGCCGGCCCACCACATCGCCCAGTGCTGCGCCCAACGCCGCGCTGTCCAAGGGCCCATGCAGCCGCAATGCCACCGCCATGTTGTAAACCGGTGAGGGACCCTGCAACTGATCGATGAACCACAACCGGTTCTGAGCAAACGACAACGGCACCACCGCCGGCCGCTCGCCAGCCTCCAACGGAGCCAACACATCTCCGCCAGCAGCCAGTCGCGGCGCCAACTGCGCAACCGTCGGTGCCTCGAACAAAACCCGCACCGCCACACTGGCATCCAAAGATTTGTTGACCGCCGCGATCACCCGCATGGCCGACAACGAATCCCCACCCAAATCGAAGAACGAGTCGTCGACCCCGACCCGCGCCACCCCCAGGACCTGGGCGTAGATACCGGCTAGGATTTCCTCAACCGCGTTGGCCGGGGCGCGATACTCACCAGCGGTGTACTCGGGTGTCGGCAGTGCGCGGGTATCGAGTTTGCCGTTGACCGTCATCGGCAGTGCCTCGAGCACCACCACCGCCGCGGGCACCATAAACGCCGGCAACCGCTCAGCCAAGGCAACGCGCGCGGCAGCTGGCTCGGCGGACCCCGTCACATAGCCGACCAGACGCTTATCACCGGGGCGGTCCTCGCGAGCAACCACGACCGCCTGCTCCACACCGTCGAGTGCGGCAAGCGCTGCCTGCACCTCACCCAACTCGATGCGATAGCCGCGAATCTTAACCTGGTCATCGGCACGGCCCAGATAGTGCAGTTGCCCATCGGGACCCCACCGGACCAAGTCACCGGTGCGATACATCCGGGCTCCGGAATCCCCGAATGGACACGCCACATACCGCGACCCGGTCAACCCGGGCCGACGCCAGTATCCACATGTGATGCTTCGGCCGGCCGCATACAACTCACCGACTACACCAGCCGGCACCGGACGCAACCACGTATCCAGCACAAATAATGCCGCCCCGGGCACCGGTGAACCGATCGGCACCATCCCCGACCCCGGTATCAACGGCGCACTGATCGTCACAACCATCGCGGTCTCGGTGGGGCCGTAAGCGTTGAGCATCACCCGCCCGGGCGCCGCCCACCGGTCCACCACCTCGGCCGGACACGGCTCGCCGGCGACGATCAACATCGCCGACTCCAACCCCTGCGGCGATAACGCCGCCACCGCCGATGGCGTCTGGACGAACAGATTGACCCGTTCGCTAACCAGCACGCCATGCAAATCTTCCGGCGAGCGCGCTACCGAATCGGGCACCACCACCAGTCGTCCACCCTGCAGCAGGGAACTGAAGATCTCCCACACTGAGGTGTCGAAGGCCAAGGTGTGGTACTGCGGCCGCACCCCGGCGTGCGGCAGGCCGACATCCGTCGACGCCACCAGTTGGGTCACGTTGCGATGAGTGACCGCCACGCCCTTGGGCATCCCGGTAGTGCCCGAGGTGTAAATCAGATACGCGATGTCGTCGGCCGCAGGTGCCATCAGTGCGGTCGAAGGCTGGCTGTCCACTGCGGGGTCGGCGACGTCGAGGATCACCAGGTTGTGCCCGTCGAACCGCCCGGCCAGATCAGCGGTGGTGATCGCGGCGAACGGCGCGGCATCAGCCACCATGAACCCGATCCGCGCGTCAGGGTGCCCCGGGTCGATCGGCAGATACGCTGCCCCGGTCTTGAGCACCGCCAGGATCGCCGCGACTGCCTCGGCCGAACGTTCCAGCAGCAACGCCACACATTGCCCCGGACCCGCACCTTGCTCAACCAGCAAGTGCGCCAACCGATTCGCCGCTTCGTCGAGCTCACGATACGTCCACGAATCGTCTGCGCACACTAGTGCCACCGCCTCCGGTGCACTGGCCACCTGCGCGGCAAACAAGGCGGGAATCGACTCTGAGACCGGCTCCGGATGCGTCAACACGGCCCGGTTGCCCCACCGATCCAGTCGGGCTTGCTCCTCCGCATCGACCAGGTCCATCGATGACATCCGTTGGGCCGGGTCGGCGGTCATCGCCACCAACACGCGCTCCAACCGCTCAACCAGCGCTTCGATGGTGCCCGCGTCGAACACGTCGGTGCGAAACTCCACCGCTCCGCCTATGCCGGCAAGATCGCCGTCCTCGGTGAAACACTCCGACAACGAGAACGCCAAATCCATGCGGGCGGTGTGGGTGTCCACCGGCAACGGGGTGACCTGCAGATCACCCAAATTCAACGAGGCAGGCTGATTGTTCTGCCAGGCCAACAACACCTGGACCAGCGGGTGATGGGCCTGACTTCGGGTGGGGTTGAGCCGCTCGACGAGTACCTCGAAGGGCACGTCCTGGTGCTCATAGGCTGCCAGGCTGCGCGCGCGCACCTGCTCCAGCAACTCCGCCGCGGTGGGATCCCCGGCCACATCGACGCGCAGCACCAAGGTGTTGATGAACGAGCCCACCAAGTCATCCAGTGCGGGATCGCGGCGTCCGGCGATCGGGAAACCCACCGCCACATCAGAAGTCGCGCTGATCTTCGATAACAACACGGCCAGCGCGGCCTGCACCACCATGAAACTGGTCGCATTGTGCTCACTGGCTACTTTGCGCACTCGTTGCTGCAACTCGACCGGCCAGGACACCGTTACAGTGTCGCCACGGTAGTCGGCAGTCGGCGGGTAGGGTCGATCAGTCGGCAGCTCCAATCGCTCCGGCATTTCAGCCAAAGCGCCTTCCCAGTAGGCCAATTGGGACGCGATCAGGCTCTCGCTGTCGTCGAGATCCCCGAACTGCGCGCGTTGCCACAGTGTGTAATCGACATACTGCACCGCCAACGGCGCCCAACCCGGGGCCTGCCCGGCACAGCGGGCGGCATAAGCCACACCCAAATCAGCCACCAACGGAGCGATCGACCAACCGTCGGCAGCGATATGGTGCACCACCCCCACCAGCACATGCTCATCCTCATCGAGGGTGAAAAGGCTTGCCCGCAAAGGGATCTCAGTCGACAGATCAAAGGGGTGACGAGTTGCGGCGCCGATGGCCTCCTCCAGCCGGCTTGCCGGCCAGCCGCTGGCATCGACAACGTCCCAAGCCAACTCAGCACTTTCGGCAGAAACGACCAACTGCTGGGGCACGCCGTCCGGGGCGGCAAACAACGTGCGCAGGCTCTCATGACGGGCCACCACGTCGCCCAGCGCTGCACCCAACGCCTCGGCATCCAGGCGCCCGCATAGCCGCAACGCCACCGCCATGTTGTAAATCGGCGACGGTCCTTGCAACTGGTCCAAGAACCACAACCGGTTCTGGGCAAACGACAACGGCACCACTGCCGGCCGCTCACCCGCGACCAACGGCTCCAAGCCACGTCCACCAGCGCCCAAACGCGACGCCAATTGGGCAACCGCAGGCGACTCGAACAAGATCCGCACCGATAGGGCGGCGCCCAACGATTTGTTGACTGCAGCGATCACCCGCATCGCCGACAACGAATCTCCGCCAAGTTCGAAGAAGGAGTCGTCGACGCCGACGCGCTCGAGTCCGAGAACTTGGGCGTAGATGCCGGTAAGAATCTCCTCGACCGGGTCGCTCGCGGCGCGGTAATGATCGGCATCCTGATACTCCGGTGCCGGCAGCGCCCTCTTGTCGAGTTTGCCGTTGACCGTCAGCGGCAACGCATCTAGCGCCACCACCGCCGTCGGCACCATATAGGCCGGCAGCCGATCAGTTAGCGCGGTGCGCGCGGCCGCCGGGTCGGCGGTCCCGGTGACATAACCCACCAGGCGCTTATCGCCCGGGCGGTCCTCACGGGCGACCACCACGGCCTGCTGCACCCCGTCCACTCCGGCCAGCGCCGCCCGCACTTCACCAAGTTCGATGCGATAGCCGCGGATCTTGACCTGGTCATCAGCACGGCCCAGAAAATCCAGCTGCCCGTCGGCGCCCCAGCGCACCAAATCGCCGGTGCGATACATCCGGGTGCCAGAACCCCCGTATGGGCAGGCCACAAACCGCGACGACGTCAACCCAGCCCGGCGCACATACCCATACCCTGCGCCGGAACCCGCCACATACAACTCCCCGACCACCCCGGCCGGCGCCGGCCGCAACCAGCGATCCAGCACCAGAAAGGCAAGATGGGCCAACGGCCCCCCAATGGGGCTGGCGTTGCTGTCGACGTCATCATCGACGATTTCCCGAAACGAAGCATGCACCGTCGTCTCGGTGGTGCCATACATATTGATCAGCTGCGGCAGACCCGAATGGTGATCCAACCAAGTCCGAAGACGAGGCGGCTCCAGCCCTTCACCGGCAAACACCACCGTCTCGAGTTTGAGCTGATCGTTTAACTCGGGTGTCAACGCAGCGGCGGTCTGCAACGCATAAAAAGCCGACGGAGTCTGGCTCAGCACGCTGACCTGCTCGCTGATCAGCAGGGCATGGAATTCTTCGGGCGAACGCGACACCGACTCGGGCACCAGTACCAAGCGACCGCCATGCAGCAGCGCACCCCAGATCTCCCACACCGAGACGTCGAACGCCAGCGAATGCCACTGCGACCACACCTGACCGGCCAGCTCCAAGCCATCGCCGGCGGCCCTCAGCAGCTCGATGACGTTGTGGTGGGTGATCGCCACGCCCTTGGGGACACCGGTCGTGCCCGAGGTGTAAATCAGATACGCAATGTCATCGGCTGCCGGCGCGGGCAACGCAGCGCATGGATAGGTATCGATTCCAGGGTCATCGACATCGATGACCAGCAGATCATGCCCGTCGAGCCGGTCGGCCAACTCGGTTGTGGTGATCGCCGCCACCGGCGCGGCATCACCGATCATGAACTCCACCCGTGCCGCCGGCACCACCGGATCGATCGGCACATACGCCGCGCCGGTCTTGAGCACCGCCAAAATCGACACGATCGCCTCGACCGACCGGGAAAACAGCAACGCCACACACTGCCCCGGACCCACACCCTGCTCGACCAACAGGTGCGCCAACCGGTTAGCCGCTTCCTCCAACTCCCGGTAAGTCATCGACCGGCCGTTGAAGGACAGCGCCACCGCCTCCGGAACAAGCGCCACCTGCGCGCTGAACAAAACCGGAATCGATACCGCCGGCAGCGCCGGCGCCGTCAACACCGCCCGGTTCGCCCACCTATCCAGCCGCGCATGCTCGCCGGCATCCAGCACATCCACCGACGACAGTCGTCGGGTGGGGTCGGCGGTCATCGCCACCAACACCCGCTGCAAACGCTCGAACAGCGCCTCGATGCGATCCGCGTCAAACACGTCGGTGTCGAATTCGACGCGCAGGCCCAGTTCGTTGCCGGGGAGCGCCTGCACTGCAAGCGGGTAGTGGTTGTATTCGCGGTTGCTGAACTTGGTGATGGCCAACCCGTCAACGTCCGACAAGGCATCGGTGTCGAGGGGGTAGTTCTCGAACGCGAAGAGGGTGTCGAAGAGACGTTCCTGGCCGGTGATGCGGTGCATCTCACTCAGCGCCAAGTGCTGGTGCTCGAGGGTATGGCTGTAAGCGCTTTGCAGTTGGTTGAGCAGCTCTGCGGTGGTGGTTGCCGCCGTGATGGTGGCCCGCACCGGCACTGTGTTGATCAATAGGCCCACCATCGAGTCCGCCCCGGGCACCTCGTCGGGCCGGCCCGAGACCGTGACGCCGAATGCGACATCGTGTTGCCCGGTCAGCGAGCTCAGCAGTAACGCCCAAGCACCCTGCAGCACGGTGTTGACGGTGGTTTGCTGCGAGCGAGCCAGCTCGCCGATCGCGCGGGTGGTCTGCTCAGACACTCGAAATGAGCCAACACCTCGTTGCCCGAGGCCCAACCGATCCGGCGGCCCGACCAGTGTTGGGGTGTCAAACCCGGCCAACACCTCACGCCACGCTGCGCCCGCGGCGTCGCGATCGCGGCCGGCCAGCCAGCCGACAAAACGGCGATACGGCGCGGCGGCAGGCAACCACTGCCCGGTGTAGCTGGCAAAAATTTCCCCCAGCAGGATCGGCAGCGACCAACCATCCACCACGATGTGGTGGATGGTCAGCACAAACCGGTGCTGGTCTGGTGCGGTGCGGATCAACGCCGCCCGACAAGCCGGCTGCTCGGCCAGGTCGAAGACCGCCGCGCGCTCGGCAGCGCACACCTGCTGGATCTGCTCGTCGACATCGACCTCCGGGTCGGCGTCGACATACCGCCACGCTGCGACCGGGTCGGCGGGGATGATCTGCACCGGCTCGCCGAACCGTTCCCAGAATCGAGCCACCAGGTTGGGATGGCGGTTGACCACCGTCTGCACCGCCTCATGCAGCCGGTGCTGATCGAGCGGGCCGCTTACGGTGATATCGAGTTGCACCGCATACAGATCATCGCCGCTACCCTGCGCGGTGCCGGCGTGAAAGAGCAGGCCCTGCTGCAGGGGGGTCAGCGGTAAGACGTCAGCGATCCGCATATTGACGCTGGAGCTCGTCGATCTGCTCCTGGCTCAGCCCGACAAGCGCGAGATCAGAGGGCGTCAGCCCACCCCCGCCACCGCGCACATGGGCGCAGATACCGGCAAGAGCCTCAAACCACAACCGGCCAAGCCGGCTGATCTGCGAGCGATTCAGCGCCGACGGCGCCCAGGTCCAGTTGGCCTGCAGCTGCGGCCCGGCGTCGGTTTCGACGGTGGCGGCGTTGAGGTCCACGGTGTGCATCAGCGGCATGGGCACCGCCGCGGCAGCCGCGGCCAACGACAAGCTTTCCGGGCCGATCCGCCAAAGGTCACCGGAGTTCTGGGCCCCAGCTGCGCCCAGACGGCCCAGATAGTTGAATCCGACCGTCGGCTCGGGCACGGCCAAGTCCACCTCGGTGCTCAAATAGCGCAGCACACCGTAGGTCACACCTTCGGGAAGTGCCCGAAGCTGTTCTTTAGCGTCCTTGACCAGCGCTCCCAGCGCGGCGTCGCCGCTTTTTACCTGCGCCCAATTCAGTCCGGCGACGGCCAACGACACCGGGAATTTGGTGGTGAACCATCCCACGGTGCGGGTCAGGTCCACATCAGCGGCCAACTCCTCGTCGCGCCCATGGCCTTCGACGTCGATGCCGATTGGCGCGCTGGCCGTGCCGTAAAACTCCGCCAACGCCAACGCGAATCCGATCAACAAGATGTCGTGCACGCCGGCGTGAAACGCTGCCGGTACCTCACCCAGCAGCACCTGGGTGGTCTCGGCATCCAGATCCATCGAAAAGTGCCCGGCCGTGGCGAAGGTATCCACCTCGGGTCGCACCGCCGGCAACACCGCAGGCGCTGCCGCTACCTGCCGCCAGGCATCGGCCTGCTTCAGCACCGCCGGTGCGTGCGCGTAGTCAGCCAACGCCGACGACCACCGGGCAAACGATGTGCCACCGGCCGGCAACTCCACCGGCTGCCCACTGTGATGCTGGGCCCAGGCAAAGTTGAGGTCTTCCAACATAATTCGCCACGACACACCGTCAACAGCCAGGTGATGAATGATCAGCGCCAACTGACCGGTAGAGGCGGCCCATAACGCGCTCAGCATCACTCCTGCGGACGGGTTCAACAGCGACCGCGCCTTGACCAGCGCCTCGTCGCTCAAGACGTCCACCGATCGCAGGCAACCGCCGACATCCACCGATCCCACTTCGGGGACCTGTAACGACCAACCGCCAGTGCCGTCGTCATCGACGCGCAGCCGCAGCATCGCATGGCGGTCGATCAACGCCTGCAGCACCACCTCCACATCGGCCTCGGTCACCCCCGTCGAGACCTGCACTACCACCGTCTGATTGAACTGATCAACCGGACCGTCGACACTTTCCAGCCACCGAATGATCGGGGTAGCGGTCACCGGCCCGATACCCTCATCGACCGCACTAGACATACCGTCGGCCTCCCGGGCCACCCGGGCGAGCCCGGCCACGGTTTGCTCGACGAAAATATCGCGTGGCCGGCACACCAACCCGGCAAGTCGGGCCCGTGCGACGACCTGCATCGACAAAATGCTGTCGCCACCCAGTTCGAAGAACGAATCATCGACCCCGACACGTTCGACACCGAGCACTTGGGCATAGATGCCGGCCAGGATCTCCTCAACCGCACTATCCGGGGCGCGGTAACGATCGACATCCTGATACTCCGGAGCCGGCAGCGCCTTTTTATCGAGTTTGCCGTTGACCGTCAGCGGCAACGCCTCGAGCGCCACCACCGCAGCCGGCACCATGTACGCCGGCAGCCGGTCAGCCAGTTTTGGTCGCGCTGTTGCCGGATCGGCCGTCCCGGTGACATAACCCACCAGGCGCTTGTCGCCCGGGCGGTCCTCGCGGGCGATCACCACCGCCTGCTCCACCCCGTCCAGCTCCGCCAGGGCAGCCCGCACCTCACCGAGCTCGATGCGATAGCCGCGGATCTTGACCTGTTCATCGGCGCGGCCCAGATAGTCCAGCTGGCCGTCCGCACCCCAGCACACCACATCCCCGGTGCGGTACATCCGCGCGCCGACCCCCCCGAACGGGCAGGCCACAAATCTCGAGGCCGTCAAACCGGCCCGGCGCAGGTAGCCATATCCGGCCCCGGAACCCGCCACATACAATTCTCCGACCACACCCGCGGGGACCGGCCGCAACCAGCTGTCGAGCACAAAGAAAGCAAGGTGCGCCAATGGCGTCCCGATAGGACTGGCGCTGCCGGCAACATCGCTGTGGAGGATCTCCCGGAACGAGGCGTGCACGGTCGTCTCGGTGGTGCCATACATGTTGATCAGGCGCGGCAGCCCTGGGTGATTGTCCAACCACGTCCCGAGACGTTCGGGTTCCAGCGCTTCACCGGCGAACAACACGGTCTCAAGCTTGAGCTGATCGCGCAGCTCAGGAGCGAGCGCATCAGCGGTTTGCAGCGCATAGAACGCCGACGGAGTCTGACTGAGAACAGTGACCTGTTCCGTGACCAGCAGAGCATGGAAATCCTCCGGTGAGCGCGCCACCGGCTCGGACACCACGACCAGCCGCCCACCGTTCAGCAGCGCGCCCCAGATCTCACACACCGAGACGTCGAACGCCAACGAATGCCACTGCGACCACACCTGACCGGCCAGCTCGAGGTGGGCGTCGAGCGACTCCATCAGCTGCGTGACGTTGCGGTGGGTGACGGCCACGCCCTTGGGAACGCCGGTGGTGCCCGACGTGTAGATCAGGTAGGCAACGTCGTCTGCCGTGGGCACCGGCAATGGTGTGCACGGGTACGTCTGGATTTGGGGGTCGTCGACATCGATGACCAGCAGATCGGAGCCATCGAGCCGGGACCGGAGGCCCGCGGTGGTGATCGCCGCGACAGGCGCGGCGTCAGCAATCATGAACTCCATGCGCGCTGCCGGCACCGCCGGGTCGATCGGCAAGTAAGCCGCCCCGGTCTTCAAAACCGCCAAAATCGACATGATCGCCTCAGCGGACCGCGAAAACAGCAGTGCCACACACTTACCCGGGCCTACACCCTGAGCACCCAATAGCTGCGCCAACCGGTTAGCGGTCTCATCTAACTCGCGGTATGTCCAGGAACGCTCCCCGCACACCAGCGCCACTGCTTCCGGCGCACGGGCCACCTGCGCGGCGAACAACGCCGGAATCGACGCGGCCGGCGATGCGCTCGCCGTCAAGGCGGCCCGGTTGCCGACCTCATCCATCCGGGCGCGCTCCCCGGCATCCAGCACATCCACAGACGACAACAACCGCGCGGGATCGTTGGCCATCCCCACCAACACTCGCTCTAGTCGCGTCACCAAGTCGCGAAGATCACAATTCGCAAATAGTTGTCCAGTTCCGGGCGTGCTGAGAAACAGCTGATCGTCGTCCCTAAAGAAAACCAGCCTGAACTGGTCGCCTAGGCCATCGTGCGTCAGGGTCGCCGTTACCGCAGAGCCGGCAAGATCGGTCATGTGCGTAGTCGGAATAAAGTTAACCGCTACCCGATTCGGTGCCTGCCCAGCGCCACCCTGGAAACGCGTGGTGTTCTCAATGGCACGCGTAGGGAACCGTTGATGCTGCAGCGTTTCGCGGATTTGGGCATCGACATGTCCACAAAAGTCAGCAACCGTAGCATTCGGCGACGGTTTCAGCACCAGGGGAACCACCCCGGAAATCATTCCGGGCACCAGCTTTACCTCGGGACGAACACGCCTGCTGACCGGAAAATCGAACACCACGTCCGAGCCCTCGGTGTCGCACCCACGCACCAGCAGCGCACACGCCGCGGTAATCACCGATGAGCGACGCGTCCCCAACGCCTTTGACAGCTCGTCTATGCCGGCAACGGCGGACGGGTCCAATTGAATCGGCGCCGAGGACTCATCCTGATCACGTCCGCCGCCGGTGCGTCCCACCCGAGAAGCCACATCGCCTTCCGGCGCAAGCTTACTCGTCCAAAAGGCCTGGTCATCGAGATAGTCGCTGGATGCTTCGTATTCCGATTCACATGCAACCAGCTCATTCAGTGACCCAAAGAACCCAGGTGGGATCGCGGCGTCCGAAGCGAGTGCATTGTAAACAGCTGCAACCCGATGTAAAACGAGAGCGAGGCCGATCCCGTCTACCACAATATGGTGACAGCAGACGAACAAATAAAATTCATCCGCCCGCGTCTGCAGCAACGCGAATTTGAACAACGGACCATTTAGCGGCATCAGCGTGCGTTGAATCGATGACGCTAACTGGTAGGCGTCCTGAGCAGGATTCTGAGAATCCATGAGGTCGTAGCGAGCAAGCTCAACGTCCGGATGATCGACGATCTTTTGCAAAACCTGGCCGCCCACCTCGTAAAAGGTGGCTCTCAGCGGATCGGCCTCGTGCACCACCTCGCGGATCGCCGACTCAAATAAATCAGGGTCGATCGGTCCTGCGATTCGAACAAGCACGCCCAGTTGCCACTTGGCGCCAACAAGACCCGTTTCCTCGGCAAGCCATATATCCAGCTGACCACGCGTCAGCGGAAGTCCACCGTCGTCAGGTTCCATTTAACACCCCCCAAGCCATGTGGTTTAACTCCACATTTCTCAGAATTCCGGGCAGCCGTAGCCTCTCGCGCAATTCTTCGGCGAATATTCAGTCCAGTTCCGTTCGAGCTGGTCCAAGCACGCAGCACGGTCCGCCTCCCCGTGAACCGTCCGTCAGCCGGCCCAAACATCGGCGAAAGTCAGCCACCGGCTGGGTTGCTGCGCGTCGATGCCCGAGACCAGCGAGCTGCAGTCGCGATCGCAGCGACTGACGCTCCCCGGGCCCTGCACCCTTCTGTTCGACATGAGTGAAACTATACGGTAGTGCAAGACCATCGGGCTTGTCCGGGTTTCGACGAAGTCCATAGTGCCACATGATCCGCCGGTACCTTGCAAGCGCAGTGTTCGAGCAGCGGTGACTTCCGGTGAACGGCGGCAATACGATTGGCTTCATGGGCTGGTCCGCTGAGCAAGCACTGTGCCGAGGACCTTCAACTTCTCTGCACTCGTTGGCGCCGCGACCCTACACCACTTCGTAGTCCGCCTCCCCCGATCCGGGCTCTGACCCTGATCAATCCGGTGCCGAGGCCAGGCATTTAGTGGTGCGTGCCGGTGAGCGAGAATTCGTTTAAGACGCTCACCAGATCGCGGCACAAGGCCTCTTTCGAGTTGGGACGACCGGGCTGATAACCAGTCACCGAGATAGCGACCTGTCCACGCGCTCTCCCGGAGAGCAAGAACAGCCGTCCGCCGAACCGGTGCATCATCGCCTTGGGTACGTCCGAGTTGAGAAGCCTCATCGCGAAGTAGTCGGCGTCCGTGCCATCTGGCCGGCTTGCGGCCGGTTGAACCACACCGAGGTTGGATGAGACGACGCCTGCTGCAGCGGCGCCGCCGCCCGCCTTGAGGAGGAACCGCTTCGGCACCAGGGCCAACAGGGGAACGATAGACATCGCAGCGCGCTCTTCATCGCGCAGCTCGCGCTGACCCATCAGCGCTTGTTTGACAGCGGCCCGGATCTCACGCAGGTCCGTCGCCGCGATGACAGGGTCGACCGTGACGGCGATATCGCTGACTGCGTTGGCGCGAGTGTCACCTGCGACGCGCTCGTTGACCGGCACCCTCGCGACGACCGAGCCGTCTGCGCTGACCCGTCCCAGTCGCTGGGCCACGCGGGCCGCCAAACCCACAAGCAGTGCATTGCTGGTCCCGCCGAGGGCATGCGCACGGGCCTCCCACTCGTCGGCATCGACGAAGATCGTCGTCGTTGCCAGCGCTACGGGCTCGTCCACTCCATTAGGCAGCGTCGGTGCCGTGGTAGGCAGCGGGATGGCAGCTTGAGCACCACGGCGGCTACGCCGGGCCAACCGGACCACGGCACCAACACCGCGGCCGATGCCGCGGGTGTCGCGCCCGAATTGGCGAATATCCTCGCGCAGCGCCGGCCACCGCCGCCGCGATGCAGCCGCCGGCCAACGGATCGGATCGTCACGGCCCAACACCGCATCCGCCACCGCCTCACACAACCCCACGCCGTCAATCAGACAATGTGAGACGAGCAAGCTCACCCCGGCGCCGCCGTCGGTAAACGGCAGAACCGCAAGATGCCATCCAGGTCCCTGCTCGCAATCCAGCCGCGTGCCGGCCTGCTCTGTGAGCCAGGCGTCGAATTCCTCACGCGGCCGAGGCGACGCGACCTCCATCTCAGATGAGCGCTCAGCTGATACCCAGCGGTGGCGACCAAACCGCAATGGCGACCGCTCGATGCGGCGACACAACCGCCCTCGCTGAAGATGGTCATGGAACTGCCGCAGACCCTCGATGTCGACCGGACCGTCGTACACCCACAGACACTGCAACTGAGTGGTGACTCCCGTCACTCGCCCGATATCAAACGCGGCCTGGTCGACCACATCAAGCACATTGCCCATCGTCGTACCGTACTTCGTGCCAAATGCCGAGCGACCGATTCCACCCTGAAGTGACACCGAAACCGCACGCCCAGCATCTCGGTATCGCGGTCCGGACTTGAATCCCGCTATCTGGCTTGCAGTTTGCGGGCTTTGGTGCGTCAAGCGCCTGTATCGTGACCCTCGGGCGCTCCGAAATGCGTGCCGGCGAGCGAGAAGTCGCTCAAGGCCCTCGAAATTTCTTGTCGCAAATCATCGTTCGAATCGAGACGGCCCGGCTGATAACCAGTCACCGAAACAAAGACCTGCCCGCGCGCTGTTCCGGAGAGAAAAAACTGCAGCCCGCCGAACCGATGCATCATCTCCGTGGACACACCTGAGTAGCGAATCTTCATCGCGAAGTAGTCGGCGTCCGTGCCATCTGGCCGGCTCGCCGCAGCGTTGACCACGCCGAGGTTTGATGAGGCGACGCCGGCAATCACGGTGACCGTTTGCCTGAAAAGCCGCTGCGGCAACAGGGGAATAATCGATAACAGTGCTCGACGCTCATCGGCCTCCTCCCCGTAGTCAATCAGCGCTTGTTTGACTGCGGCCCGGATCTCACGCAGGTCTGTCGTCGCAGGTGCAGGGTCGATCGTGACCGCGATATCACTATTCGCGTTGGCGCGAGTATCGCCGGCGACGCGCTCGTTGACCGGCATCTTCAGGGTGAGCGAGGCGCCTGCGGTGATTCGTCCCAGTCGCTGGGCCACGTGGCCGGCCAATCCGACAAGCAGTGCATTGCTGGTTCCCCTGAGTGAATGTGCGCGGGCCTCCCAATCGTCGGCATCGACGAAGATCGTCGTCGTTGCCAGCGTTACGGGTTCGTCCACTCCGGTAGGCAGCGTCAGTGGCGTGGTACGCAGCGGTGGGGCAGCTTTTGCACGACGGCGGCTACGCCGCGCCAACCGGACCCCGGCAGCGACGGCGCGGCCGATGCCGCGGGTGTCGCGCGCGGCCTGACGAGCATCCTCGCGCAGCGCCGGCCAGCGCCGCCGCGATGCGGCAGCCGGCCAGCTGATCGGGTCATCGCGGCCCAGGACCGCATCCGTCACCGCCTCACACAGCCCCAGGCCGTCAACCAGACAATGTGAGACGAGCAAGCTCACCCCGGTGCCGCCGTCGGTAAACGGCAGAACCGCAAGATGCCATCCAGGTCCCTGCTCGCAATCCAGCCGCGTGCTGGCCTGCTCGTCGAGCCAGAAATCAAATTCTTCCCGCGGCCGAGGCGCCGCGACCTCCATCTCAGATGAGCGCTCAGCTGACACCCAGCGGTGGCGACCAAACCGCAATGGCGACCGCTCGATACGGCGGGACAACGGCCCCGGCCGAAGATGCTCATAAAACTTCCGCAGACCCTCGATGTCGACCGGACCGTCATACACCCACAGACACTGCAACTGGGTGGTGACTCCAGTTGCCCGCCCGAGATCAAACGTGGCCTGGTCAACCAGATCGAGTACGTTGTCCACTTTCGTACCCTACTTCGTGCCATGTGCCGAGGGACCAGTTCCACCCGCCAAAATGGCAACGTGATATTAGAGTGATTGCTGGTACGTGTCAGCAAGCATTTTGAGCCAAATAGAACGGATTCGCTTTCGTGCCGCTCTGACGCAGCGCGCTTTTCCCGATCAGCCCGCATGCCGCAAACGGGCGGCACGTTCCACAAGATCAGCGGCGGCCGCAACGCTTTCGGCGGCTTTAGTCATTTGGGTGGCGATCTCGCGAGCCCGGGTGGCATAGTCCCGGGTGAGGACGGTGCGCAAGTCAGCGATCAGTGATTCCTGGTTCGTCCCCGAAAGACGCCGGGCGACGCCCACCTTCAGCCGTTTGACCCGAGACCCCCAGAGCGTTTGATCGAGGTCCGTCGAAAGGATCAACGTGGGGACCCCAGCACGCAGGCCTATGGCCGTAGTGCCCGTGCCACCGTGGTGGACGACCACGCGGCAAGCCGGAAAGATGGCCGCATAGTTCACCGTGCCTACCATCTTGACGTGCTCGAAATGGGGAACGCCACTGAAGTCCGTCCCGGCGGAGCAAACCAACGCCCGCTCGCCCAACTGCGTGCACGCCGCGCTGATCATCGCGACCGTGTCGGCGGGTGATTCGACAGGAATGCTGCCAAAGCCGAAGAAAATCGGCGGTGGTCCCGCGGCAATCCACGAGGTGACCTCCTCATCGGCATCGGTTGGCAATTCCATCGTCAGCGCCCCGACAAAAGGCCGTCGCCCATCGAATTGCGCCCATTCGGCTGCCAGCCCGGGGAAGCACACCTCGTCGTAAGCCTGGATCTCCAACGATCCACGTTCGGCGATCCGTCGCGTCCAAGGGCGAGTTGCCTTTGGTAGCCCCAATTCGCGGCGCTGCACATCCTCGAACTTCTTCTCCACGCGCCAACCCAGCCAGTCGAACGTCGTCATTGCCGAGCGACCCAATGACGCCGGCAGGAATGGCAGGAGCCGGCCGCTGGCTCGCACGGGAAAATAATGCAGCGTGACCAACGGGATGTCGTAATACTCGGCGACGTTGGCAGCGGCGCCCTCGAAATTCAGACTGGTGCATAGCAGATCGGCCCCGTCCGCCAACGACTTCAGCGTGGTGCTGATCTCCGTCCAGTACCGAGTAACGGGCTCCCAAACTTCGCGCCGCAACCTGATCAGCTCATGGATTCTCCAGGGCTTGCTGAAGAATTGCGTCCAGAACTTGCGGTGGTCGTCCAAAATGCTATGCACATCCGGACCGGTGGCAACCGCCGCAAGCCCAGCCGATTCGGCAAAGCCAACCAGATCGGGCGGGACGGCCATGCGCACGTCGTGCCCCCTGCGCAGCAACTCACGGCCGACAGTGACGCAAGGTTCGACATCGCCGCGAGTTCCAAAGCTTGCCAGCACGAATTTCAACGTGGTCCTGGCCTTTCACTTCCAGTGCCCGTAGGCATTCTCAAGGGTATCGGTCATGTTCAGGTTTCTCCCACATGCGGCAAGGGGAAGCTCGGCCTGCCTGTGGCAATGGGTGGTAGGTTCGTGATTCGCCCAAACTGGCAAAGCTTTGGGCCATCGTCCCCTGAGGAGCTCCTTTTTGGTTGACGGCGAGCTGACCGCGCGCGAGGCGGAACGTGTGGTGTGGGACGCGATTGTGGTGGGCACCGGCATGGGGGGCGGAATGCTGGGCTACTCGCTGTCCCGGTCAGGCCGCAGGGTGCTGTTCGTCGAGAAGGGCCGCTCAACTCTGCCGGGCGTGCCCGGGATCATTCGCGCTTCGTTGCCAGAAGTGGCCGAGCCGCTGGCGGGCCATTCCGCCGAGGCCTACTACGACGCCCTGGCCCGGGCCGGACGCTCAATCGACGAGGTCGAAGACATCAGTGGGCGCTTCTCGCGGCGGTTCGTGCCGTTCCTCGGCAGCGGGACGGGAGGGTCGTCGGGCCTTTATGGCATGGTCTGCGAGCGCTTTTTCGTGCGCGATTTCACTCCGCGTCAAAATTTCCGCGACCCGGGCGATTCGACCGTGCCGGATGCCTGGCCGATCAGCTACGACGAGCTGCGATCCTGGTACGCAGCGGCGGAGAAGCAGCTGGGAGTTCGCGGCCAACCCGATCCCCTCCGACCGGAGGCAAGTGAGGTCGGCCTGCCCGCCGCGCCGCCGTTTTCAGCAGACAACCAACCGCTGGTTGACTATCTGACCGGCCGCGGATTACATCCCTACCACCTGCCGATGGCCTGTGATTACGCCGATGGTTGTTCCACCTGTCAGGGTTACCTGTGCCACCAGTCATGCAAAAACGACGCCGCCCGTAACTGCTTGCTACCGGCTATTACCGAACACGGCGCGCACCTGTTGGCCGAATGCCGGGCTGTGCACCTGGAAGCAGACGGCAGGCAGGTCCGCCAAGTGATCTGCGAGAGCGCCTCGGGCATGCTGGCTTTGAAGGCCAAGGTGGTGGTGCTGGCCGCCGGTGCACTGGCCACCCCGCTGCTGTTGCTCAATTCACGTTCGGCTGATTGGCCGCGAGGACTGGCCAATGGCTCAGACATGGTGGGGCGCAACCTGATGCGTCATCTGATCGATTTGATCGAGATCTGGCCCCAACCCGATTGCAAGATCACGGCCCAAAATAAAGAGATCGGGCTGAACGATTTCTATTTTTGGGAGGGAGAGAAATACGGCACCGTGCAGTCATTTGGCTCGATGCTTCCCATCCAAGTGTTGAGCACCGGCCCGGGCTGGCGGGCGAAGGCGCTGCGCCTGATGAGTCCAGCGGTTCGCTGGGGCTATGAGCGGTTCTTCAACGGCGGACTGGTATTGGCATCGATCACCGAAGATCTGCCTTATCTGGACAACTGCGTCCTGCCATCCGACCGGCCCAACTTGAATGGTCGCCAGCGGCTGCGGCTTCAGTATCGTCTGCACGCCAGCGAGATCGAGCGCCGCAACGTGTTTATGCGGCAGTTGAAAGAGGTGCTCCAGCCGTTTCGTAAAATCACGTTGCGGGATGGCGAAAACAACGCTTCCGTGGGCCATGTCTGCGGCACGTGCCGCTTCGGTACCGACCCCAAAACCAGCGTGCTGGACCCACACAACCGGGCGCACGAGATGGACAACCTCTATGTGGTGGACACCTCGTTCTTTCCTTCGAGCACTGGTTTGAATCCCAGTTTGACGGTCGCGGCCAACGCCTTGCGGGTGGCCGAGCACGTGAATCAGGTGCATTTCACCAGCTGATTGCCCGAACTGCCAACTGAGCCAACGGATCAGCGTTCAGGCCGGCTTGCGCAGCGGCAGTCCTGCAGCGCGATAAATCGCGTCGATGACGGTCATGTTCTCGACCGCGTCTTCTGGCGGCGTCTTCACCGGTTCGCCACGCAGCACCGCCGCGGCGAACGCGTCAAGCTGATACGCGTAGGAAGCGCGCCGCGGAAAGCGCTCCACCCGCTTGCCATCGGCTGAACGGACCGACAGCCGATGGAAAACGTGCGGTAACACCGGATTGAGCACACGCAGCTCGCCGCGGTCGCCAACGACCTTGGCGCTCACCCGCAGCAGATCCGACGACCACATCGAACAGCGAACCCGGCCGGTGTGTCCGCTCGCGAACCGCAGCTCGGCCTTCATAGCCCTGTCGACCTCAGAGCCGCGCAATTTGGCCTGTGCTGAAACGACTTCCGGGGTCGAGCCGCTAAACGTGCGGGTCATGTGAACTGCATAGCTTCCGGCATCCATCATCGCCCCACCGGCCAGGGAGTAGTTGTAGCGAATGTCAGCGAATCTCGGCAACGGAAAGCACAAGGCCGCCTCTACCCGCTCCAATGTGCCCAACTCGCCAGAGGCGACGATCTCCTCGGCACGCAAAGTCAACGGGTGGTAGCGGTAATGGAATGCCTCCATGACAACCCGGTCCGACTTTGCGGCCAGTTCGGCGATCTCACGAGCCTCGGTGGCATTGGCAGTAAACGGCTTCTCACACACTACGTGCTTGCCCGCGACAAGCGCAGCTCGAGTCCACCTGCCGTGCAGGCCGTTCGGCAGCGGGATGTAGACAGCGTCCAGATCCGGATCGGCGACTAGAGCCTCGTAGCTGTCATGCACACGGGCGATGCCATGTTTGGCGGCGAAGGCTTGACCACGAGACACATCACGTGCAGCAACCGCGGCCACCACCACCTCGGCGCTTTCCCGGGCCGGGTTGATAAGCGCCAACGGGGCTATGCGGGCCGCGCCCAAAATCCCGATTCGCACCGAGGCCCCGCGTTCAGGCACGGACCCGATGCTAGCAGGCAGTTCGGATCGAACCGCTGTGCCTGACGGCGGTCGACGACTCTTCGCCGCAGACCACGAGACTTGTGACCCCAACTGCCAACTGAGCTAAGAGATCAGCCTTCAGGCCGGCTCGCGCAACGGCAGGCCGGCGGCGCGATAGATCGCATCGATGACGGTCATGTTCTCGACCGCGTCTTCTGGCGTCGTCTTCACCGGTGCGCCGCGCAGCACCGACGCAGCGAAAGCATCAAGCTGATACGCGTAAGAGGCGCGCTTTGGAAAGCGCTCCACCCGCTTGCCGTCGGCTGAGCGGACTGTGAGCCGACGGAGAACCTGCGGTACAGCCGGATTGATCACACGCAACTCGCCGCGGTCGCCAACCACTTTGGCGCTCACCCGCACCAGATTCGACGACCACACTGCGCAGCGGAGCTGGCCGGTGTGCCCACCGGCAAACCGCAACTCGGCCGTCATGGCCCGGTCCACCGCAGGACCATGTAATTTCGCTTTGGCCGAAACGACTTCCGGGGTCGAGCCGCCATAAGCGCGGACCATGTCAACTGCATAGCTTCCGGCGTCCATCATCGCCCCGCCGGCAAGAGAGTAGTTATAGAGGTTGACGTTGTTGGACTTGCGCAGCAATACGCACATGGAGACATCCACCCGCTCCAGTGTGCCCAGCTCTCCCGAAGCGATGATCTCCTCGACACGCACAGTCAACGGGTGGTAGCGGTAATGCAGTGCCTCTACCACAACCCGGTCCGACTTCGCGGCCAATTCGGCGATCTCACGAGCCTCGGCGGCATTGGCAGTAAACGGCTTCTCACACAGCACGTGCTTGCCCGCAATAAGCGCAGCCCGAGTCCACCTGCCGTGCAGGCCGTTTGGCAGCGGGATGTAGACGGCATCCAGGTCTGGATCGGCCACCAGGTCCTCGTAGCTGGCGTGCACCCGGGCGATGTCGTGCTCAGCGGCAAAGGCTTGAGCATCGGCCAAATGGGATCCATCGCGTGCCGCCACCGCCGACACCACAACATCGGCGTTTTCCCGGGCGGGGTTGATGAGGGTCAGCGGTGCGAAGCGGGCTGCGCCCACAATGCCGATCCGTACCCGGCCGTCGCGTCCAAACACGGACGGGATGCTAACACTTGGCCCGAGCCACCGGTCGTAGGGTGCGTGGGCCCTGCTCTCACGTTCGCAACAGAATCTTGCGCTGGCTGTCCAGAACAACCGGGGGGCGTCAAAAAGAGCGAACACACAAAAACCGCACGAACCGACAAGGTAGTGTCTCCGGCCATGTGGGGCTCACTGCTTGGGGTGGCGCTGCTGATGGCGTTCAATCCGGCGCTTCTCGGCCTCATCCTCCTCTTGATCTCCCGGTCACGGCCGGTGCAAAACCTGCTCGCCTACTGGGCGGGCTGCGTGGTAATGAACGTTCCCATCCTGCTGGCTCCGCTATTGGTGCTGCACTCAACACCGACGTTCACCTCTTTTTCGCATGATTTGGCCACCCCGACCACGGCCGCCAGTTCCACGGTCCGGCACATCCAATTCGGCATGGGTGTGCTCGTGCTGGCGATCGCCGCGGTAATAGCAGTGCGCTTCTTCGCGCGCCGACGAGCGCAGGTGCCAGCACGGAGCGGAAACAGCTCGACCCTGGTGCTGGACTCGGACACGCCGGACCCAACCTCGTCGTCGCCTTTTGGCCGCGCGGGTGATGCAACGGCGGAGGGCGCATCGCCAATCCGACGGCTGCTGGGCCGACTCCAAAGCGCGTGGGACAGTGGATCCTTATGGGTCGCGTTCGTACTCGGCATGGCGCTGTTGCCCGGGCCCTACCTGGTGATATTTATCGACACTACGATCGTGACCTCGGGGGTTCCGCTCGGCGCGCAGGTCGTAGGCGTCATCGGGTTCGTCATCGCGATGCTTGGGGTGATCGAGATCACGCTCATCAGCTACCTGATCACGCCCGTGAAAACCCAAGCAGTGCTGCGACCGGTACACGAATGGGCGCTGGCACACCGTCAGCAGATCCTGCTAGGCATCTTTGCAGTGGTTGGGGTCGCGCTGGTAACCCAGAGCTTGGGCATCGGCGTCCGCTGACCTGGTGGCTGAGAGCCTGGCTGCTTGTGCGGCGGCTCCTTCAGGGCTGCACGCGGTTCAAGACGGTGTAAGCCTCAGCGATTAGGCCCAAGTCCCGCTGCGGCGGTGAGCTATCGCGCGGGCGGAGCGGATCAGCTTCTGGATGGACGGCCGAAGGAACCTGCTGTTGTCGCGGCCGCGGAAATCCTCGAACACCCCTCGGAACTTGTGCTCGTTCAACCGATACTCGCCGTAGACACGCTCCAGGGCAGACCTATCCAGGGGCTCATCCCGCGCGGCTTCACGCAGCGCTTCGTAGACCGTAGAAATCCAGTCTGTGCCAAGAACTTCTGTCACCGGACCGTCGTGTTGTTGGCGCCGAAGATCCGGTGTGAGAAACTCCTCGACTGCGCCGGCGCCCGGCGGGCTGAGATCGATCGCAAGCGCCGCGGAAATCCGCGTTATTTCCCGGCGCCAGTCGTCGAGAAGGTTGGCGTATTCTACGAACACGCGCGGAAGGCCATGGGTTTCTCTCTCGGCCAGCAAATTGTATTTCAGCCACACGGCACTCGCGAGCTCCGCCGGGGTTCGAATAGCCGCCGCGATCGACGCAATGACCTCTTGCGGGTGACGCAACGCAACCAGGGTGGCGATGTCGAATCCGGCGAGACGGGCCGCCTCAAACCACATGCCGGACAGCAGCGTTATCCGAGGTTCCTTGATGACCACGAGCGGCGCGGCCGGCAGTGTGGTGAAAAACTCCCCAATCTCGGCGACGCAACGGGCGTACTCTTTGGCATCGAACGCACCTTCGTCCTGTAGGTGCATGGCCGGGTCGTACCAGGCACTGGCGTTGCGGTGCAAGATCTTGTCGTTGAGATGCAGGGCAGCGCGCGGCTCCCAATAGCCGGCCGGATTGATTGCGTCGGCACCCAGCACCCCGGCCGGGAGCTCACCCCCGCACAGCGAGAGAACGCGCGCGATCGCCGACGTTCCGGACCGGCCCATGCCCAACACGAACAGAGCGACTGGGCGGGCCGCAGTCCCGCGCTGCGCGCCGGCGCCGGTCACGAGCACCACTCCGCGCCCAATGCCGCATGCGGGGTGAGACAGCGGTGCTCCGCCATACGATCCTCCGTCGACAGGTCGGCTTGTTGCGCTCGGTACACCTGTTCGAAGGACTTCGCGGTGGTGCGTGGGCTCCGGCTCATGGCACGAGACTAGACGACACCCCAGCACTATTCGCCATCGACCGCCAAGTCCTCCCATAAGGTCCGCGAACGGCGTGTCAACCCCCGCTGTCAACGCGGTCATCGAGTCGACCCGCTTTACGACTGTGGCGATAGGAGCTGCGAATCCGGGTGGATCGGCCGGGAGTTGCTGCCGCGCAAGGCTATCTACATCTACGCACCGAAACTCTCCACGGTGGCATCGATTTCGCCGCTACGGGTTACCGGCGGCGGCTTCCGACACCGATCTAGGTCTCGGCCTCCGGCGTCGTCGACCACGGCCTGGCTCTGCGCGACATCTCGGCCTAGCTGGAGTACCACATCGGCTAGTCTCATCTGATGAATTGGGCCGATCCCAGCAAGGCGCAGGCCGTCCCGCGCAACGTGATCCGCCGTGACCAAGCGTACGCCACACGGGGAATCACGCGCGAATCCCACGTCATCGGAGGCTGACCAGTGCCACTCCGGAAGCGTTCTGCACGCGCCTCGTTTGACAACCGCGAATCCAACGGTGGTGCATCGCCAGACAATCGGCTCGCGTTCATGGACCACGGCTTGTTCGCGGGGCAGCGCGCCGCCGGCCAGGAGTTAGTGATCCAGGGTTTGTGGGTTTATGAGCACCCAGTCGACCTCGATGCGCTACGACGTTTTCACCACAATCTCGGCTACGGATTGATTGGACGGCGCATCGAGCGTTCGCCGCTGCCGTTCGCTCGGCATCGGTGGGTCGTAGACCGCGGTCCGTCGGACATCGATATCGCCGAGCGTGCCCGTCCCCGCGCTGAAGTCAATGACTGGGCTGATGACCGCGCGCACCTGCCTATCGATCCGGAATTGGGACCCGGCTGGCATCTGGGCATTCTTCCGCTTACGGATGGCTCGACCGCCGTCAGCCTGGTGGTTTCTCATTACCTGGTCGACGGCCTCGGCCTCGGTGTCGCCGTACTGGATGCGGTCTTGGGCAACAAGCGCGAGCTTGGCTATCCGCCGCCGCGTTCGCGTACTCGACGTCGTGCGGTGGCACAGGATGCTCGCCAAACAGCGCGGGACGCCCCTGAGGTTGGCCGAGCCCTTGTCGCGGCAGCAAAACTGGCTCGGAAACAGGCCCGCGAGCGGCGGGACGGTGCCCAATCATCCAAGCCCCGACCTGTCGCCCTCGAGAACGGCGATGACATTGTCCGCGTGCCAGGTGTCACGATCTACGTCGACCTCAACGATTGGGATGCCCGCGCGACAGCGCTTGGCGGAACGAGTAACGCGCTTGCCGCGGCGTTGGCTGTCAAACTCGCCGAGCGACTGGGGCGCCGACGTGCCAGTGACGGCGCCGTCACGTTGTTACTCCCAGCGAGCGACCGCACCGAGAATGATGCGCGTGCCAACGCAGTATCGCTTGCCCGCGTCAGCGTCGACCCGACGCCGGTAACGACGGATCTGCATGACGTCCGCGCTGCCATCAAGCAGGCGCTCAAGACTTCGCGAGAGACACCAGATGAGTCGTCGCAGTTGCTCTGGCTGATGGCGTTGATGCCCAAGCGGGCGTTGAAACGGATGGCCGACGCGGCGCCCGCCGACCCTGATCTCCCGGTTCTTTCCTCTTATCTCGGCGACCTCGGCTCGATGGTGCGCCTGGACGGCACCGACGCCGAGTACGGCACCGCCCGAGGGATCTGGCAACGCGTAACGCGACAGCGGCTTGAGCAGATGGGCGGCCAAATGAGGGTGCAATCATGGCGCATCAGCGGCAAGCTGGGCATGACGGTCGTCGCCTACCAGCCGGGTGCCGAGAACACCAAGCCCGCTTTGCGCGAACTGGCTGCGCGCACGCTGGCTGAGTTCGGTCTGACCGGCGAGATCGACTAACGCGTTGCCGATAGCCCTATATAAGGACTAGCCGACTGCGGAAACGGGCTTAGTTATCAGAGTCCTGGGCCGCAGCCAGCCTGTCGCGCAGACTCTTCGGCCGGATGTCAGGCCAGTTCTGTTCGATGTACTCCAGGCACGCAGCACGGTCCGCTTCGCCGTAAACCACCCGCCAGCCGGCTGGAACGTCGGCGAAGGTTGGCCACAGGCTGTGTTGCTCCTCGTCGTTGATCAGGACGAAAAAGCTGCCGTTGTCGTCGTCGAACGGATTGACGCTCACCGAATCTCCAGACCTCATAGTCGACACGAGTGGTACCGGTTCCAGACCATAGTGGTGGCCAACAGGTCCGTCCGGTATTTCGAGGAAGTCCCTGAGTGCTTACGCGGGACTCCCGGCCAGATTAGCAACCGGTGCGGCGCACACCACGACGGGCTCGGGACCTGCATCTTTAGCGTTCGCATGCGATGGGCGGGGAGCTGCGCGAACGCCGGTAACGCACATGGCGTGATTTGCGGCGTGGGCAGAAGTATCTGTAGCGTGCCGTTACGCACACGGCATGCATTACGATCCGATATCGATTGAGCAACAGCCGATATGGAGGCTACCGGCATGGTTTACTCACCGAGATCGGGTCGTGTCAAGTTTGGGTCGTGTTCTGGGAAGCGTCGCAAGTTTGAGGTGACCGCCGCGCGATTATCCTGCGATGGCCACCGCATTCGCTGTACTGTCGGCTGGTCTATCACGGCCGGTGTGTAAACGGCATGTTCGGACCGGCGGACATGCGCGGGGAGTTAGACAGCGGAAGGTTGGGTGCAGTGGTCGAACGCGGTGGGCGCGCCGTTGCGGAGGCATGGTCGGAAGTCGACGACGCCGGTCACCCAGACGCCAACCAGGAATCTGGCCGTCGACCCGGTCGCTTCGGACGCCGTCGCCAATCGTCAACCGAGCCTCCAACCCGAGCTCATTCTCGACGGAATCGTCCGAATCGGGGGCGTGCGATCCTCAGGGTCCTGCGGCAACTGTGGATTCCGCTGGTCATCGTGGCAGTGATCGTTGCCGGCGGATTCACCGTCTCGCGGCTGCACGGCATCTTCGGCTCGGAGAAGCGCACGTCGTATGCCGACACCAGAGCCGGGGAATCGAAACCGTTCAACCCCAAGCGCCTCACCTACGAGGTCTTCGGGCCGCCCGGGACGGTGGCCTCAATCAGCTACTTCGACGCCGAGGGTGACCCGCAGCGCCTCGAAGGAGTGCATTTGCCGTGGTCGCTGGAATTCCCGATCACCGCGGCGGCGGGCATTGGAAATGTCACGGCTCAGGGTGACGGCGCCAGTATCGGCTGCCGCATCACGGTGGACAATGAGATCAAATCCGAAAGGGTTTCGCACGAAGTGAATGCCTTCACCTTCTGCCTGCTGAAGGCCGCGTGATTACCGATCACACGGGCTACGAGCAGGCCACTCAGTCTCGCGTAGCGCGCACAATTCATCGATTCTCGGTACCGATCATTTTGGCGTGGGTGGGAATCGCCATCATCGTCGGTATCGCCCTTCCCCCATTGGAACAAGTCGCAAAAGAGCATTCAGTCTCGCTGAACCCCAGCGATGCACCGTCGTTTCAGGCGATGTCGCGCATGAATGACGACTTCAAGCAATCCACGTCCGATAGTGCGGCGATGATCGTGTTAGAGGGGAAAGAACCCCTCGGCGACGAGGCCCACAAATATTACGACCATTTGATCCGCCAGTTGAAAGACGATCCCGAACATATCCGGCACATCCAGGACTTCTGGGGCGATCCACTCACCCGCGGCGCCGCACAAAGCTCCGACGCCAAGGCCGCATATGTGCAAGTAAACTTGGCCGGTCTGCCGGCGACGACCTTGGCCGACAATTCACTCGAAGCCCTCCAAAACATCGTGGCGCGGACACCGGCTCCGCAGGGCGTCAAGGCATACGTCACCGGGCCCGCGGCGATCGTTGCGGATATGGGCCATAGCGGTAACCGCACGGTCATTACAATCACGCTGGTCAGCGCCGCCGTGATCTTCGGGACGCTGTTCATCGTTTATCGCTCATTTCTTACCGTCATTCTTTTGCTGGTGACGGTCGGACTGGAATTGCAGGTGGCTCGAGGACTCGTCGCGTTCCTCGGCAACCTGGATATGGTCGGCCTGACGACCTTCGCCGTTAACTTGTTGGTATCCATCGGGATCGCGGCCGGAACCGACTATGGGATCTTTTTCATCGGGCGATATCAAGAGGCACGTCAGGCCGGCGAAGACCGGGAAGCGGCGTACTACACCACGTATCACGGGACCGCCAAGGTTGTGTTGGCCTCCGGCGTGACGATCGCCGGCGCGCTTTTCTGCCTCAGCTTTACCCGGTTGCCGTGGTTCCAGGCGCTGGGCGTCCCCTGTGCAGTCGGGGTACTCGTCGCGGTCGCCGTCGCTCTCACTCTGGTTCCGGCGGTCATCAACGTCGGGAGTCGTTTCGGTGTGTTCGACCCCAAGCGGCCGCTTTCCACTCATGGATGGCGACGAATTGGCACGGCGATTGTTCGGTGGCCAGGACCCATTCTCGTTGCGTCGTTAGCTGTCGCGCTTATCGGGCTTTTGACGCTGCCCGGATACAGCCCCAGCTACAACGACATGGATTACATTCCCAAAAATATTCCCAGCCAGGAGGGGGTCGCGGCCGCGAAACGGCATTTCCCCGAGTCGGCCATGATGGCCCCGGAGATGCTGTTGGTCGAGACCGACCACGATTTGCGCAATCCGGCCGATGCTCTTGTATTGAATAAACTGGCGAAGGGTGTACTCGCGGTTCCGGGAGTTTCCCGGGTGCAGTCGGTCACTCGGCCCGAGGGAACTCCGATCAACCACACGTCGATACCGTATATGCTCAGCATGCAAAACGCGGGTCAGCTTTCGGTCATGGGTTTCCAAAAAGACCGTATGAATGACATCCTCAAGCAAGCTGATGACCTCACCGCAACGATCAACATCATGCAGCGCATGTATGACCTGATGCAGCAACTTGTCGGTACGACGCATAAGATGGTCGCCTCAACACATGAGATGCGGGACATCACGCAAGATTTGCGGGATCACATCGCGGATTTCGAGGATTTCATCAGACCGATCCGCAGCTACTTTTATTGGGAGAAGCACTGCTACGACATCCCCATATGTTGGGCAATCCGATCGGTATTCGATTCCATTGACGGCGTCGACGAGCTCAACGACAAGCTCGACGTTTTGGTGGGAGACCTTGATCAGCTCGACGTGCTCATGCCGCAACTCGTCGCACAATTCCCATCGATGATCGCGACCATGCAGAGCATGCGGACCATGATGCTGACCATGCACAGCACCATGTCCGGGATGATCGGCCAGATGGACGAGGTGGGCGATAACGCGACAGCCATGGGTAAGGCATTCGACGCATCCAAGAACGACGATTCTTTCTACCTCCCTCCGGAGGTTTTCAAGAACAAAGACTTCAAACGAGTCATGGACGTCTTCATCTCTCCGGACGGGAAAGCCACTCGTCTGCTCGTTTCCCAACGGGACGATCCAGCGTCGCCGCAGGGCGTAGCGCGAGTCAACGAGATAAAGACCGCCGCCGAGGAAGCGCTTAAGGGAACTCCGCTGGAAAACGCCAGAATCTACCTCACGGGCACCTCAGCGATGACGAAAGACTTGGTGGACGGCTCCAAGTTCGATCTCATGATTGCCGGCGTCGCCGCGGTCTGCCTCATTTTCATCATCATGCTGCTCATGACGCGAAGCTTTATCGCCGCGCTGGTGATCGTGGGCACAGTATTGCTTTCGCTGGGCGCATCCTTCGGGCTGTCCGTACTGGTCTGGCAACATTTGCTGCACACTCAAATCCACTGGGCCGTGCTCGCGATGTCGGTGCTTGTCCTTTTGGCGGTAGGTTCCGACTACAACTTGCTATTGGTGTCCCGGATGAAAGAGGAAATACACGCGGGCATAAAAACGGGCATTATTCGCGCAATGGGCGGTACCGGCAAGGTCGTAACGAACGCGGGCCTGGTGTTCGCGTTCACCATGGGGTCGATGATCGTCAGCGATCTGGTCATCATCGGTCAGCTGGGCACGACGATCGCAATGGGTCTGCTGTTCGACACACTGATTGTCCGGGCATTCATGACGCCATCCATCGCCGCGCTGCTGGGACGCTGGTTCTGGTGGCCGCAACAAGTGCGTCCACGACCCGCCAGTACGTTGCTCCGACCATCGGGACCCCGTCCGCTGGTGCGTGCCTTGCTGAGACAGCCGCAGTGAGTGGCGATATCCAGGTGGGGACGGAGCCCGGGATAATGAGCGCCGCATGAGCACCGAACACCCTAAGAGCCCTTTCGTGCCGCGGGCCATACGCAGGTTTTCGCTGTTGGTCATCCTGGCCTGGGTAGCGCTCACGCTCCTTGTGACGTTTGCCGTTCCGTCGCTGGAACGCGTGGGCGAAGAGCATTCCGTACCGCTGGCTCCGCAAGACGCGCCGGCAGTACAGGCCATGAAGCAGATGGGCAAGGACTTCCAAGAATCCGATTCGGACAGTTTTGCAATGATCGTGCTGGAGGGGCAGCAGCCGCTCGGCGAGGATGCGCACCTTTACTACGACACATTGGTGCGGGATTTACGCGACGACCCGACGCATGTGCAACACGTGCAAGATTTGTGGGGTGATCGGCTTACCGCCGCCGGCGCGCAAAGCGACGATCGCAAGGCCGCGTATGTGCAGTTGAATCTGGCCGGAAACCAAGGCACAACCCTGGGGCAAGAATCTATCGCCGCGGTCCGGGATATCCTGCACCGGACGGCGCCGCCACCCGGCATGAAGGCCTATGTCACCGGCCCAGCGGCGCTCGTCACCGATATGCAGCGCAGCGGTAATAGATCCATTGTGAAGATGACCGTGATCACCGTTGCGATCATCTTCACGATGCTGCTTCTTGTTTACCGCTCGGCCATCACCGTGGTGCTGTTGCTGGTTATGGTCGGCGTCGAATTAGGGGCGGCTCGGGGTATCGTCGCATTTCTCGGCGACAGTAACATCCTTGTTCTCTCGACTTTTGCCATTAACCTATTAGTGGCTCTCGGTATCGCCGTCGGAACCGACTACGGCATATTCTTCTTCGGTCGGTATCACGAGGCGCGCCAGTCCGGCCAGGACCCGGAAACGGCCTACTACACCACGTATCGAGGAGTCGCTCCCGTTGTCTTGGCCTCGGGTTTGACGATCGCCGGCGCGATCTTGTGCCTGAGCTTCACCCGAATGCCCATCTTCCAGACAATCGGCATCCCCTGTGCAATCGGCATGGTGGTTGCGGTCGCGGTCGCGCTCACTCTGGTACCGGCCGTTCTGGCGCTCGGAAGTGGCTTTGGGTTATTCGACCCCAAGCGCAGAGTCGGCGTCCGCCGGTGGCGCCGACTCGGCACCGCGATTGTTCGCTGGCCCGTACCGATTCTCACTGCGACGCTAGCAATTGCGCTGGTCGGCCTGCTGACCCTGCCGGGTTACAAGACCAGCTACAACGACCGGCTCTACATACCTCAGGATATTCCGGCCAACGAAGGGTATGCGGCTGCCGACCGTCATTTCTCTCAATCGCGGATGATGCCCGAAATTCTGATGATCGAATCAGATCACGACATGCGCAATCCGGCTGATTTCCTAGTCCTGCACAAATTGGCCAAGGGGATCTTCCACGTCCCCGGCGTCTCACTTGTCCAGGGCATAACCCGGCCCGAGGGAGCGCCAATAGAACACACGTCAATCCCCTTTATCATCAGTATGCAAAACGCGAGCCGACAGCAGGTCATGCAGTATATGAAGGCCCGTATTGACGACATGCTGAAGCAGGCGGACATATTGTCCACTCAAGTCGCGACGATGCAGCGGCTGTACGATTTGCAGAAGCAAATCACCGACAATACTCTTCATACGATTGGCGTGACCCGTGAAATGGAGGCCGTGACCAGCGAGCTGCGGGACCATATCGCGGATTTTGAGGACTTCTTTAGGCCGATCAAGAGCTTTTTATTCTGGGAGAAGCACTGTACAAACATCCCGTTGTGCTATGCAATCAGGACAGTATTTGAGAGCGTCGACGGTGTCGATCTGGCGGCCGACAATCTTTCGATTGTGGTTCAGTATCTGGGAGAGCTCGAAAAGCTGTTGCCGCAGCTCCTTGAAAACTTCCCCCAACTCATCGCGACTGCGCAGCGCGCACGCACGATGTTGCTGACGATGCACAGCACCATGTCGGGGCTTTTCAAGGCGATGGACGAATCGAGCGAGAACGCGACCGCCATGGGGCAGGCGTTCGACGCGGCCAAAAACGACGACACCTTCTTCTTGCCTCCGGAGGTTTTCGAGAACAAAGACTTCCAGCGGGCGATGAGCTCCTTCCTGTCCCCGGACGGGAAAGCGGCTCGATTCATCATCTCCCACAAGGGCGATCCCGCCACGCCTGAGGGCATAGCGCGTATCGACAAGATCAGGACGGCGGCCGAGGAGGCGCTGAAGGCGACACCGCTGGAGGACTCCAAGATCTATCTCGCCGGAACTGCATCGACCTTCAAGGACTTCCACGACGGGGCAAAATACGACTTGTGGATCGCCGGCGTTGGTGCACTCTGCCTGATTTTCATCATCATGCTCATCATCACGCGTAGCTTTATTGCCGCGTTAGCGATCGTGGGCACGGTGGCACTTTCGCTCGGCGCATCGTTTGGCTTGTCTGTGCTGATTTGGCAGTACATTCTCGGCATTCAATTGCACTGGATGGTACTGCCGATGTCCGTGATCGTTCTATTGGCGGTGGGGTCTGACTATAACCTGCTGCTCGTATCGCGGATGAAAGAGGAAATAGCCAGCGGTATCAATACCGGCATTATTCGGGCAATGGGCGGCACCGGCAAGGTCGTGACCAATGCAGGCCTGGTGTTCGCCATCACGATGGCCTCGATGGCGGTCAGCGATCTGCGGATCATCGGTCAGGTCGGTACCACCATCGGCTTGGGCCTGCTGTTCGACACCCTGGTGGTGCGCGCGTTCATGACACCGTCCATTGCCGCGCTGCTCGGACGTTGGTTCTGGTGGCCGCAGGTGGTTCGTCCGCGCCCGGCCAGCCTCATGCTTCGCTCTATGGCACCGCGCCCTGTGACACGGACATTGATGCTTCAGGACGAATACCGCGACGACGAGGCCGTCACAGACGTCTTCCCGAGGACGACCGTCTAGGTTGGCGCTCGACGGGTAATCGCAATTTCAGCGACGATCATTCAGGAATTTTCGGCGATCCACGTCGTAGTGAACCGCTGCAATGCCGGGATGCCCTCAGCTAAATTGGTTCCAATGGATTTCTCGAGTTTGCTGCCCAACAGGGGAATTTTGACTTCCACTGTGCCAGAAAACTCCAGCTGCGAACCGTTGCCCGCAGGCACCAAACACCCTTCCGCACGACCAGATCCCAATTCGCCGGAGGCCGAGACGTTGACTTCCCCGCGTACTCTGCGATCACCGATCGCTCTCCACGTTTCGCTGTGCACAATTTTTAGATCGCCCGGAAGGAGTTTGGCGATTAGTCGAGGCAGTAACTGACGGCCTAGATGTTGGGTGGCGCGCATTGTCACCGTCTGGTCGGAGTCGACCGTAAACGAATCCAGTGTGGTGTTGTCGCTGCCACCGGCCGCGATGCGGGCCAGCCAATAGTCCTCGCGGCCGAATGCAGCATGAATCTGTTCAACGCTGCTAGAAGACTCGGCCAACACATTGAATGAACGTGACATAGAAGACCATTCTTATCGAGTGGCAGTTTGTTAGTTCGGCGGACCCCGTGACAGTCCACCATATTCGGGAGCTAGGTGCGGCGCGCAGAGGTAACTGAGGCGGGCCCGTCCAGGGGGCACTGGCCCGTCCAGTGGGCACTGGAAGGCCCCTACGATGGCACCAAGACCCGTTGCGGACCCTCGGAGGACCAGCATCTCACCAGTAGGTATTCACCATCAGAGAACAACCCCCAGGCCCAGCGACGATAGGCCGTATACTTGCGACTGGTAAGGTCAGCTAAGTGCTGATCGCCGGCCGATTGTGGTCCCGTCCTCGGCGTTGTGGGCGGTTTGGGGGGCTACGAAAAGTTCGGGCAGAATGTGAACTGGACGGTTAGAGTCGGTGCAATCAGGGTGCAATCAATGGGAGGAAGCCACACATGATCAAACTGTCGTTGACCAGATCCGCTATCGCGGCTGGCGGTCTGGCACTGGCGTTGACTGCTGGGGCGGGGGTCGCGTCCGCGGATCCCAATCTGGACGTTTTCGTCAACACCACCTGCACGTACGATCAAGCGGCAGCAGCGCTCAACGCTTCGGCAGATCCAGCCACCGTCGAGCAATTCAACAGTAATCCGCAGCTGCAGAATCAGGTGCGGATGTTCCTTGCCGCGCCGCCGCCCCAGCGCTTGAAGTACGCCAAGATGGTCCAGAACTCGCCACAGGGCCAGCAGTACATTCCCCTTCTCACACAAGTCTTCAGCACCTGCAACAACTACTGAGCGGACAAGCACGAGCTTCTTGCTTGTGCCCATCACGCTGCCAGGCGCTGATGATTTCAGCGATGACGCGACGTCCCGGTCCGGGGCGTCGCGTCATTCGTTGGAAGGCAAGGACCCCCCAAGGTTGTTCGCGGCCCATAACATGGGGATATGCCCATCAATAGACGGGTCATGCTGAGCAGCGCCGGCTTGGCCGGTGCCGCGGCAGTCGGCGGGGTTGGTGTCGACCGCGCACTGTCCGGCAATGCCCCCAACAGCTACCGCGAAGGACCCACGGACGATTCGATGACCGATGACCCTGCCCGGTTCGGCGATCCGCGGATTCCCGCCGAACTGAACACCTCGCAATCGCACTTGTTTCGTTTGGGTGCCCTGTCCCCCACCACATTTGACGGCGGCTTTCTGCGCCAGGCCCACGAGGACAATTTCCCGATCCTCACCGGACAGCAGGCCAGCGTCGTTTTTGTGACGCTGCAGCCCGGAGGCATCCGGGAACCACACTGGCATCCCAGCGCATGGGAAATCAGCGTGATCATCAGCGGGACCGCCACCTGGACCCTGCTCGATCCGCTCGGACACACCGAAACCTTCGACGCTGATTCCGGAGACGTGATTTTCGCGCCGCAAGGCTCGCTGCACTACTTCGAGAACAAGGGCAGCGATGACCTGAATCTGGTCATCGTGTTCAACGCCAGCACACAAGAAGGCAAAGACGATATCGGCATCGGCGCCTCGATCAGCAGTCTTCCACCCGAGGTCCTCGCCACTGTCTTCGGCGTTCCTGCAACGACTTTCACGGCATTCAAGAAGATCGATAAGTCGATCACCATCACCCGGCGAACGTCCTGACGCACTATCCCGTTCAAGCCCGCCCGAAAACTAGGGGAAGCCGATGAACAACCACACCTACCGCGTGATCGAAATCGTCGGAACGTCTTCAGAGAGCGTCGACGCGGCGATCCGCAACGGACTGGCCCGCGCAGCGGAGACCACCCGCAACCTCGACTGGTTTGAGGTGCAATCGGTGCGCGGCCACCTCGAGAATGGAGCCGTCGCGCACTACCAGGTGACGATGAAAGTCGGCTTCCGGCTCGAAGACGCCTAAAGCGTGTCGAACAACTCTGGTGAGTATTCGGCACCGCCCTTCTCGGGCGTCGTCGGTTCAGGCCGCGGATGCGGTGTGAACGTCGGTTCCCGCGTCATTCGGGCTGGTTTCACCAACACTAGGGTGTCGGCCAGCGCCGTCCCGTCGGCGGGCATTGGTGGCCCGGCCTCCTGCTTGGGGGTCCGGGGATCGAGGGGGTCGTGGTGGGTGTGGCCCCAGCGGGCCAGATTCACCGCGGCGTTAGTGTCTCTGTCGGCGGTATGCCCGCACCTGCAGGTGAACACCCGATCCGCAAGCGTCATTTCACGGTTGACGGCCCCGCATTGGGGGCATAGGCGGGTCGAGGGATACCAGCGGTCGGCTTCGACGAGCTGCCCGCCGCGCCATCTCTGCTTGTAGGCGAGCATCCGGGCGAACTGCCACCAGCCGGCATCGGAGATGGCGCGAGCCAACCGGTGATTGCGCAGCATTCCGTGCACGTTGAGGTTCTCGATGACGAGCCGGTCGTGGGTCTTGACCAGCTCGCCAGACACCTGGTGCAGAAAATGGCGGCGCACACTGGCGACACGGTGATGATGCCGCCCCAACCGGGTAGCGGCATCCTTGCGGTTGTGTGATCCTTTCTTCTTGCGCGACAACGATTTCGCCAACCGTCGTTGGCGTTTGAGCCCAGCAGCCAACGCCTTGGGCGCGTCGCTGATGCGGGCGACCTCGGTGCCATCGGCGGTGGCGGCGACCAGAAACGCCGACAAACCGCGATCCACGCCTATCCAGCCGCCACCATCGTCAAGGCGAGCCGGGTGCTGGTAGTCGGGATGCAGGTCGGCGGCCTCGACGGTCAGCGAGATCCACCACCGACCCCCGCGATGGCTGATGGTGACGAACGGGATTTTCGCCCGACCCTTTGTGAGCATGCGGCGCAGTCGGCGGGTGTCATCACACACCCCGATCAACCCGATGCCAGGCAGCGTCACCGAGCGGGGCCGCTCGCTGTCGCCGACCCGGATGGCCGGCGGTCTACCCTTGGAATGTTTGTTGCGCAGCCGAAACGACGGAACATCACCGGTCCTCTTTTTGAAGCGCGGAAACCCGACCCGCCTGCCTTTACGCCAACCAGATCGCGAATCCGACCACGATTTCAGGCCCTTACCCAGGTCGACGGCGGCTTCCTCGAACACCTGCTGACACACCTCACCCCGCCACGCCAAGCCGGTCACCGTCGTATCGGCAACACCACGGCTGTCGACAGTGAAGACCCGCCCGGCGTCCTCAGTCTTCTTCCACGCGTTGAAGGTGTTGATCAGATCAAACCCCGTCCAGGGCACCTTAGTATTCGGGTCGGTGCAACGTTGTGTGAGCGCATTTTTCAGCATCCGAAGGCACTGGTTGAACGCGAACCGCGATGCCCCCGCATGCCGCGCCAGCATCTCATGTTGCTCAACCGTCGGGTCCAGACAGAACCTGAATGTGGTGTGTCGGGTCATCTCACCACGCACCATTTCATAGCCCACCGACAACACCCTGGCCAGCGAAGAATTGTCGAACCCTGCGATCACCATCGCCAGCTCATCCGACCCGGAACTCGGTTCCCGACGCCGCTATCGATCCGATCCGTCCGACACCGCGTAGGCTCGCATTACCCGCTTTGTCGTACCGAACATCCCAAAGGTGGACGGTAGTCCGTACCGCGAATATCTCGACGCCGTCCTGTATGTGCTTCGCACCGGCTGTGTGTGCGCCACCTCCCCCACGACTTCGCCGTGAACTGGGCGGCGGCGGCCCACCAACACTTCCTGTGCTGGTGCTGCAACGGCACCTGGGCCCAAATTCTGACCACGATCCGCGCCGAAGTCTGCGCCCGATCCGCTCGCCGCCGCAGACCGCGGCGGCGGTTTGGACTGCTCATTTGGTCAAGGCGTCTCCGGTGCCCGGGCCACACGGGTTTGACGCGGCGAAGAAAGTCGACAGCGTGAAACGGCACATGTTCATCGACTCCGCCGCCATCTTGGTCGCGGTCGCCCCCCTTCCCACCGGTGAGCCTGCAGGACCGGGCTGCCTTCCTGGCGTTATTTTGCGAAGGCCAAAACGGGTCGCGCCCACCATCAGCCACATGTGGGTCGACAAGGGCTACACCGGCCAAACCGTCACCCGGGCGGCAAGCCAAGGCCAGTGTGACCGTCGACGACGTGTCTGGACCAAAACCCGGCCGTGGTTTCATCGTTCAACCCCGCCGCCGGGTCGTCGAACGCACCGATGGCTGGATCAACCACTACCGACGCAGCGGTCACCACTACGAAACCACCCTGGCCGCACGAAGGCTTCGTTTGCCTCAGCCAAATCGCCCTGTTACTAAGCAAACTCGACCGTAGCCACTTGGTCGACACGCTTCAGCCCACAGCAGCTCCGGGCTCAGAGAAGGGTGCCCCGAACTCTGCCACCCGCTCGAACCCGTGTTTGCGGGCCTCAGCGGCACCGTGCCGCAGCATGGTGCCCGTCGCGACGAACCCGGCGTGATCCACCACGACAAACGGCGACAGCAGCCGGTTGTGCACGAAAGCGAATGCCAACCCGCTCGCCGGATCGGCCCATCCCAGCGAACCGCCAAGCCCGACGTGGCCGAAGCCTGGCATCAGATTGAACGGCACCTGGTGATACCCCAGGTGGAAACCCAGCGGCACAAAGATGTTCCGGTCTGGACGGAGACTCGGCCGGCCGGTGAGGCCGGCGACCAACTCGCGGGACAGGAACCGGGTGCCGTCGATCTCGCCGCCGTTGGCGATCGCCCCGTACATCTTCGCCAGAGCACGCGCAGTCACCACTCCGTTCACCGCTGGCAGCTCGCCGTCCAGGAACGGAATCTCGCCCTGCACAACCGCTCTCATTCCCGGGAAATACATGGCGCCGAATCCCGCGGACCTCTGCAGCGCGGCGATCTTAGGGGCCACCGCGTTGAACAGCGGGTTGGGGATGGTGCTTTGCGGCGTAATGATCTGCGCGGGCTGCGTCGGCGCGTGGACTGGAGGCCGGCCCAGGTGCAGCCCGTCGGTATTCAGCGGCTCGGCCAACTCCTGGCGGAACAGCTCGCGCATGCCCTTGCCGGTGACCGCCCGGGCCAGCCCCGACATCAACCAACCGTATGTCAGCGCGTGATACGCGGGTTTGCCCAGGAGCTTCCCGGCCGGCGCCGCTGCCATCCGCTGTTCCATCACCGCGTGATCCAGCAAGTCTTGCGTACTCGCGCCGTGCAAGGCCGACAAGCCGGCCCGGTGCCGCATGACCTGACGGACGGTGATGTCGGCCTTGCCGTTGGCGCCGAACTCCGGCCAGTACTCGGCAACGGGAGCGTCGTAGTCGATCAGGCCTCGGTCGGCCAATCGGTGGATGACGGTGGAAGCCATGCCCTTGGTTGCCGAGAACACCATCGGAGCGGTATCCGCTGTCCATGGCACCCGTCCGCGCCGGTCCGCGCACCCGGTCCACACATCGACGACCGGTTCGCCGTCGAGATACACGGCCAGTGCTCCGCCACCGAGCCGGCCCCCGGGGAACATGCTGGCAAAGCTGCGGACTGCGCAGGAAAAGTGTGGATCGGCGGCTCCGTGTACCCGGCGCGGAAGTACCGACCGCCGGTTGCCCACGACTTCGAGCCTCACATCTTCGAATTTACCGACGTCATCCGCAAACAAGACTGAAGTTACCTTTCCGTTAGCCTGATGCAACCTTGAGTATTTGCTGAGCGGCCAACGCAGGGGTTAATTCCCCGGCAATGACCTGGCGTTCCACCTCGGCGCGGATCTTGCGGACCGCCGGATTGGCCAACACCCGATCCAGCACCGTGTCGCGGACCATCTGCCAGGTCCAGTCGACCTGCTGGGCGCGACGGCGCGCATCGAACTCGCCGGCGTCAGTCAGTACGTGCCGATGACGTTCCACCGTGTCCCACAGCTCAGACAGGCCGGTTCCCTCCAGTGCGCTCATCGTGAGAACCGGCGGTCGCCAGAGCGTCTCGCGCGGATAGATCAACCGGATCGCCCCGGACAGCTCACGTGCAGCGGATCGAGCCTCGGGCAGATGCTGACCGTCGGCCTTGTTCACCACGACGATGTCGGCCAGCTCCAGCACACCCTTCTTGATGCCCTGCAACTGATCCCCGGTGCGGGCCAACGTCAAGAAGACGAAGGTGTCGACCATGTGGGCGACCGCTACTTCGGATTGGCCGACCCCGACGGTCTCGATCAGGATCACGTCGAAACCGGCGGCCTCCAACAACACAACGGTTTCCCGGGTGGCCTTGGCAACCCCGCCTAGGGTGCCCGAGGTCGGTGACGGTCGGATGTAGGCGTCGGGATGCACTGCCAGCCGCGCCATCCGGGTCTTGTCGCCGAGGATCGATCCGCCGGTGCGGGTCGACGACGGATCGACCGCCAGAACCGCCACCCGATGACCCTGCCCGATCAAATACATGCCGAGCGCCTCGATGGCCGTCGACTTGCCTACCCCGGGAACCCCGGTGATGCCGACGTGGTGGGCCCTTCCGGCTTCCGGCATCAGCGCCAGCAGCAGTTGTTGCGCCCGGTCGCGGTGGTCGGCCCGGGTGGACTCCACCAACGTGATGGCCCGCGGCAGGGCCGCACGATCACCGCTGCGGACAGCGGCGGCGAGTTCGTCGATGCTGTCGCCGTTCTCGGTTGTCATTGAGTTAAAGGGTGTACCCCAGCCGCTCGGCCAGCTTGTGCAGCAAGCCGCTCGCGGCGTCGGCGATGACGGTTCCGGGCGGGAAAATGGCGGTGGCTCCGGCGGCGTAGAGCTCGTCGAAGTCGCCCGGCGGGATGACGCCGCCCACCACGATCATGATGTCGGGCCGGCCCACTTCGGCCAGCGCATCCCGCAGCGCCGGCACCAGCGTCAAGTGACCGGCCGCCAGCGACGACACCCCGATGACGTGCACGTCGTTGTCAGCGGCCTGGCGGGCCACCTCGTCCGGAGTTGAGAACAGCGAACCCACGTCGACGTCAAACCCGATGTCGGCGAACGCCGTTGCGATCACCTTTTGCCCACGGTCGTGGCCGTCCTGGCCCATCTTTGCCACCAGGATGCGCGGACGTCGACCGTCGGCCTCGGCGAACTTCTCCACCAGCTCGGTGGCTTTGGAAAGCGGGGTAATGTCTCCGTCTCCTCCCGCCTCGTCGCGGTAAACCCCGGCGATGGTACGGATCTCGGCCTGATGACGTCCGTACACCTTCTCCAGCGCATCGGAGATCTCCCCGACGGTGGCCTTGGCCCGGGCCGCGTTGATCGCCAGTGCCATCAGGTTATTGCCCAGCCCGTCCTCGCCGCCGGGCCCGTGCTCGCCGGCGGCGCGGCTGAGTTCGGCCAACGCATGCTCGACGGCGCCCTGGTCCCGATCGGCCCGTAGCTCCTGCAGTTTGGCGAGTTGCTCGCTACGCACCCGGCTGTTCTCGACCTTTAGCACCTCGATCTCGTGGTCCTCGTCGACCTGGTACTTGTTGACGCCGATCACCGGCTGCCGCCCGGAGTCGATACGCGCCTGGGTGCGCGCGGCAGCCTCCTCGATACGCAGCTTGGGGATGCCATCGTCGATGGCCTGGGCCATACCGCCATGCTCTTGCACCTCGGTGATGTGCGCACGGGCGCGTTGGGCCAACTGGTAGGTCAGCCACTCCACGTAATACGAGCCGGCCCAGGGATCGATCGGCCGGGTGGTTCCCGACTCCTGTTGGAGAACCAACTGCGTATTGCGCGCGATGCGGGCGGAAAAATCGGTGGGCAGGGCCAACGCCTCATCGAGCGCATTGGTGTGCAGTGATTGGGTGTGCCCCTGGGTGGCGGCCATCGCCTCGATGCAGGTACGCGCGACGTTGTTGAACGCGTCCTGGGCGGTCAACGACCAGCCCGACGTCTGCGAATGTGTACGCAGTGACAGCGATTTGGGGTTCTTCGGGCTGAATTGGGCGACGAGCTCGCTCCACAGCAGCCGGCCGGCACGCAGTTTGGCGACTTCCATGAAGAAGTTCATCCCGATGCCCCAGAAGAACGACAGCCGCGGCGCGAACTGGTCGATACTCAGGCCGGCGTCCAGGCCGGCTTTGATGTAGTCCACCCCGTCGGCCAGCGTGTAGGCCAACTCCAAATCAGCTGTGGCGCCGGCCTCTTGGATGTGGTAGCCGGAAATCGAGATCGAGTTGAACTTAGGCATCTTCGTGCTGGTATAGCCGAAGATGTCGGAGATGATCCGCATCGACGGCTTGGGCGGATAAATGTAGGTGTTGCGGACCATGAATTCTTTGAGAATGTCGTTCTGGATGGTGCCGGCCAGTTTTTCCGGCGGCACCCCCTGTTCCTCGGCGGCCACCACATAGAGCGCCAGGATCGGCAGCACCGCGCCGTTCATCGTCATCGACACGCTGACCGCAGAGAGGTCGATCCCGTCGAACAGCTGCCGCATGTCGAGGATGGAATCGATTGCCACACCCGCCATTCCGACATCGCCCTGCACCCGTGGGTGGTCGGAGTCGTAGCCGCGGTGAGTCGCCAAATCGAACGCCACCGACAGGCCCTTCTGGCCGGCGGCCAGGTTGCGGCGATAAAAGGCGTTGGAGTCTGCGGCCGTGGAGAAGCCGGCATACTGGCGGATGGTCCACGGCTGATTGACATACATCGTCGGATAGGGACCGCGCACATACGGCGGTTCACCGGGGAAGCTGTCCAGCGGGTAGCCCTCGGCAACCGCCGCGTCACGGTCAGCGGCGATGTAAACCGGTTTGACCACAATGCCTTCCGGCGTCTGCCAGTCCAACTGGTCCGGGGTGTACCCGTGCGCCGACGCGGCTTTCGCTACGTGCTCGGTGACCGCTGCTTCGGTGGCGGGCTCGGCGGCACGCTCGCCGTGCAACGGAACGTCGGCGAAGCTACCGACGGCGGATGCGGTCTCCGGGGCCGGCCGGCCGGCGACATCGTGGACGGTCATGGTGGCTAGGCTCCCAACCGGGTCAGCAGGTTCGACAAAGCCTGGACCGCATCGATCTTGGCGGTCAGGTAGTCATCGGGCCGGTGTTGGGCCTCCCCCATGGCCTTTTCCGGCCCGGCCAGATAGACGCGCTCTACCCCGGCGTTGCGTGCGGCCTCGACGACGCTCTCGGCCTCGGCCGCGTAGCGCTTGTCGGTGCCGCAGATGATCGCCAATGTCGGAGAACCGTTGGCGGACAGGGCCTGAGCGACACCGTCGGCGTCGAGTGGGCCTGGGTTGACCGCTTCGATACCGCCGGACGCCAACAGGTTTGCTGCAAAGGTAGTTCGGATATTGTGCTCGGCCAGCGGCCCCAACGGCAACAACAGCACCCGGGGGCGCTCGTCGGTGCGTTCGAGGTACGCATCCGAACGGTTCCGCAACGCCTCGAACGCGGCTGCGTATCGTTTGATAGCCGCCGATGAATCTGATTGCGGCAACGGCGGTTCGGTGAGGTTCGGGTATTCATTGACGCCGGTGACGGCGGTGCGTCGGCGCGCAATGTCGTCGGCGCGGCGCCCGGCGATCTCGGCGATCTGATCGGCCACATAGTCGCGGGCGTCGACGAATCCACCGCGATGCTCGATGGCCTGGAAATGTTGCCACGCCTGCTGCGCCAACTGCTCGGTGAGGTCCTCGACAAACCACGACCCGCCGGCCGGGTCCAGTACCCGCCCGATGTGTGACTCCTCGAGCAGCAGCAATTGGGTGTTGCGGGCGATGCGCCGCGAGAAGCTTGTCGCCATGCCCGGGAAGCCGCCGGGGATGGCGACGTCGAACGGCAGCACGAACACGGTGTCGGCTCCGCCGACGCCCGCGCCGAACGCGGCAAGGGTGGTGCGCAGCATGTTCACCCAGGGATCGCGCTGAGTCATCATCGGTAGCGATGTCTCGGCGTGGATGGTGGTCGCTCCGGCCGCTGGGGCGCCGGTAACCTCGGCGACTCGCGCCCAGAGTTGGCGGGCGGCACGGAATTTGGCGATCGTCATGAATTGGTCGTCATCGGCTGCGAATCGGAAACTGATCTGCGGCAGCGCTTTTGCGACCGATAGACGCGATTTTTCGAGTATCCGCAGATACGCCACCGCCGCGGCGATGCTGCCGGCCAGTTCCCAGGCTGCGTTGGCGCCCAGGTTGTGGAACGCCGGGCCGTCGACAGTGATCGCCCGTGCGCCCTGGCTGTCAGTGACCCGTTCGGCGAGCGCGACCACCTCGTCTAGCGGTGCGGATGCCCGTCCGCTCAGGGGGGCGGTCAGCGGGTCGGCTCCCAGGTCGATCGACAACGTCGCCGGGTTGTCCGATTGGGCAGCCAATGCCAGCAGCCGATCAGCAGCGCCGGTGTAGTCCGCGCCGGCATCGAGGATTATTGGCGCCAGTTCGAGGTAGACCCCGGCGAGCAACTGGTCGAGCTGTTCCGGCGGTACACCGTCCTGACCGACACGAAGTAGCAGCGCGCTGGCCCCATCGGTGAGTGCGGCCAGCACCGCGGCGTTGCCGTCGGCGCCATTGGCCGGGAATGCCTCGACGACCTTCCAGCCCGAATTGACATCGCGCAGCGCGTCGCCGCCGCGGAGATAGGGCCATTCGCCAGGCAGAGACGTTTCCGGCAACGCATCGAATGCGGTGTACAGCGGCCGGATGGCGAAGCCCTCATACGTCGGGGTGTCCAACTGCCGCTCCGGCTCGGCGCCGAACTCGTCGGCGTCGCGTCGCATGCTCTTGGCCAACACCCCGGCCACCGCCGCGCGCCATTTCGCCCGGCCCTGACCGAGGTCGGCGGGCTCGGCGGACACATCGAGAGACACCGGCGGCTCCTGTTGTTGCAGCATGTGGCCCCCTTCGTCGGGGGTCGCCACTTGATAACCAGGCTAATTGATACCGGTCCGCGCCCGGAAACCGAGGGCAGCCGCCCGTAGTCTTGAGCTGTGACGGCTCGCGCGACCAGCAAAATCGCTGATGTGCTGCGCGGCGTGGCTTCCTCGGTCGTCGCCACCGCACGGCAGGTGCCCCGACGACGGGTTGTCGTGATCGCGACGGCAGTAGCCGCCCTGGTGGCGGTGGCATTGCTGGTGCCGCTACCCACGGCGGTGCAGCTGCGCGACTGGGCGACGTCCGTCGGGCCGTGGTTTCCGCTGGCGTTTCTGGCCGCCCACATCGTGGTGACGGTATTGCCGTTTCCGCGGACCGCCTTCACCCTGGCCGCCGGGCTGTTGTTCGGGCCGGCGGTGGGGGTGGCGATCGCTGTGGTGGCCAGTACCGCCAGTGCAGTGATTGCGTTGGCGTTGGTGCGCGCGGCCGGTTGGCAGCTGAGCCGTCTGGTGCGCCATCAGGCCGTCGAAACGCTGGATGCCCGCCTGCGCGAGCGCGGCTGGGTGGCGGTGGTATCGCTGCGGCTGATTCCCGCGGTGCCATTCTCGGTGCTCAACTACGCCGTCAGCGCGTCAGCGGTGCGGGCGATGCCGTACACGCTGGCGACGCTTGCGGGTCTATTTCCCGGGACCGCCGCGGTAGTCATCCTGGGCGATGCGCTCACCGGCCACCTCAGCCCGCTGCTGGTTTTAGTGTCGCTGTGCACGGGCCTGGTCGGCGCGGCGCTGTTGAGCTACGAAGTACGCCAGCATCGGCGGCATCACTCGGGATCTGGCGTCGAGCAAAAGACTTGTGCTGCACCCAAAACACGCTGAATCTGGCGACTCGGGAGTGACTGGGCGTAGCGCAGGCTCCGCGAACTCTCTCTATGTATTTGATTTGACCGAAGCGCGGGAGACGTCCATGGGGCAACTGCCTTGATAGTTTTGAATGACTATGAGTTTTCGCGACGGCCCCAGCCCGCCATGGCTGCGGTCGGCCGTTGCACTCGTTGTTGCGACGTGTGTGTTGGTTGGCGTACTCGGATACGGGTTGGTGCGATTCGGGGTCGCGGTGTCTTCACCGTCGCCTCCTGTGTTGGTATCGCTGTCCGTCGACGACATTCAAGGCGCCGATGTTGACGACGACTCGTCGCCGACAAGCCAAAAGGCATCTGCCACTTTGGGACTGCACCGTGCGGTGGCACCGCGGCTACGTTGGTGGCCGCTATCGCGATGGTCGCCTGCGCCGACTCCCTCACCGACGCTCGGTTACCGGCCCAGTGGTGCCGGCACCCACGCGCCTGCCATCTTGCTTGCGGGCCAACAACTTTTGACCCAGTTCTGCATCAACCGTTGCTGATCGGTTCGAGCCGAGCCGTTGTTACCGCACAACGGCCGGTGCGAACTGACTCAATTGCTCCGGTGCGCATCTGTAGCGACCGGTCACTCGCGTCGACCTGCTGATAGGCCCACGCCCACACGACGAGTCGGCGAGACCCATTTCCCTAACGACTTTTCAGGAGAACTCATGTCTTTAGTCAGCATTGGTCCGGAAATGACGACTCGTCCGATCTCGACCGGCTGAAACAGGGTAGTAGAAATGGATTTTGGACTGTTGCCTCCGGAAATCAATTCCGCACGCATGTATTCCGGTCCCGGCTCAGGGCCGATGCTGGCCGCCGCGGTGGCCTGGGACAGACTGGCCGCCGAGCTCCATACCACGGCCGTGGGCTACCAGTCGGTGATCTCACAGCTGAGCAGCGGGCCCTGGCTGGGGCCGGCGTCGGCGTCGATGGCAGCCGCCGTGGCACCGTTTATCGCGTGGTTACACACCACCGCCGGGCAAGCAGAGCAGTCGGCGTCTCAGGCCAGGGCTGCGGCGGGCGTCTACGAGACGGCGCGGGCGATGACGGTGCCTCCGCCGGTGATCGCTGCCAATCGCGCGCTGCTGATGTCGTTGATGTCGACAAACGTTCTGGGCCAAAACACTCCGGCGATTGCGTCCACCGAGTTTCACTACGGCCAGATGTGGGCGCAGGATGCCGCGGCGATGTACGGCTATGCCGCAGGCTCCGCGACGGCGTCGACGGTAATGCCGTTCACCTCCGCGCCGCCCAGTGCGGACCCGGCCGGTGTGGCCCGTCAGGGCGCCGCAGTTGCCAGAGCCGTCGGTGAATTTACCGGCACTCAGGCGCAGAAAATTCTGTCGCCCTCAGTGATTCCCAGAGCGCTGCAGGGACTCGCATCGCCGTCGTCGCCGCTGGAACCGGCTCAGTCGATCCTGGATTCGCTGAGCGGACATACCAGAACTGTGGCGTCGTCGTTGAGTTTCCTCGTCGGTGCGGCTGGGCTGGCGAGGACCGCGAATATCGCCGGCGCGACAGGAGGCGCCAGTGTTCAGACGCTGTCCTCAGCGGCGGGGGCGTCGGGATCAGCGGGGTTATCAGGCCTGGGCGCCGGTGCTGGCGGTGCAATCTCCGCGGGTGTGGGCCGAGGCGCCTCGGTCGGCGCGCTGTCGGTACCGCAAAGTTGGGCTGCGGGGGCGCCGGTCAGCAGCCCGGTTGCCCTGTCGACGACAAACATCGGTTCGAGCGCTTCGCCGGTTGTTGCGCCGGCAGGCATACCGCTAATGCCGATGGCGCCCATGACCGGGCGAGGTGCTGCCCGCGTTGCCGATGCTGGCCGATTCCTGTTGCGGCCCAACATGGTTCCGCGGTGGCCGGTGGGTGGATGACGGGGCGTCGGCCGGGCGGCGGTGTCAGCGACCTCTGCCGTGCCCGCCTCCAAAGCCACCGCCGAAGCCCCCGTGACCGCCACCGATTCCGATGCCGCCACCACCGCCGCGATTACCGCCGCCTGGCTGCCAGCCGCCCCGGTTTCGCGGACCACCGCCTGGCCGCCAAGCCGGACGCTGCGGTAGGCGCTGCGACGGCGGGCTCTGTACCGGCGGATTGAAGACTGGCGGTAGCCGGGGAGCCAGCGGCACCATCGGAACCGGCACCGGTACTGGGACTGGAGCTATCGGCACAGGTGCAGGAGCCGCGGGCGCAGGCGCCGCCGGAACCGGAGCCAGCGCGTCGGGGGCAGGCGCCGGGGCCTCGGGCGCAGGCGCCGGGGCGTCCGGAGCGGGGGCGGAGGCAGCGGGCACATGAACGGGCGCCGGGGCGGAAGCCGCGGGCGCGGGTGCCGGAGCCGCCGGTATGGCATCCGGTATTGGCTGCGACTCGCGCACTGGCGGCTCGATTTTGTTCAGCGACGCCGGCGGAGGCGCCGGGGCCTGCTGAGCCGGCACGACGAGATTTCCGCGCGGGCTTGGCTGCTGACTGACCGCGGGGCGCACGGCAACAGCCAGGGAAACGACCAGTGCCAGGATCCCAGCGAAGAAGACCATCATCACGCTGAGCGCCACCAGGAACGGTCTGCGTCCGTAGTCGTTCTCGTCAGCGCTGAGCTCGGCATCTGCACCGGCGAAAGCGTCGTCGTCCGCTGCAATACTGTATGCACGAATTTCGGTCAGGCCGGTGTCGGCGGAGACGTCGATTCGCTCAGCCGTCGTCCAGTCATGCACTTGCGAGTAGGCCAACGCGGTTGTCGATGACGCAAACAGCGGCGAATTGGCCGACGCTAATGCCGCCCCGCGTGCCAGCGCCGTTTCGGGATCGTCTGGACCGCTGACCGGAAGAGCGGTGGCGGTCGCCAGCTGGGGTCTGATCGCTGTGACGTCGACACCGCAGCCGACGACGAAAACCCCGTCCGGGCGCCCATTCAACGTGTCGAGCCCGTCCATCATCTCGGTCAAGGCGGTGGGCGCATCGGCGCTGCGCAGTGGCTGTCGGCGTACGTCGACGATCGAGCCGTCAGCGGTGTCGACAATGGCCAACGTCGCAGTGTCCGGCTCGACGAACAGCAGCCCGGTATGCGCATACCCCACAGCGCTGCCGGCGGTCTGAGCCAAAGCGGCTGCGGCCAAGAAGGCCGAGACCAACATGACGTTCTCGACTTTGTGGGCGGCCAGCGCGTCGCGTAGTGCCGCGGCTTCCACCGGATCCGTCCACGTCACCCCGGTCGATGCGAGATGGTGGTCGCCTTCGGCCGCACTCTCCCGGGTGCCCAGGATGGCGGCGATCACTTGATCGGCCGCCCCGGAGTTCGCCGAGTCATCGACGGTGGCTACGTCGAAGTCGTCCTTGTCGACCGTCAGCCCGTCGGCGTTTTCTCCCTCGACCAGCACCATGCGGACCGTCTCGGGCGCCATCGACATACCCAGGACGATGTCCACTGATCCTCCCCCGCTGGTTTGCTGGCTTGGCGGTCCTCGGATGACGGCGCATAAGACCGCCGGCTACCACCATAGCGTCGTGGCCCACTACATCAAGACGGCGCGCGCCGCCCATAACCCGCGCCCGCCAACCGGGTCGCCAGCTCTGCATGGCGGAGGGACAACAACTCCATGCCGAGTATTAAAGTTCAAGATCATGGATGACCGCGAAAAGGATCCTGCGGTGGTGCTGCCCTATCTGGTCGGCAGACCGCTGGCCGCGACCGAAGTCTACGAGGCGTTCGGCTACCGCAAGTCCGCGTACTACAAGGCGGCACGCGAGAACAGGCTGATCAGCGCCGACAACCTGATCAAGGTGGCCCGCTACTTCGGCCTGAATCCAGTTGACTTGCAGGTCCGCTACGGGTTGATCGAACCCGAGGCGGTCACCGAATACGTGCAGTCAGATCCCGACCTGCCGCGACTGCGTGATCTTCGCCCGGACCCCACCAAACCGCCGGTTTAACCAGAGCACGCGGGAAACGGCTTAACGATGAGACCCCGCTGACTACACGTCTGCGGCCAACTCACGCGCCTCCTGCTCGTTTTCGACCGATGGTCCGGATCCGGGCAGCCTCCTGCCGGCCATTTCGGGCGTGAAGGGCAAAGTGACCGCGCCGACCAGGCCAGCGACCATCAGCATGTAAGCAGGCACCATCTGACTGCCGGTAATGGAGATCAGCGACTCGGCGATCAGTGGGGTGGTGCCGCCGAAAGCCGACACCGAGATGTTGAATCCGATCGCCACTGCGCCGTAGCGCACATTCGTTGGAAAAAGCGCCGGCAACATGGATGGCTGAGTGCCGTTGAAACAGAGCAGCATGATCCCGACGAGCAGCACGCCGATGAATACCGCCAGGTAGCTACCGCCGAATCGGATGAGCAGGAAGGCCGGGATCGATACTGCAATGAGCAAGCCGCAGCCGGTCCACATGATCGGTTTGACACCGATGTGGTCGGACAACTTTCCGACGAATACCACGGCAGACAGCAAAATAACCAGGACCAGCAGGATCATTACCAGCGCCGCCGACTCGCCGATGCCTGCGGTCTTCTTGAGATAGGTAGGCAGGTAGCCACTGAGCATGTAACTGCTGACGCTGAACGTCAGCACCAGACCCATGCAGACCAGCAGTGGCTTCCATTGCTCCACAACCGTCTGTCTGAACTGTCGCCCGGCGCCCTCGCTGGACCTCTGCTCACTTTCATCCTTGTTCTCGTAGTCCGGCGATTCTTCAAGGCGCCATCGCATGTATACCGCGACGACGGCGAGCGGCGCGCTCACCAGGAACGGGATTCGCCAACCCCAGCTCGCCATCGCGTTGGTCGGCAGCGCGGTCTGCAATCCGGTCACCACGAGCGCTCCGACCACGAACCCGCTCATCGTGCCTACCGGCAGGAATCCGGCCATCATGCCGCGTTTGCGGTCCGGGGCATTCTCACCGATGTAAGTCATCGCGCCGACGTAGTCACCGCCGGTGGAGAGGCCCTGGAGGATTCGCGTGACGACGAGCAGGATCGGGGCCCAGATACCGATGGCGTTGTAGTCCGGCAGCACCCCCGTGGCCGCCGTGGCCGCACTCATCAGCAAGATGGTGATCACCAGCACCTGTTTGCGTCCGATACGGTCGCCGAGCGGGCCGAAGATGAACCCGCCGAGCGGGCGCACGAGGAAAGCTGCCGCCAGCGTGCCGAAGGTGGCCAATAGGCCGACTGCGCTGGAACTGTCGGTCGGGTAAAACACCTGCGCGATCGTCGTTGCCAGATAGCCATAGACGCCGAAGTCGTACCACTCCGTGAAGCTCCCGACGGCAGTACCGGCGATCGACCGCCGCATCGCCTCCTGGTCGGCGACCCGGATCTCGCGTCGTTTCCATTTTCTCTTGTGCCGACGCTTACGGCCGGTCGCGCGACGTCCCTGGCTCATCAGGACATGGCGTACCCAGAACGGCCCGATTCATCCGCAAAGCGGTGCCATTTGGCGTCGACTAAACAAGCGTTTACAATTGTGAACATGCATTTACCGCCGCCGGATGATCGCACGGCGCGGGCCCGCATCCGTGACGAGGCGCTGGCGCTGTTCGCCGCCCGTGGTCCCGACGGCGTCACAATGCGCGACATCGCCGCCGCCGCACGGGTGTCACCGGCCCTACTGGTGCGCCACTACGGTTCCAAGGACGGCTTGGTGGCGGCAGTCGACGATCACGTCGTCAGCAGTCTTGAGGCGGTGCTGAGTGAAATGACGACGCGCACTGCAACTTCCGGTCTGGATCCCGCCACGGTGCCCAGCATGCTCGACGGCCTGGCTACCCACCTGCCACCTGACTCGGCGATCCCGGCCTATCTGAGCCGGTTGCTGATCAGCGGCGGTGCAGCCGGGACAGCACTCTTCGCGCGGCTGCACCGCCTCAGCCGCGACACCCTCGACGCCATGGTCGCCGCCGGAACCGCCAGCCCGGGTGTGGACCCCGACATGCGGGCGGCCTTCCTGTTGGTCAACGACCTGGCGGTGCTGACCCTGCGTTCGCGGCTGGCCGAAGTGCTCGGCGTCGACCCGCTCTCGGCAGAAGGCATAACACGTTGGGCGGGCGAGGTTTTCGCTATCTATCGCGACGGACTTGCCAGCGACGCCTGACCCGCCAAGAAATGGAGGCCCCATGTCCACCACGCATCCGTCCTCGCTGTTCGCTGCTGTGGGCGCACGGATCCTGCGGTCGCGCCGGCTCATGCGCGCGCCGATCTGGATCTATAAGGCCCGTGCCGGAGCGTTGTTGGGGTCACGTCTACTGATGCTCGAACACATCGGCCGCAAAACCGGTACGCCGCGTTACGTCGTGCTCGAAGTCGTCGGCCATCCCGCGTCCGACCGATATGTCGTCGTCGCGGGCTTCGGCGAAAAAGCTCAATGGTTTCGTAATGTCCAGGCCAACCCGCACGTGCGGGTCTACGCGGGGAGCCGTGCGCCTGCGCCAGCAACTGCGCGGGTGCTGAATACGGCGGAGGCAGATCAGGCGCTTGCGGAATACATCGCCGATCGCCCCCGCGCCTGGGAACAGTTCAAGCCCGTGCTCGAGCAGACGCTGGGCGCCCCGATCACCGAAACCGACACACCTCTGCCGATCGTCGAGCTGCGACTCAACGCGAGGGAATGACGACGGCCAACCTCACCCGGTCCCTGACCACCGCAACGACGGCTGCCGCGGAACTCGTGTCCGCGGCAGCCGTTACTTGTTCACACCGCGAGTCACTGACGCCGACTCGGGCCCTTCGCCGTCAGCACTGCGTACATCGCCAAAAATGACGCCGCCGGAACCGTATTCACGACTCGGTCGCGGGCCCGGATGTGCGCCCCGACCGCGAGCACAAAGTAGAGCGTCAGCATCGCCGTCGTCAGCCGCGCAAGTCCTGGGATCCGGGTAACCGACAGCAATCCGACTACGGAGGCCACTTTGGCCACCGGAAGAATCCACCGGATGTTTTGCGGAACGCCCAGCGTATCAAGGGATTTCGCGATGTACGGGAGCGGGATGGCACACGCCACGGCATCACCGGCCTGGAAAACAGCCAGCGCCGCATAGGCTTTTGGGGATGTCAACGCACTCACCTTACTGATGGAGTTCCGGCGGAACACCGATCACACCCTCCACCGGCTTGCGTGCGTCGGCTTCGGCTTTGGCCACCGCCTCGATGATCTTTGGATCGGTTTCGGTGGAGAACCAATCGGCGATCTCGTCGCTGTCATCCTCCGGCTTGGGCAGATCATCCTCGACCGGTGACGGTTGGTAACGAAAGACCCCGTCATCGCCCGGGGCACCCAGCAGTTTGGTGAAACCCTGCAGCGCTGAACCGAAATCGCTGGGTACGACCCACACTTTGCTCGACTCGCCCTGGGCGATCTGTGGCAAAACCTGCAAATACTGATAGGCGAGCAGCTCCGGGGTGGGCCGGCCGGCCTTGATCGCGGCGAATGTCTTCTCGATTGCCTTGGCCTCGCCTTGGGCCTGTAGGTAGGCAGCCGCCCGCTCCCCTTGCGCGCGCAGCATCCGCGACTGCCGATCGGCCTCGGCGGCCAGGATCGCGGCCTGCTTGGCGCCTTCGGCTTGGAGGATCTGCGACTGCTTCTGTCCCTCGGCCTGTTTGATCGCCGACTCCCGCTGACCTTCGGCGGTCAAGATCATCGCCCGCTTTTCGCGGTCGGCCTTCATTTGCTTTTCCATCGACGCCTGGATCGACGGCGGCGGGTCGATGCTGCGCAACTCGACACGGGCCACCCGCAGTCCCCAGCGCCCGGTGGCTTCATCGAGGACACCGCGCAACTGCTGGTTGATCTGATCGCGCGAGGTGAAGGTCTGCTCGAGGTTCATCCCGCCGACCACGTTGCGCAACGTGGTGGTGGTCAACTGCTCGACGCCGACGATGTAGTTACTGATCTCGTAGACCGCCGCCTGCGGATTGGTGACCTGAAAGTAGACGACGGTGTCGATGGCCAGTGTCAGGTTGTCCTCGGTGATCACCGGTTGCGGCGGGAACGACACCACCCGCTCGCGCAGGTCGATGCGGGCGCGGATGCGGTCGATGAACGGCACCAGCAGCGTCAGCTGCCCGCTGACCGTGCGGCTGTAGCGGCCCAGCCGTTCGATCACCGCCGCTTCGGCCTGCGGGATCAGCGCGATGGACTTGGCCACAATGATGACCGCGAAAATCACCAGGACCGCGAGAAACACCAAACCGGCAGCTGCACCTTGCATTCTCCGATTCCTCTCTCTTAGACGTTCTTCCAGACCACGGCGGTGGCTCCGTCGATGTGCATGACGGTCACCTGGTCGCCGGGTTCATAGACGTCGCCGTCGTTGAACGGCCGCGCCGTCCACACTTCGCCGCCCAGCTTTATCTGGCCCTCATGGCGCGCGACGCGATCGAGCACCAGCGCACTTTTGCCTTCCAGCGCCTGAACACCCGTCTGCGCGCCTTTCGCGGGGGTCAACCGTCGCCGCAGTCCCGGTCGGACCAGGACCAGCAGCAGGACTGAAACCACTGCGAACACCGCGCCGTCGGCCCAGACCGGCCAGTCCAGTAACCAACTGCTTCCGGCAGCCGCCAGCGCCCCGCCCCCGAGCATCAGCAAGAACATGTCGCCGGTCAGCGCCTCGGCACCAGCGAGGGCCAGCGCGAGGATCAACCAAATCAGGGCGGCGGGCATGCCGCCAGGATAACGTGCGACCCGTCGATCACGGCGAACAACAACTAGACTGCGGATCATGTGGTGCCCCAGCGCTTCGCTGTCGGTATGGGCCAACGCCTGGCTCGCCGGCAAGGCCGCGCCCGATGATGTCCTCGATGCGTTATGGCTTTGGGCGCCAGCGCAATCCGTCACCGCATATGATGCCGTCGCGGCGGGGCATACCGGCCTGCCGTGGCCGGATCTGGACGACGCCGGTGCGGTGTCGCTGCTGCAAACTCTGCGCACCGCGGCCGGCCGACCGTCGATGTCCGCGCCGGCGATCAACCTGGTATTGCCGGTGCCCGGTGATGTTCGCGGGCTGGCTGCCGGCACACAGTTCGCGCGCGACGCGATGGCGGCCGGCGAGGCGGTAGTGGTGTCTGACCGCGACGACTCCACGGTGGCCGTCGGGTTGGTCCCCGATTTCCGTTATGACGAATCCGACGCGGACACCGATGCCCCGGAGCCGGGTGCGCTGTCCTGGACGGTCTACTCATTGACCGACGTGCCGGTACACAGCCACGACGAGCTCGGCGAAGCCGAATACGGGCTGCGGTCAGCGGTACGGTCGGCTGCGGAAGCGCTCGGCACCATCGGTCTTGGCTCCACCGGCTCGGATGTCGCAGATCCGCGCGGACTTGTCGAGCAGCACCTGGAAACCACGCGCTGCCATCGCATTCCCGACCACGCGCCGCCGCGCGCCGTGCGGGTCCTGGAGACCGCGGCGCATGTGGACGCGATCGTGACCGTCAGCGCGGAATTGAGTCAGACCGGGACGCAGTCGTCATCGGAAGCACAAATCGCCAGCGCCGCGCTGCAACCGCTGGCCACCGTGGTGCGTTCTGCGCGGATGGCTGCGATCAGCGCGATTCTGCAGTCGGCGTGGCAGGGCTGAGCGTCGCCGACCACTCGCCCACGCAGTGCGGCGGTCCGCACGGTATGCCGTTAACACTCGCCCCGCAGCCGGGCACCGGGTCCGGACCCGCCGTACGGGTAGGGCGGCGGCCGTCGCGCAGTTCATCGACCAAATCGATGGCCAGCTGTGCGAATCGGCGATCCGCGTTGGGTGTGGCGGCCCGCGCGAATGCCATGCCCGCCGCATCAGCCTGCTCCCGCAGCTCATGGTCGAGATCCCACACCACTTCAATGTGGTCGGCGACAAAGCCGATCGGGCAGACGATTACAGACTTAGTGTCGGGGAGCGTCGAAAGATGGACGGCCACATCCGGTTCCAGCCACGGAACCTGAGGCGGGCCCGATCGCGACTGCCAGACCACGTCATAGTCCCGGTATCCGGCGGCGGCGGCGACCAGCCCTGCGGCGTAGCCGACTTGGCGGCTGTACAGGCGCGGGCCGCAGCGCTGATCGGCAGCTATCGGGATGGAGTGTGCAGTGAACACCAGTCGCGCATCTGCCGGCACGGTGCCGGCGGCAGCGGCGACGGCCTCGGCGAACATCTGCACGAACAGCGGATGATCGAAGTAGGGCCGCAGTTTGACGAGGTCCGGCACGCGGGGGCCGACCACTCTCCGCGCTCGGGCGATGTCCTCGACATATTGGGTGCAACTGGAATAGCCGCTCCACGCCGACGTGGTGAACACCGCTGCGCGGCGAATCCCGTTGTCTCGCATGGTCGCGACGACGTCTTCGACATACGGCTCCCAGTTACGGTTACCGAAATACACCGGCAGATCCACGCCGCGGTCGGCCAATTCGGCACGTAGCTCGGTGACCAATGCGCGGTTGATCCTGTTGATCGGCGACACTCCACCGAAATGCAGATAGTGCTCGGCAACCTCGTCCAGGCGCTCTGGTGGCACACCGCGGCCGCGAGTGACGTTCTCCAGGAAAGGCCGCACCTGCTCGGGGCCCTCGGGTCCGCCGAACGACAGCAGCAGGACCGCGTCAAAGTCCACGGAATTCCATCGCCGTCTAGAGTAGTTGGGTGCTGGCGCCGCCGTCGGCGTAGATAATGGTGCCCGTCGTCGCCGGAAGCCAGTCTGACAGCAGCGCGCATACCGTCTTCGCGACCGGCGTCGGATCCTTCATGTTCCAACCGATCGGTGCGCGCTGGTCCCAACCCTCTTCGAGCAGCTGCATCTGGGCGCCTGCCTCTTCGCCGAGTGCGCCACCGACGATGGCGCTCATCGCCAACGTCCGGATCGGGCCGGCCGCAACAAGATTGGAGCGCACACCGTACTGGCCCGCCTCGCGCGCCACGAAGCGGTTGACCGATTCGAGTGCGCTCTTGGCCACGGTCATCCAGTTGTATGCCGGCATCGCGCGGGTCGGGTCGAAGTCCATTCCGACAATGGAGCCGCCGGGGTTCATGATCGGCAGCAGTGCCTTGGCCAGCGAGGCGTACGAATACGCCGAGATGTGAATACCTTTGGCGACATCCTCATACGGCGCGTCGAAGAATGGGTTGATCCCCATTCCCGTCTGCGGCATGAAACCGATGGAATGCACCACGCCGTCGAGCTTGTTGCCGTCACCGATCTCGGCGGTCACCCGCTCGGCAAGCGAGTCGAGGTGCTTCTCGTTCTGCACGTCGAGTTCGATCAGCGGCGCCTTCTCCGGGAGCCGGTCGGCGATGCGCTGGATCAGGCGCAACCGGTCAAACCCGGTCAGCACGAGTTGCGCCCCCGCGTCCTGGGCCGCCTTGGCGATGTGAAACGCAATCGACGAGTCGGTGATGATCCCGGAGACCAGGATCCGTTTACCTTCGAGCAGTCCTGCCATGTCCGTCCTAATCGTGTGTTTTCATCAGTGGCGATCGCAAGCGCGGCGCAGCCGGGCGCGGCGGGTCGGCGTCATTCATCAGTGGCCCATGCCCATGCCGCCATCGACCGGGATGACCGCGCCGGCGATGTAGCTCGCGTCCTCGGAGGCCAAGAAGCTGACCGCCCCGGCGACCTCGGCGGCGGTGCCGACTCGCTTGGCGGGGATGAATTCCAATGCGCCCGCTTGGATCCGCTCGTCCAGCGCACGGGTCATCTCGGTGTCGATGTAGCCGGGGGCCACCACATTCGCGGTCACCCCGGCCTTGGACAGCTCGCGGGAGATCGAGCGGGCCATGCCGATCAAGCCGGCTTTGGCGGCCGCGTAGTTGGACTGGTTGCCGATGCCCCAGCTGCCGGAGACCGAGCCGATGTAGATGATCCGGCCGAACCGCTTTTTCTGCATGCTGCGCGCCGCGCGCTGGGTCACCCGGAACGCCCCGGTGAGGTTGGCGTTGATGACCTCCTCAAACCGCTCCTCGGTCATCCGGATGAGGAACGCATCCTTGGAGATGCCGGCGTTGGACACCAGCACCTCGACCGCACCCTGATGCTCCTCGACCTCTTTGAAGGCGCGATCGACGGCGTCGTTGTCGGTGACGTCACACTCGACGCCGAACAGGCCCTCGGGTGCCCCGGATCCGCGGTGCGTGACGGCCACCTTGTGACCGTCTTCGGCCAGACGCTGTGCGATCGCCAGACCGATTCCCCGGTTTCCGCCCGTCACCAGTACTGATCGAGCCACGAACGGTGGCCTCCCCGCGTCAGTCACCCGGCCAACTTATCAGCGCGTTGATTCTGCGCTGACCAAGCGGGCCACTCGCACTTCTGCGTGGTAGGCGCAGAGTCAATGGCCTAGGTGGGCAGCCGGCGGTTGATCACCAGCGCCGCCAAGGCAGCCAGCCCCAGGATCAACGAGCCAAGCCGCAGCCAACCTACGCTGGCGTCGCCGCGGATCGTCTCGTAGCCGATCTGCTGTTGCAAAGTTGCGTAGACCTCTTTGAGCTGCTGCAGATTCGACGCGCTGTAGTTGCTGCCGCCGGAGAGTTCGGCGACCTTTTTCATCGTGGTGTCGTCGACGGGCACCGGCTGGCGCTGGCCGTTGATGTCGACGAACCCGTACGGGGTGCCGAAAGAAATCGTCGAAATCGGCACGCCCTGGTCCTTGGCAGTCCGCGCCGCGGTGAACGCGCCCTTGGGGTTGTCCGGATTGGTCGGCACCGTTTCCTTGCCGTCGGAGAACAACACGATGCGGCCCGGGGGTGGCGTGTCGCCGCCGCCGATCACCGCGCCGACGGTGGCGATGGCCTGCAGCGCCGTGAAGATACCTTCGCCGGTGGCCGTGCGGTCGGCGAACTGCAACTTGTCCAGCGCGACTTTGGTCGCCTCCCGGTTGGTGGTCGGCTGCACCAGGACCGTCGCCGTGCCGGCATAGGCGATCAGTCCCAGGTTGATCCCCGGAGTCAGCTCGCCGGCGAACTCCTTGGCGGCCACCTGTGCGGCCACCATGCGGTTGGGGTCGACATCGGTGGCGCGCATGGACTGCGACACGTCGATCACCAGCATCACCACCGCGCGGTTACGCGGAATCCGCACATCGTGGGTCGGGCCGGCCATCGCGATGGTCAACAGCACCAAGGCCGCCGTCAGCAGGATCGCCGCCAGATGCCGCCAGCGGGTGGGCTGCTTGGGCGCCACGCTTTCCAGCAGCTCCATGTTGGCGAAGCGCAGCATCCGCCGCTGCCGGGACACCTGGGCGATGATGTAGAGCGCGACGATGCCGAGAACCACCAGCAGGAACAGAAACCACCACGCGTGGGCGAACCCGGTCAGGGTCATCGGCCCGAGCAACGGGACCGTCATTGGCGCCCCGCCAATGCACCGCGGCGCCGGGATTCGACGAAACGGACGATGTCGGCGATCCAGTCGCGGTCGGTGCGCAACGACATCAGCGGCGCTCCGCAACTGCGAAGCGTGCGGGCCACCTCGGCGCGATGAGCCGCCGCGGCCTTGGCGAAGTCGTCGCGCAGCTGCGCATCGATGGTGAACTCGCGGGTAACCCCGGATTCGGCGTCCTGCAGGACGACGTCGCCGACGTCGGGCAGCTCGACGTCGCGAGGGTCGAGCACTTCGATGCCCAGCACCTCATGGCGGGCCGCGATCGCGCGCAGCGGGCGCATCCAGTTGATCGGGCCGAGGAAGTCACTGATGATCACGGCCATTCCGCGGCGGCGCTCTGGCCGGCGCAGCGCATCGACGGCCGCAGCCAGATCACCGCGCACTCCGACCGGAGCCTTGGGCGTGGTGGCGATGGTGCGCAGCAGCGTCTGTTCATGCTGGCGCCCGGAGCGGGCCGGCACCCGGATTGTCTGTGCGCCGTTGGCAACAAGCGCGCCGAGCCGGTTGCCGCCGCCACTGTTGAGGAAGGTGATAGCGGCCGCGGCCGCCACCGCCAGATCGCGTTTCTCGCAGACTGCGGTGCCGAAGTCCAGGCTGGCCGACATGTCGACCACCAACCAGGTCTCCAGTTCGCGGTCGGCGATCATCTGCCGGACATGAGGGTGAGTGGTACGCGCGGTGACCGCCCAGTCCATCCGGCGGACGTCGTCACCGGGCTGATACTCGCGCGACTCCCCCGGCTCGGACCCAGGCCCGGGAATCAAGCCGAGATGGTCACCGTGCAAGACACCGTCGAGCTTGCGTCTGACGGTCAACTCGAGGGTCCGCAGCGCTGCCGACAGCTTCGGGTCGTCGATGTTGCCGCGTTGCATCGACGGCGGATGGACTACCGCCCGCGCCTCGGGATCAGTCACCGACCGCTAGCCGCGGTCGCAGCACCCTGCATCACCGGGGGCACCGAATGTCCTTGCTGTGGAACGGCATTCACTTGCGGCATACCAACCGTCTGCAGAACGCGGTTGATGACGATCTCCGGGGAGATCTCGTCGGCGAGCGCGTCGTAGGTGAGCACCAGCCGGTGCCGCAACACGTCGGGGATGACCTCGACGACGTCCTGCGGGATGACGTAGTCACGCCCACGCACCAACGCCAGCGAACGCGAAGCGGCGATGATGCCCAGCGAAGCACGCGGGGATGCGCCGAACGAGATCCAGCTCTTGACGTCGGTCATCCCGAGCTGCTCAGGGTGACGGGTGGCGGTGACGACGCGCACTACGTAGTCGACCAATGCGTGGTGCACGAAGTTGTTGGAGGCGATTTCCTGCAGCCGCAGCAGGTCACCGGTGTCGAGGATCTGCTTGGGCTGGGGTGGAGTCACGCCCATCCGGTAGATGATCTCGCGCTCCTCCTCCGGTGAGGGGTAGCCGACGTTGATCTTGAAAAGGAAGCGGTCCCGCTGAGCCTCGGGCAGCGGGTAGACACCTTCGTGCTCGATCGGGTTCTGCGTGGCCATCACCAAAAACGGGTTGGGCAGCGGGTGGCTCTTACCGCCGATGGACACCTTGCGCTCCTGCATGACCTCCAGCAGCGCCGACTGGACCTTGGCCGGCGCCCGGTTGATCTCGTCGGCGAGCAGGAAGTTCACCATCACCGGACCAAGCTCGGTATCGAACTCTTCGCGGCCCTGCCGGTAGATCCGCGTACCGATGATGTCGGTAGGCACCAGGTCCGGCGTGAACTGGATGCGGGCGAAGGTGCCGCCGACCACCCGGGCGAAGGTCTCCACCGCCAGCGTCTTGGCCACGCCGGGCACACCTTCGAGCAGCACATGGCCTTTGGACAGCAGGCCGACCAGCATCCGCTCCACCAGCTGGTCCTGGCCCACGATGATCCGCTTGACCTCGAAAATGGCCCGTTCCAGGGTGTGTACCTCAGCAGCCAGCCCGTTGCCACCGCCCGGCGAGGCCGCGTGCGCCGGCGTCGTCGCTGGCCCGCCCGGACCCGAGTACCCGCTGGCGCCACCTGCTGATGTCATCGGTACAACCCTTCCACAGCTCTATCCAGACACGACTGCTCGCACGACGAACGTCGAGGGGCAGCGGCGTGCCCGCGTTCAACTATTCCAGGCCGCCCGGGTTCCGTCGACGCGGGCAGCGCCCGGCGGCGTAAGCGTGCATAGATGTACGCCTGTCAGCGGCGTGTCGGGGACAGACACGCACGCTCGCCGCAGCCACGGCTCAGTACTCGATGATCCGGGTCACGAACGGCGTCATGCCTGCCGTCCGCACCGGACTGACCGTCACTTTGCCGGCGATACTGGATGCTTCGAGCATCTGACCCTGTCCCAGGTACATGGTGACGTGCTGACCGCCGCCAGGACCGTAGAAGATCAGGTCACCGCGTTTGGCCTGCGACGGTGGAATGTGCCGGCCGGCGGTGTACTGATCGCCCGAGAATCGCGGAATCAACACGCCCACCCCGGCGAAGGCATACCGCATCAAACCCGAGCAGTCGAAGCCGACGGTGTCTGCGCCGGAGTCCACGCCCTTGCTGGGGCCGTTGGGGGTGCCGCCACCCCACGAATACGGCACCCCCATCTGCGACGACCCACGTTTGATGACGTACTCGACGGCCTGGCGCCCGTACACCCGCGGAATCCCGGTCGGCGCAGTGCTCGCGTTGCTGCTCCCACCCAGATTGATCCCGAGCCCGCCGAGGAACTGCCGACCCAGGTCGAGCGTGCTCTGGGTCGCCTGGGCGGTGGCGTTCAGCGATGCGTTGGCGATGGCGACCGGGTCCCCCGGCGCACCGGCGCTGATCGTCGCCGGCAATGTCGGATCCCATCCGCCTTCCTCGGCAGCGGCTGGACCGGCCAGAGCGATCAACAGCCCGATCACCGCCGACACCGCCCAGGTCAGCTTGATCGCACGAGATGCCTTGTGCAGCACAAATATTCTCACTGTCAGTACTCGATGTAGCGCACCACGTACGGCGTCATCCCGCTGGTGCGCACCGGGGACACCTTTACCTTCTGCCCGACGTCGGGAGCCTCGAGCATCTGACCCTGACCGAGGTAGATCGTCACGTGCTGGCTGCCGCCGGGGCCGTAGAAGATCACGTCGCCGCGGCGCATTTGGGCGGATGGGATTTTGCGGCCCATGTCGTACTGCGAGCCGGAGTAGTGCGGCAGCTTGATGCCCACCCCGGCGAACGAATACAGCACCAAACCCGAGCAGTCGAATCCGTTTGTGCCCGAGCCGGAGCCGATGCCGTTGCTCGGTCCGGCGGCATTGCCACCGCCCCATGAATAGGGCACCCCGATCTGCGACATTCCTCGCCGAATCACATATTCGGACGCCTGCCGCCCATAAACTCGCGGGATCCGACCGTTGGTGATCCCCGGATCAGGGGTGTCCGGCTTGATGAGGCCCACCGACTGCAGAAACTTGTGTCCCATATTTGCGGTGACCTGCGACGAAGTCGCCGAAACACCCAAGATGGTGTTGATGACAGCAATCGGATCGCCGGGGACGTTGGCGCTGGGCACCATCGGAAGGGTGGGATCCCACACCCCGTCCCACTGACCCTGGTTCCGGGCCGGCGCTGCCGCCGCGCCCTGGGCGCCGGGATCCCAGCGGTCACCGGGTGGCGACGCCGCCCGCGGGCCGGAACCTGGTCCGCCCCCCGGTGCCGACCAATTGCGGGCGGCGTCGAGTCTGATCCGGGCCGCGTCGCGTTCGGCGCCCAGACGGTTTACTTCCTGCTGCTGCTCGGCGAACTTGCGGTGGGCGTTCGTGAGTGCCGCCACCGCAGCGTCCTGGCTGGACTGAGCGTCGGCAGCGGCCTTATCAGCCTTCTGCTTGGCCAGTCGTGCCGCGGACTCCTTATTCACCTGCTCGGTGCGGGCCCGTTGCAGGTTGTCCATCACGCGCTGCGAACTGGCAGCCAGCGCCCGACCCGCCGTAGCGGTGGCGATGATGTCGTCGGGACCGGCCGCGGTGATGTAGCTGTCCGACGGTCCATTGATGTAGGTGGCTGCGGCGAAACTGTCGAACCGGTGCTGGGCCGCGCTGATTGCGGCGGTGGCATCCTTGACGCCTTGCTGGCTGGTCTCGACGTCCTGCTGGGCCGATGCGACGTTGTCACGCGCGGTCTCCACGTCGACCAGAGCCTTGTTGACGCTTTCCTGTTCGGTCCGGATGGCCGCACTGAGATCCTGCAACTGTTGGTCGGCCTTGGCGACGTCAGCGATCAGCGCCGCCAAGGTGTCCGGGGTGGCACCGGGATCCGCCGCCGCGAGCCCCGGTGCGCCCAGTAGCACGACCACGCTGAGCCCCGCGGGGGCAAGCGGGCGCGCCAGCTTGGCGGCCAATCGAAGGCTCGGGGCCAATTGAGAAAGCGAGCCGCGGCGGATGCGCCTCATTAGTCTCCCTATGGCTCAACGCTGGACGGATGGCGTCGGCCCCAGTTGTCTTGTCACTGGAAGCACGAAAAGAACACAAACATCAACTGCACCGTAAGTCACAGGTGGCTCATTGGAAACTTTAGTCACAAACTACAAGTCTGTAATTGAAATGATTGTGACCTAATGGTGACCTGACTAATTTGCCAGTCGACAGGGTTATGGCGGGCGACTATGCGACACATGTCGCATACCGCCAGTTAGACGCTTCGCTCCGACTGGCTGTCCAGCGTTCCGGCGTCTTGTTCGGGCGTTGCTGAGCACCTACCGCGCAGCTGCAGAATCCGGGTTCCGACGGCGGCGGCCAGTACGCCGATCAACAGCACTATTGTCAATGCGGCCCAGGGGAACTGCGGCGTATTCAGCTGGTGCAGGAAATTCTGTGCGGAGACAACCGAGTTGCCGGTCTTGGCGTTGTCTTCGCCGATCTCCAGCGTCGACCGCGGGAAGTGCGTGCTATAGGAGCCGACGTACGACGGGCTGAGGACCAGCACGGTAGCGTCCGGATGGTCAGAACCGACCACGGTGGCGACGTCGCGCAGCGGCGGGTCGTTCGGCGGATTGTGGTCGAGCACGACGATCTTCAGGTCGATGCCGTCGCCACGGGCCTGGTTGACCACCTCGAGTAGCGCCGGCTTGACCGCCGCCGGGGCGCTGACGGACTCGGCGTCGATCTGCCCCCGGACCAATGCCATGCATTGATCGGGCGGTGTCGCCGGGTCGGCGCCGACGGTGCCACAGATCTCGCCCGGGATGTATGCGGGCGCGTGCGGGGTGGTCACGGATCAAGACCGTACCGCGCGGCGCCGATGATGTGGTGGCAACGCAGGCTTGAGGCGGGGGTCCCCCCGCGTGCGGGGGCAAGCCGCGGGCACGGGAACACTGTCGGGCACGGGCAGGCGCCCGGAATGCAGGACAAGCGTACTGTTAAGGTAGTCCCATCCCGTCGACACGGCCCGTCGGCGGGCAGAACTAGCGGCGATCGCAACTGCGGCGTAGCCGGGCGCAGCGGGTCGCCGCCGACGAACTAGATCACGGGAGTTGATGTGAGCAGCAAGGATTCGGTGAATTCGTTCGACGCCTGCAACACCTTGAAGGTCGGCGACAAGAGTTATCAGATCTATCGCCTCGACGCGGTGCCGGGCACCGAGAAACTCCCCTACAGTCTCAAGGTCCTGGCCGAAAACCTGCTGCGCAACGAGGACGGCAGCAACATCACCAAGGACCACATCCAGGCCATTGCGAACTGGGACCCCGAGGCCGAGCCCAGTATCGAAATCCAGTACACGCCGGCGCGAGTGGTGATGCAGGACTTCACCGGCGTGCCCTGCATCGTCGACTTGGCCACCATGCGCGAGGCCGTCGGCGAATTGGGCGGCAACGCCGAGAAGGTCAACCCATTGGCACCGGCCGACCTGGTGATCGACCACTCGGTGATCGCGGACCTTTTCGGCCGCGCCGATGCGTTCGAGCGCAATGTCGAGATCGAGTACGAGCGCAACGGGGAGCGCTACCAGTTCCTGCGTTGGGGGCAGGGCGCCTTCCAGGACTTCAAGGTCGTTCCGCCCGGAACGGGCATCGTGCACCAGGTCAACATCGAATACCTGGCCAGCGTGGTGATGGAGCGCGACGGGGTGGTCTACCCCGACACCTGTGTGGGAACCGACTCGCACACCACGATGGTCAACGGCCTGGGCGTGCTGGGCTGGGGTGTTGGCGGCATCGAGGCCGAGGCCGCGATGCTCGGCCAGCCGGTGTCCATGCTGATCCCACGGGTGGTCGGCTTTAAGCTGACCGGTGAGATCCAGCCGGGCGTGACCGCCACCGACGTCGTGCTCACCGTCACCGAGATGCTGCGCGAACACGGTGTGGTCGGCAAATTTGTCGAGTTCTACGGCGAGGGAGTGGCCGAGGTGCCGTTGGCCAACCGGGCCACGTTAGGCAACATGAGCCCCGAATTCGGTTCTACCGCAGCGATTTTCCCGATCGACCAGGAGACCATCGACTACCTGCGGTTCACCGGGCGCACTGACGAGCAGTTGGCGCTTGTCGAGGGATACGCCAAAGAACAGGGCATGTGGCACGACCCGGCCCACGAGCCGGCATTCTCCGAGTACATCGAGCTCGACCTGTCCGATGTGGTGCCGTCAATCGCCGGGCCGAAGCGTCCGCAGGACCGCATCGCGTTGTCCGACGCGAAAGCCACTTTCCGCGAGCAGATTCCGAACTACGTCGGCGACGATCCCGACAAGCAGGAATACACGAAACTCGACGAGGCCGTCGACGAAACTTTCCCGGCCAGCGATGCGGTGCGCAACATCTCGTTCGCCGAGAACGGCGAAACCCCCGCGACCAAGTCGGCCGCTGTTCATGCCGAAGGCCGTGTCAGCAACCCGGTTTCGGTGCAGTCCAAGGAACTGGGAGAGTTCGTGCTCGACCACGGCGCGGTGGTGATCGCCGCGGTTACGTCGTGCACCAACACCTCGAACCCGGAGGTGATGTTGGGAGCGGCGCTGTTGGCACGCAACGCGGTGGAGAAGGGGTTGGCCTCCAAGCCGTGGGTGAAGACCACTATGGCCCCGGGCTCGCAGGTTGTTCACGACTATTACGAAAAAGCCGGTCTGTGGCCGTATCTGGAGAAACTGGGCTTTTATCTGGTCGGCTACGGCTGCACGACGTGTATCGGCAACTCCGGCCCGCTGCCCGAGGAAATCTCGAAAGCGATCAACGACAACGACCTTTCGGTCTCGGCGGTTCTGTCGGGCAACCGCAACTTCGAGGGTCGCATCAACCCGGACGTGAAGATGAACTACCTGGCGTCTCCCCCGCTGGTGGTCGCCTACGCGCTGGCCGGGAGCATGGACTTCGATTTCGAATCGGAGCCGCTCGGTCAGGACAAAGACGGCAACGACGTTTTCCTGCGCGACATCTGGCCGTCGCAGAAGGATGTCTCCGACACCATCGCGTCGGCGATCAACCAGGAGATGTTCACCAAGAACTACGCCGACGTGTTCAAAGGCGATGAGCGGTGGCGCAACCTGCCCACGCCCAGCGGCAATACCTTTGAATGGAATGCGGATTCGACCTACGTGCGTAAGCCGCCGTACTTCGAGGGGATGTCGGCCGACCCAGAACCGGTCAGCGACATCAGTGGCGCCCGAGTGCTGGCGCTGCTGGGCGATTCGGTGACCACCGACCACATCTCGCCGGCGGGCAGCATCAAGCCGGGGACTCCGGCAGCGCAGTACCTCGACGAGCACGGCGTCGAGCGCAAGGACTACAACTCCTTCGGGTCGCGGCGCGGCAACCACGAGGTGATGATCCGCGGCACCTTCGCCAACATCCGGTTGCGCAACTTGCTGCTCGACGATGTCGCCGGCGGGTACACCCGCGACTTCACCCAGGATGGCGGCCCGCAGGCGTTCATCTACGATGCGGCGCAAAACTATGCGGCACAAGATGTTCCGCTGGTGGTGCTAGGCGGCAAAGAGTACGGGTCCGGGTCTTCGCGGGACTGGGCGGCCAAGGGCACGCTGTTGCTGGGTGTGCGAGCGGTGATCGCCGAGTCGTTCGAGCGCATCCACCGCTCCAACCTGATCGGCATGGGCGTGATCCCGCTGCAGTTCCCCGAGGGCAAGAACGCCGAGTCGCTCGGACTCGACGGCACCGAGACGTTCGACATCACCGGTATCGAGGAGCTCAACGACGGCAAGACGCCGAAGACGGTGCGCGTCAAGGCCAGCAAGGAAGATGGCAAGCCGGTCGAATTCGATGCGGTGGTGCGGATCGACACCCCCGGTGAGGCCGACTACTACCGCAACGGCGGCATCTTGCAGTACGTGCTGCGCAACATGCTGAAGTCAAAATAGTGGCGATCGCAAGCGCGGCGCCGGGGGCACCTCCCGCTTGCGGGGGCCCCGGCGCAGCGGGTCGCCACGCGACAACGTAGGCGTCGCCTGTGCCCAAGGTCAGCCAGGACCATCTGGCGGCCCGGCGCCGTCAAATCCTCGACGGCGCTCGCCGCTGCTTCGCCGAGTACGGCTACGAGAACGCGACGGTGCGTCGGCTCGAGCGGGCCATCGGATTGTCGCGGGGGGCGATCTTTCACCATTTCCGCGACAAGGACACGCTGTTCTTCGAGCTGGCGCGCGAGGATGCCGAGCGGATGGCGGCCGTGGCGTCCCGCGAGGGGCTGATCCAAGTGATGCGTGACTTGCTCGCTGCTCCCGACCAGTTCGATTGGCTTGCTACACGATTGGAGATCGCCCGCAAGCTGCGCAACGATCCCGCGTTCAGCCGGGGGTGGACGGAGCGTTCCGCCGAACTCGCCACGGCGACCACAGATCGGCTGCGCCGGCAGAAGCAGGCCGGGCGGCTGCGCGGCGACGTGGCGAGCGACGTGCTGCAGTGCTACCTGGACCTGGTGCTGGACGGGTTGGTGGCCCGGGTCGCATCCGGTGAAGACGTACAGCGTCTTGCCGCCGTGCTGGACTTGGTCGAAAGCTCGGTGCGGCAGAGCTAGTTCGCTGTCCTTGCGTGTGCGCGAGAGTGCGCAAACCCGGGATCAGCGCGGCGTGTCGCACCGGGGACACGCACGCTCGCGGGTGACTAGCGGGTGCGGGTGCGGTGGTTGGGCCCGCCGCGGCTGCGCATCGGCGTGCCCGACTCGCGCAGCATGCTGTGAATTGATCCGTACGATCGGCCGGTGGATGCCACCAGCTTACGAATGCTGGCGCCACCCTCATACGCGCTGCGCAACTCGACCAGCAGTTGGTCGCGTGTTTTCTGCGACTTCCTCATCGACACCTCCCCGCGTCACTGAACCCCACGCGCATCAGCGTAGGAAGCAGCCGTCATCGCCGGACCGATTTCGCGAAATCGCCGTCAGGCCAACTCGATGAGATCCCGATACTCGTTGGACCAATGGTCTTCGGTGCCGTCGGGCAGCAGCACGACGCGTTGCGGATCCAGCGCCTCGGCCGCTCCCGGATCGTGAGTGACCAGTACGACCGCGCCGGCGTAACTGCGCAGCGCGTCGAGCACCTGCTCGCGAGAGGCCGGATCGAGATTGTTGGTGGGCTCGTCGAGCAACAACACATTCGCGGTGGACGCCACCAGCCCGGCCAGCGCCAGCCGGGTCTTCTCTCCACCGGAGAGTGTGCCGGCCAATTGGTCGAGCTGCGGCCCGCTGAACATGAACGCACCCAGCAGACCACGCAACTCCTGTTCACCGGAATCGGGTGCCGCGTGCCGGATGTTCTGCCATACCGTCGCGGTGTCGTCGAGGGTGTCGTGTTCCTGCGCGAAATACCCGATTTTCAAACCATGTCCAGGCGCCAGCGCCCCGGCATCGGCTTGCTCTACACCGGCCAGCAGCCGCAACAGCGTCGTCTTGCCGGCACCGTTGAGTCCCAGCACCACCACCCGTGACCCGCGGTCGATGGCCAGATCGACACCGGTGAACACCTCCAGCGAGCCGTACATCTTGGTCAGCCCGTTGGCAACCAGCGGCGTGCGCCCGCACGACGCCGGACTCGGGAATTTGATTCGGGCCACCTTGTCGGCTGCCCGCTCTTCGTCCAGCGCTGCCATCATCCGATCGGCGCGCCGCAACATGTTCTGCGCCGCAACCGCTTTGGTGGCCTTGGCGCCCAACTTGGCGGCCTGGGTGCGCAACGCGGTGGCTTTGCGTTCGGCGTTCACCCGTTCCCGGCGGCGACGCTGCTCGTCAGTGGCGCGGGCATCGAGATACTTCTGCCAGCCCATGTTGTAGACGTCGACCTCGCCGCGCACGGCGTCGAGGAACCACACCCGATTGACGACATCGGCCAGCAGGTCGACGTTGTGGCTGATCACCACCAGCCCGCCAGTGTGCGTGCGCAGGAAATCCCGCAGCCAGCCCAGTGAATCGGCGTCGAGGTGGTTGGTGGGCTCGTCGAGCAACAGGGTGGTGTCCGAGCCTGCGCCCGTATCGGATGCGGCGAACAGGATGCGCGACAACTCCACGCGGCGGCGCTGTCCGCCCGACAGGGTGCGCAGCGGTTGGGTCAATACCCGTTCGGGCAGCCCGAGACTGGCGCAAATCCGGCCCGCTTCGCTTTCGGCGCTGTAGCCGCCCAGCGCGGCGAATCGCTCCTCGAGTTGGCCGTAGCGGCGCACGGCGCGGTCGCGCGCGTCGTCGTCGGCGACTTCGGCCATCAGCGCCTGTTGCTTTTCCAGATCGGTCAGCAGCGTGTCGAGGCCGCGCGCCGACAGCACCCGGTCGCGGGCCAGCACATCCAGGTCGCCCTCTTTGGGATCCTGCGGCAGATAACCGATCTCGCCGGTGCGGGCCACCGTTCCGGCATACGGCTCGCCCTCGCCGGCCAGGATGCGCAGCGTGGTGGTTTTGCCCGCACCGTTGCGCCCGACCAACCCGATGCGGTCACCGGGTTGTACCCGCAGTGCCGGTCCATCAGCGGAGAGCAGCGTGCGCGCACCAGCGCGGACCTCAAGGTCCGTTGCCGTGATCACGGTCACTCTCCTATTCGAATTGCGTTACTTGTCGTCGGTGAACACTGCCGGCCGCTTCTCTGCGCGCGCGGCGACCGCCTCTTCGAAGTTGGCGGTGAGCAGACGAACAAAAAGCTGTCCCAGGCCTTCGGCCTGCATGTGCCCTTCCAGGGTAGCGGCGTCCAGTCCACTCCACAGTGTGCGCTTGGTCAACTCGATTCCCGGCCGGGAGAACGCGGCGATCCGCTCAGCCATCGCATAACAGGTGTCGAGCAGCTGCTCGCCGGGAACCTGACGCGACACCAGGCCGATCCGCTCGGCTTCCTCGGCGTCGACGTCGCGGCCGGTGAGCATCAGCTCGAAGGCGCGCGACGACCCGATGGCCCGTGGCAGCAGATAGCTCAGGCCAAGCTCGCTGGCGGTCAACCCGTTGTTGATGCCGGCGGCGCGGAAATAGGCTTCGGTTGACGCAACCCGGATATCGGCGGCCAACGCCAAACACAGCCCCCCGCCGATCGCCGCCCCGTTGACCGCAGCGATCACCGGTTGATGCAGGCGCCGCAGCCCCAGGATGACGTCGTCGAGCAGTTCCATCGAGCGCAGCGCGTAGGTCGGCCGGGTCAGCCCGTCGACGTGCGGCACCGCCCCCGCCGATTTGTGGTCGGCGCCAGAGGAAAAGCCTCGGCCGGCGCCGGTCAGCACGACCACCCGCACCGAGTTGTCGTAGGTGATTTCCGCCAAGGCCGCTTTGAGCGGGACCATGACGTCGAACGCCATGGAGTTCATCCGCTCCGGCCGGTTCAGGGTGATCTGCGCGACCGACGGTCGCGGATGCTCGACGAGTACGTAGTTCACGAAACAGCACGCTATCGCGTGCAGTGCTTGCGATTGTCGCTACGCCTGGTCGGGCTCGGACTCCTGCGCTGCGATCGCGGCGTCGATGTCGAAGTCTTTGACCTTTTGCACCAGCTCTTCCAACGCCGGCGGAGGCAGCACGCCGGCCTGGTTGAACACCAGCTTGCCCTTCTTAAAGGCCATCAGCGTCGGGATGGAGCGGATTTCAGCGGCCGCGGCCAGCTGCTGTTCGGCTTCGGTGTCGACTTTGGCGTGCACGACGTCGGGGTGTTTCTCCGACGATGCGGCAAAGGTCGGCGCAAACGCACGGCACGGTCCGCACCAGGACGCCCAGAAGTCGACGAGCACGATGTCGTTGCCGTTGACGGTGTCGTTGAACTGTTCGGCGGTGAGGTCTTGGGTAGTCACCCCTTGCTCAACGTCACGAACAGCGCCGATGTTCCCTGGGTGCCGGCTCCGCCCCGCATCGAGTGTGAGTTCAGGGCTTTGAAATTGCATCCTGGGCGAGAAAATTGCGATATTTCCGCCCTGTGCTCACGCTGAAAGCCCTGAGTTCACACTCGACGTGACGTCAGGTCAAGTGGTCGTAGTCGCCGCGGACCCAGGCTGCGTGGCGCGCCGCTGATCGCTGGACGGCGGCCTGCCCGTCGGTGTCGATCGCATTGGTGAACAAACCATAGACGCGGTCGAATTGCAGCCCCGACAGCGTGTCGGCCATCCGCTGCACCACCGCCGCCGACAACGGCAGCCGATTCGGGTAACTGCGCAGGAACGCGACCGTGCGCCGATCCGGGTTGGGAAAGATGGTGTCGCCGACCAGCAGCACGCCGCGTCCGTCGGCGCCGTCGCTCCAGCAAGCGACTGCGCTGCCGGGGAAATGGCCGCCGACCCGGGCCACCGTGAGTGACGGGGTCAACGTCAGGGTGTCCGACCAGTGTTCGATCACCGGGTCGGGGCGCATCACCCATTCGGCGTCGGCGGCATTGACGTACACCGGGACACCGCCGAGCCGACGACTCCACTCCACCTGCGCGCCGAACATGTGCGGATGACTGCTCGCGATTGCGATGACCGGCCCGCGCTCGGTTACCGCAGCGACGGCGGCGTCGTCGACAAAGCCGGAGGGATCCCACAACACATTGCCGGCGTTGGTGCACACCAGCTTTCCCAGTTGCCCGATGCCCAGCGGCGGTGAACTTCCGATTCCGAGGAGTCCGTTTTCGATGTCGATGACCTGCGACCGCGTTCCCTCTGCTGCGAGTTGCTCCAGCGTCGCCCACTGTTGACCGTCGCTCGGCACCCATTGCCGTTCGTCGGCGCAGATCTTGCACACCGCCGACGCGGTCGCATGCTCGACGCCACAGGTCTTGCACACCCAGAACATGGCCCAACTCTAAGCCCGGCTGAGTCCGGCCACAGCCCACAACCGCTTGGCGGCTAACCGCAGCGAATATCCACCCGTACCGCGCACCAGGCGGAGAACCCCGATGTCCGCCATCCCGCATATTCGTCGACTGGCAGCCCTCATGGTGGCCGCCTCCACCGCACTGTCGGTCGCCGCATGCGGGAATTCGGATAGCGGAAACGCCGGCAAACCCAGCGCTTCGGCAAGTCCAACGACGAGCGCGCCGAGTTCTGCGCCCAAGCCGCCCCCGATGGGCCACGACCACGTCGAAGGCCTGGTCCGATCGGTATCGGGCAACACGATCCAGCTGACCCAGCGCGACAGGACCGCGGCGACCGTCGAGTTCACACCAGCGACGACAGCTGCGTCGACGTCGGCGCCGCCCCACCGAACGCCGCCGCCGGCGGGCCGCGCGCCGGTGTTTCCGGGACGGTCAAGTCCGTGGCGGGCAACACCATCGCCGTCGACAGCATCGATCCGACCGGCAAGACCGTGCACACCGACGTCAACGTCAGCGACTCGACCACCTACCAAGAACACGCAGTCACCGACCGACAAGCGATCCAGAACGGTAAGTGCCTGGCGGCGCAGGGAACTCAGGACGGCGGTGTGGTGCATGCCGACAGCATCGACTTGGAGCCGTGTCCGCCGATGGGCCGTCCACACCATCACTTCCACATCCCCCGCCTGCCCCATTTCCACCACTAGGGGCAACCTCCGCGGACAGCATGAAAGCGGCTGTCTTGTAGCAATTCTCGCGCCCTCGAGAGTGACCTCGGACCCTACGGTTGCGTCACCGTAGGTTACGGTTGCGTACCCATTCCCGCTTCGGAGACACTGCGTTGCAGTTCGGCAGCGAAGGGGGCAACCGGTGGGGCACTACATCGCCAATGTCCGCGATCTCAGGTTCAATCTGTTCGAGGTACTGAACATCGGCGGCGTCCTGGGCACCGGCCGCTACCGCGATCTCGACCCCGACACGGTCTGTTCGATGCTCGACGAGGTTGCTCGCTTGGCCGAGGGCCCGGTCGCGGACTCCTTCGCCGACGGCGACCGCAATCCACCGGTCTTCGACCCGCAACGCCACACGATCGGTGTCCCGGCCGAGTTCGCGAAATCCGTGCAGACAGTCAAAGACGCCGAGTGGTGGCGGATCGGCCTTGCTGAAGGGATCGGCGGCGTTCCCGCGCCGACGCCGCTGACCTGGGCGATCACCGAGATGCTGCTCTCCGCAAACCCATCCGCGGGCTTCTTCTACAACCTCGGCCCGGCGATGGCCCAGGCGCTGTACATCGAGGGCACCGACGAGCAGAAGCGCTGGGCGGCCGCGGGCCTGCAGCGAGGCTGGTCGGCCACCATGGTGCTGACCGAGGCAGACGCCGGTTCCGATGTCGGGGCAGGCCGCACCAAGGCCATTGCGCAACCCGACGGCAGCTGGCACATCGAGGGCGTCAAGCGGTTCATCTCCGGAGGCGACGTCGGCGATACCGCCGAGAACATTTTCCATCTCGTGCTCGCCCGACCCGAGGGCGCCGGGCCCGGCACCAAAGGGTTGAGCCTGTTCTACGTGCCCAAGTACCTGTTCGATCCGGACACCTTCGAACTGGGTCCGCGCAACGGTGTTTTCGCTACCGGGCTGGAACACAAGATGGGTTTGAAGTCCTCCCCCACCTGCGAGTTGACATTCGGCGGCCATGGATCGCCCGCCGTGGGCTACCTGGTCGGCGACGTGCACAACGGGATCGCGCAGATGTTCACCGTTATCATCAATGCCCGCATGACAATCGGCGTCAAGGCGGCAGGCGCACTGTCCACCGGGTACCTCAACGCACTGGCCTTCGCCAAGGAACGGGTGCAGGGCCCAGATCTGACCTCGATGACCGACAAGGACGCGGCGCGGGTGACGATCCTGCACCACCCCGATGTGCGCCGCAGCTTGATGACCCAGAAGGCCTATGCCGAAGGTCTGCGCGCACTCTATATGTATGCCGCCGCCCACCAGGAACACGCTGTCGTGCAACAGATCTCGAACACAGACGCGGATATGACGGCCAGGGTCGCCGATTTACTGTTGCCCGTCGTCAAAGGAGCGGGCTCAGAACGGGCCTACGAAACACTCACCGAGTCACTGCAGACATTGGGCGGATCGGGTTATATGGCCGATTACCCCATCGAACAGTACATCCGCGACGCCAAGATCGATTCCCTGTACGAGGGCACCACCGCCATTCAGGCACTGGACTTCTTTTTCCGCAAAGTCATCCGCGACGGCGGAGCGGCGTTGGACCATGTGGCGTCTCAGGTGCGCCACACCATCGATACCTGCGATGAGACATTACGAAAGCCCGCCCTCCTGCTTAGCGTCGCAGTCGACGACGTCCAAGCGATGACGACCGCGCTGAGCCAATACTTCGTCGCGGCCATTCAGCAAGTGTCGGAGGTCTACAAGGTGGGACTCGCCTCCGTGCGATTCCTACTCGCCGTCGGTGATCTGCTCATCGGCTGGCGGCTACTCGTGCAGGCTGATGTCGCGACCGCGGCGATCGCCGACGCCGCAACGAAAAACGACGACGCGTTTTACCAAGGCAAGATCGCGGCCGCGTCGTTCTTCGCCAAAAACATACTTCCGAACCTGACTGCGCTGCGCGGCATCATCGAATCCCTCGACGACGGCATCATGCGCCTACCCGAAGCCGCGTTCTAGCTCTTGCCCCGCCAAACACGCTCGAACGGCAGCCGCCAGGCCCTCGGGGCAATCAACTGATGGATGGCGTTCGGACCCCACGAGTCAAGGTCATAGCTGCGCACGGGCGGCGGATCCTCCAACAACGGTTCCGAGATCTCCCACAGTCGTTCGATGCCTTCGGCCGTCGTGTACAGCGTGCGGTCACCGCGCATCGCGTCGAGAAGCAGCCGTTCGTAGGCCTCGAGGACCTCGCCGGCGTGACCGGTCTCTTCGACCGTGAATTGCAGGCTGAGCTTGTCCAGCTTCATACCCGGCCCGGGCCGCTTGCCGTAGAACGACAGCGACATTTTGCCCACATCGGCGAGATCGAACGTCAGATGATCCGGACCATGCTTTCCCACCCCGGATCCGGACGGGAACATGCTTTTCGGTGGCTCGTTGAACGCGATCGAGATGATGCGCTGGCCCTCCGCGAGGCCCTTGCCGGTGCGGAGATAAAACGGGACACCCGCCCACCGCCAGTTGTCGATCTCGCACTTGAGCGCGACGAAGGTATCGGTATCCGATTCCGGTGACACGCCGGGCTCATCGCGATAGCCCTTGTACTGTCCGCGCACCACGTCGTTTGGATCGAGCGGACGCATCGAGCGAAACACCTTGTTCTTTTCCTCGGTGATCGCATGCGGAGCCAGCTCGGTGGGTGGCTCCATCGCCACGAACCCCAGAATCTGGAACAAATGCGTGACCACCATGTCCCGGAACGCGCCCACCGACTCGTAGAATTGTGCGCGACCCTCCAATGTGAGCTTTTCGGGCACATCGATCTGGATGTGGTCGATGAAGTTGCGGTTCCAGATCGGCTCGAACAACCCGTTCGCGAACCGGAAAGCCAGAATGTTCTGCGCGGGCTCCTTGCCGAGAAAGTGGTCGATCCGGAAGATCCGTTCTTCTTCGAAGCGCTGGTGGATCGACTCGTTGAGTTCCCGCGCGCTCTGTAGATCGGTGCCGAACGGCTTTTCCATGACTACCCGGGAGTGCTGCACCAAGTCCGCCTCGTGCAGCGTCTCCAGGACGGCCATCGCCGCCGATGGCGGCACGCTCAGATAGTGCAGCAGCCGGGCATCACCGCCGAGCTCCTCGATCTGCTCGCGCACCGCTGTGCCCAATGTTTCCGGGCCGGCACTCTGCGGCACGTAGGTCAAGTTCGTGCTGAACCGGTCGAGTGATTCATCGGAGACATCGTGGCTGGAGAACTCGTGGCAGGCCTTGTGTGCCAGCTTGCGAAAGGCGTCGTTGTCGAGGTCGTCCAGCGACGTGCCAACGATGCGGATTTCAGGAGCAAGGTTCGAGCAGGAAAGATGGAACATGCCCGGCAGCAACTTTCGGCGCGCCAAATCACCTGTCGCGCCGAAAATGACGACCACGTGCGGCTCGGTGCTTCTGCCCGCTCGGTCGGCTCCGCGGGCCTTCGCGGAATCAGTCATACCCATGGTGGTAGCCAGAGACGGTCGCGACGAAACCGAATTGCGCAGGTCAGTGCGCCACGATGGGCCCGCTGAAGCGTTGCGTCAGACGGTGAAGCCGAGCGCGCGCAGTTGGTCGCGACCGTCGTCGGTGATCTTGTCCGGGCCCCACGGCGGGTTCCACACCCAGTTGATCTTCAGCTCGCTGACCAGCCCGGCACCGACCAGTGCGGTGCGCGACTGGTCCTCGATGACGTCTTGCAACGGGCACGCCGGTGAGGTCAAGGTCATGTCGATCAACGCCACCGGCCCTTCATCTCCGTGCTCGACCTCCAAGCCGTATACCAGGCCCAGGTCCATGACGTTGATGCCGAGTTCGGGGTCGATGACGTCGTGCATCGCCTCGTCGACATCGGCCAGCACCGCGTCATGCGGTGTCGTGGTTTCGCTCATTTTCTACCTCCGGTTGAGTGCGATGTACTGGCCTCAGCCAGTGCCGACGTTTCCGCGATGGCCCGCGCCAGCGCGTCTTTGAATGCCATCCATCCCAGCAGCGCGCATTTCACCCGCGCCGGGTACTTCGCCACGCCGGCGAACGCGACGCCATCGCCGATGACGTCTTCGTCCCCTTCGACAGTGCCGCGCGATGACACCATCTCGGTGAACGCGGCGACGGTCTTCAGCGCCTGTCCGACGCTCTGACCGATCAGCTGCTCGGTGAGTACCGACGTTGCCGCCTGGCTGATCGAACAGCCCTGCCCGTCGTAGGACACGTCGGCAACGTGCTCACCATCCTCGGACAACGCCACCCGCAGAGTCAGCTCGTCGCCGCAGACCGGGTTGACGTGGTAAACCTGGGCACCGTACGGCTCTCGCAAGCCCCGGTGTCGTGGGTGCTTGTAGTGATCGAGGATCACGTCCTGATAGATCTGCTCCAGTCGCACGGTCAGGGCACCCCGAAGAAACCCTGGGCACGCCGTACACCGGCCACCAGACGTTCGACCTCATCGAGCGTGTTGTAAACCGCGAACGATGCCCGCGCGGTGGCCGCCACGCCGAATCTGCGATGCAGCGGCATCGCGCAGTGGTGCCCGACCCGTACCGCGACGCCGTCATCGTCGAGCACCTGACCGACGTCGTGCGCGTGCACGCCGTCAACGACGAACGACACCGGGGATCCGCGGTGTTCCATCGACGTCGGCCCGATGATCCGCACGCCGTCGATACCCGACAGACCCTCGAGCGCGGCGGCGGTCAACTGACGTTCATGGTTCTCGACGGCGTCCATGCCGATGGCTTGCAGGTAGCGTGCCGCGGCACCCAATCCGACGACCTGGGAGGTCATCGGGGTGCCGGCCTCGAAACGCTGCGGCACCGGTGCGTAGCTGCTGGCCTCCATGGTGACCGCTTCGATCATCGAGCCGCCGGTGAGAAACGGCGGCATCGCGTCGAGAAGCTCGCGGCGACCGTAAAGCACACCGATACCGTTGGGCCCCAGCATCTTGTGTCCGGAGAACGCCGCGAAGTCGACGTCGAGTGCCTGCAGGTCGACCGGCTCGTGCGGTACCGACTGGCAGGCGTCCAGCACGGCCAGCGCGCCCACGTCGCGGACTTTGGCAACCAGTTCGGCCACTGGGGCCAGGGCTCCGGTGACGTTCGAATGATGGCTGAACGCCACGACTTTGACACGCTCGTCGAGTTGCAAAGACTCCAGGTCGATACGACCGTCGTCGGTAATGCCATACCAGCGCAACGTGGCGCCGGTGCGCTTGGCAAGCTCCTGCCAGGGCACCAGGTTGGCGTGGTGCTCGAGCTCGGTGGTGACGATGACGTCGCCCGGGCCGACAGCATGCTCAAAACGGCTGTCGCCCAACACGTAGGACAGCAGGTTGAGCGCCTCGGTGGCGTTTTTGGTGAACACCAACTCGCCGGTGTCGGCGCCGACCAACTGCGCGATGTCGGCACGGCCCTGCTCGTAGGCGTCGGTGGACTCCTCCATCAGCTGGTGGGCGCCGCGGTGTACCGCACCGTTGGAGGTGGTGAGGAAGTCGCGCTCGGCGTCAAGCACCTGCACTGGCCGCTGCGAGGTGGCACCGGAATCCAAGTAGGCCAACTGTTTTCCGCCGCGCATCACCCGTTTGAGGATCGGAAAGTCGGCCCGGATCGCGGCAAGGTCGAGCGGGGCCAGCGACGCCGTCATTATTAGACTCCCGTGGCCGCCGCTTGGGTGAATCGCTCGTAACCGTTCTCTTCGAGTTCGTCGGCCAGCTCCGGACCACCGGACTCGATGATTCGACCGCCGATGAAGACGTGCACGAATTGTGGCTGGATGTAGCGCAAGATGCGGGTGTAGTGGGTGATCAGCAGGATGCCGCCGTGCTCGGATTCCGCGTAGCGGTTGACGCCCTCGCTGACCACGCGCAGCGCATCGACGTCCAGCCCGGAGTCGGTTTCGTCGAGGATCGCGATCTTCGGCTTCAGCAGTCCCAGTTGCAGGATCTCGTGCCGCTTCTTCTCCCCGCCGGAGAAGCCCTCGTTGACGCTGCGCTCGGCGAATGCCGGCTCGATGTCGAGGCTGTCCATCGCGGCCTTGACCTCTTTGATCCAGTGCCGCAGTTTCGGCGCCTCGCCGCGCACCGCGGTGGCCGCGCTGCGCAGGAAGTTCGACATCGACACGCCGGGTACCTCGACGGGGTACTGCATGGCCAAAAACAGTCCGGCCCGGGCGCGTTCGTCGACGCTCATCTCGAGCACGTCCTGGCCGTCGAGCGTGATCGAACCGGAGGTCACTCTGTATTTCGGATGCCCCGCGATCGCATACGACAAGGTGGACTTGCCGGAGCCGTTGGGGCCCATCACGGCGTGGGTCTCACCGGATCGCACCGTCAGATTGACGCCGTTGAGAATGGCGATTTCGTCGCCGTCCGCCGGGTTTTCGACACTGACGTGCAGGTCTTTGACTTCCAGAGTGGTCATGAGGCTGTTGCTCTCGATTCTGTGATGGCCAGTTCGTGTTCGATGGCTGTGGTCAGGCGCTCACGTACCTCGGGCACCGCGATCTTGGCGATGATCTCCCCAAAGAAGCCGCGCACCACCAGCCGGCGGGCTTGCTCCTCGGGGATGCCGCGGGCACGTAGATAAAACAGTTGCTCGTCGTCGAATCGTCCGGTGGCGCTGGCGTGTCCGGCGCCGACGATCTCCCCGGTCTCGATCTCGAGATTAGGCACCGAGTCGGCCCGCGCGCCGTCGGTGAGCACCAGGTTTCGGTTCACTTCGAAGGTGTCGGTGCCGGTGGCCTCGGCGCGGATCAGCACGTCACCCACCCAGACGGTGTGTGCGTCGGGGCGGTCCGAGTCCGGATCTCCTTGCAGCGCACCCTTGTACAGCACGTTCGACTGGCAATCGGGTTGGGCATGGTCGATCAGTAGCCGTGATTCGAGGTGCTGGCCGTCGTCGGCGAAGTACAGGCCGAGCAGGCTGGCGTCTCCACCCGGGGCGGCAAACCGGACCCCGCCCGACATCCGCACGACTTCACCACCCAGAGTGACCGCAACATGGCGCAGTACCGCGTCCTTGCCGAGTCGGGCGTGGTGTGCACTGACATGGACGGTGTCGTCGGCCCAGTCGGCGATCCACACCACGGTCAGTCGAGCGGCGTCGTCGATGACGAATTCGACGTTGTCGGCGTAGGTTCCGCTACCGCGGTTGTCGATGACCACGACCGCTTCACCAAGCTCCTCGACCCGGATCTGCAGATGTCCGTAGGCCACCGCGCCCTCGCCGGGACCGGTGACGGCGATCTCCACCGGGTCGGCGATGTGGGTGTCACGGCCTACGGTGACCAACGTCGCGGCGTTGAACGACGAAAACGCCTGGGCGGCAACACGGTCGGCGGGGACACCACCCTGGCCGAGCCGCTCGTCACCACGCCGTACCGTCTCGACCCGCACGCCGGGCTGCTCGGTGACGACGATTTTCGCGCTGCCATTTGCCAACGCCGAACCGTCGTGCAGTCCGCGCAACCGCCGCAGCGGGGTGAACCGCCAGGTCTCGTCACGGCCGCGTGGTACCTCGAAGGCGTCCACGTCGAACGACGCGAACTGCTCCCCCTTGTTCAGCGCCGGAGTTTCCAGGGCCGCTGTCAGATTTTCAGCCGTCATCCGACAGCGCCCTCCATTTGCAGCTCGATCAGTCGGTTGAGCTCGAGCGCATACTCCATCGGCAGCTCCTTGGCGATCGGCTCGACAAAGCCGCGCACCACCATCGCCATCGCCTCGTCCTCGCCGAGACCGCGGCTCATCAGGTAGAACAACTGGTTGTCGCTGACCTTGGACACCGTGGCCTCGTGACCCATCGTCACGTCGTCCTCGCGGATGTCGACGTACGGGTAGGTGTCGCTGCGGCTGATGTCATCGACCAGCAGCGCATCGCATTTCACACTTGCCCGAGACCCGTGCGAGCCCTTGTGCACCTCGACCAGACCGCGGTAAGAGGAGCGGCCGCCGCCGCGCGCCACCGACTTGGACACGATGTTGCTCGACGTGTTGGGCGCCAGATGCAGCATCTTGGCACCGGTGTCCTGGTGTTGATCCTCGCCGGCGAATGCCACCGACAGCACCTCGCCCTTGGCGTGCTCGCCGGTCATCCACACCGCGGGGTACTTCATGGTGACCTTAGAGCCGATGTTGCCGTCGACCCACTCCATGGTGGCGCCCGCCTCGGCACGCGCCCGCTTGGTCACCAGGTTGTAGACGTTGTTCGACCAGTTCTGAATCGTGGTGTAACGGCACCGGCCGCCAGGCTTGACGACGATCTCCACCACCGCCGAGTGCAGCGAAGCCGACGAGTACACCGGCGCGGTACAGCCCTCCACGTAATGCACGTAGGCGTCCTCGTCGACGATGATCAGCGTCCGTTCGAACTGGCCCATGTTCTCGGTGTTGATCCGGAAATAGGCCTGCAGCGGGATGTCGACGTGTACGCCCGGCGGCACGTAAATGAACGACCCGCCGCTCCACACCGCGCTGTTCAGCGCGGAGAACTTGTTGTCGCCCGCCGGGATCACGGTGCCGAAGTACTGCTTGAAGATGTCCTCGTGCTGCCGCAGACCGGAGTCGGTGTCCAGGAAGATAACCCCTTGTGCTTCAAGGTCTTCGCGGATCTTGTGGTACACCACCTCGGACTCGTACTGGGCCGCAACCCCGGCCACGTAGCGGTTCTTCTCGGCTTCTGGGATGCCCAGCCGGTCGTAGGTGTTGCGGATGTCCTCGGGCAAGTCCTCCCAAGTCTGGGCCTGCGCCTCGGTGGACCGCACGAAGTACTTGATGTTGTCGAAGTCGATGCCACTGAGGTCGGAGCCCCAAGTCGGCATCGGCTTCTTGAGGAAGGTCCGCAGCGCCCGCAGCCGGCTGTTCAGCATCCACTCCGGTTCGTTCTTCTTCGCCGAGATGTCACGCACCACCGCCTCGGAAAGCCCACGCTTGGCGCTGGCACCCGCGGTGTCGGAGTCGGCCCAGCCGTACTCGTAGCGGCCCAGCGAGGCGATGGCCTCCTCCTGGGTCAACTGCCCTGCGGCGGCAGCGGCCTTGGTGGCCTCTGGGGTGAGAGTCATAACGACGCTCCTTCGGTGCTGTTGGTGGCTTCGGAGCGGGCTGCGCGCCGAAGTGTGGGCTGGTTGATGTCGGTGGTGAGTGGAACATGGGTCGTACAGACACAGTCGCCGTTGACGATGGTCGCCAACCGCTGGACATGGGTCCCGAGTACCTCGGCCATGGCCTGCTGTTCGGCTTCGCACAATTGCGGGAATTCCTCGGCCACGTGCGACACCGGGCAGTGGTGCTGGCAGATCTGCACACCGTGAATCGGGCCGTCGACCCGTGTCGTCGTCGCGACGTACCCGGCCTCGGTCAACGCGCCGGCGATCCGCCCGGCGGCCGCCTCGACATCGGCTTCGGCATCGGAATCGGCTTGGTCGACGTCGGACAGAATCGCATCGATGCGCTGCCGGGCGAAGGTGCGAACCGCGTCCTCACCACCGATTTCACGCAACTGTCGCATCGCCGCTGAGGCCAGGTCGTCGTAGCTGTGGTCCAACTTGGCGCGGCCCGCCGCAGTCAGCCGGTACCGCTTCGCGGGCCGGCCCCGTCCAACCTGCTGCCAGGCCGCTGCAGGAACCGACTCCGCCTCCCCCGCATCAATCAGCGCGTCGAGATGGCGCCGAACCCCGGCCGCGGACAAACCCAGCCGATCACCGATTTTGCCTGCCGTGACCGACCCAGATTCCAGCAGCAACCGCACGACGGCGCCTCGGGTGTGGCCGTCGTGTGTCGATGACGCGGCTGCGACCGCATCCGACGGGATTTTCACAACACCAGTGTGACGCAATTCCCGCGCTGGGTAAAGCGGGGCTGGCCTGCGCGGCGGTTACGCTGCACTGGTGGCAGCCCGCCAACACACGCTGAGTTCATCGATTGCCAGTTGGCATGGCGACGAACAGGCTGTGGGCTCGCCGCTCAACGATAGTGAACTGGTCGCGGTCCGACGCACCCGGTTGTTCGGCGCGACCGGCACGGTGTTGATGGCGATCGGCGCGCTGGGGGCCGGCGCTCGGCCGGTGGTGCAGGACCCGACGTTCGGGGTTCGGCTGCTCAACCTGCCGTCGCGCATCCAGACGGTGTCGCTGACGATGACCACCACCGGCGCGGTGATGATGGCGCTGGCCTGGCTGATGCTGGGCCGGTTCGCGCTGGGCGACCGGCGGATGTCGCGCGGCGACCTGGACCGAACGCTGCTGTTGTGGGTGGTGCCGTTGCTGGTGGCGCCGCCGATGTACAGCAAGGACGTCTACTCCTACCTGGCGCAAAGCCAGATCTGCCGAGAAGGTCTCGACCCCTACCGGGTCGGCCCGGCCCCAGGCCTGGGCCTCGGTCACGTGTTCACGCTGTCGGTGCCCAGCCTGTGGCGGGAGACGCCTGCGCCCTACGGGCCGCTGTTCTTGTGGGTGGGCCGCGGGATTTCCGAGCTGACCGGGGAAAACATCGTCGCCGCCGTGCTGTGCCATCGGCTGGTGGTGTTGATCGGCGTCGGCCTGATCGTGTGGGCGACCCCGCGGCTGGCCCGTCGCTGCGGGGTGGCCGAGGTCAGCGCGTTGTGGTTGGGCGCGGCCAATCCGCTGCTGATCATGCATCTGGTGGCCGGGATCCACAACGAGGCGCTGATGCTCGGCCTGATGCTGACCGGCACCGAGTTCGCGCTGCGCGGCCTCGACTCGGGGCGGGCGCTGCTGCCTCACCACCTGGCGCGACATCGAAGTCAACGCCAGGACTGGACGCCGCTGGGCATGCTGGTGGGCGGTGCGGTGCTGATCACGCTGTCCTCGCAGGTGAAGTTGCCGTCGCTGCTCGCGCTGGGATTTGTGGCGATGGCCCTGGCCTACCGCTGGGGCGGCAACCTACGAGCGCTCTTCCTGGCCGGCGGGCTGATGACCGGGTTGGCACTGGCGGTCATGGCTGTGGTCGGCTGGGCCAGCCGGCTCGGCTTCGGCTGGATCTACACGCTGGGCACCGCCAATGTGGTGCGCAGCTGGATGTCGCCGCCGACGCTGTTGGCGCTGGGTACCGGGCAAGTCGGGATTTTGCTGGGGCTGGGCGACCACACCACCGCCGTGTTGTCGCTGACCCGGGGCATCGGTGTGCTGATCATCGCGGTGATGGTGGCCTGGCTGCTGGTGGCGGTGTTCCGCGGCCGATTGCATCCGGTCGGCGGACTCGGCGTCGCGCTGGGCATCACGGTGCTGTTGTTTCCGGTGGTGCAGCCGTGGTATCTGCTGTGGGCGATCATCCCGCTGGCCGCCTGGGCCACCCGCCCCAGCTTCCGGGTCGCGGCGATCGTGGTCACGATCGTCGTCGGCGTTTTCGGCCCGACCGCGAACGGCGATCGCTTCGCGTTGTTCCAGATCGTCGACGCCACTGTGGCCAGCACGATCATCGTGCTGGCGCTGATCGCCGTAACGTACACCCGATTGCCATGGCGGGCGCTGCCGAGCGCCGGCCGCGAGCTGATTCACGACGCGGTGGCCCCGGATGTGGTGAGCGCCACCGAGACCCGGCAACCCACACCCGTACCTGACGCTTACGCTGAATCCCCGTGAGCTCGGATGTCCGCGTGCGGTTGCGCGGGGTCTGCAAGCAGTACGGGTCGACAACCGCCGTGGCCAACCTCGACCTCGACGTGCACACCGCTGAGGTGTTCGCGCTGCTGGGACCCAACGGCGCCGGCAAGACGACAACCGTCGAGATGTGCGAAGGTTTCGTTCGCCCGGACGCCGGCAGCATCGAGGTGCTCGGCCTGAATCCGATCGCCGACAACGCCCGGCTGCGGGAACGGATCGGCGTGATGTTGCAGGGCGGCGGCGGCTACCCGGCCGCGCGCGCCGGCGAGATGCTCGACTTGGTTGCCGCCTATGCCGCCGACCCGCTGGATCCGCAGTGGCTACTGAGCACGTTGGGTCTGACCGACGCGGCGCGAACCACCTACCGGCGGCTATCGGGTGGCCAGCAGCAGCGGCTGGCGTTGGCCTGCGCCCTGGTCGGCCGCCCCGAACTGGTGTTTCTCGACGAGCCCACCGCCGGCATGGACGCGCACGCCCGGTTGACGGTGTGGGAGCTGATCGACGCGCTGCGCCGCGACGGCGTGACGGTGGTGCTGACCACCCATCAACTCAAGGAAGCCGAAGAGCTCGCCGACCGGCTGGTAATCATCGACCACGGCGCCACCGTGGCGGCCGGGACGCCGGCCGAACTCATGCGCAGCGGCGCCAAAGACCAGCTGCGATTCAGCGCCCCGCCGCGGCTTGACCTGTCGCTGCTGGTCTCGGCGCTGCCCGAGGACTATCAGGCGACCGAGAAGGCGCCGGGCGAGTACTTGGTCGAGGGCCCGGTGGACCCGCAGGTGCTGGCTACCGTGACGGCATGGTGCGCGCAAATCGACGTGCTGGCCACCGGCATGCGGGTGGAGCAGCGCAGCCTCGAAGACGTGTTTCTGGATCTGACCGGGCGGGAGCTGCGCTCATGAGTGAGACGCTATTCCCGCCGGGCACCTTCACACCCAATCCGCACCCCAACACCATGCAGCGGATGCTGACCGCGCAGTTCACCCTGGAGCTCAAGCTGCTGTTGCGCAACGGTGAGCAACTGCTGCTCACCATGTTCATTCCGATCACCCTGCTGGTGGGGCTCACGCTACTGCCGCTGGGGTCATTCGGCGACGACCGCGCAGCCACTTTCGTCCCGGTGATCATGGCGCTGGCGGTGATTTCCACCGCATTCACCGGCCAGGCCATCGCGGTCGCATTCGATCGCCGCTACGGCGCGCTCAAACGGCTGGGAGCCACCGCGCTGCCGGTATGGGGAATCATCGCCGGCAAGTCGCTGGCGGTTGTAACCGTGGTGTTCTTGCAGTCAATCATCTTGGGCGGCATCGGTTTTGGGCTCGGATGGCGCCCACATGTCGCGGGTCTGGCGTTGGGCGCCGTCATCATCGCGCTCGGCACGGCGGGCTTCGCCGCGCTGGGGCTGTTGCTGGGCGGCACGCTGCGCGCCGAGATTGTTCTGGCAGTCGCCAACCTGCTGTGGTTCGTCTTCGCCGGGTTGGGCGCGTTGACCCTGGATATGGAAACGGTCCCGACCGCCGTCAAGTGGGCCGCCCGGCTCACTCCCTCCGGTGCGCTGACCGAGGGGCTGTCCCAGGCGATGAACGTGTCGGTCGACTGGTTCGGCATCGTCGTGCTGGCGGTGTGGGGAGCGCTGGGCGGGCTGGCCGCATTGCGCTGGTTTCGCTTCACCTGAGAGCAGGCACGCGTGAGCCCACAATCCCTACTACGTGATGTAGTTATTCGTCGCCTACGATCGAAGTCGTGATCATGCCCGTCGGACGATGGCTGCTGCGACTGGTGGATCTGCTGCCCATGCCCAGCCTGCGCGCCCAGCGGGTCATCGCCGCGTTAGTCATCCTGACCCAGGGCGGCATCGCGGTCACCGGCGCGATCGTCCGCGTCACCGCATCCGGGTTGGGTTGTCCCACCTGGCCGCAGTGCTTCCCCGGCAGTTTCACCCCGGTCGCCGTCGCAGAGGTGCCCCGGATTCATCAGGCGGTCGAATTCGGCAACCGCATGGTGACTTTCGCCGTCGTCATCGCCGCCGCATTGGCGGTGTTAGCCGTCACCCGCGCCCGCCGTCGCACCGAGGTCCTCGTCTACGCCTGGTTGATGCCCGCCTCGACGGTGCTACAGGCGGTGATCGGCGGCATCACCGTGCTCACCGGTCTGCTGTGGTGGACAGTGGCAGTCCATCTGCTGGCGTCGATGACGATGGTGTGGCTGGCCGTCCTGCTCTACGTCAAGGTGGGTGAACCCGACGACGGTGTCATTACCCGCCGGGTGGTGGCACCGCTGCGCGGGCTCACGGCACTCAGCGCGGTCACGTTGGCCGCGGTGCTGGTGACCGGCACGCTGGTCACCGCGGCGGGCCCGCACGCCGGCGATACCAGCCCGCTACGGACGGTGCCGCGGCTGAAGATCGAGGTCACCACGCTGGTGCATATGCATTCATCGCTGCTGGTGGCCTACCTGGCACTGCTGGTCGGGCTCGGCTTCGGGCTGCTGGCGGTGCATGCGCCCAAGCCGGTGCTGTTGCGGCTGGGCGTCCTGATCCTGCTGGTCTGTGGGCAAGGCGTGGTCGGCACCGTGCAGTTTTTCACCGGGGTGCCGCCCGCACTGGTGGCGCTGCATGTCGCCGGCGCGGCCGTGTGCACCGCGGCGACGGCCGCGTTATGGGCGTCGATGCGAGAACGGGCCCAGGCCCAGCCGCTCCAGGGCGGACTCGACGCACACGGCGAACTGGCGCTCGGCGACCTCACGTCCAGCGTGGTCCAGTAGTTTCCACCCCAGCGCCGGCCCGACCAGATCAAGACCCACCAACCGCGCATCACCCGGGCCGCCGGTGACATCGGCGCGCGCGTAGAGCAACGCGTCGGTGCCGGTCCCCAGGTGTTGGGCGGCGGCGCTCAGCGCGGCATAGCCGACGTCCCACAGTTCGAAGTCGACGTCCACCGACCGTCGCCGGGTGAACGCGTGGGATTGCGTGCCGCCCAGAAAAACCAGCGCCGTCGCCTCGCCGACCGCGTCCCGCTGTGTCGGCACCCCGGCGTTCTCCAGATCGCGCAGGTATTGCTCGTTGGTGTTCCAGGCCACGACGTCGGGCGCATTGAGCAGATTGGGCACGCGTCTGCTCCAGGCCAAGAACTCGTCGAGTCGGTCGTCGGCGGCCGCGCGCAAAATCACCAGGTCGGCGCGCATGGTGTCCGGGTCGTCCCACGACATCCAGCGAGCGTGCAAACCGCGCTTGCGCAGCGCCGCGACCAGTCCGTCCTCGTCACCGGCCGCGGCTGAATGCCCCGCTCCTCCTCGTGCCGCCCCGCGGCCCGCATCGTCGCCGGGCGCGGCCAGCACGATCCGAGGATGACGAATGTCGGGGCGGGCCAACTTCATGCGCACTTCACACTTGCGGATGATAGTGGGCATGCATGCAATCGAAGTCGCCGAAACCGGTGGGCCGGAAGTCCTGCGCTATGTCGACAAGCCGCGGCCCTCTCCCGCGGCCGGCGAAGTGCTCATCAAGGCCGAAGCGATCGGCGTCAATTTCATCGACACTTATTTCCGGTCCGGCCAGTACCCGCGCGAGCTACCGTTCATCCTCGGCACCGAGGTGGCCGGGACCGTGGCGGCCGTCGGCGACGGTGTGACGGCCTTGGCGGTCGACGACCGGGTCGTGACCGCAACCGCGTCGGGCGCCTATGCCGAATTCTGCATGGCACCAGCTGAATTCGTGGCTCGTGTGCCGTCCGCCGTCGATTTTGACGTCGCGGCCTCGGCGCTGCTGAAGGGAATGACCGCCCACTACCTCCTCAAGTCGGTCTATCCGGCCCAGCCCGACGACACCGTGTTGGTGCACGCGGGAGCAGGCGGGGTGGGCCAGATCCTGACGCAGTGGGCGGCCAGCTTGGGCATCCGGGTGATCACCACCGTGTCGACGCCGGCCAAAGCCGAGCTGTCCCGGCAAGCCGGCGCTGCCGAGGTACTGGACTACCCCGGTGACGACGTCGACGAATTCGCCAGGTGGATAAGCGATTTGACCGACGGCGCCGGTGTCGCCGCCGTGTATGACGGTGTCGGGGCCAGCACCTTCGACGCCAGCCTGGCCAGTCTTGCGGTGCGCGGGACGTTGGCTTTGTTCGGCGCGGCCAGCGGTCCGGTCCCGCCGGTTGACCCGCAGCGACTCAACGCTGCCGGCTCGGTATATCTGACCCGGCCGTCACTAGTCCACTTCACCCGTACTGGCGAGGAATTCGCTTGGCGCACCGGCGAATTGTTCGACGCTATTGCCGCGGGCTCGATCAACGTGACCGTCAGCGAACGCTATCCGCTAGCCGATGCCGCTCGAGCGCACCGCGATCTGCAGGGGCGCAAAACGGTCGGCTCGATCGTGCTGGTGCCTTAGCCGTCGGTTAAGCCGCCTTGCCCGCCGAGAGCCAGCTGCGCCACGCCATTCGCGATCGGCGCCCCGCCTCCGAACTCAGCACGGGCGAATTCGACCACTCGGTCGCGAATGCTCTCGCTGACTCAATTGGTCCGGCCAGAAGTGCGGGCCCACCACTGGTGGCGATTCAGCTGCCGCGGCATGGGTATGTGTTCCCACTGACCGAGCTCCAGCCAATCGCGCACGGCGGCTGCCTCGTCATGGTCGGTGATAGGACCTACCCAGTGAGCGGGCCCGCTGGCGATGCGGTCCTTCGTGCAGGGCTGGATCACAGCCATGATTCCGCACCCAGTCTCTCGCGACGCACATGTGACAGGGCCGAGCATGCAGGCGGCGGAAATGAGCATGGCGTGTGGGCAGCGTCGGATTGCGGGACGCAGTTCGTCGATGACCGACAGATGGTGGTCGACCGCACAGGCGGCGCAGACAACAACGGTAAACGGGCGGTCGGTTCCGCGGCGCGGGGGCGTCAACGAGAAGTGCTTTCACAGATCTGGGCGAGGCCAGCGCCGAGGCATGTCGTACCCAATCCTATGTTCCTCCTTGAGGTCCCGGTTGATCAGCGCTTCCTGGCCGTCCGGGATACGGCAACAACGCCATCTCCCGTGCGTTCTTGATCGCGGCGCTGACCTGACGTTGCTGCCGAACGGTCAGCCCTGTGACCTGCCGGGAGCGAATCTTGCCGCGGTCTGAGATGAACACACGCAGCGCGGTGGTGTCTTTGTAATCGACGGCCTCGAGGCCGAGACGAGCGAGAAGATTCTGCTTGGCGCGCCGTGCTTCCGGCTGAGCGGTAGGACGAGCGCGCCGATATTCCCTGGGCACTACCAGCTGGCCTTCCGGACGCCGGGCAATTGGCCCGCATGAGCCAGCGCACGAACACGCACCCTCGACAACCCGAATTTGCGCAAATGCCCGCGAGGCCGCCCGTCGACGGCGTCGCGGTTGCGTAACCGGACTGGACTGGCATCGCGGGGGTGGCGCGCCAACTCACGCTGGGCCGCCGCTCGTTGCTCCGTGGTGGTCAACGGTGAGCGGATTATCTCTTTGAGTTCCACGCGGCGCTGCGCGTAGCGGGCCACGATCGCGCGCCGGCGTTCGTTCGCGACGATCTTGGATTTCTTGGCCACGCTCACCGCTCCTCTCGAAAGTCGACGTGCCGACGGATCACCGGATCGTATTTACGCAAAACCAGCCGGTCTGGATCGTTGCGCCGGTTCTTCCGTGTCACATAGGTGTATCCGGTGTCTGCCGTCGAACGGAGTTTGACGATCGGACGGACCTCGTTGCGCGCCATCAGATCCGCTGCCCTTCGCGGCGCAACCGTGCCACGACGGCTTCGACGCCGTCGCGGTCGATGACCTTGATCCCTTTGGCGCTGACCCGCAGCCGGATCCTCCGGTCTTCCGAGGGCAGGTAGTAAGTCTTGCGTTGGATATTCGGTGACCAGCGCCGACGGGTTCGGCGATGCGAATGCGACACGGCGTTACCGAATCCCGGTTCCCGGCCGGTCACTTGGCAACGAGCGGACACTGCGGACCTCCTTGACATCTTATTGAAAATGATTTTCGACAAGCACTGCGGGAGACGGTACCGTACGAGGAGACCAAATGAAAATGATTATCAATAAGGAGCCCAATGCGAACGCCGGTCATCCTGGTCGCCGGCCAGCAGGAGACCGACCGCGTCGTGGGAACGTTGCTGCGCGCCTCGGGGACGCTGGTCGTTGAACATCGGTTCGACGGCCATGTCGTGCGCAGATCAATGGTGACGTTGCGGCATGGCGTGTTGACGACCACCGAGAGTGGGCTCGAGCTCGCACACGGCTGCGTGTCATGCACTATCCGTAACGACTTGCTGGTGTTGCTGCGTCAGCTACACCGCCGCACCGAGGTCGACCGCGTTGTGGTGCACCTGGCGCCGTGGCTGGAACCCGAGCCGATCTGCTTGGCGATCAACCACGTCCCGGTGCGCGTGGCACCGGGATATGTGGACGGGCCTGCAGCGTTGGACGTGTCGATTGCCGCAGTCGTCACGTGTGCCGATTCGTCGGTATGGCTAAGCCAAGCACTTGGTCATGCATTGCTCGACGACGGACGCACAGTGGCCCAGGTAGTGGTCGGACAGGCCGAATTCGCTGACGCGATTGTGCTCAACGGCGCCGACCCGTTGCTCGGCGCCGCGCTGCGCCGCCTGGCGCCCCGCGCGCACATTCGAGTTGGCGCCGAGGGCATCGACGAAGCGCTGCAGAACTTGTACCGCGATGCACGACAAGGCCGAAGCGACGATCCACATGGTCCACTGTTGGCCGGGCAGCCGCCGCTGGCTCCTCGGGGGCCGGTCAGCCTTGTCGAGTTCAATGCTCGGCGTCCCTTTCATCCGCAACGCCTGCATGAAACTCTGGATTTGCTGCTCGACGGCGTGATTCGAACCCGGGGTCGGCTCTGGCTGGCCAGCCAACCCGACCAGGCGATGTGGCTGGAGTCTGCCGGCGGCGGGCTGCGGGTCAGTTCGGCCGGCAGGTGGCTGGCCGCGCTCTCAACATCTCAGCTGTCCGGAGTTGATGCCGAGCGCCGTGCTCTGAGCGAGCTCGGCTGGGATGACCGCCACGGCGACCGGCACACCGCAATGACCATTTTGGTTTGCGGAGCCGATGCGGACGAAATTCGCGACGGCCTGAACGGCGCATTGCTCACCGACGACGAGTACGCCTCCCCCGATGCCTGGATGCACTACGACGATCCGTTCGGTGACTGGCACGAAGACCCGTGTACGGACCTGAACAGTCCAGATGGCGATGTACCCGCCGCCCCCCACGCCGAGAATGGAGATCGTTGATGAAACCTGATATTCACCCCGACTACCACCCAGTGGTCTTCCAAGATGCCACTACCGGCGCAACGTTTCTGACCCGATCGACTATTACCAGTTCGCGCACAATTGAGTGGGAATCGCCACAAGGGGCTGCGCACCTATCCACTTGTCGTCGTTGACGTGACGTCGGATTCACATCCATTTTGGACCGGTGGGCGCCGAATCGTTGACAGCGCTGGACAAGTGGAGAAATTTCACCGCCGCTACGGCAGCCGTCAGCAGTCAGCACCCACGCGCGGCGATGCCACTCGCTGAAAACCGCTTGCCTGCACGGTGTTAACGCCGCTGGACACCTGCGCGGATGGGTCTGTCAAAACAGCTTCTGTGACGTGATGCGCTGAGCGCATACGCGGGGGTTCCGCTGCCCACCGGATTCAACTGCTGCGGCCAGCGGGCGATCGCAGTAGCGCGTCCCAGTAGGCCGCCACCTCGCCCGCGGCCGAATCGACATCACTGGTGACCCGGGCGAGTAATGCCCGGGACACCCCTCCGAGGCCGACCCCGGTGGCCCGCACGACAGCTGCGATCTCGGCAAACGCCTCCTCCGCCGAATAGCGTCGGACAGCCATGAGAACGCCGATCGCCTGATCGATCTCGCGTCGAGAGTGGTGGTGTTCGCCCGGCCGGCAGTTGGGCATGTAGCTCATCGTCTCGTCTAGCCTTGTCCAGTTCTTCAGTGCAAGAACACCGCATGGTTCCCGAAGGACCGCGACCCGCCTACGCGGCCGGCGGTCCGCGGCGGCACGGCGTCAGTCAATTCCGCTCAGCCACGAAAGAAGAGACACCCGCGGTAATGACCGGCAGCCGGACAGTAGTTTTCGCCACAACCGTTGGTAATAGGAACTTGTCGCTTGGTT